>JANXTZ010000082.1 GCA_025352125.1 Deinococcales bacterium | reverse complement strand
TTGTTTCTTGCAGGTTTTGCAACGGTAGCGTTGTCTGCCGTCTGGGGCGAAACCGAATTTGACGAGGGCATCGCTTTGGCAGAATGGGCAGGTTAGGGTAACTGTAATGGGCATGAAATCATTCTATATCAAACCACTACCGAAGGTCGCACGTCCAAACCTCCAATGCACCGCGTTGAAAGTACGCAGACCGCTTCTCAAGAATTTCTTTTGTTGAATTGCTCGGGCTAATAATTTCAACACAAATTTCTGGTGCGAATTCGTAAGGGGTGCTGTAGCCAAATTGGCGTATAAACGCTCGGGAAGCCCAGACGACATCTGGAACTTTCACGCCTATGTTGGTGTCAATTGAACAATTTGGGAAGGCTCGTTCTCGGATGTGCTGACTCAGTAAATCGAGAATTTCACCCTGAAAAATTGATCGAAAGTTCGTTACAGGAATCATTTCGATGTTTCCACGTTCATTCAATTCGATTTTGTAAGCCAAATCTCGCAGACTTTTATCGTTCAGGACTTCATTCCAAGTCATCACATCACCTCGAGAATCAGTATACAAAACCCATAAATTTCACCAGTTTCAATCCCCGCTCGCCACCATGAAATCGGTCATGTTCGCCCGTGGCAGCTCGATCACGTCAGGTTTAATCACCGTCCCTGGGGTCTGCGCCAAAGTCACAATATTCTCGGCAAACTCGTCTTTCCAACCGATTTCCTCGAGCGCTTTACGCCACGAGCTGTAACTTTCATTGTCTTTGACCATATACGCTGCGCGTCCAATCTCTGCGCCGCCCCTGGCAATCACGTTTTCGACCCAAGCCCATTTTGCGGATACGTTGCGAAGCTCGAGGTCGCGGCGAAGTTCTTTTTGAATGCGTTTGAAACGTTTTTCGATCACCTCTACGCCCGCGAACGGATCGGCATGGTGCGGCGTGTGGCGTTTTGGCACGAACGGTGAAATGCCCATTGCAACTTTGGTGATTTTGGACAGGCTTCTCGAGAATTCGATCAGTTCGGTGATGTCGTCGTCGTTTTCGGGCGGCAGTCCGATCATCATGTAGACTTTTAAGCCGCTAAAGCCGAGGTCTTTGGTGATGTGCGCGGTTTTGGTCAGGTCGGCTTCAGAAATGCCTTTTTTCATCCAGTCGCGCAAACGCTGACTCGCAGCATCGCTGGCAACGGTGAATGATCGCAAACCGCCGTCGCGCAAAATTTGGGCAAGTTCGGTGTCCACAGTGTCGGCACGGATGCTCGAGACACCAAGTTTGATGCCGCGTTCGGTCAGGGTGCGCCCGACGTATTTGGTGTGCTTGAAATCGGAAAGTGCCGCTCCGACCAGACCAACTTTGGTCACCCAGTCAGGGATGCAGTCCAGCAGGTTTTGCGCCTCGTTGTTGCGGTTTGGTCCGTACATGGTTCTCGCAAGGCAGAAGGTGCAAGGGCGCGGGCAACCGCGTTGCGCCTCGACCAAGAACATGTTGGAAAGCTCCGAGCGTGGCGTGACAATTTGGCTGTAGGCGGGCAACTTTTCGACGGGTGCGGTTGCCCACATCGGTTCAAAATTCATACGGTCTGGCAGGTAAATACCTGGGCGACCCTCGAGCATTTCGTAGAATTCTGCGCGGGTGGCGGCTTCACGGTAGGCTTCGGCAATGATCGGCACGATCAACTCGCCGTCACCAATGCAGATCACATCGGCAAAGGGTGCGAGTGGGTAAGGGTTGCTCGAGGTCAGCGGGCCGCCAACGATCACCACGGGGTCGGATTCGTCGCGCTCCTCGCGCCAGGGGTTCAAGCCCGAAAGCTCGAGAAACCGAATAATGTTGGTCAGATCAAGCTCGAACGAAACGCTGAACGCCAGCAAATCCGCCTCGCCGACGGGGTTGCCACTCTCGAGCATCGGCAGATACTCGCCGCTTTGCTTGAAAGCGTCCACATCGTCTGGCAGGAAGGCGCGTTCGCAGGCGAAACCAGGCTCTTCATTAAACATACGGTAAATCACTTGAAAGCCCAGCGACGCCATCGCCACCGAGTATTTGTTGGGAAAGCACAGCGCCACGCGGGTCGAGGCTTGCGTAAACATCGTGCCGATTTCAAGGTCGAGCAATGGTTTTAAGTTTTTGCGCCAGTAATTCAAAATGCACCTTTATGATCTTGGTTGATCGTAGGGGCGCTGCTTGCTGCGCCCTGCCCTTGACCTTTTGATTTTGATTTTTTGTGGTTGCCCTGATTTTACGTTCGACATTCACCAAACCTCGAGCACTCCAGATTGTAGCAGTCAAAGCCGACTTCATTCGGGGCTTTTGACGCTTTTGTCAGCGCCGTCGGTATCGCAACGCAAATTGCTCGAGAATCGCAATGATGGCGTACAAACCGATGCCTAGCGCCATGAGCACAAAAACTGATGCAAACGACACATCATAGCGTCCCTGATTTTTGGCGTTGACAACAATGTAACCCAGTCCGCCACCGCCCGAGAGCGTGAATTCTGCGACCACAGTCCCAATCAGCGCCAAGGACGCTGTGCTGCGCAAACCGCTCAAAATCACGGGCAATGCGCCTGGAAACTCGAGTTTAGAGAGCATTCCCCAATTGCTCGAGCCGATGGTTTTGAAGACCTCTCGGTAGACGCGGTCCACCTCGCGCACGCCGACCATCGTGGAGATCAGGACTGGGAAAATCGAGATCAACGTGGCAATCAAAACCCTCGAGCTTGTGCCGTAACCGAGTCCCAAGACCAGCAGGGGCGTGATGACGACAATCGGTACGGCTTGAAGCGCAACCACGAAAGGGGAGAGCAGCCGCTCGAGGACGCGAATTTTCCCCATCGCGTAACCGATTGGTAAACCGATGCCGAGCGAGTAGAGCAAACCCAGCCCCGTGATCCGCAGCGTCTCGAGCGTGCCTGTGACAAATTGATTGTCACGGTTTTCAACGAAGGCGCGTAAGACTTTGCCTGGGCTTGGGAAAAAATAGCTGGATTCTGGGACAAGAATATTCCATGCGACAAGCAGAACATTTAAAACAATCAGAATGCCCAGAAATTCCCAGGGGAAACGCACAGCTTTCGGCGTGGGTTCGACAAAAGTGCTGTCGCCCAGTCCCAGCCTCGAGCGGAGTTCTGCCTCGAGTGGTTCGGTAAAACTGGTGATCCGTCCCTGTCCTCGGGTCTCGAGGATGGTGTCGATCACACCGTCTTTGAGGACAACCACGCGGTCAGCCAAATAGACCGCCTCGCGGATGCTGTGGGTGACAAAGACGATGGTCTTGCCAGTTTTGCGGTGAATTTTTTTGGTCTCGAGGTTGAAACGCTCGCGCACCAGGGCGTCCAGCGCGGCAAACGGTTCGTCGAACAGAATCACCTCAGCATTTTGGGCGAGTGCCCTGGCAATGGCAATCCGTGCCCGCATTCCGCCCGAGAGCTGATGCGGGTACAAGTTGGCGTATTCGAGCATTCCAACCTGTCGCAGCACGTCGTCTGGGGCTAGACCCTTGCCGTTTAACTCTCGAGGCAGCGCCACGTTTTGACGCACGGTGCGCCAGGGCAGCAGGCGGTAGTCTTGAAAGACCACGGCGGGTTGACCCTGTACACTGACCGTGCCATTGGCTTTCAACAATCCCGCAATCACCCGCAGCAAGGTGCTTTTGCCGCCGCCGCTCGGTCCTATAATGGCAATAAATTCGCCGTGCGCCACCGACAAGGACACGTTTCGCAGCACCGCCCGAGCGTTGAATTCGACGTTGACACCCTCGAGTTTGATGACTGGAGGGGCGTTCAACATGAATTCTAACGTCTCGAGTTTGACTTCATTCACCGCATCAGTTTAAGGGCTGTTCGGTTTCAAAGGTGTATTTCATTCCACATACACTTCAAAAACGCTAAGATAATAAGCGCTGCTACTAGGCAATGATTGACTTCAAAGGAAACCCATGATTTTTCAAAACGTGCTCGAGCCTGCCGCCATCGTGATTTTTGGGGCGAGCGGCGATCTGACCAAGCGAAAACTCTTGCCCGCCCTGTACCGCATGGTCAAGGACGGCAACATGCCCGAAAAGTTTGCGATCATCGGTGTGGCACGAACGGCAAGCACCAAAGAGGAATACCAGGCACTCACCCGTACCGCGCTCGAGGCTTCCAGTGAGGTGGGCACCATCGACGAGGCGGCGTGGCTGCGATTCTCGAGTGCGCTGGATTATCAAACCACCGAATTTGGCAGCCAAGAACAATTTCAGGCGCTTCGTGACAAACTCGAGGGGGCTGGGTTTCACAATTGGTTGTTTTACTGTTCCGTACCACCAAGCGTTTTTCCAGTCATTGCCGAACAATTGGCGGCGACAGGTTTAAATGACGAAGACGCAGGTTACACCCGCATCATTGTCGAAAAACCGTTCGGCACGAGCCTCGAGACTGCAAAATCACTCAATACCGTGCTTCATGCCGCATTCAAGGAATCCCAGATTTACCGCATCGACCACTTTCTGGGCAAAGAAACCGTGCAAAACATTCTTTCATTGCGTTTTGCCAACACCATCTTCGAGCCACTCTGGAACAGAACTTACGTCGATCACGTGCAAATTACGGTCGCCGAGAATTTGGGTCTCGAGGGGCGCGGCGGTTTTTACGAGGAGGCGGGCGTGCTGCGCGACATGATGCAAAACCATGTGATGCAGCTCCTGACCTTGATCGCAATGGAACCGCCAGTCTCGAGTTACAAAGACGGTGGGTTCTCTTTGGGAGCGAATGCGCTCCGTGACGAGAAAGTCAAAGTCATTCAGTCCTTGCGCCCACTCACCGATCCGGCGGCGGTCAGCATTTTGGGGCAGTATATGGCAGGCTCGATTCTGGACAAAAACGGTGTCGCTCAACCCGTGCCTGGCTACCTGCAAGAGGACAAGGTTGCCCCCGAATCCAAAACCCCAACCTATTTTGCCATCAAAATCGAGGTGGACAACTGGCGCTGGGCTGGCGTGCCATTTTTTGTGCGTTCTGGCAAACGCCTGCCCGTCAAGAACACCGAAATTGCCATCGTTTTCAAACGTCCACCGCTCAATATGTTTCCCAAGCAAACCTCGCCCAATCAATTGATTCTGCACATCAATCCCGACGAGGGCGTTAGCCTGCGCTTCGATGCCAAAGTCCCAGGTCTGGACTCGAGCCTGCGTGTGGTCGAAATGGACTTTAACTACCGCGACAATGGCGACCTTGGACCCGCAGCCTACGAGCGCCTGATCCTTGATGCCCTGCTCGGTGATGCCAGCCTGTTCCCCAGGGAAGATGAAGTTGTTGCCTCTTGGGCTTGGATTCAACCGCTCTTGGATGCCGCGCTCAATCCCGAACCTTATGTTGCCGGTTCCTGGGGACCAAATCGAGCGGGAGCGTTCATTGGCGAATCCTCTGACAGACTTCCTCGAGTTTGGCGCGAACTTCCAGCCTCATGAACCAACGCGTTTTTACCAGCGTCTTTGAGCTGTATCAAGCCGCCGCGCTTGACTTTCAAACCCGAGCCACACAAGCCATTGTTGCTCGAGGACGGTTTTGTGTGGCACTTGCCGGTGGCAGCACGCCAAAAGGCGTGTATGCCGCTCTTGCCCAACTGGGCGATGTGCCTTGGGCGAACATTCAAGTTTTTTGGGGTGACGAGCGTTGCGTGCCACCCGACCATGCAGATTCCAACTTTGGCATGGCTCGAGCCACGCTTCTAGACCAGATCGACATTCCATTTGATCACATCCACCGCATCAAAGGCGAAATGGGTGCTACTGCCGCAACCCTCGAGTATCAATCTCAACTCGAGGTGATGTTTGACGGTGTACCCGTGTTTGATTTGATTCACCTGGGGCTGGGCAATGATGGTCACACCGCTTCACTCTTTCCAGGACAAACCACGCTCGAGAATCCAGCATGGGTGCTTGAAGCCTTTCCCAACCCAGATTTAAACCCTCAAGTTGCTCGGGTCAGTTTGGGGTTCACCACGATCAATGCCGCCCGAGCCGTGCAATTTTTTGTGACTGGCACTGGCAAGTCCAGCATTTTTGCTCATCTTGGACATGGGTTGTATCCTGTGGATCGGGTGATGGTGCCGCAAACCCAGTGGTGGATTGATGCCGACGTGCTGAACGGTTTAACCTAGAACATGCATAAATGATGAATTAATTTTATCGGTACTTGATGTATGATTTTTGGGTTTCGAGATCGGTGTTAAAAGCTTTCGAGGTTTTAAAGGAGCGACAATGCAAGACGAAATTTCGATACGCGATATTTACTTCATTTTCCGTAAACATGCCCGTTGGATTTTGATTTTTCCAGTGATTTTTGCCGTTTTGGGCGCGATTTATGCGCTTTTCCTGATGACTCCGATCTTTAAGGCAGAGTCTACTTTTACGGTGCAAAGCACGCAGCTCAAAGCCTCGTTCGAGTCAAAAATCCAAACCACGGACGTTCAAGGCTTTAGCAACTCGCAAATTGAATCGGTCGCCAATTCTTATCCAGTCATGGCGGCGGTTTTGAAAACAATTCAAGCCCAACCCGACGTTCCAGCTTCTTGGTTAAGAAATGATTTTGATGTTGATCGTCTTCAGAAAAAAACCAAGCTCAAGTTTGCCAAACCACAAATTGGGGCAACTCCAGATACAATTTTGGTACCAATTATTTCATTGGCAGTTGAAGCGCCAACGCCGCATCTGGCAGCTTTGATGGCAAACGATTGGATGAAACAAACCTTGACTGCCTTAAACCGACTTCCTAAAATCCGTATGGAAAGTTCGATTGATACGGTTGCCAGCGAACTCAATAAATCAACCAAAGCCCGTGATACTGCACAAACCAAATATTTGGATTACACCACAAACAGCACCTTAACGCTTGACCAAGGTGAGTTAAACAATGCTGTCACCGAACGAACAGGTTTAATTAATTTAATTGTTCAATCTCGGCAAGCCTTAAAACAAGCTCAGGTTCAAGAAAAAGCCCAAACCATAAATTACCTCAAGGCTGAAAACGTGATTGCCCAAGTCGGCGGAGCCGAAGCCGCATCTTTGGCGGGTGGTAATCTGGCACAGGTCAGGACACAATTAACCCGTCAGGTGAATGAAGCACAAACCAAGTATTACACGGCTCGAGATCGTTTGGTTGCTTTTAACAGTCGCTACAACATGGCTATCTTGAGTGGACAAGAAACTGCAATTTCTGCCCGTCTCAGTGTGATCATCAATCGTTTGGAAGCCATTACCACTGAATTAACGGTTTCCACTTCAAAATTGGCAGAAGTCAGGGCGCAACTTTCAGGTCAACCCAAATTGTTGATCCTCGAGCGTGAAATCACCGGTGATCCAACTTTATTGGCGATTGCCAGTCAAAATGGCAGTAAACTTTCGGATTTAATTGGAGTAAAGCTTAAAAATCAGGAAGTCAATCCCCTGTACCAAAGTTTGTTGCAAAACTCTATTTCTTTGCAGGCGGAAATTAAGAATACCGTCACTGAACGTGGCGCCATTACGACTGAGAAAGCCAATATCGAGCCAAAATTAATTGTTTTGCGTGCTCAAAATGCGAATTTGAACAAGCAACTGGCAGATTTGCAACTTGAGTCGGGTATTTCCAGCAGCATTTATGTGTCTTTGAAGTCACGACTTGAACAATTTGCCAGTGTTCGCAGCCCAAATGAACGCGAACTCACTTTGGACAACCCAAACCCTGAGTATCAACGCCTGAAAAGTTCACTCAATGACTTATCGGTTTCAGTTGCGTTGCAACAATCCACACTTGATAATTATCTGGTTCGTGAAAAGCAACTGGATTCTCGAATTCTTGCCTTGCGTGGTCTGGTTGGAGAATCGATTGTAAAAACCCAACGTTTGACCGAAGATTATAATGTGGCTCAAGATTCTTACAAAGCCTTGAAGCAAAAACTCTCTGACTTGAAACTCGAGCAAGCCTCTGCCGGTAATTTGGCGCAAGTGCTGGTTGAGGCATATCCGCCCTCGAGAAAATCGAATCCTGCAAGTATTCCAGTCCTCATCGCCGCTGTCTTGGGCTTGTTGATCGGTCTGCTCGTTCCCTTCTTGATCGAAGCCCTGAAAGAACCCGCCCCCGTTCAAGCGGTCGGTATGGGATTAAAGCGTCAAGCGAACCCCACAGATTAAAATGCTCGATCATGATCAAAGTGCACCAACATTGGTGCACTTTGTGTTGCATTTGTGGCGTAGGTTGGCAAAGCATTGGGTGTCTTCCATGTACGATAGCAACATGCTCGAGTCACGCCCCACCGCAACTGTTGCTCGAGTTTTGGTGTGGGCGTTTTTTGTGGTTCATCTTTTGGCTCAACCGCTTTATTCGCTGCTGCCAGACTCTCTCGAGCGGGTTGGAAGTTTGCTGATTGTGGTCGCTTTTGCGCTGTTCTCGTTTTCGCACCTTTGGGTATCCGTAGGATACAGGGCGGCGTTTGGTTTGTTGCTGATCTGTTTTGTGATTGCGGGCGGCAGCGAGGTGCTGAGTGTTCACACGGGTGTGCCTTACGGCTGGTATTCGTACACTGCCAAACTTGGCGTGGGTATTTTCGGTGTTCCAGTGCTGGTGCCAGTCTGCTGGTTGATGATGGCGTACCCTGCCGCTCGGGTGGCAATGCTCATTGCGCCTTTGCGTTTGGCAGTTCCGGTCGCGGCGCTGGCATTGATGGCTTGGGATGTTTTTTTGGACCCCCAGATGGTGCGCACTGGGTATTGGGTTTGGCTGCGTCAGGGCGAATACCTCGGCATTCCGCTCGAGAATTATGCGGGTTGGTTTGTGACGGCGCTGCTCGTTTTTGGTTTGTTTTTCAGGTTCTTCCCGCCGATACCGCCCGTCAGAACCGATTGGTTTGGCGTGCTGCCCGTGGCGGCGTATGTCTGGACTTGGTTTGGCTCGAGCGTGGTGAATTTGTTCTGGTGGGGGCAGCCGGTGGTGGCGTTGGCGGGTTTTGTCAGCATGGGCGTTTTTGCCGCTCCAGCCGTTTTAAAACTCTTAAGGCGTCCCCCTGTTCGGTTGTTGAGGTTGGGCAATGCTTGAGGCTTTAACACATCCAATGTTGACGCCACTCGTGCGGACTTACCTCTTGTCTACCGTGCGTGGGCATTTTGCTGACTTGCGGGTTCATCTCGAGCAACCAGTGCTGCCAATGCCGACGGTCTTTTTTGTCACGCATCAAAGTTGGTGGGACGGGCACTTGATCTTGGTGCTCTGCCAGTTTTTAAAGCTCGAGTTTCGGGTTTTGATGCTTCAAGAAAATCTGGCGAAGTACGGTTTTTTGCGTTATGCGGGCGCGTTTGGGGTCAACCGTGCCAGCGTCTCAAGTGTTCGTGCGGCGCTGCGTTACTCGCGGGCACAACTCGAGGCTGATGTCCCGAGGGCGGTCTTGCTGTTTCCATCTGGCGAGATCATGAGTCCGTTTGCGCGTCCGATTGTCTTCGAGTCTGGGTTGGCAAGTTTGGTGCTGATGTGCCAAAAAGCCGAACTCAAAGTTCAAGTCTGTCCTCTTGCCATGCGGCTCGAGCATGGGTTGGATGCGCGTCCGAGTGCTTTTATAAAAGTTGGTGCGCCGTTTGATGCCGGCGCGTTTGATGTTGGCGCGGTCAGTGTCTCGAGTTTGACCGCAGCACTTTCCAGGGAATTAACCTTGCAGGCGGATCGTTTGCATCAGGATTTGCTGCACAATAACTTGGAGGGATACGCGCCCATTTTGCGTGGTTTGCCGAGCGCCCAGCAAGGTTGGGATGCCGTGCGGCGCGGCTTGGGGATTCGGCTATGAACCTCGGGTTTGCTTTGTTGCTGATTCTTGGCTTTCAAGCCGTTTTTGCGTTGTTGAACTTGCTTTTTTTTGCTCGGTTAAAACGGAAAAATAAAACCGTTTTGCAAGCCATTTCTCGGGTCAGCGTGCTCGTCCCAGCCAGGGACGAGGCTGGCAACTTGGAGCGCCTGTTGACCTCATTAAAACTTCAAGATGACCACAATTTTGAAGTCATCGTTCTGGATGACCACTCGAGCGACGGTACTTTGGAAGTGGTCAGGCGCTTTGCCAGAGAAGATTCTCGAGTCGTGGCGTTGTCTGGTCAGCATTTGCCCTCAGGCTGGCTCGGTAAGAATTTTGCCTGCTATCAATTGTCGCTGGCTGCCACTGGCGAGATTCTGATTTTTACCGATGCCGACACCCAATGGGTGTCTGACGGCATTCGTTTGATTCGGGAGGCATTTGAACGCCACCAAGCCGACGCTTTGAGCGCATTTCCAGAACAAGTTTGTCATGATCCACTCTCGAGTTTAATTCAACCCTTGCAGCAATGGAGTTTGATCACGTTTTTGCCGATGTGGTTTGTGCCAGTGCGGGCTTTTCCACTGGCGGTGGCTGCCAACGGTCAACTGTTGTGCTTTCGCAAAATCATCTACCAAAAAATTGGTGGTCATGCGGCGGTTCGTGGCAGTGTGATCGAGGACATGAGTTTGGCGCGACTCGTCAAACGAAACGGTGGCAAGTTTGTTCTGCTGAACGCCGTCGGTGTCGTGCGGACATTCATGTACTCGAGCTTTCAAGAGACTTGGGCGGGTTATGCCAAAAATGCTTATCCAGCTTTCGGTGCAAATTTGTTGGCATTGTTTTTGATCTCGGGTTTCAATCTGATCTTGTACCTGCTGCCCTGGCTGCTCTTGGCGTTCAAACCAAACCTCGAGACTGGTCTGTTGGTGTCACTCAGCTTGTTTCCACGGTTTCTTGCCGATGTTGTCTCTGGTTACGGCTGGCGGCTTTTTGTCTTTCATCCCGTGTCAATCCTGGCATGGACAGGGATCAGCCTTCAAAGTGTGTTTTGGTATTCGACGGGTCGGGTGCAGTGGAAGGGCAGGGCTTACGACTTGCGTCAAACGTCCAAACCCGTTGCATCGGTATCACGGCTCGAGACAGCCGAACGTCCCAGGCAAAAGCGTTCTTCATGAAGCCGCTCGAGTTGGTGGTGATTGGTGCGGGGGTCGGTGGCTTGGCGGCAGCCATTCGCGCGGCAGCACTGGGACACAAGATTCGTGTGATTGAACGGCTCGAGCGCGTCGGGGGCAAACTCAACCTGCTCGAGTTGGACGGTTTTAAGTTTGACACCGGTCCAAGTTTGGTCACGCTGCCCTGGGTGTTTGAGGAACTGTTCGCGGCGGCAGGCGAAAAACTCGAGAATTATCTTGAACTGGTGCGGCTCGAGCCTGTTTGCCGCTATCAATTTGCCGATGGCTCTGGTTTTGATGCCTTTGCCGATCTGCCGCGCATGATGGCGTCGCTCGAGGCGTTCAGTCCTGGCGCGGGCGAGGATTTCAACGCATTTTTTGGTCATGCGGCGCGGGCGTGGCGCGGTTCGCGCAAACCGTTCCTCGAGTCTGCGATAGCCGGTCCCTGGGATTTTGTTAAAGACGGTGTGCCGTGGATGGATTTGACGGCGCTGCTGCCGATTCCGACCCTGCACGGTCTGGCAAAACGATTCTTTCGTGATCCCAGAATGCGGCAGTTTATTGGGCGCTACGCCACCTATACAGGCTCGAGTCCGTATCTGGCTCCTGGAACCCTCTCGACGGTCTTGTATTCCGAGTACGCGTTTGGGGCTTGGTATGTCAAAGGCGGTTTGTACCAGATTGGTGTGGCGCTCGAGAAACTGGCGCGAAAGTTGGGCGTGCAATTCGAGTTTGGCGTCGGCATCTCGCAAATCTTGCTCGAGGATGTGACTGAAGGTATCATGCCCGACAGAAAACGCTTTGAGGTCGAGGGTGTAGAACTCGAGGATGGGCGAAAAATTCTGGCGGATGCCGTGATTTGCAATGCCGATGCCGCGCATTTGTACACCGATTTGCTCGAGAAGCAATTTGATCCCAGAGACAAGAAGCTCGAGCCGAGCTTGAGCGGTTTTGTCATGCTGCTGGGTTTGGAGGGTCAAACCGTTGACCTGGAGCATCACAATATTTTCTTTTCCAACAATTATGCGCTTGAGTTCAGACAGATTTTTGAAGATTTGACAGCCGTAACCGACCCAACCATTTACGTGACCATCTCGAGCAAATCCGACCCGAGTCAAGCGCCCGAGGGCATGGAAAACTGGTTTGTGCTGGTGAATGCCCCGCCGACAGGTCGTGTCAATTGGCAAACCCAGGCTGAGCCGTACTCAAATTTGATTCTCGAGAAATTGACAAGTTACGGCGTGGACATCCGTGACCGCATTCGGGTCAAGCACATCATGACCCCGAGCGACCTCGAGACACGGTACAGAACGTTTCGAGGTGGTATTTACGGTACGAGTTCCAACAGCATTAACAGCGCGTTCCTGCGCCCTCAGAATCGTTCCAACAAGCTTCGCGGTTTGTACCTGGCAGGCGGCAGCGCCCATCCTGGCGGCGGTTTGCCACTGGTGATGCTCTCGGGAAAACTGGCAGTCGAAATGCTGACAGAGGATTTCAAAAACTAAGCAACGAAAACCACGGTCTTGTCTTGTGGCAAACGCAATACTGTACTCGGGTTCTTTGAACCCATTACTTTGTGCGCTAGACTCAGCACACGCTGGGTGATTGTCGCAGGATTCAAACAGGAGGCTGCCCATGACCACAATGCCAATCAAATCGAGTGCAAAAAAAACACAAATCTCGAGCCGAGGCTTGTGGTTGATCTCGCCTTTTTATGACCTTACATTTATTATTTTCTCGAGCGTGCTCTTGCTGCTGCCTCATGCGGCGTTCTTGTTCGCCAATCGATTCTCGGGCAGCAATGCCATGAGTAACTTTCAAGGCTTGCTCACCCCCAATGTGATTGTGGATTTGCTGGCGACCGCTTTCATCGGCGGTCCGCACTTGTTTGCCACCTACACCATGACCTTCATGGAACCCAATTTCCGCAAGCGTTACGCCAAATACACCTGGGGTTCGCTGTTGATGCCCGTGTTGGTTGTGACCCTGGCAATCATTAATTTGACTTTGCTGGTCACGATCTTTTTCTTCTGGGCGAGTGTTCACGTGATTCATCAAGCCGCGTACATTGCCGATTCGTACCGTTTTAAAGACCCACGCACCTCAGCCCCGCAACTCAAACGTGCCCAGGTCATCTCGAGGGTGCTCGATTACGCGCTGCTGCTGACCAGTCTGTATCCGGTGGCAACGTACCGTTTCACGGGCACGCCGTTTGTGATCGGTGGTCACGATTACTCGGGTGCGTTTGAAACCGGCGGTCGGGCGTTGTTGTTCCCAGATTTCTTGAAAGTCGATTGGCTTGGACCTTTGGCGCTCGGCGCGTACATCGTGTGTTTGGTGGCTTTTGTGGTCAAAACCATCTGGGAGGCTCGAGTTGGTTTGTTTCACCTGCCCAAGACGTTGCACATGACCCTCGCCTCGGTCTTGTTTTTCTTGACGCCAATGCTCGCCAACCTCGACGTAGCATTTCAGGGTTTGAACGTCTGGCATTCGTTCCAGTATTTGGCGGTGGTTTTATTCTTAAACCGTGTCCGAAGTGAACGCGGTTTGATCGGTTCGGAATTTGTCGCCAAAGTCTCGAGCAACGGACGCAGTTTGTACTGGTTGTGCTTTTTGTTCACCCTTGGGGCGGGACTGGCGTATGTTTTGATGCGCGGTATTTTGATCTTAACTGGAAGCTGGGCGAGTGACCCAATGCAGCAACATTATTTTGCTTTTTATGTGGTGATTTTATCGGCACTGCTGATCCATTATTACTTTGATCACTTCTTGTTCTTGCAAGTGGACGACGTGATCACCCCAAAGTGGACTTGAAGCTCAACAAAAAAGAACTTCCGAAGCTCGAGCCTCGGAGGTTCTTTTAAAAGTTGTTTAGAACGAGAACGTGCCGCTGCCAGCGCCAAATTTGAACGCAATCGTGCAACCTGGCAAGGCTGGTGAGGTGGCAATGTTGGTGTTGACACTGACGGTGTTGGGGGTTGGTGCGGATGTCAAAATGCTGATGGCTTTACCGAGATCAGGAATGGAGAAGGTAAGCGCAGCCACCGACAATCCCGAGATGGTATTCGTCGTGGTGTCCACGGTAAAGGTCGTTGTTGGCAGGCTGGCAGAAAGTGAGCGGACGGTATTTCCAGTGCCGTCTGAGAGGGCAACTGTGAAGTTTGAAAGGGTGACTTGAAGGCTGGTCAAACCGACAGCCGCCGCACAAGACGGAGAGACGGTCGCACTGGCAAGTGCCAAAGAAATATCAATCTTGGCTGGTGTCAGAGGCAAAGATGCCAGGTCTGCGAAGGTTGCGGTTGCGCTGGCGGTTCCAATTCCAGCAACACGGGTTGATGCCGAGCTGGAGGTGGTGCTGAGCGTTGAGCTGGTCAGGGTTGCATCTTTGAGGTTGAGTGGATTTTCAACGGTTTGTGCTGGGATCAAACCGCAACCTGCCAAAAGGGTGCTTGTGCCAAGTGCCAAAAGTGAAGCGAAAACGATTTTCTTCATAAGTCTCCTTAATCACCCTCGAGAAGAGTTGAGCCGCAATTGTTGCCGTACCTGAACGTTTTGCTCGAGTATGAGATTGTATTCTAAACCAGAGTTTGCATTTTGAGGCGAAAAAACCAGCATTGTAAAATATAGAATTCTAAATAAATGCGTTTCTAGCGGTGTTTCTTTCGCAGTGCCTCGAGACGGTTTTTGAGTTTCTCTTCCCAGCCCTCATTGCCAAGCTCGAAAAAAACTTGATGCTCGAGTTCACTCGGTAGGTAGGTTTGGGCAAAACTGCCATCGGGGTCATCAAAGTAATAGGCGTAACCTTGACCGTAACCGAGCGTTTTCATGTAACCCGTCGGGGCATTGCGCAGATGCAGTGGCACGCCGTAACTGGGGGCGTCCGTGGCAAGCTGCATGGCGCTCTTCCAGGCGGTGTAGACACTGTTGCTTTTGGGGGCGAGTGCCAGATAGGTGACGGCTTGCGCCAGGAAGAGTTCGCCCTCTGGCGACCCCAGAAAATCGACGGCTTGATAGGCGGCAACGCAAAGTTTGAGTGCATTCGGGTCCGCCAAGCCCACGTCCTCGGCGGCGATGCGCACGATTCGGCGTGCCAGGTACAGCAAATCTGCGCCGCCCGCCACCATCCGCGCCAGCCAGTACAAACTGGCGTCCACGTGCGAGGCTCGAACGCTTTTGTGAAGCGCCGAGATCAGGTTGTAAAACTCCTCGCCGCCCTTGTCCATTGCGGGAATCTGAGCGCCCAGTGCTTCACGCACTGCCTCAACAGTAATCACATCTGAACCCTGTGCGGCAACCTCGAGTGCGGTCAAGGCTTTGCGGGCGTCACCATCGACTGCGACAGACAATGCCTCCAGTGCCTCGGGTTCGGCAGTGACTCCAGGCAAACCTCGGGGGTCAACAAGTGCTTTCTGGAGAAGCCCCAAAATGTCCTGACCCGAGATCGGCTCGAGCTTGAGGGTTCTGGCGCGAGAGCGCAGCGCGGGGTTGACCTCAAAACTTGGGTTCTCGGTGGTCGCGCCGATCAGGGTCAGCAAGCCACTTTCGACGTGCGGCAGCAGTGCATCTTGTTGGGCTTTGTTGAATCGGTGAATCTCGTCCAGAAACAACACGGTTTTGCGCCCGTAATCGCGGTTTTTCTTGGCGTGCTCGGTCACGTCGCGCACATCTTTGACCCCAGCCCCAACCGCAGATAGCCCAAAGAATTCTGCGCCCGTCGAATGCGCGATCAACCTCGAGAGCGTGGTCTTGCCAGTGCCAGGTGGACCCCAGAAGATCAGGCTCGAGAGTCGGTCACGCTCGAGCATCAAGCGCAATGGTTTGCCAATACCAACCAGATGTTGCTGCCCGACCACCTCCGCCAGGGTTTGCGGGCGCATCCGTTCAGCGAGCGGTGCATTTGGTGAAAAAAGAGAACTCGAGTCGGTCATGACTCGAGTTTAAACGATTGTTCTGTGCGCAAAATTTAGGGTTTGAAGGCGCTGACGCCACCCATTTTTTTGAGTTTGGCTTCCAAATCGGCGGCTTTGGCGCTTGGTTTTGATTTCGCATCGCCAGGTAAAGTGCCAGCCACCACCTCGAGCACGTCGCTGTAACCATCCTTATCAGAATCGGCGTTTTTCTTTAGCAAATCAAACAAGGCTTGCGGCACACCACTCGAGCTTGCCAATTGGTCTTTCAAAGCCTGACCAAAACCGTTCCAACCAGCGCCGCCGAAGGCGTTGACGTGACAAAACTGACAGCCTGCTTTGTTGGCGGCGGCGTTCTTCTCGAGTTTAAATTGCTTCAGAGCAATTGGACGGTAGGTGCTGCGGGCGCTCGAGATTTGCGTGCCAGCGACAGCCAATGCCAAAACGAATGCGAGAAAATGAACTGGTTTCATATTGTCTCCTTGCCTTGCTGCCCGCTCAAGGTGACCGGATTCTATCGTCTGAGCCTGCAGGAAAGTTAAGTGGCAGATGTAAAAACTTGAGTTTATTTGAGTGCTGGTTTGAACGCGTCAACGCCGCCCAATTTTTTGAGTTGCGTCTCGAGTTCAACGACCGTCACGCTTGGTTTGGACTTGGCATCGCCTGGTAAGGTTTTTGCCACAATCTCGAGCGCATCGCTGTAACCGTCACCGTCTGAATCCTTGTTTTCTTTTAAAACCAGATACAGCGCATCCTGAATTTTTCGGTTTGCCGCGCCCTCCCACTGGGTTTTCAGGGCTGTTCCGAACTTGTTCCAGCTTTCGCCGCCAAAGGCGCTGCTGTGACAGAATTTACAACCCGATTTGGTCACGGGGGCGTCTTTCTCGAGTTGATACTGGGAAAACGCCAAAGTGCTGTACGAACTTCTGGCGCTGGCAATTGAATACACAAGTGACGCCAAAATGCTGGCAAGAACGATCAAATGGCTGGGTTTCATGAAACATCTCCTCGGCGAAAAACTGTTGACTAAATTCTACAAAACGTTTTCAAGAATCTAGCAACAAAACCAGCTTGAGGCGATTGAGGAATTCTTTAATTTGGAATCTCGAGTCTTATGCCGTGTTAAACGACTTTCTTAGGGTTCTTGGTAAATTTGTTGTATTTCAAAACGCATTTGCTCGACGCTCAAGCTCATCTTGACCGCGCACCATCAGACTGACGTACAGTAAGATAATGGCTCGAAATGGCTTGTGACCCAAACGTATGAATCATTCAAAACGATCCGCAACTCAGATAACAGGATGGTGCTTGTGCTCGAGGTAAAGGGACTGCAAAAACGTTATGGTAGTTATGTTGCAGTCGAAGATGTCTCGTTTTCTGTCGCTTCCGGCGAGGTTTACGGATTGCTCGGACCAAATGGTGCGGGAAAATCAAGCACCATCAAAGTGCTTTCCTGCCTGGCAAAACCCGACGCCGGCAGCGTGACAATTGACGGTTTTGACATTGTAAAAGATGTGGGTCAAGTCAAAAACCGAATTGGCATTGTGCCGCAAGACATTGCACTCTACGAAGATTTTTCGGCTCGAGAAAACCTCTTGTTTTTCGGACGGCTGTACGGTCTGGGCGGTAAAAGTCTCAGAATTCGCGCCGACGAATTGCTCGAGGACGTGGGCTTGCTGGACCGCGCCAGGGATAAAGTGGGCACGTTTTCGGGCGGAATGAAACGCCGCATCAACATTGCGGCGGGTTTGATGCACAATCCCAAAATTGTTTACCTCGATGAACCGACCGTTGGCATCGACCCGCAATCTCGGCGTTTGATTCTGGACCTTGTTAAAAAACTGAATGCCGACGGATTATCGGTTTTGTACACCACGCATTACATGGAAGAGGCGGAAGAACTTTGCAACCGCATTGGTGTGATCGATCACGGCAAAATCATTGCCGAGGGCACATTGCCAGAATTGCGTGCGATTGCCGGTGAACTGACGCCAATTCACATTGCGCTGCGAGACGCGCCCAAGGCGGGAACGATCAGGGAACTCGAGCCATTTGCCCAAACCGTCTCGCTCGAGGGTACAGATTTGACGCTGCTGTGCCGCGAACCTCGAGAGGTGCTGCCACAAATCCTGACCAAACTTTCCAGTTTGGGTTTGAGCGTCCATCACCTCGAGATTGAAGAGCCAGGCTTGGAAACCGTGTTTTTGAAACTGACGGGACGGCGCTTGCGTGATTAGGATGACCCCATGATCCATCTGGTAAGGATGACCCCATGATCTATCTGGTAAGGATACATTTATGATTCCGCTTGTCTTGAAAGCCATTTACCGCGTGACCGAACGCGATTTGGTGGCACAATTGCGCTCGAGGGCTTTTTTTGTCCAAACCCTGTTGCTGCCCATGATTTTGACTTTAATCATTGGCACGGCGCTCGGTGGGCAACGAAAACTCGAGCCGTCACCCGTGGCATTGTTCGCGCCAAACAACGAGATCAGCACGGCTTTGACTTCCACCATCAACAGCACAGGCATCGCTTTGGTTGAACAATTTTCGAGTGCCGCTGCCGCTCGAGCCTCGGTTCAATCTGGTCATGCGATAGCGGTGATTGAACTGCCGAATATCAATTTTCGTGCTCTGGCACGCCCAATCGATCAAAGTCTGAAAGTCAAGCTTGGGCTTGATCCGGGCAATCAATACCGAGGTCGGGTGATTGAACAAGTCACGCGTTCGTACCTGGCACAACTCGAGGCGGTACGGGCATCGCTCTTGGGCGCTGTGCGGGCGTTAAAGCCCAGTACGGCACAAGAGTTGGGTGCTTTCAGCGAAAGTCTTTTGCCAGTGGTACGAAAGCGTTTAACCACGGATGGTTTTAGCGTCAGCGCACAAGATTCTGGTGGGCGCAGCGCCGGTTTTTTTGCCTATTATGCCGTGGCGTTCGGGGTCATGTTTACCCTCATGTCGGCAACCAACAGCGCTGGCGGCATTCTGGACGAGATCGAACGCGGTACAATCATGCGGCTCTTAAGTGCGCCGTTGACCCCAAAAAGTTTGATTGTTGCCAAATTTTTGGCTTTGCTGGTGGTGGCTGTGGTGCAACTTGGCTCGTTTGTGCTGCTGACAGCTTTGTTGTACGGTGTGCAATGGGGTGAACCCTGGGCGGTTTTTTGTACGGTGCTGGCAACAGCAGCCGCCGCCGCCGGTTTTGGTGGCATTGTGATTGGTATTTCGCAAACCCACGAACAAGTCAATGTGATCGGACTGGCTTTCTTGCTGGTCATGAGTTTATTGGGTGGTTCGATGTGGCCCATCGAAACCCTGCCAGGTTTGGCGCAACAATTTTCCAAACTCACCTTCAACCGTTGGAGCATCGAAGCCTTTCAGAATCTTCATGCCGTTGGGCAGGGTTTAACCGACATTCGTCTGAATTTGCTGGTCTTGGCGGGTATGGCAGTCGTCGGGTTGGCATTTGGTGCGGCGCGGCTCGAGACGAGGTTTAAGTCATGAACAACCTTATCAATGTCGCTCGAGTCATGCTTTCAATTGCGTTTTCTGAAGCCCGTCAAACCTTAATGCAGCCTCGTTTGTTGCTGGTTTTATTCTTTTTGCCCATCATTTTCTCGACGCTGTTGGGTATTTTTTCGGGCAGCAACCAAGCCCCAGTCCGAATGCTCTGGACTGCACCAAACACACCACTGGCGAGTGAACTGAAGAATATTCTCTCAACAAAGCTGACCCTCGAGACCGCAGACCGTCGCGCTCAAAACCTGGTGGCTCGCAACGAACGCGACCTCTGGGTGAGGCTTCCAGAAGATTTTGATGCCAGCATCAAAGCCTCCAAAACCGTCAAACTCGAGATCAGCACCAGCCCAGGCAATGCCCGCTCGGCGGACGGTCAAATTGCTTTGCAGTCTGCCATGACGCGCCTTCTTGCGCCGTTCGCCGCAAGATTCGCGGTTCAAAGCCAAAATAAGTCTCAGAATCTCGAGGCATTGCAAACGGATGCCGCCACTCGAGCCAGCAGTTTACTGAACGATAAGCTTTTTGAGGTTTCGGTCGAACAAATTCTAGCCAACGCCAGTTCCAGCACCGCCGAAGCCAGCGGCTCGAGCCAAACCGCACCAGGCATGACCTTGATGTTCGCGTTGCTGTTCGGGGCGCAAACTGGCTTGGCATTGCAACGCGAACGCAGCGGCGGCACGCTGGCACGACTTTTTGCCGCACCCATCGGCTGGGGCGCGGTCATGTTCGGCAAACTTCTCGGCAATGCTTTTATCTTGATTTTGCAACTTTTTGCCATGATCGCCTTCTCGAGTTTGGCGCTGGGCGTTCATTGGGGCAGTATTTCGGCGCTCTTGCCACCGGTGCTGGCATTCGGTTTTATGGCTTCAAGCTTTGGTGGTCTGACTGCCGCCTTAACCCGCACCTCTGCGCAGTTGACCAGTTTCAGCACGCTGGCGGTGACGGTCACCAGCGCCCTCGGTGGCTTGTGGTGGCCACTGGATGTCACCCCGATCTGGATGCAAACCCTTGCCAAAATACTTCCGACGTACTGGGGCATGAACGCCCTGCAGGACGTGATTTTACGCGGCGCAAATTTCTCGAGCATCCTGCCCAGCACCGCCATTTTGATCGGTTTTGGATTCTTGTTTTTGTTGGTCGGTTCAAGGGTGTTTCGGTATGAGTAAAGCGCCAACTTAAGACTCTGCCGACTTGCCTCGAGTTTTATTTTCACCTAAAACTCGGCACGTTTGCGCTTTGACCTCTTCGTTTTATCAATTCATCATAAGATGATGCCTCAACCATGACCCAAACCCTTCACGATCCTGAAATCCACGCCATGCTGGCACTCGAGTTCACCCCTGGGCTTGGACCGGTGCGCATCAAAACCTTGCTCGAGCATTTTTCCAACGCGCAAACCGTGCTCGAGACAAAACTGATGCAATTGCGCGACGTGCCAGGACTGGATTCCAAAAGCATTGCGGGCATCGGCTCGAGTCAAAGTTTGGAACGTGCGACCAGCGAATTGGAACGCGCGGCAAAGCTCGAGGTGCAAGTGATTGCCAGTTCGAACCTCAATTACCCTGCGGTGCTCAAAGCCATCTACGACCCGCCGCCTGTTCTCTGGGTGCGTGGTGATGTCACGGCGCTCGAGGAACTGCTCGGCGTGACGCCGCACTCGATAGGCATTGTCGGCACGCGCAAATGCAGTCCTCACGCCAAGGCGTTCACTGCCAAACTTGCCCGAGAACTGGCACTGGCGGGTGTGATCGTGGTGTCCGGTCTGGCTCGAGGGATCGACACCGAGGCGCACCGCTCGAGCGTGGAGGCTGGTGGAAAAAGCATTGCGGTGCTTGGCAGTGGTGTGGATCATATTTACCCCAGCGAAAACAGCGCTCTCGCCGCGCAATTGACGCTGGTTTCGGCGTACCCGATTGGCACCCGACCCGCCGCGCACAACTTCCCAGCCCGCAACCGCATCATAGCCGGACTCTCGAGCGGCACGGTGGTCATTGAGGGCGATCTGGACTCGGGCAGTCTGATTACGGCGGTGGCGGCGCTCGAGGCTGGTCGCACGGTCTTTGCCGTGCCGGGACGCCCAGGCGAGAGCAATTCCAAAGGACCGAACCGTTTGATCAAAGACGGCGCGGTCTTGATCGAATCGGTTTCGGATATTTTAGAAGAAATGCGTTGGGGTTCGGTCACGCCGTCGGCTGCCCCAAATCTCGAGGGAGACGAAGCCAGGGTGTACGCCGCACTCGACGATGCGTTGCTGGTCGATGACATTGTGCACAGGACTGGTTTAGCCATGCCAACCGCGCAATCGATTCTGATGATGCTGAAACTCAAGAACGTCATCTTTGAGCTGCCAGGTGGTCGTTACTCGAGAATCTAAATGCACTGTAAATGCTATTCTGTGCGCAATGATCGTTTACGTCCTCAACCCAGGCTCAACCTCGACCAAACTTGGCGTGGCAACCGTCACCGCCAACAACAAGGGCGTGACCGCCGTGGTCGAAAAACTCGAGTTGCAACACTCGACTTTAAAAGCTCGAGCCTCCGATCATGGCGCAGCCGCCCTGTCCCTCGATGGTACAGCCCTGGACGCCCCCGTCGGTTTGGACTCTGAAGCGATGGAGGCGATTCGGGCATTCATCAAGCAAGCCAGCACTGAATGGGCAAAACCCGATGCGATCAGTTGTCGGGCGGGTCTGCTCGGACCGTGCGCCGCCGGAACCTACCGCGTGACCAAACAACTGGCGCAGTACAGTTTGCTCCACAAAAACGGCATTCACGCCTCGAATTACGGGGCGCGGTTGGCGCTCGAGTGGGCAGAAATGTTCGGCGTGCCAGCCTATCTGGTGGACCCGCCGACCGTGGACGAGTTGCTGCCCGAGGCAAGGGTGACAGGTGTGCCGTATTTGAGCCGCCGCAGCCGTTTTCATGCCTTAAATGCCAGGGCGGTGGCGCGTCGTGCCGCCACCGAGATCGGCAAGCGCTTTGAAGATTCGACCATTGTGGTCGCGCATCTGGGCGGAGGCTCGAGTGTGACCAGTTTTCAGAACGGACGCGCCATCGACACCACGGGCGCACTGCTCGACGAGGGTCCATTCTCGACCGAACGTGCCGGAACCTTGCCAATAGAGGGTTTGCTCGACCTGGCTTACAGTATGCCGCGCGAGATTCTCGAGTTTCAATTGCGGCGTCAAAGTGGGTTTCAGGGCATGTTGGGCACAGGCGATCTGAAACTGATTGAAAGCCGCGCCGTGCAGGATCAACCGACCCGCGAAGCCATCAATGCCTACGTGCATCAAATCGCCAAAAACGTTGGTGCGTATGCCGCCGCCAGCCCGGGGCGTCCAGATGCCATCGTCTTGACCGGCGGTGCTGCCCGCTGGACCAGTTTGATGCAGCGCCTCGAGACGCGCCTGGGTTGGATTGCGCCTGTCGTGGTGATTCCAGGCGAACTCGAGATGGAAGCCCTGGCTGAGGGCGCCGGACGCGTGCTTTACAACCTTGAGGCGGCGCTTGACTTTCAAATTCCCATTTAATGGAGCAAACCATGACTGAAACCCTGGACTTCACCAACATCGATGCCGTTGCCTCCATGCGCGGTCTGCTTTCTTTGGCGCGGCTGATCGGGCAGGTGCGCGGACCAAAGCGCGTAGCGGTCGCCGCCGCCGAGGACGACCACGTGCTTGGCGCGATCCACAACGCCAGGCTCGAGGGCATGATTCAGCCGATCTTGTTCGGTGACGAAGCCAAAATTCGGGTGATCTGTTTTGAACTGGGCATTGACCCCAGCAAGCTCGAGATTGTGAACGCCAAAGACCACGCCCAAGCCGCCGAACTGGCGGTGCGAGCCGTGACCAGTGGACAAGCCGACATTCTGATGAAGGGGCTTCTCGATACCGCCACGATCTTGCGGGCGGTTTTAAACAAAGAATGGGGAATGCGCACGGGCAAGCTCTTGTCGCACGTGCTGGTGTTTGAAGCCAAAGGCAAATTTAACCGCCTGTTCCTGATGTCCGACGGCGCCATGAACATCGAACCCGATTTGAAAGCCAAAATCGAAATCGTGCAAAATTCGGTGGCACTCGCCCATGCGCTGGGTCTCGAAAAACCCAAAGTTGCCATGCTCGCCGCCATTGAAGTGGTCAACCCAGACATGAGTACCGCCGTGGATGACGCGATTATTTCAAAAATGGGCGACCGTGGGCAGATCAAGGGCGCACTGATCGATGGTCCTCTGGCGCTGGACAACGCCGTCAGCGAGGAAGCCGCCCGCATCAAGGGGATTGTGTCGCCCGTGGCGGGTCACGCCGATATTTTGATTGTCGATAACATCGACGTGGGCAACGTGTTTTACAAAACTTTGGTATATTTTGGCGATGCCCAAGTGGCGGGCATCATCATGGGCGCAAGTGCCCCGATGGTCTTGACCTCTCGAGCGGATTCTGAAAGTACAAAATTTAACAGCATCGCGCTGGCGTGCATTCTTGCCGAACGGGGCAAGTTCAAATAACCGTTTGGCAGCTTGAATAAACCATTGAGCTTTGATGCTCGAGTTTGCAGACCGAGTTGATCTCAAACCCTGGTCTTTTCAGCTTCCTCTCAAGTTGCTCGAGTCCTAACTTCCGACGTGAACGGATTGTGGGTAACTGTAAGAAAATCATGATTATCTTTTCTGTAGCATTGGTGTCAGTAAGGTTGGTTGTCATATCCCAAGTTAAGAAGTCAAGACAAGCCAGTAAAAAATAATGTGGATGCAAGCCAATTTTTGGTTTTGGAGGAATTTATGGCGGTTTCATGCAATTAACCTCGGCAGGTCAAATGATCTCGGGTGGGTCGGCGTTGTTGTTGCCCACAAACCAGGCGATCTATCAAAATGTCTCGAGCAGCATTGTGGACATTGCCAAACTCGAGGCGGACATTTATGCCCGCAACGCCTTTCATGGTTACCTCGAGTTCAATGAAACCCAGGCTGGTTTTTCTCGCGCTTGGCGCTTGTTTTTTCTGAATTCACGGCGGGTTTCCGCCACTTGGTTGGATGGCGACTTTCAGCAATCCAATTTTCAACTCGGCGAACATGCCGGTTCTTTTGGTCTGTTCGAGGTCGAGTACGGACTGGCGTATGTGCTGGCAGGTTTGGAACATGGCAGCGCCGTTGTTCTGGATGCGGCGTTCAATCTTGGTATGCGTGATGTCTTGGTGCGTTGCCTTGAAGCCAAAGCCAATGGCGTCATGCGCCTTCAAAAACCAGATGGTGCAACAGCCGATCTGGTGCTTGGCTTTGGCAAGGTCTTGTTTGCCTACTCGAGTGTTGTGGATTCAAATTTGGTGGTGACAAATTTTGTCAATTCGTTGGGACCAAATCAACCAGTCAAAGCCAGTCTGGTGCTCAGTCATCCTTTGGCTCAGCCTCTTGATTTGGCACCGCGCATTGCGTCTGGCGCGACTGTTTTGGAGGCTTGGAGTTTGTTGCTGCAACGCACCCAAAATGTATTTGACCGTCAAACAACGGGTGCATTTGGTCGAGCCTGGCGGCAATCGGGCTTGCAGCATGTCGATGATTACCCCGCCCTCGACCCTTTCATGAACGACCTTGTCTGGAATGGCGTAAAGCTCGAGTGGAAAGGTCCTGAAACCGAAAACTTGATTCCAGCCCTGATTGCTGGTTATGCAACCACTTTAAAGATTGCCAACTTCAGTCCCGAAGTGCTGTTTCATCCCGTCGGGGCTGGAGAATTGATCGGTCGTTATCAAACTTGTGGATTTGATCAAGTGTTTGGAAGGCAGTCATGACCACTGACTCTCGAGGCGTGCGCGGTTCGTTCACAAAAGATACGCTGATCAGCGCGATTCAGTTTGCCGCCAGTTCAGTCCAGCCAGGACGCTTTGAGATCAGCAGCGGGTTGCGGCGAGCCAGGTTGGTCTTGAATGCAGAGCACCTGGTCGCCGCAGAATGTCAACTTGATC
Organism: Deinococcales bacterium; assembly: GCA_025352125.1. Classification (GTDB taxonomy): domain Bacteria; phylum Deinococcota; class Deinococci; order Deinococcales; family JAAFIG01; genus JANXTZ01. The sequence goes on along the minus strand of JANXTZ010000082.1, from coordinate 15,323 downwards.
GCCGCGAGTTGTTGGGCGAAGAGGCTGTGGTCGAAATTTTGGCGTGGCGTTTTGGAGAATTTGTCATCACTCCCGACCCAGACGCAATCAATATCAGCAAAGGACGAATCGACAGACCAATGATGGCACTTCTTTTGAGTGCCACCACCACCCGCGATTCGATGGATTCTTCGATGAGACAAGAAGCGGTAAGCCCTGACGCAATTCCGACCCTGGTGACGAACAACACCGCTGCAAACGTGCAACTCGATGCCAATTCTTGGGCTTTGATTCCCAAAATTGATGGCGTCAAAACCGCAGCTCAAATCGCTCAGGAACTGGGTTTGGACATGTCAGACACCAGCCGTCGGCTGCGCCTGCTCGAGCAGTCTGGCTTGGTCAAACTCGAGGTTCGGGTGACACCAATTCCAAATGATTTTTTACCGAGCCTCACCAGATTCTTGCTGCAATTGATTGGACCGATGGCTGATATCTTGCTCGAAGATGCCGCTTACGGCGCAAAAATTGATCTTGAGAACATGCAAGCCAGCCAAGGGGTCACTTTAGCCAAGTTTCTCGAGGCTGAAATCCCAGCCGACCGTCTCGTCGCGTTTCGTCAGGGCATGATTGCCCTGTTAAAGCAAAACAACCTCAGTTGATTTTATCTTAAAAAACCAGTCCACAGGAGACCATTATGAAAACCGAAAGCCTTGCAAATTACACGGTCAATTTGCTGTACCCCTTAAATGAGGAAACCGTGCGCCAGGAAGCCGCCGCCAAACTCGTTCCAGCCCTCAATTTAACCCACGAAATTGTTTTAAAAATGTTGTCACGCCCGCCAGGACCACTGACCAAACCCACAACTTTTGAAAATGCCGAACGCGTCGCGCATCACTTCATCAGCGTTGGTGTGCCAGTTGAAGTGGGGTCGATTGTTCCAAAACCGGTGGTGTTTGAACAAGCCCCAGCCATAGCCAACTTGGTCACGTCCAGCCCAGTCAACTCGAGTTCTGAAAACCCGTATGAGGGCATCCCCAACCCGTATCAATCTGCCAGTGCCACAACCACAATGCCTGTTCTGACATCTGAGGCGATCAGTGCCTCAGGTGCTGGACTGCAAGCCAGCAGCCCAGTCCTGAACGTGGATGGCAGCATTGCCAGGCAAACCAGACGTGGAAGCCTCAGAAACAACCTGATTTTGCTGTCTGTATTGCCACTTCTGGTGTTGGGCGCAGCCATCTCTGGGTATTTGTACAGCAGTTTGCCGCAAACCTCTTTTGATTTGGTGGACACTGGTTTGGATCGTTTTGTGACAAGTCAAGCCTTATCGCTGCATCCCGAAGCGACAAGTAACGGTGTTTTCCGTAGCAGCTTACAAACCCTGATCAATCAAAAACAATACTCTCTGGCAATGGTTGATATTGAACCAGCGGAGGGCAGCAGCTTCAAAGACACATTTGTATCCGCAGAACCGAGCACCGCCACCGCGTTTAACAAAGATTTTGATGCTTTCCGTGACACACCACAGGGCAGGGTGCGTGATGCGGTCTTCTCGTCAAATGCTTTGGGTCAAGGAAATGAAAAAGTCACCATCATCTGGGCAGATGTCTACCAACAAAAAGATGGAAATCGTCTGATTCGTTTCGACAACGGTTCGAGCATCCCTGACGTGGCTGGCGACCCAGGCAAGAAAATATTTCGTTACAATGTTGGTTGGCTTCGCCAAGATTCACAAAATGCCGTTCTTCAACACGTCTTCTTAATCATTGGTCTTCTTGCACTTGGTCTGTTGCTGACCGTTGCCGCCGCCGCTTGGTTTGCAAACCAACTGGCAAAACCAATCGTTGCCCTGACCCAAGCCGCCGACAGAATCAGCCTCGGAGAACTCGAGACTCCAGTCATCAGCAAGCAAAATGACGAACTTGGCGACCTTGCCGCCGCCGTCGAACGGATGCGTGTTTCGCTGAAAACCGCCATTGAACGCCTTCGCAAACGCCGTTAAATTCCAGTCAATTCAAAAGCGGGTTGCCTTATTCGGCGACCCGCTTTTTGATGTTCAAAAACTTGTTTTCGAATGCTGTCTGACCTCGAGCCAAAAGCATTTCAGGTTGAACAAAAAGGCGAGACTCGAGCTAGACGGTTTGGATTGATTTCTGGTATTCCTCGAGCGCCCGTTCTTCTGCCGGAATCCGCACCCCCAGCAACAATGCGGCATTCACAAGGCTCGAGAGAAGCGCTGTCATCCAGCAGCCAAAAATCATGGGCGCAACAAAAAGCTCGAGCGCCACAATAATGTAATTTGGGTGTTTGAAATACTTGTAGGGTCCTTTGGCAACCAGATTGCCATTTGGGAAAACAATGATTCTGGTGTTCCAGTATTTGCCCAGGCTGGTGATCGCCCAGTAACGCCCAAACTGCGCCAGCACAAAAATCCCAAGCCACAACCACCACAAACTGCTTAGGCTCGAGCCGCGCAAGATGCCCTCCAGCAGCATGAAGACTATCCAGGAAACGTGAAGCAGCACAATAAATTTGTAATGCTCGGGCGCAAATTCTTGTCCGCCACTCGCCAGCGCAAACTCGAGGTTTTGTTTGGCAACCCGAAGCTCGAGCAGGCGCTGAATGATGATGGCGGCGATAAAACCCAGCAGGTACAGCATCAGATGATCGTGTCAATAATGCCGTAAGTGATGGCTGTGGCGATTACTGCAACGACCAAAGTGATTATGGCTTGCGAACCTTTGGGCAGGTTCATGCTGGATTGCACGCCAACATAACCGAAGTAGGCATTGGCGGCAAGAATCGCCAGGAGCAACGCGGGAATCAGCAGGATACCAACAATCGTGATGGTGAGGATCAAAATGGCCAGGGCTGACAGAATCGAGAGTGGCATCCAGAAGAGCGAAAACGTGTACGCCACTTGGTCAAGCGTGCCAGTGCCACCTTGAGATTTACCAAAGGCATGAACCACGTAAACAAAAACAAAAAATGATGCCAGCGTCGAAATTGCGCCGCCGACAATGCCGCCAAGACCACCACTGAAACTGAGTGCGCCAGAAACCAGTGCGCCCAGTCCGACATAAATCAGGGCGTCGCGCATCGTGCCACGGTTTTCATAGGTGTCAAAGGTTTGCACTGTCGGGTTGCTGATGAGCTTGATGCTCTGGTCGATCATCTCTGAAATTGGAACTGGGTTTGGGGTGGGTGCGCTCATGGTTTCACCTCTCGAGTGTTCATTTGGCTTTTAGTCTAGCAAGACTTGAGCTAGGTGTGTTTACGTTCGTAGTGGCTCAAAAGTTCCCAGGCTTCAATAATCATTTTGGCAACCTCTGGTTTGGCGGCTTGCAACCCAAGCTGTAAAGCCCGAGCGCCAATGCGTCTCAAACCCTCCAGATCATTGTTTTTTGCAAGTTCCATGGCACTGGCACGTTGAGGCTTGCGCCGCTCGAGCACCCGTTCGCGGGTCAAAACTTCCAGGGTTTCATTCTCTAAAAAAATGCGTTTGGCGGCACTCACCGCACCGCGCAGTGCCTCACGCCCAAGATCGGAGAGCACTGCCAGCGCCTCGAGAATCAATTCCTGTTCTATTTTTGGATGGTCCACCGCAAAACCAAAAACACCTTCCGCCACCCGAGCCTGAACGGTGGTTGCGTTGGCAGGATGTGCCAGTTCTTGCTCGAGAATGGTTTGAAGTTGTGTGACCAGATTGAGCATGATTCACGTCCTGAAGATCACATGTTCGGCACTGAAGCCAGGTCCCATCGCACTGATCGCGCCGTACTCGCCAGCATTCACGCCAGCGAATCTGTCCATGAACTTCTCGAGCACAAAAAGCACGCTGACGCTGCTCATGTTGCCGCAATTCTCGAGGACACTTCTGGCATCGTTCAAAGCGTCAGGTTCGAGCTTAAGGGCTTCTTGATAGGCTTCCAAGACTTTTAAACCGCCAGGGTGGGTCACAAAATGCCGCAGTTGCTCGAGTTTGATGCCGTTTGCTTTGGCGGCTTCACAGAGGTTTTGGCGCATGATGCCGCGCACCAGATCGGGAACGCTTTTGGCGAAACGGACTTTCAAGCCGCCGTCCACCACGTCCCAACCCATGACATCTTCAGAATCTGGAATCAGGGTACTGTAGCTGCCCAACAGTTCAGGGTTTCTCGAGTTCGCGTCCGTGCTGACGATCACGGCTGCCGCACCGTCGGCGAACAAACTGGTGGCAACCAGGTTCGATTTGCTGCGGTCATTGTGTTGAAAGGTCAGGCTGCACAGTTCCACCGCCACCAACAGCACACGCTTGCCAGGAAAGGCGCTGGCGTACTCCGAAGCCCTTGCCAGCCCCGATGCCCCGCCCGCACAACCCAAACCCCACAAGGGCATTCTGGAAACGTGAGGCGACAATCCCAGGCGTTTGATCAAAACCGTGTCCAAACTGGGTGTGGACAGTCCGGTGGTCGAAACAAAAATAATGGCGTCAATTTGGCTCGGCTCGAGGTTCGCATTGTTCAGCGCCTCACGGGCGGCGGTTTCACCCAAGCTGCTCGCGTGTTGAACGTAGAGGGCATTTTTTTGACCAAAACTTTTGGGACTTTTAAACCATTCCAAATCGGTGCACAACGCCCTGGTCTTGATCTGAGAATTCTCGAAAACTGTGACCAGCCGGTCAATGTCCCGAAAGCTCGAGGCAAATAACACCCGAGCAAACTCGCGGATGTTGTGCTGTTCGATGCGGTATTCTGGCAGTGCAGTGCCGACGGCAAGTATTTTCGGGTTCACAGATCATCACTTTCGGGCGTGTCGCACGAATCCCTGAAAACATATTGGCTGAGTCGCTTGCGGTGACGGCTCGACCAGTCGATGCTCGGGCGGCGTTGCGCCTCTTTGACGTAACCCAGTCTGTAGACCGCCATCAGCTCGAGGTTGTCAGGCACGCCCAAAAGCGCAATCATCTGCTGCCAGTTTTCGGGAATTTCCATTGGGGTGCTGATGAATTGAATCCCCATGCCCAGGGCGTGGGTGGTCAGCCAAATATTTTCCATCGCCGCGCCCATGCCAAAAATACTGTAAAAGCCGCTCAGCTTGCCTGGGATGTACTCGGCTTTGTCGAGCATCACGCCCATAATCAGTGGGCTGCCCGCCACCAGATCGCGGTTGTCCCTGCCGAGCATTTTTGGAACGCCCATGCGCCGCATGATCTCGACGCCGGTGGGACTCATGATTTGTTTGGCAAAAGGCTTGAGCGGACCTGGAAGTTGGTCAAAATGAATGCCATCGCCGCGCTCCTCGAGTTCTTTTTCACTGAAGCGAAAGTACGGGCGGTAACGCTCGAAAAACAGACCGTCGGCAATCAATTTTTCCATGCTGCGCCCAGCCAGATCGGCAATCGCGGCACGTTTTTTGGCATCTTCGATCAAAATAAAACGCCACGGTTGAGAATTAAAATGGCTCGGCGCTCGAGATGCTGATTCCATCAAAATGCGCTGATGCTCTTTGCTGATCGGTCGTGGGTCGAACGGTCCGTTGGTTGTTTTGCGGTTGTTGATGACTTCAAAAAAATCCATACACGTCCTTTGACCGCCCAGTTTATCTCGAGCCTAACCTTTCAGAGCAAGGCAAGTCCGTAACCCACCAGACCGAGTAATGCCAGAATCATGTGGGGTCTGGTGCCGCCCTTGTAGCGCGGCAAGACCGCCAGTGCGCCAAGGGTCAGGGTCAGCATCCACCATTTTGAACCTCCAACCATCAAACCGACCATCGCCAGAATGGCAGCCACAAAGACCACAAAATACAGGGCATGATGCACCCAGCGCATTCTGTGCAAACTCACATAACGCAACTGGACTGCCATCCCAAGCGTCAGGTTTGCCAGATACAAACCCAGACCCGTGATTGGAAGTAGCGTCTCGAGCGTCATGTCATGCAGTTTACCAAGACAGGATGATTAAAATTCTGCGATTCGGTACGCAAACTCGCCATCGTCCTGGAACATCATGTCCAGATACTGGCGTTTCTCGAGGGCGTCGATCATGGCAAATCTGTTTTCTTCGTCGATCAAAATGCCGTCTTTCATGACCGTGTGCCCGTAGACACCAAACTTGTGCCCGCTGGCGGTGACCAGGTAGGGTTTATCAACCCACCAACGTTTGGTGTCGGGATCGCCGTAAAAAAAGTCGTCGTAGGATGCCATGCCTGGGGTCGGTCCGGCGTGGGCAAATTGCACCCCGTGAATCCGAACCTCGGATTGCCAGGTGCGCATCCAATCTTGCAGGTCTTGAGGCAACGCCAACCCGCCTTTGGTTTCGTCAAATTCGGCGTGGGTCAAACCGACCGCCGTGCCCAGCAAGAAATTGTGCTCGAGCGCCGCTGCATCATGGTTGCCCAGTATGATGCTGACCCCGCCCTCGGCTTCATCGACAAAATTTTTGATCTTGTACAACTCCCTCGCCTGGGCTTTGGAGGCGCTGCGCAGGTGCTCAGGGTCGTGCCAATCGTAATTCTCGCGCCCTGTCAGTTCTTCGTAGGCTTCCTGGGTTTTGGGATGCACCAGATCACCCAGCAAGATCACGCGGTAACGCCCGTCGAGCACAACCTGAGATGGTTTGCCATCGTGCGTGGCTGCATACGATGCTTTCAGTGCCGACCACAAGTGTCGCCAGTCTGCGTGAACATCCCCGATAGCAATAACCTTCACCATTGGGTTGCATCATATCAAGGAAACAATTTGATTCGGGTGTTCTTTAACCAAAGCGATCAAGTTGTTCAGACTCGAGTTCAAATGAAAAGACATTTCAAATTTAAAATTTTGTGCCACAAGCAATCAAGGACACTTTGCAGCGACCCTCGAGCTAGAGTGAGACCGTGTCTTTTTTGCCTTACAAACTCAAGCGCTGGCAGTGGGCGTTGGTTGCCGTGGTGCTGTGCTGTTATTTCGTTTTTGCCACTTTTAACGTGTACGGCGGGTTTTACCTGGGATTTCCACCGTACACGCCACTGTTCATGAATGATACCCGCATGGGTTTTGAGCGGCAATTCAAATTAAGCCGCAAATCCAGGCTGCATTTTTACGGCGAACTGCGCGAGGGACGCACCACCGTCAAAATCAACGGCGTTGAAAAAGCCGTGTTGCTGGGCAGAATTGATAAAGCCATCATTCTGGCGGCTGGTGATTGGGTTTTAAAGCTCGAGAACAATTCTTCGACTGGACAGTTGGGTTTCGAGATTCAATAAAGCTTTAATCAACTTGCGCCGCAATCAAGGCTCGAGCGGCTGCCAGCACGTGCCTGGCATGGTTGTCTGGTCCAAACATTCTGGCGGCACTCCACGCGCCGTCCATCAGCAGCATCAGCGCCGCGCCCATGACTTCGGGTTCTCGAGCCTGACTGGCAGTTGAAAGTTCGGTCAGTTTGGCGAGAACATCTTTTTTGTACTCCAGCGCGACCTTGTGCGCCTGATGCTGCAAATCTGGGAACTCGAGGGCGGCAGCCATGAAGGCACAGCCCAGGCAGGCGGGTTGGATTGAACGGTTTGCAACGGCGGCAAAAATTTGCTCGAGTTGCAAGCGTGGGTCGGGTTGATCTTGGGTGATGTTCTCGATCCAGTTCCAGAAGTTCTGGCTCGACTGCTCCAAATAAGCCGCAATCAGGTCGTCTTTGCTGGGGAAGTGTTTGTAAAACGTCATTTTGGCAACGCCGGACTCTGCAATCAGGCGATCAACCCCGACAGCCCTGTAACCGCCCGCGTAAAAAAGTCTGGTGGCAGTCTCGAGGATGCGCATTCTGGGCTTGAGGGTAATGATGGCTTCCATAAATCCTATTCTATAGACAGACCTGTCTATTTTGGTATTTTAGAAAACATACAGACCTGTCTACCCTAGTTTATTCTGCTGCCAGCTCGAGAGACACCCGAGCCAAGACCAAGGAGCAGACCATGAACATCGGAATTATTGGCAGTGGAGCCGTCGGACAACAACTCGCCCAAGACCTGATCAAACACGGACACAACGTCACGCTTGGCACTCGAGACACCAGCAAACTCAGCGAATTCTCGAGCCTAAACCCGACTGTCAAACTTGCCAGCAACGCCGCCGCCGCCAAATTCGGCGAAATGGTCCTGCTCGCCACGCACTGGGACGGCACGCAAAACGCCATTGCACTTGCCGACCCGCAAAATCTGGCAGGCAAAATCGTGGTTGACATCACCAACCCTCTGGATTTCTCGAGCGGTCAACCCGCCCTGGCAATTGGTTTTAACACCTCGGCTGGCGAACAGGTGCAGGCTTGGTTGCCCGATTCGTTTGTTGTCAAAGCCCTCAACATTATCACTGCCCCCGCCATGCTCAACCCAAAAACCTACACTGGCGGTGAACCCGACATGTTCATTGCCGGCAACAACCAAGACGCCAAAAAAACCGTGCAAGCTTTTCTCGAGGGTGTTGGTTGGGGCGTGGTTGACCTTGGAGATATTGCCAAAAGCCGTTTGATCGAGCCGCTCGCCATGATCTGGATTACGGTTGGTTTCAACTCGGGTTGGACAAAATCCAATCACGCCTTTCAAATGCTCAATAAATGAAACCACAACTTAAACTCGAGGTGCGAGCTTTTGCACCTCGAGTTTGCATTTCAATTTCAGGCGCATTTGCACCACAAGACGCTGCATCTTTCTCGAGAATCGGGTACACTTTTTGGTGCAGCCCCAATCCATTGGAAGCGATTCCAGTTTTAATCTCGAGGAGGTTTTATGAAGCGTTTTTTGCTGGCATTAAGCTTGATTTGTCTCGCCCTACTGTCGATTCGCCCAATTGGACACGCGCAAGCCAGTCGTGTGGTTCGGTTGGCAGGCACCATTCAAGAAGCCCTGGGCGCAAAAGCCTGGGACCCAGCCGGTGATGTCAGCAAAATGGAGGAGACGACGCCCGACCATTACGAATTTGTTGCCGCCTTTTCCAAGGGTACTTACGAGTACAAAGTCGCCATCAACGGCACCTGGGACGAGAATTACGGTAAAAAAGGTGAAAAGGGCGGCGCAAACATTTCACTTGTGGTCACAGCCGACAAACAAATTGTGAAATTTGTGTTTGAATACCTTAAGAAATCGATTATGGACAGTGTGAATAACCCAGACCTTGTAACCGCCCCCGAAACCGTGCCCACTCGAGCTGCGCCCGTCGCCGTCGCTCAAGCCGTACCAGACGGAAACACACGGTTGGTCTTGCATTACAAACGCCCTCGAGCCGATTTTGACGGCTGGAACGTCTGGGCTTGGGCTTCAAAACCAAAAGCGACAGACGGCAAAGCCTACGAATTGACTGGCAGTGACGACTTTGGCAAGACCGTCACCATCGACATTCCAGGCAAGCACAGCGAGTTTGGCTTTATTGTTCGCAAAGGCAACTGGGAAGCCAAAGACGGCGACTCAGACCGTTTTGTGACTGTTCCTGCCTCTGGCATTGCAGAGATTTGGGTCTTCCAGGGTCGCAAAGAATTTGAAGTTTCACGCGCCGCCGCCGATGCCTACCAAGCCAAAGCCGCCCCGCCACGCGGCGAACCCGCCTTTTTGGACAGTGCCGACACGATTCGGGCATGGCTGCCCAAAGCCAGCGACCTCAAATCACTCGAGGGCAACGTTAATCTAACCATCAACGGCAAGCCTTTAAAAATCTCTAAACTCGAGGCTGGCGGTGCGCCCGTTGTCGTCAGCACCGATTTGGTTGACCCAACCAAAGTGGTGCTTCCAGGCAGCATTCAAGCCGCTCTGGGCGGCACGGACTGGAATCCCAACGGTGACATCACCCGCATGTCTGAAATCTCGAGCGGCGTGTTTGAATTTGTGGCAGCATTCCCCAAAGGAGATTTTGAGTACAAGGTTGCCAAAGGTGGCAACTGGACCGAAAATTACGGCGCAGATTTCGCCCCTGGTGGCAGCAACATTGCGCTCAGTATCCCGAAAGACGGCACAATCGTTAAATTTGTCGTCGATTTCAACAAAAAAACCGTGCGTGACAGCATCAACAATCCCAAAGAAATTCAAGCACCCGCCAGCGTAGCGCCCCGAGAAAAACCGATTGCCGCCGCGTCAAGCGGACCAGTTCAGGTGCTCGCCATCAAGCTCGAGAAACCACTTGGCATTGATGATCTGGGCAAATTTATTGAGTTAAAAATTGCCGACGACTACGCCCGCACGGTCTATGTCCGCGAAGCACTCGACGACAAGCAATACAATTATTCAGGTGAAGACCTCGGCAGTCGTTACGCCAAAACCGCCACCAGCTTCAAAGTCTGGAGCCCGGTCAGCTCGAGCGCCGAATTGTTCATTTTTGACGATGCGACCAGCGGACCCGACCAGATTATTGACATGAAACGCGACCAACACGGCGTTTGGAGTGCCAATGTGAGCGGCGATCTCAATGGTCACTTCTATCAGTACCGCTTCAAGTCATACAATGAAACCAGGGTCACCGCCGATATCAACTCTTACGCCGCCAGCGTGGATGGCAAACGCAGCATGGTCGTGGATTTAAGCAAAACCAACCCCGCCAATTTCACACGCCCAAAAAGCTCGAGCCGCCCAATGACCGAATCCATCCTCTACGAAATGCACATTAGGGACTTCACGATTGACCCCTCGAGCGGCGTGAAACCCGCCCTGCGCGGCAAATACCTGGGAATCGCTCAAACGGGAACAACCGTGCCAAACTCGAGCCAGAAAACAGGACTTGATTATTTGCGCGACCTTGGTGTGACCGACATCCATTTAATGCCGTTTCAGAAGATCAACCCTGCAAATAACGGCGTTTACAACTGGGGTTACGAAACCAACCTGTTCAACGTGCCAGAGGGTCAGTACAGCACCAATCCAAGCCAACCCGCCCTTGCCATTTTGGAGGTCAAAACCATGATTGCCGCCCTGCACAAGGCAGGTTTACGTGCCGTGATGGACGTGGTTTACAACCACAGCGTTCCCGCCAGGGGCGAGGACAGCGCCTTCTGGCAAACCGTGCCCTATTATTACTTCCGCACCAACGATGAGGGACAAGTTCTGAACGAATCCGGCGTGGGCAATGCGCTTCATGACGAGCGCCCAATGGTGCGCAAGTACATTCGAGACAGCCTCAAATACTGGATGCTCGAGTACGGCATTGACGGTTTTCGGTTTGATCTGATCGGCATGTTCAGCAAATCCACCGTCGAAAACCTGACGCTCGAGTTGCACAAATTACGTGCCGATGTGGTCTTGTACGGCGAACCCTGGACGGGCGGTGGACCGCTGCGCTTTGGCAAGGGAAGTCAGCGCGGCATGAATTTCGCAGTCTTTAACGACAATTACCGCAACGCCCTGCGCGGCGATCTGGACGGCAGCAAACCAGGCTTTATCAATGGTGCGATCACCAGCACCACCAGCCTGAAAAAAGGCATCGTTGGTTCTGTCGCTTACGACTCGAACATTTCAGACTTCAGCGACCAACCCATTGAGAGCATCAATTACGTTTCGGCGCACGACAATCTGGCGCTCTGGGACAAACTCGAGAAAGTCACGCCGAGCGCCGATCAGCGCATCAAATCCGCGAACCTTGCCGCCGCGATGGTCTTGTTGGCGCAAGGTGTTCCGTTCCTCGAGGGTGGCGTCGAAATTGGACGCAACAAAGGCGGCAACAACAACAGCTACAACGCTGGCGATGCGGTCAACAAATATGATTGGACAAGGGCAGCCAAGTTCAACAGTTCTTACAACTACATCAAAGGCTTGATCGCCATTCGCAAAGCCTTCCCAGCGTTCAGACTCTCGAGCGCCGATGCAGTCAAGAAAACCCTGAAATTCTTGCCCGACGCTAGCCTGCCCGTTGCCACGGTTGGCTTCACGCTCGAGGGTGCGAAAAAGATTTTGGTGGTGTTCCACGGCAGTACCCAAACAGACAACATGCAATTGCCCGCAGGGAATTGGACGCTGCACGCCGACGGCACGAAAGCAGGATTGACGCCGCTTGGAAGTGTTGCAGGGAATTTGAAACTCGAGCCACTCTCGAGTTACGTGCTGGTTCAAAAGTAAATTTTGATAACACAACGACCTCGAGTTTTAAAACTCGAGGTCGTTTTTGATTTCGCGCTTACGCAATTTAATCTATTTCCCACCAAAAGCCACAATAGACCCAATTGTAAAAACAGTTTGCTGACTTGCAGCTTGAATGTACAACACTTGGCAACCACCGAACAAACAAGGCGAAGGTGTACCTATAATCCATTTTTCTACAGTTGATGTACCCAGTGGTGACGTATGGCTCGAGACGACTGAGATGGCGGAAACAGGTTGAGTGCCTTTTTGCAGAACAACAAAAGCGCTCAGAAGAACAACGAGTTTAAAAACAAGATTCGATTTCATGGAATTTACCCCTTATGAACGAGGATTCCAACCCAAACCCGACAAGGTTCAAACTTTATGTTGAACCTCGTTATTGGGGTCTTTTTTTGCTGGGCTGAGAATCGGCTTCAAGATACCAACAAAAACAAAGATTCCAGCCAATAAAATGAGACGCTCTGTCGAATTCCACCAAATGCTCCAGATGCTCAACGCTGCGATAACCACTATTAATACGATGCGAATAATTTTCATAAGATCACTCCTTTTGATACTTAAAGTTTAGTATGCTGCAAGCCGATCTTGCAAGAAGTCGCAACCACTTCACAATCCGAATCTGGACGCTTACAAAAAGCCCTGACCCCACGTAAACTCGAGCGATTATTGGCAATGAAGCTGTACGCGAAATCTTGCAGTTGTTGAATACCAGGAATTTTGTAAAATCCAAAAAAGAGTGGATTGCCAAGAGCCAAACCAATGGCGGCATTAATCGCGGCAGCACCACGGTACTGCCGCCCGTTGTAAATTAACCATGCGGCAGTTTTAACATCTTCACGGGTTAAATTAGCGCGTTCAAGGGTGTTGGGTCGCTGCCAAGCCCGAACCTCGAGCCGCTGATGCCGATCCAAACGCGATATGGTTTCGACGGCGCGGGTGCAAAAACCGCAGTACCCATCAAAAACCAGCAAGGCTTGACTTGTCATGTGTTTTCTCCTTCCTCGAGTTCGTTCATCCAGTGTTCAATGGTATTTAAGTACACCCGAAAAGCGGTTGGTTTTGAAAGCAGATTCGGTGGTACGAGCGTGCGTAACTTGCTTAAAGCTTCACGGTTGGCGGCGGCGCGTAACCACTGCCGCCGAATGGCTTGAATGGCTTGAACAGCGTGTTGTGCATCCTCGAGCGTCCAAAATTCTGAAATGCGAATTTGTTCAATTTGGTTTTGAATCTCGTCCAGGTTTTGCTCGAGGGCGACCATGCGATCCAACCAGATTTTTTGTCGAATGGTCATGGCAGATTTTGCAATATTGGTGCGTTTGGAATTGGTGGGTTTGGTGGTGGCGCACTATGTGGAGTTGGAGTTGGCACACATTTTTGAATGGGATTACCTCCGTCGGCATACGCAAAATTGAACATACCGATCAAACCCAAACCAATTATCAGTAACCATTTTTTTGTTTTCATTGGATACACCGTTCCTCTCGAGCTTCGGCTCTGGTATCACAATAGTTAGCATGGGGGAATAAGCGGGGAAATCACTTGGGGAATCCATCCAATACCATTTCTGGTTCGAGTCCAAGTTCTTCACGCATCATTCGAGAATACATGCGGTAGGCTCGAGCGGCGGCTTCAGGTTGCTCTGATGCCTTTAACGCACCAATCAATTGAACATATGCCTCTTCGCACAATGGATCAAACCGTATTGCCGCCTCGAATGCCAAGGCAGCGCCTTGAGGTTCGTAATGATTCTTACCAATTCTTAAAGCCAAATTCAGTGCCTCTTCGAGCGCATGATTGCGTTCGGTATCAATCCAGGTTGTGTCCAAACCAGGCATAAAACTGCCTTGATATTGGCGCAAACCAGCTTCCATTATTGGCAGATCGGTACTCGAGATGGCAATTTTTAATTCTTTCAAGTCAAAATGAACTTCAAAAGCAGGGTTAATTTGATATTGACTGCCCTCAAGCTTAATTGGGTTGAATTCTTCAGGACAATGTTCTGCCAAAGCACTTCGCAAGCGTTTCATGGCAACTTTAAAATACTCCCCGTGTCGAGGGTCGTTTGCGCCGTCCCAAAGGGCATCGATCATGGTTTCACGGCGGCTTGCGCCATGCAGTGCCAACCAAACCAGCAGTTCAAATGACTTGGAAAGGGGTATTTTAACGGTTTGTTCATTGATCCGAACAATTCTATTGCCCAAACTGCTAATCTCGAGTTTTAAAGCCTGGTTTGGAGTTTGTGTTTCAAGGTTCTTCGGGGGCTGGCTTGGGTTTTCTTGTAACATTTCAAAAATTGGTGCATCCCATTGCAAAACTTGATGTCCGCACCGAGCGAGTGTTTCCTCAAGGGCTGCCTCACGTTCTTTAACGTTTTTATTTAACTTTCTTGCACATTCTAAGCGATACACTCGAGCGCGGGCTATTTGCAAGTAGCGTGTTTTTGAGCTTTCAACAGCAGCAAAGAGTTGGTCTGCCGATTCATAATCTTTTTCAAAAAAAGCCAGTTGTGCCTTATGAAAATCAACCCTTGGAATTATCGAAAAATTTTGCCTTGATCTAAACTCTAAATCTTTAAGCCTTACGTGGCATTCTTCAAATTTACCTTGAATAAGGTTAATTTCTAATAGATGTAAATCATTAATTATCGAAATTTGGTATAATTTAAATTTATTGGAAATTTTAATTGATTCTTCAATACTGTCTTTAGATTTTTCAATTTTAAATTGAAATCTAAAAAAACTACTTTCCGTTTGATAAATTGAAGATAGAGTTTCAAAAATCTCGTTTTGAGTGCAGATTTTTTTTGCGATTTCGATAAGATTCTCAGCTTCAATTAGCTTTCCTAATTGAAGCTTAAAGAATGATAAATTATTTAGTATCACTACCATGCTTTGTGGAGAATTAAGACTTTCAATTATCTCTAGAGCGTTTTTAATTGTGTATTCTGCTTTATTCCAAAATCCAATATCTGAATATGTATTTGCAATTACGGATAAAGATTTTGCAACTTCTAAAAGATTATTATTTTCATAAGAAAATTTAATAGCCAATTCAATTAATTTGATGGCATTTTCTGGATTATTAAGTGAAATTTCTAAAAGTGCTTTTAATCTTAAAAATCTAGGTTGTAATATTTCGCTTAACTCATTTCTTGCAGTTATCCAAAACACAGTCCTAAACGCATAATCATGCACTTGAGGGACACTCAGACTTGAACTGAGCTTCGGATTCCGCGTTTGATCGCGTTCCTATGAACTCCGAAGCCCGAAACATTTTTAACA
>JANXTZ010000019.1 GCA_025352125.1 Deinococcales bacterium | reverse complement strand
GGTTACGTTATGCGCGGCGTAAATGTTCATGATGTGCCAAAGAATTGGGCGACCACCAATTTCAACCATTGGCTTGGGACGTAAAATGGTTTCTTCAGCTAATCGTGTGCCTAGCCCACCAGCAAGAATTAATGCCTTCATCAGTTCACCAAGACCGATTCTTGAGATTGATACTCTCGCTCTAAAGCTGTTTTAACAATAATCTCGAGCGAAGCGAAAATAGGTTTCCATTGAAGTGATGTCTTGGCAGCATTTGGATTGGAAATAAGAATTGCTGGGTCGCCTGCACGACGGTTTGATAAGACGTGTGGAACTTTTTTTCCTGAAACCTTCTCGACCATTTTAATAACCTCGAGCACACTGTGTCCCATTCCAGTTCCAAGATTAAAAGCCGCTGGTGTTCCGTCGTTGAAAAGATACTCGAGCGCTTTAATGTGGACACTGGCGAGATCATTGACGTGAATGTAATCACGAATGGCTGTACCATTTGGCGTTGGGTAATCTGTACCAAACACTTGAATCGGAGGTCGTTTGCCCAGTGCGGCGCCGATAACAAGTGGGATCAAATGCGTTTCTGGGTCGTGCTGCTCACCGATTTCTCCTTCGGGGTCTGCGCCACTGGCATTAAAGTATCGCAAAGCCACCCATTTAATCCCGTGGCATTCATGAAACCAATGCAGCATTTTTTCAACCATAAATTTTGACTCACCGTAAGGGCTGATCGGGTTTTGCGGTGCGTCTTCGGCAATGGGAACTTGGGTTGGGATGCCATAAGTTGTACACGAAGATGAAAAAACAATATTTCTGACACCAGTAATGTGCATTGCCTCGAGTAAGTTCAGGCTGTTGGTGACATTGTTGTTAAAGTAATGCGCGGGTTTTTGCATACTCTCACCAACATAAGCACTGCCAGCAAAGTGAATGACAGCTTCAATGTTATGCGCCTCAAGCACTCGTTCAATCTGCTGCTGATTTGCTAAATCAACACGCTCGAGTAATCCCCATTTGACAGCCCATTCATGTCCAGTGCTGAGGTTATCAAGTACCGTGACAGTATGCCCCGCTCGAGAAAGCTGCTTTGCAGTATGACTGCCAATATAACCAGCACCACCTACCACAAGTACATTCATGAATTCACCATATCAAGCTGCTGAAAATATTCAATCGTTCGACTTAAACCATCACGTACAGAGACTCGAGGTTCCCAATTCAGTAATTCTCGAGCGCGAGTAATATCGGGTTTACGCTGCTTTGGATCATCGGTTGGTAAATCTCCAAAAACCAATTTTAGGTTTGTTCCACTGAGTTCTTGTATTAGAGTTGCTAACTCGAGCATTGTATATTCTTCTGGGTTGCCGAGGTTGACTGGGAGGTGGTACTCGGTACCCATCAATCGTCGAATGCCTTCAATCAGGTCATCCACGTATTGAAAACTGCGAGTTTGCTGACCTTCTCCGTAAATGGTTAATGGTTTTCCAGACAACGCTTGATTGATGAAGTTTGTCACCACACGCCCATCAAGTGCATCCATTCGTGGACCGTAGGTGTTAAAAATCCTGATAATTCTGGTCGACACTCCAAAGGTTTGATGGTAAGCCATCGTCAGGGTTTCAGCGTAACGTTTTGCTTCGTCGTAAATACTGCGAGGTCCGATGGTATTAACATGCCCCCAGTACGTTTCGGGTTGAGGATGTACCAGCGGGTCGCCGTATATTTCACTGGTACTGGCAAGCAAAAAAGCGGCGTTTTTAACGCGACATAATTCAAGCAAGTGTCTCGAGCCTTCGCTATTGACCAGCATGGTCTCGAATGGTTTTTTAAGGTATTTGGGTGGGCTGGCTGGACTAGCAAAGTGCAGAATCCAGTCTAAATCTCCCTCGAGTTGAATTGGTTCAATAACATCGGCTTCAAGAAACGCAAACCCTGGGTAAGCCCGAAGTGGCTCGAGGTTGCGGTGTTGTCCAGTGATGAAGTTATCAATACCAACGACTTCAAATCCGTCTTTGAGCAATCGCTCTGAAAGGTGTGATCCCACAAATCCAGCTGCGCCTGTCACCAAGGCACGCATCAAAAACCAATTCCTTCGTATTTTGCGCCTGCATCAAAAAGGATTGAGCGATTCAAAAAGTTACGTCCATCTAAAATATATGGATTTTTCATGCGAGCGATAACATCTTTCCAACAAAGACTCTGGTACTGCCCCCATTCTGTGACCAATACGATAGCATCAGCATCTTCAAAAAGCGCTTCAGGTGTACCTGTCAAATAAAAACCTGAATCTGAATGCTCGAGCTTAAACCGAGCCATTGCAATTGGATCATGAGCACGAACTCGAGCACCCCGTTCAATTAAGCGTCGTCCAATATCCAGAGCAGGTGCATCTCGCAGATCATCCGTGTTAGGTTTGAAGGCAAGACCCAGCAAACCAATGGTTTTGCCTTTTAAGATTTTCAATTCAAACATCAGTTTTTCGATCACCCGAGCACGTTGACGAAAATTAACTTCTCGAGCCGCCTGAATGATTTCCATGCTAATGCCGTACTCTCGAGCGGTGCTGATGATGGCGGCGGTATCTTTTCCAAAGCATGATCCGCCCCAACCGATTCCAGCTTGTAAGAAACGCCGTCCGATTCGGGCATCCAAGCCAATTCCTTCGGCGATGAAGCGTACATCAGCTCCCACTTTTTCTGCGAGTTCTGCAATTTCGTTGATGAAACTAATCTTGGTTGATAAAAACGCATTTGCGGCGTATTTGATAAGCTCTGCACTGGTCAAGTCTGTTTTAACCAGTGCAACACTTGGTAGATTTTTTGGTCGTGCCAAACCCTCTGGTGGCGTAAAAGATTGCTCGAGGATTGGGGTGTAAAGCTGAGTCAAGATTTCGAGTCCTTGGTTGTTGTCCGCACCAATGACAATACGATCTGGGTAAAAACTATCTTCTAAAGCTGTTCCTTCTTTCAGGAACTCAGGATTGGATGCCACGCAGATTCGATCACCGATTCGATCACCGTTTGTTTCCACTGCATCTCGAATCAGGCTTTCAACCCAGTTTCCACTTCCAATCGGAACAGTGCTCTTGTTGACCACAACTGTAAAACTAGTTCCGAGATGCTCACCAATGCTGGTGGCAGCGGCACGTAAATATTTGAGATCCGAATTTCCATCTGGTAAAGATGGTGTTCCCACCGCAATAAAAATCACTTCAGCTTGCGGAATTGCGGCGGCATAACTCGAGGTAAACTGCATTTGTGGAAGAACACGGTTCAGTAACGACTCGAGGTGAGGTTCAAAAATAGGGCTATGACCTTGACGAAGCAACTCGAGCTTGGATTCGTCAATATCAACACAAGTGACGATGTGTCCGAGTGATGCAAGCATGACTCCTGTGGTGAGTCCGACATATCCAGTTCCTATAATTGAGACATTCATCAAATATACCGTTCAAATCCTGAAGTGAGTTTAAAACGTTCAATAAGCTTGTGATACCTTTGTTTCTGCTCCAGAGAGTTAGATTTTTTGATTTGACATGTCCCACCAATGACTAGAATTGCTCTGTAGCTTTCACGACTGAAGATAACTGTTGCAAAATTTATATAAACCTTTGGGTGTGCGAGTTGACTCGCAGGCAACAGAATATAACATCTAAAAATTAAAAGTTAAACTATTGAGCATCATTCAGTTCGGAACGGACGATTGGCGAGCCATTATCGCCGAGGACTTCACGTTTGACAACGTTGCTCAAGTTGCCCAGGCGCACGCTCAAGCCATCATACGCGCTGGTGGCTCGAGGATGATGATCGGTTTTGATTCGAGGTTTGCATCTGATCGGTTTGCGCTGCGGGTGGCTGAGGTCATGCGGGCGTTTGGACTGTCGGTGCAAGTTTCTGAGGGTATCATTCCAACGCCTGTGTTGTCTTTCGCGGTCCGAAACGCTGGCGCAGATGCTGGCGTGATGATTACGGCTTCGCACAACCCAAGTCCTTACAATGGTTACAAGATCAAAGGTTTTTATGGGGGCAGTGCCACCCCCGAACTGGTGGCATTGGTCGAGCATGAACTGACGCAACTCGAGCAGCCTGTTCGGGATTCGCAAACGCCAGTCGAGCGATTTGACGCGCAAGAAGAGTATTTTCAGCACATTGCTCAAATCCTAAATCTCGAGGTACTGCGTCAGTACAAGGGGCGCTGGTATTTTGATGCGATGGGCGGCGCTGGGGCTGGCTGGTTGAAGGCTTTTGCGAATTGGGCAAATTTGCCGCTCGAGCTTGTTGAATTGCGTCATCCTGCCCATCCGTTGTTTTACGGTGCGAATCCAGAACCGATTGACAAGAACCTCGAGCCGTTGATACAAGCTTTGCGTTCTGAATCAGGTTTGGTGTTCGGTGTGGCAACCGACGGCGATGCGGACCGACTTGGGGCGGTGGCGGCTGGCGGAGCATTTTTCAACTCGCATCAGATTTTTGTGGTCTTGCTGGCGCACTTGGCACAAAAAGGTTTGCGAGGACGGGTCATCAAGACTGTTTCGACCTCGAGTTTGGTGGATTTACTGGCTGCAAAATTGGGGTTTGAGGTGCTCGAGACGCCAGTTGGTTTTAAGTACATCACCAACGCGTTTCTCGAGGGTGAGGACAACCTAGAAAAAGTCGTGTTGATTGGCGGCGAGGAGAGCGGCGGTCTTGCCGTGATGGGGCATGTGCCTGAACGCGACGGGCTGCTGAATTCGTTGTTGTTGCTCGAGGCAGTGAGCAGTTCTGGGTTATCCATCGAAGAGCAATTCCAAGCTGTTGAGCAGGATTTGGGTGTGACTCACGCTTACGATAGGATTGACCTCGAGCTTGAGGCTGCCTTTGATAAATCTGCGTTTCTGGTCAAGGCTTCCAAAATCTCGAGCATTGCGGATCGGGTGGTGCGGCGCGTGAACCTGTTGGATGGTGTCAAGCTCGAGTTTGAAGGTTTTGGTTGGTTGATGTTCAGGGCGAGTGGGACTGAACCAATGTTGCGGGTGTACTGCGAGGCGCAAACTTCAACTGAGGTCGCACGGATTCTCGAGGCGGCTCGAGCGCTGGTGTTTGCCTGACACTTATCGCTCAAACCAAGCCCTCAGTGCGGGGACAACCCCAGTTAAATCCGCTACATTCTCAAACTCGAGTGCATTGCTTCCAATGGCAACCAAAGGCACTGGGGCGATGGTATGGGTTTTGATGCCCACATCTTCAAAATTCCCGTGGTCTGAAGTCACCAGGAATAAAGTGCTGGCTTCTCGAGCCTTCAATGCGCCCATCACAAAGGCTTCAAGTCGTCTGACATGATCTTGCGCCTCGAGCAGTGTGCCGTGATGTCCAAGGTGATCGCTCCACCAGGCGTCAAAGATGGTCAGGTTGGCGCTTGAAGCCATAAATTCTTGCCCCCAGGTTTTGACTTGCTCAAGCGGAGTGCCATTGGGGTCTTCTGGGTTGGTCAGCATTGGTGGAATGCCATGCTCGAGTTTTGCGCCCGCAAGGGTCATGGCATAGGCAATGGCGTTCAGTTTGCGTTTTCCAGAACGGATTGCTTCAAGGTAGCCTTCTGGGTAATGGTTGGCAAGGCGCACGGTCAGACCCGCTTTAAAAAGTTGCATGGGAAGGCTTTGCTCGAGTAACGGTTTGAGGCTGGGTCCAGGCCAGGGTCCGTAGTGTCTGCCCATCACTTTTGCGGCGTTGATGCCTGTTAAAAGCGTGGTTTGTCCAGTGCCAGATTGCGGTAAGCCCTCAATGCCCAGGTTGGCATCGATTGGGTGACTGACAAATTCTGGCTGGGAGACGTGTTTGACGCTCGAGATGCCCAATGTTGTGAGGGTGGGTGTGTTCTGACTTGCAAAAGGGTGCTGGTCGTGAAAATGGCTGATTCCGACGCCGTCGAGCATCAACCAGGCAACCTTGCGTTTGGAATTCATGGCTTTTAGCATACGTCTTCATGGTTAAAACCTTCATAAAGCCTTTAACTTCTGTATTTAAACTCGAGTATAAATTATTGCCGTTTATGTTTACACAAACGACTAAAGTGTAAAGTATCTGCTCGAATACCCCCAATCGGGGGGAGACTGAAGGGGAAGTTTGAAAGATTTGTGTAAGAATTGGGAGCCTATACTTCAACGCATGAAACCAACAGGATCACATGTCGAAGATACCCTCCGCGTTATTGGTCGCAAAGGCACGCTCACGATTCTCGAGCAACTGCTGACAGGGGCTAAACGCTTCACCGCTTTGGAGAAAATCTTGCGCGTCAGCCCAAGAACCCTTTCCGAGCGCCTCAAGGAACTTGAAGAGCAGAACATCATTGATCGCCAAAGTTTTGCCGAAGTGCCACCACGTGTGGAATACACCCTGACCGCCAAAGGCAAATCATTGACCCCATTGATTGATGCCGTCCGAGTCTGGAGCGACAACTGGGATATGCCAATCGATGCCGTTGAACATAAGCACAACGAACCTCGAGCCGCCGCATAAAAGTACAACAATCCGCAAATTTAAAACCGCCAGAAAGGGCGGTTTTTTTATTGTTATCAAACTCGAGCACGTCAAGTTTTTGGCATCACCTCGAGCTGGCGGGAACTTTTTGGTTTGAAGATTCATCTGACCTTCAAACCAAAAAGAAACAGGAGGCACAATGAAAACCTACCAACCCAAGAATTACAGCTTTGAAGACGCAGCCCATTTGCTGCGCCGTGCGGGATTCGGTGGTACGAACGAAGAAGTCAAGAAAATACAATCGCTTGGACCAGAGCTGGCGGTGGAACAACTTCTTGCCTTTTCGGACAATGATCAGACTGGTGACAACCCACACAACATCGAAAAAACCTTTCAAGATGTTCTCAACGACGGCGGCAAAATTGGTGGTGCTCAAGGTGCGGCAGTCCTGACCCTACAAGGTTGGTGGTTGCACAAAATGTTGAACACCAACCAGCCATTGAAAGAAAAACTGGTGCTGTTCTGGCACGGACATTTTGCGACTGGACTGGATAAAGTACGCAATGCTTTCGCTTTGCAAAATCAAAACGAATTGTTCAGACGTGTGGCAACAGGCAAGTTTGATGCCTTGACGCTACAAGTCGCCAAAGACCCAGCGATGCTGCGGTACTTGGACAACAATGACAACGTCAAAGCCCACCCAAACGAAAATTTTGCCAGGGAATTGATGGAACTCTTCACTCTGGGCGTGCGTGGTGGTTACACTGAAAAAGATGTTCAAGAAAGCGCCAGGGCGTTTACGGGTTGGGCATTCAAGGGTGGTGGCAACAAGGACGTTGCGGGTTACAAAACCGCCGAATTTGTGATGGTCCCCAAAAACCATGACACCGGCATCAAAACGGTTCTGGGAGCAAGTGGTAATTTTGACGGCACAGACATTGTTCGCATCGTGACCCAGCATCCCTCGAGTGCCAAGTTCATGACCGAAAAAATCTGGCGTTTCTTCGTTTCGGAAGAACTTCCCGAAGACATTCACCTTGAGCTGGTCAGGGTTTGGAACAGTTCAAAACTCGACATCCGCGAGTTGCTGCGGTTTATTTTCACCAGCGAAGCCTTCTACGCCCCGCAAAATCGCAACAACCTGATCAAAAGCCCGCTCGAGTACGTGATTGGCAGTTTAAGAGCCGTCAAGGCAAACTTGGTGCTCGAGCAAGAATTGACGCTGGTGAACTTGTTGGCTGCTCAAGCACAAATTCCGTTTTACCCACCAAATGTAAAAGGCTGGGATGGCGGGTTGGAATGGATTGCTGACACCACGCTTTTAAACCGTATTCAATTCATTGGTGCCATTTTGAGCGGCAAAATGGCGATGCGCCCGAGATATAAAAAAGACAAGCAAGAAAAGATGCCACCGCAACCAATTGCTGGCATGACCTACCCGTTGGGTGCGGGCACCAAAGAAACGATTGACCTGATTGGACAAAATTTTCTCGGCGAAGCGCCAACCGGTGTTTTGAGAAAAGCCCTGGAAACGTTTGCCAAAGGTCGTAACACCACCGACGTTGCCAAGGGCTTGGCGTACCTCGTCATGATCAGCCCGCATTATCACCTGGCGTAAACCGAATGACAATTGGCAGATGGCGAATGGCAAACACGGAAAAGAGGCTGGCAATGAATCCAAAATTTTCGAAACACCTCGTTCACGACTGCAAGACCTGCGCTCGAGCCAGCACATGCCCGTTCAAAAATCAAAGGCTCGAGACACCAAAATTTCAGATCGCTTATTCGGCACATACTGCGCTGCTCGAGTTCAAACTGATTTCGCAACCTGTTGTTCAAAGGAGTTTTTTATGAACCGACGCAATTTTTTGAAAACATCAATTCTGGGACTGGCGGCAGGGATTGGCACACCAGGATTTCTGACCCGTACCGCCCAAGCCGCCATCGGCAAGGGCAAAACGCTGGTCGTGATTCAACTCTCTGGCGGCAACGACGCACTCAATACCCTCGTGCCGTACACCAACGGCGCGTATTATGCGGCGCGACCCAGCATCGCCATTTCTAAAAAAGACGTGCTGACCTTATCGAGCGACGTGGGTTTCAACCCCGCCTTAAAACCATTCATGAACCTCTGGGACAACGGCGAACTGGCACTGGTGCAGGGTGTGGGCTACCCCAACCCAAACCGCAGCCACTTTGAAAGCATGGCAATCTGGCACACCGCCGACCCTGCCGCCCGCGAGACTGACGGTTGGATTGGCAAGATCGCCGAAAAGTACGGCGATCCGTTTTGCGCCACCAATTTTGGCAACACCACACCGCTCGCCCTGCGCGGCTCGGATTTGATTTTACCAAGCATCGAAAGCGTTGATAAATTCCAGCTTAAATTAAACCCAGAAATGAAAGCCAGCACCGACATGTTGTTCGGCAACCCATTGCCAGGACGTGCCGAAGTGCTGCGCAAAGCCACCGTTCAGATGTTGGACGACATGACGGCGGTCCAAAAAGGCGTGGGCAAGTACAAAACAGGTTCGGCATACCCAGAAGATCAACACGGTTTTGTCAATTCCATGCGCGACATCTCCCGCATGATCGCCGCCGATGTCGGACCAAGGGTGTTCTACACGGCGCTGGGCGGCTTTGACACCCACGCCGGGCAGATGGAAGACCAACCTGCGCTGCTCGAGTTGCTGTCATCGACCCTGGTCGCCTTCCGCGCCGACCTGAAAGCCCAAGGGCGCGAGGATGATGTGCTGGTGATTGGCTTCAGCGAATTTGGACGACGCCTCGCCGAAAACGCCAGCGCCGGCACAGACCACGGCAAGGCGGGTCTGATGTTCGCGCTCGGCAAGGGCGTGAAAGGTGGATTGTACGGACAGTACCCAGACCTCGAGAAACTCGACGACGGCGACCCGAGATTCACCACCGACTTCAGGCAGGTGTACACCACGGCGCTGGACAACTGGTTGAACATTCCCAGCAAGGACATTCTTGGCTCAAGGTTTAATGCGATTCCGTTTCTAAAATAAGCTGACCTTTCGCTCGAGACACAAAAAATAGTCATTGCGCTGTCTACCCTCATCTCCAACCCTTCTCCCAACATCGGGAGAAGGGAGCTTTGGTTTTATCTCGAGAAGCAACCATGCCCTTCAGGTGCATTTTATGGTTAGGCGGTCTCGCCCGTTGGGTGCATCTTGAGACCAAGAAAAAGCAACCAAAGTTCGATCATCCTCGAGCCTGATTTTTGTCTCGACATTTTGGGGACTGGGTTCGGTATGATAGTGCATGGAACACTCGAGCACAGTAAAAACAATATTAAAACACCAGGAATTCTGAACTTCAAACACCATTTTTTGGATTTCAACTCGGGGTTTCTCGAGGGAAATAAAAGGAGAGGGTATGAAACTGAAAACGGTTCTGGGATTCACAGGGGTATCGGTGCTCACCATTGCGATGTTGGCAGGGTTGTCAAAGGCGCAGGGTGATCCAATCAAAATTGGCAATGCGTACAACCTGACGGGCAGCATGAGTTCCTTGGATGTTCCTGCCAGCAACGGTGCAAAATTGGCTGCCAAAGAAATCAATGCGGCTGGCGGAGTGCTCGGGCGACAGATTGAACTGGTCGAATACGATGGCAAAACCGATCCTGCAACCATCACCAACCTTGCCAGCCAGATGATTGACTCGGACAAGGTTGTGGCGATTGGTGGTTTTACCGATTCGGACAGCGCCCTGGCACTTGGACCGATAGCCCAAAAAGCGGGGATTCCCTTTGTCACCGCAGGCGCAACCAGTCCGTTGCTGCCGACCCAAATTGGCGATTACATGTTCCTCGCGCCATTTGGTGACAACGTTCAGGCGGCTGTGGGTGCAGAGTTTGGCTTGAAAAATTTGAAAGCCAAAACCTCATATTTATTGATCGACAAAGGCTCGGAATACACCGTGTTGCTCGGAAAATTCTTTAAAGATGCCTACCTCAAGGGCGGCGGCAAAATTCAGCTCGAGGATACCTACAAATCGGGCGACAAGAGCTTTGCGGCGCAAATCACCAAACTCAAAGCCTTAAAAACCAAACCCGCCATGCTGTTCGTTTCGGCGCTGCCAGACGATATCGGAACGCTGGTCAAACAAATGCGTCAAGCTGGAATCAGCCAACCGATTGTCGGTGGCGACGGTTACGACACGCCGCTCTTGGTTCAAGTCGGCGGTGCTGCCGCGAACAATGTTTACTTCACCACGCACGCACTCATGGACGCGAAACTCGGCAACTCGAGCGTCAAGAAATTTATTGGCGCGTACAAAAAAGAATTTGCCAAAGACCCCGACAATGCCTTTGCCGCGCTGGGTTACGACACCGTGTACTTGATTGCGGACGCGATCAAACGCGCCAAATCCACCGAGGGCGCAAAAATCCGTGATGCGCTTGCAGCCACCAAAGGCTTGAAAGCCGTGACGGGAACGATCACCTACGCCCCTGGCGTGCGTGTGCCGCAAAAAGGTGTGACCGTGATCGGTGTCAAGAACAAGGCGCTGTTTCTGGCGGCGGAAATGGTTCCTGGGTACGTGCCCAAACCATAATGATGGGCAACATCGAATTCGGTTTCTCGAGAATCTGGATACTCGAGAAACCACTTGCGGTAGGGGGTGTTTCATGAAGCTCTGGGATGTTTACAACCAGTATTTTAAGACTGCGAAATTCACGGATTTGACGCACGAATTTTTTCCAGGACAACCAAAATTTCCTGCACTCCCAGACCAGCAGATCAGCAATTTCTTGAAACTTTCTGATGGGATGCTGTTCGAGATTCACCAGTATTCCTTTGTTGGACAGTGGGGCACGCACGTTGACCCGCCGCTTCACATGCACGCGAACGGGCGCAACGTGGCGCAATTGGCGGTGGAGGAGATGCTCTTGCCGTTGGTGGTGTTGAATGTGGTGGCGCAAGTTGAAGCGAATCCCGATTACTGCATCAAACTCGAGGATGTGAACGCCTGGGAAGCCAAATACGGTCAGATTCCGGCGGGGTCTTTTGTTGCCATGCGAACCGATTGGAGCAAGCGCTGGGCGGACACCGCATTGATGGCAAACCGTGACAGTGGCGGCGTGCAGCATTTTCCTGGCTGGTCCAAAGAGGTGCTCGAGTGTTTGTTTGAACAGCGCCAGATTACGGCGGTTGGTCATGAAACCACCGACACCGACGGTGGCATCGCCACCAGCCAACCCGACAGCAATTGGGCGCTCGAGAGTTATATTTTGGGGCTAGACCGTTGGCAGATTGAACTGCTCACCAATCTGGATCAAGTGCCCGAACACGGGGCGCTTGTCATGGCAACCTGGGCGAAACCGCGTGGCGGAAGTGGGTTTCCGGCTCGGGTGGTGGCGATCAGCGAATAGCTTGCTCGACGAATTTGAAGCTCGAGAATTGCAGAACGTAAACCAATGTGCACCTGAAGCGCTCGCCTGATCCGAAAGCGGAAGAAGGAAAGACAAGAACCTCGAGCCACACGTGTATGGCAAGAAAACTCCCTTCTCTCCGTGGAGAGAAGGGTTGGGGATGAGCGACAATGCCCGTAAGGTGCGTTTTATGGTCAAGAGAGGCAGACAGAGCAATCGCTGATTTTAGTGTCTCAGAATGAAAAATATCTCGAGCGTCAGAAAGTCAGGAAATTCCCCATGACCAAAGATCAAATCCTGCAAAACCCGCCGCGTTTAACCCGTTTTTGTTGGGTGGACAACGCGGGCATCTCTCGAGGCAAAGCGGTTTGGAAAGCTGGACTCGAGGGGGCGTTGCGGGGCGGCGTGGGATTGACAGTGGGGCAGCAAGGCTTGCCGATGATGGTTGATACTGTGGTGAGTAAGACTGGGCTTTCTGCCGTCGGTGAAGCAAGAATCATGGCTGACCTCGAGACATTCACCGCTTTGCCGTTCGCCCCTGGAAGCGCAATGGTCTTGGGTGACATGGTCACGGTTGCAGGTGAACCCTGGGCGCACTGTCCACGCACGTTTTTAAAATCGCAGTTGCTCGAGGCGCAAAAACTTGGTTTTGAGGTTTTTTCGAGTTTTGAGAACGAGTTTTTCTTGTTCAACCTCGACGACACACCACTCGACTCGAGCAATTACGCGACACTGGACGCGTTTGAGAGCGCTAGACTTGTGATTGACGAAATCCTGGACGCGCTCGAGGGGGCGGGATTGACGCCCGAGATGTACTACCCCGAGGCTGGAACGGGTCAGCAGGAGATCAGCATTGCGCCGAGCATGGGGATAAAAGCCGCCGATCAACAGGTCATTTTTAAAACGGTTGTCAAGGGTATTGCTGCGCAGCACAAACTGAGAGCCTCATTCGCTCCAAAACCGATTCTTGAGAGCACGGGCAGCGGGTGTCATCTGCATGTTTCGCTCTGGCAGGACGGAAAGAACGCCTTTTTTGACTCGAGCGACCCGATCAAACTTTCAAAACTTGCCTATCATGCGATTGCTGGGGTTCTCGAGCATCTGCCTGCCCTGTGCGCGTTAACTGTGCCGAGCGTGAACTCGTACAAGCGCCTTCAACCTGGCTGGTGGGCGGGTGCGTTCGCCTGTTACGGTTTGGACAACCGCGAAGCGAGTGTCCGCGTGGCGAGCACACACCTGCTGCCGAGCGCGGATGAACATGGCAAAAGCACCAATTTTGAACTCAAAACCTGCGACGCCAGTGCCAACCCGTACATTGCGCTCGGAGGTTTGATTGCTGCGATGCTCGACGGAATAAGGCGCAAACTCGAGCCTGGAGAACCGCTTCAAACTGCGCCAGGAGCATTTTCGGATTCAGAACGTCAGTCTCGAGGCATCGTGCGACTTCCAGGAAATCTTGAGCAGGCTGTTGCAAATCTCGAGTGTGATGAAGTGCTGTTGACGGCGTTGGGTGGTCTGGCGCAAAGTTTTATGGCGGTGCGCAAAGCCGAAGCCGCGTATTTTAAAGAGCATCCGACGGAAGAAATCCCCAGACACAGTTACGTGTATTGACCCTCAAAATACTTTCCCTCGAGAGGAGCAAGACCATGAACAAAGTCTCAGACGTTTGGGAGCGTGGCGATCCCTACGAGCGATACGTGGGTCGCTGGAGTCGCCAAGTCGCACCATTGTTTTTGAACTGGCTGGGTGTTGCCCCAGATCGGCGCTGGTTGGACATCGGTTGTGGGACGGGAGCACTCTGCACCGCCATTCTGGAGGTCTGCGAGCCGTTGTCCGTCACGGGTGTCGAACCCTCGAAGGGGTTTCTGGAATCGGCACGGCGACAACTCGAGGGACGGGTCAGGTTTTACCAGGGAAACGCCACCACAATTCCCTTGGAAGATTCCAGTGTGGATGTGGTCGTTTCGGGCTTGGTGCTCAATTTTGTTCCAGATCACGCCGCAGCACTCGCCGAGATGGTCAGGGTTACGGGTAAAGCTGGCATCGTTGGAGCTTACGTCTGGGATTACGCCGAAAAAATGGAATTGATGCGCCACTTTTGGGATGCAGCCGTTCAGCTCGACCCCAGTCTGGCGCACTTGGACGAGGGTCTGCGTTTTTCAATATGCAAACCACAGCCATTGACCGAACTGTTTGCGGCTGCCAAACTCGAGCATATTGAGGTCAGGGCAATTGACGTCCCGACACCCTTCTCAAGTTTCGATGACTACTGGCAACCGTTCTTGGGCGGACAAGGCTCTGCTCCCGCCTACGCCATGTCACTCGAGGAATCTGCCAGGGTTCGCCTTATGGAAAGCCTGAGAGAACGAATCCCCATTCAAGCTGACGGATCGATTTCGATGATTGCCAGGGCTTGGGCAATCCGTGCCCAGGTTGCTGATTAACTGCTTTTGATTCTGAAGGGGCAAACCATGAACCTTGATCACATCCCAATTCTGGACCATCACGCCCACGCGCTGTTCCGCGAGGAAATCTGGCGCAAGACACCCATTGAAGCTTTTTTTTCCGAGGCTTACGACAAGGTCATGCTCGAGAAATTTGTTCCTGATGTGATTTTCGCGCGGCGATCATATCGGGAACTGGCGGGTTTTTACGGTTGCGACCCGACCCGAGGGGCGGTCTTGGAGGCTCGAGCCTCCTGGAATTACGGCGATCTGGCACGGGCGATGTTCGCCCAAACTGGCATCGAACAGGTTTTGGTTGACGATGGCATCTGGCTCGAGGTGATGCAACCCTTTGAGCAGAACCAAAGCATGATTGGGCTGCCCTGCAAACGCGTTTTGCGCCTCGAGACTGAACTGGCGGCACTCGTGCCAGAACATGACACTTGGGTCGGTTTGATGATGGCGTTCGAGCAAATGCTGCGCGATATTGCGCCGAGTTTGGTGGGTTTGAAAAGCATCATCGCTTACCGCACCGGACTCGAGATCATGCGCCACGATTCGGGCAGTTTGGAGCGGGCATACTCGAGCCTGAAATACGCGACTGAACCTGGCATCGCGCCAAGGGTGAACGACAAGGCGTTGCTGGATGAAATGCTCTGGACGGGTTTGCGGGTCGCGGCTGACACGGGATTGCCAGTGCAATTTCACACGGGTTACGGCGACCCAGACTTGGATTTGCGGCTCGCCAACCCCCTGCACTTGCGCCCAATTTTTGAAGCGCCAGACTTGGCTGGTGTGCGCGTTGTCATGTTGCACTGTTATCCCTTTGTGCGCGAGGCAGGTTACCTGGCAAGCGTTTATCCTGGGGCATTCATGGATTTGGGCTTGACCATACCCTACATGAGCACTCACGCCATGCTGACCTCTGCCCGGGAAGCGCTTCATCTTGCACCAATCAGCAAAATTTTGTTTTCCACCGATGCTTCCAGAACCCCAGAATTGTTCTGGCTTGCCGCCCGTCATGGGCGCAGAATGATTGGACAGGCGCTCGAGTTGACCGTCAAAGACAGCGACCTGACAAACCCCGAAGCCGAATGGGCAGGAAGCCGCATCCTGCATGACAATGCCCTCGAGTTGTACCGTCTTTAGGTGGCTGGCGTCCTTGCTGCGAAACCAAACCTCGGGTACGCTTCTTGAATGGACGAAATCAACCACCGACTTTTGAGCGAAGAAGAACTCGAGTCTCCAGAACCGCTCGAGTTTGGCGCAAGCGACTTTGCCACAACGCAGACGCAAATTGTGCCCGACATGGGCGCGTTGGCAAGCAGCATCGAAGCGCTCTCGAGCAACCTGGTCTGGAAGATGGGCAAAGAGGAAGGCACGGAAAAAGTCATTGTGCGCATGGGCTACGCCACCAACACCAGCAGTTTTAAAGAATTGCCCAAATTGCGCGGCGCAACGGACACCGAGATTGCCGACGCCGCCAAAAAAGGCGAATTGACCGTCGAATGGATTGACTGATGATTCTCGAGGTGGATCGCCAATTTGACATTCCATTTCCGGGCAGTGTAGATGACGGTATTGCCTTCATTCGGGATGTGAAAAAGAGCCTCGAGAATGTCTCGTTTATTCGGAATTTACGAATCGAGAGCAATGACGTGTTCGCGCATTTGCGCATCGAAGTGCCGTTTCTGGGCGAACGATTGCTCGATTTCAAATCGACGCTCGAGCCAGTGCCAGATGGTGCAAACCTGATTGCGCAACCGCTCGAGGGGAAATTCTGGGCTGCCGTCAACGGCGAAGGTCGTGTCACCAGCACGGGTGCAACCTCGAGTATTCACTACCACCTTCGCGCCGAAGTTCACCTCGAGCTGCCAGTCGCCGAAAAATGGGGCGGACGGGCGTTTGCCAAAATGGCACAAGCCACCGCACAACGCACGATAGAACGCATGGCGCAAGAATTTCCGATTGGGGTGAGTAAGGGAATGCTCAAATAATTGGGAAAATCTTGAGCGCGTGTTAAAATCTGTTTAGGAGGTACGACATGAAAATGAAAGCCATTGCCAGTCAACAAAAGGTGCGTGCCTCGAGCACCAAAAAACCTGTTAAAGACACTGAAATGACCTGGGAAGAAATGGATCGCCTGATTGAAAAACGGGTCAAACAAGACAGTAAACTTTTGAAAGTGCTTGCCAAACTTTAAACGATTTTAAATCAAATAAGCCAGTATTTCGCCATCGTGGTTACAAGTATCCTACGGTGGCGACTGTTATTCGGCTTCATGACAAAATTCTGGTTGAATCCGAAGGATGGTCAGGTGTTCGTGATACAGGATTGCTCGAGAGTGCATTGCACAAAATTGTTGAGGGTTTTGGTGGTGAGGATTCGTATCCAACATTGTTTACAAAAACCGCGATGGTGGGTTTTAGTATCGCCCAAAACCATGTTTTTAACGATGCCAATAAATGAACAGCACTCGAGACAATGCTTTTAATTTTGGAGTTGAATGGATATCCTAAACGCCCAATAACGCAAGCAGCCACCACAGTGATGGTTCTTGTCGCCACAGGAAATCTTGAAGTTGCTGGATTGCGTGTTGCCCTGCTGCACTGGTGTGGTTTGAATCCTGGCGATGATTCGTTGTAGGTACAGCAGTTTCTTTGGTATCTCACGCTAAAAATGAGATTCGAGTTGTGGTTAACATGCCGAAGCTCAACAAGTTCAAACTGCAAACCCTGACCCATTTTTTTGACTCGAGCTTGCGTTCGGGGTCAGCAAAGAATACTGTCTGCACTACATTGCAACTCATCTGGTTTTGACACTCGAGGTCATAATACAATCCATGACCTCTAATCATTTTCGGCAGGCTTTTGCGGCAATCGTGTTGCTGTGCTCCAGTTTTGGTTTCGGACAGACCTTGACGCCCGAATACCTTCGCGCCATCACCACGATTTATGCGGCGGGCGCAACCGCCAAACTGGTCAAAGAATGGTGCGATGAACGCGTGCCAACTTTAAAAACCCAGAACGCGCAGGTGCTCGAGGCGTGGCGTGTTCGCATGGATTTACCGAATATCGATGCCTTGGTCAGCAAATTACTGGGTGATGGAAAGACAAGAATTGACGCCAGCCTTGACGCCAAACGCGCCGAGTTGTATGCCCAACTCGAGCAATCCAGCACCGACCCTGAGGCAGATTGCAGTGATCTCGAGAAATCGTTGAACAGCGATTTCAATTTGAAGGCTTTGTACGCCAACGAGTACACCGTGATTGCCGCCCAGACCAAACCGGCAACCATCAACCCAAATCCTGCCACAACTCCAAACTCGAGCATCGTTCCAGGGAAAACCGTAAACCCGACAACAGCTACAAATCCAGCCCCCAGCAAGCTCGAGCCGTTGCCTGTATTTGACTATCTGGCTTTTGCCAAAACCAAACTCGACCCCAAAAAAGAACCGATTCCCGACGAATATCATTGTTATCCAGAGGTTCGCGGCGAGAAATACGGCGCTCCCAGTTTGACCTTGCAAATTCTGGTGGGTCGCAAATACCGTGTCGGCATCGGCAGTTCAATCTCGAGCGGCGCATTTCGCATGGACGGTTACGACTTGTACTTTACGACGGGTGGATTGGCATCCAAACGCAAGCATTTCTACAACTTCAAACGTTTTGAGGGCGCACAAATCTGGCTGTACGACCTGGGAAACGAAGACCAAAGCCTCGACCTTAGATGCTTTGAGCGCGGCGGCAATGAACAACTCGAGCAACTGCGTTTTAAACGCAAAGACCCGCAACCAGGCTTGTATCCTTGCCTAAAAATTGACGGCACTGGGCAATCGGCGGGGACGCTCGAGATTCTGGCTGGGCGGCGTTATCGTTTTGCTGGCGGTGAAGGCAGTTACAAGGTCAACATCACGGGCGAACTGGGCAACGATTACTCGGGTCTGGATTTTGTTCAGGGCGGTTTGGATGATGAAAGCGCTTTTTACCAAGAGGACGAACTGGGACGCCAGGAATTCAGTTTTGGCAGGAGTCCAAACATCGAATGTACACGTCAGGTCACAGCACGCCCCAACCTAAAATTTGGCAAGACCAAAGCTCCTGCCGCCCCAGGCGTGGGAGGACTCGAGGGACGGTATTTTGCCGGCATCAGTCAAGTTGCCATTAATGGTTATTTGGCATGTGGTGGCATGTGTTACGAATACCTGTTGTTTGCGAAAAACGGTTATGTTTACACGGATGACCTCGAGGACACCGAGGGGTTGATGGATGCCGATTGCACCCGCACCTACCCGAGCGGTTTTCCAGTCTGCGAGGTCTACACCGTCAAAGGCAACACGATTCAAATTGGGTTAGACAAACCAGTCATTTGGAAACGTGGCAAGTCAGGTTTGATTATTGACGGCGATCAGTACGACCTGCTCGAGCCTCTTGACGGAATCAAATTGAACGCTGCATACGAATCGCTGGTGGTGCAGGGTGCAATGGTCGGTACGGGAGGCTCAAGCTCGTCGGTGGATTTGCTGCTTCGCAAGGACGGACGGTTCTCTCGAGAGGCGAACGGTGGGTTCTTTTTTGGAGCAACCGACACTGGAACGCAAAGTGGCAGTGTGACCGCGTCGGTTTCTGGTTCCAACTCGCGCAGCAACATGGGTGCTTACAAACTGTACGGCAACACCATCGAATTTAAATATGACGATGGACGAATCATCAAACAATTTATTTTTCTGCCCATCGGACGCAAAGACCCAAGTTTCATGCAGATCGCAGGGCGCAAATACTGGGTCAAGGACAAGAAATAACTCAAGTCTAAACGCTCGAGAGGCAGAGCAATTTTGCAGCCTCGAGTGAATCCGCAAAACCGAGCGAACTGCTTGCAGGCTTCCCATTTTTGACAATCCCAAAACGGTACGCCATCACGCGGTCGTTCCACTCGAGCCAGATTTCAAGATTGTCCACCTTGGTTTCCAGCCAGATCGTGCCGTGCGCCAATTCGGTTTCAGACCACTCGATCATGCCTCGAGTTTAGCGTTTTTGCGTTATGCTCGTGCCATGCCTTTGGAAGCCATCATGTTGGGTGCGGGAAACCGTGGGTTTGACGTGTACGGAAAGTTCGCGCTCGAGCACCCAGAACAACTGAAATTTGTTGCGGTCGCCGATGCCGACCCGAGTAAACTGACGCGGTTTGGCGACGCGCACAAGATTCCGCTCGAGGCGCGGTTCTCGAGTTGGGAAGATTTGATCGTAGGGGCGCATGGACATGCGCCCTTGGCTTTCGTGTGTCTGCCCGATGCCCTGCACGAAACCGCCGCCATCAAAACCCTGGAAGCCGGTTTTCATCTGATGCTCGAGAAACCTGTTGCCAGCACTTTGGCGGGAACACTGAAAGTGGCAAAAGCGGCTCGAGATTCCGAAAAAGTGGTGATGCTCGGTTATGTGCTGCGTTTCACACCGTTTTTTCAAACCGTGCGCGAGGTCGTGCAGTCTGGGCAACTTGGCGAGGTCGTCACGGTTTCCTGGCGTGAGAACGTCTCGAGTCTTCACATGGCGCACTCGTTCGTGCGCGGCAACTGGGGCAACACGCAGCGCTCGAGTCCGATGATTTTGGCAAAATGCTCGCACGATCTTGATCTTCTGGGTTGGTTGACGGGCAAGCAAATTGCCAGCCTCTCGAGCTTTGGGAATTTGCAGTATTTTAAAGTCAGCAATGCCCCAGAAGGTTCGCCAGAGCGCTGTCTGGATGGTTGTCCAGTCGAAGATTCCTGTATTTACCATGCCGCAAAAATCTACTTGACCGACAACACCGACTGGCCCGCCTCCACCATCAGCGCCGACC
Organism: Deinococcales bacterium; assembly: GCA_025352125.1. GTDB lineage: Bacteria > Deinococcota > Deinococci > Deinococcales > JAAFIG01 > JANXTZ01. Next base: position 56,524 of record JANXTZ010000019.1, on the reverse strand, counting down.
CCTCACTCAAGGTGAGACGGCGCGTTCTCGAGACAAGCAACTATGGGCGTTGCGTTTATCGCATGGACAATGACGTGGTGGACAATCAGGTGGTGGCGTTCAACTTTGAGGGTGGCGGCTCTGGCACGCTGACCATGCACGGACTTTCCGCTCAGGAGGGGCGCACGATTCGGATTGATGGCACCAAAGCCAGCTTGAGGGCGGTTTTCAATGATGGCCTTTATGAAATCAAACTCGAGCCTCACGGACTTGGCGGCAGAGGAGAGCTGATCGGAATGCTCGAGTCTGCGACGGCTGGCGGCAGGCACGGCGGCGGCGATGATGGTTTGACCGCAGCCTTTATTGATGCCGTCAACAATCACAAACGCGAACCCATCTCGAGTTACTTGACCAGCCATATTCTGGCGTTTGCGATTGAACAGGCGCGGCTCGAGAACAGTGTGATTCACCTGACGGAATTTAAATCCAAACTCGAGTTTTAATCAAACATCAACCCGCTCGGACACAACTCGAGCAGCACACACTGGGCACATTTGGGTTTTTGTGATCGGCAGGTTTCGCGCCCGTGCTGAAAACCGTTGACGTGAAACTCGTAACGTTTTGCCCAACCGCGCGGCAGGTGCACGTCAAACCAAGCCTCGGTTTGCACGGCGCTCGAGTTAGCGCTTACAAACTCGAGGCGTTTGGCAATTCGGTGCAGGTGCGTGTCCACCGGCATCGCGGCGAGTCCCAGGTCGAACATCAACACGCAACTGGCGGTTTTCGCGCCCACCCCAGGCAGTGACTCGAGAAAAGCCCTGGCTTTGGGCGCGGAAAGTTGCCGGCAAAACCCGAGGCTCAGCTTTCCACGATCCGCTTGAAGTTTCTCGAGCACCCGAAAAATGTATTTCGCTTTGACGCTCGCCAGACCGCCGCCCGCATTCTCGAGCACGGTTTGAATGCAGGGTTGCCCAGCTTTGAGCGCATCGTCCCAGGTCGGAAATTCCGCCTTCAACGCCAAGTACATGCGGTGCGTGACCACGCCAACGTTTTGCTGCGACAAAATGGTTTCAATAAGCCCTTCAATCGGGTCTTCATCGGACTGCTTTTGCGCTGGCGCGTGTCGCTGATAGCGTTCCAAGAGTTTTTGAGCCACCTCGAGCAGCCGATGTTTGGTTTCGGTCATACGCTCAATCTAGCCCGATTTGCAATTCTCGAGTGCGGTCTAAGCTTCGTTTGGCACAGCCTAAAACCGTTCAGACTTGGTTCAGGGGGCAACCCGTATTGTGACTACATAGGAGGATTTTATGAGGCGATGCGCATATTACAAACGGGCAGCAAAAAAGTTTTTGGCGGGCACACGGTTTAAGTCACCATTTGAGGCGGTCATGGCGGGTGTCAAAACCCTTGAAGATTGGGCTGACATGCTGACGCTCGAGCGTAAAATCGAAGACCAGTACAATCAGGAGCGCCGTGAAAATCGCAACCAGCGTCACTCGAGGGTGGTGGTTTCGCCAATTCTGAAAGCCGAATTTCAATCGTTTGCGTGATGACTTGCGGCGCTGACCCACCAATTCGGATGCTCGAGTTTGAGTTGATCCGCAATCTCTCGAGCACGTGAGGCGGTTTTTGCCAACCCGAAACAGGTTGAACCACTGCCGCTCATCAGTACCCCGTACAATCCAGCCTGCTCGAGTGCGGTTTTGACCGTGCCAACAATGGGGTACGCCTCGAGAACAGGCGCTTCCAGGTCGTTGCGATATGGTGGAATCTCGAGATTGAAAAGTGCTGCAATGATTTTTTCAAGCTCGAGTTTTGCGCCGTACCTGCCGTTCAAGCCCAGGTAAGCCTCGCGTGCGGTGATCCCGACTCCAGGATTTGCCAAAACAATATGAATTTCTGGAAGCTTTAAAGGCTCGAGAATTTCACCGAAACCCTGAACCCTTGCCGCGCCGCCTTGCAGCAAAAACGGCACGTCCGCACCCAGTTTTTTTGCCAGTTCAAACAAGTGCTGATCCGACGGGTATAACCTCGAGATGCCTCGCAAGGTTGCGGCGGCATCGCTCGAGCCACCGCCCAAACCAGCCGCGATGGGCAAAACTTTCTCGAGAATTATTTTTACGCCGCCAGGATTTCCCAAATTCTTGAGGTACATTTCTGCCGCACGGTAGACCAGATTTTCGCGGTTTGTGGGCAAATCCAAACCGACAATCTCGAGTTCAATGCCCGCATCTCGAGCTTCAAATGTCAGCGTGTCACCGACATTAAACGTCACGAACAACGAATCGAGTTCATGATACCCAGACTCGAGCTTGCCCAGCACCGCCAAGCCTAAATTGACTTTGGCTGGCGCAAACTCGGTCACACCCACCGATTTTCCGCGTCCCACACTCGAGCGAACGCCTGTGCCAGCGCCCAATCGCCTGGTTTGGTGACTTTGAACAACCTCGGGTCGCCGTTCACCAGCGCCACGGGTTTGCCCAAACGCGCCACCAATCCCGCGTCGTCGGTGGCTTCCCAGTTTTCCTGCACGGCTTGAAGGTGCGCCTCGAGCAGCAAAATGCGATTGAACCCTTGCGGGGTTTGCACGGCGCGGACATTGCTGCGGTCAATCAACAAATCCCAATTCCCATCTTTCTCGAGCACCAGCGTGTCGGCAGCAGGCAGCGCCGCCGTGCTGCTCCCGAACTCTTTGGCGGCACTTAAGACCTTGTGCGCCACCTCGAGCGGCAGGAACGGACGTGCGGCATCATGCACCAGTACAAAATCGGCATTGGTCGCCTCGAGAAGTCGCTTGACGGTTTCTTGACGGGTTGTGCCGCCAGCAATTTTGCGCACGACTTCTGGCAGTTCAAAGCCAAGTTGATCGCTGGGCAGTGCGACCACCATCTCATCACAAAGCGGCGCGAGACAACGAATCGCCCGCTCGAGAAGCGTAATGCCGTTCAACTCGAGCAAGGCTTTTGCGCCCATGCCGAGCCGCTCGCCACTGCCAGCCGCCGGAATGAGTGCGGCAACCCGAGCGCTCATAAAAATGTGCCTTTGAACATCACGCTCAGCAGTTTAACGTTAATCGGCATCCTCGAGCGCGGGCTTGTCCTTCCAACGCCTGGCGCGGGTGTTGGCAATGCCAAATTGATCCAGAATTCTGGCGGTCACAAAACCCAACAAATCTGCGATTTCTTGTGGCGCATGGTAAAAGCCTGGGCTGGCGGGCAGAATCCTCGCTCCAGCATCAAACGCCTTCAGCATCGCCTCGAGCATCGGACGCGAATACGGGGCTTCCCTCGGCACGAGCACCAAATTGCGGCGTTCCTTCAAATGCACGTGCGCCGCCCTGGTCGTCAGCGTGTCACCGATGCCGTGCGCAATTTTTGCCAGTGTACTGCTCGAGCAAGGCACGATCACCATGCCAAGCGTGATAAAACTGCCACTGGCGATGCTTGCCCCCACATCGCGGTCGTCGTAAACCACACTCGCCAGTCGCTCGAGGTCTTTGGAAGATTGATTCATTTCGGCGGCGATCACGCGTTTTGCCCCGTCAGAAATCACCAGATGCGTCTCGATGGGTAAATCTTTGAGCGTCTCGAGCAGATCAATCGTGTACGGAGCGCCACTCGCGCCAGTCATGCCGATCACCAGACGCGGTTTGGAAGAATTCATAGGTTCAGTCTCGCACGATTTCGATTCAAAAATTGCAGCCGCCATCAATCTTTGGCTCGCGTAGCCCCAAACGGCATCGGACGCAACAGATGCTCCAGGCAATTCGTGTAATCCACACCCTGCCTGGCGTCCGTCACCAAATCTGCCACGCTGGTATCCTCGAGCACCGCCAGAATCGCATCCCGAATCCGAATCCAAACGCGGCTGCGCACGTGACAGCGACTTTCCTCGATGCAATCTTTGTGCCAGTTTCTCGAACTGCAAGACAGCGCCGCCACAGGACCGTCGATGGCTCGCATCACATCGGTCAACTGAATCTCCTCGGGGGCTTTCGCCAGAGAGTACCCGCCGCCCGCACCCTTGCGCCCCGTGACAATTCCCTGGCTCGAGAGTGAAGCCAGAAGGCGCACCAGGTACGGTTTGGGAACGCCGGTGGCTCTGGCAATCTCTTCGCCGTGCGCGATGTTGCCAGCAGGCAATGCGCCCAAGAATGCCAGCGCCTTGAACGCGTAAATATCGGTATTTGAGAGTCTCATTTCGCTCAGCATAGCCTAGTGGCGCGTGGCTGTGCGACAAACAGAGGCTCGAGTGTTGAAACGCTCGAGCCTCTCGATTTTCTGAATCGCCAATTGTCTTACGCCAAATGCGTTGTTCGTAAATTAAACGACCACGGCGTTTTGATTGGCGTTTCAGGGTCTTTAAACCGCGTCAGCAACCACGGTTTGATGTCCCGCGCGGCGGCATAACGAAGCTCGAGTGGCACGGTTCGGGCGAAAGAAAAAAGCCCTTCGGCGAGGGCTTCGACCACTTCGAGCGGGGTGTGGGCGACCTCCCAGTTGGCAATGACGGCTTGATGGCTCGAGAAACCACGGTCTGCGAGCATTTTGCGGCTTTGCTCGAGGGCGAAGGTGTGAGCGCCGCGTTGCACGATATGACCGCGTTGTTTTAGGGCTTCGCACCAGGCGTCCTGAATTTCGCGCTCGGCACTGATGGTGTTTGGCGCGTCCCAACCTTCAAACAAAAAACCACCTGGTTTGATGACCCGCGTGGCTTCGCTGACGGCACGCTCGAGTTCTGGAATCAAATGCCAGATATGAACGGCTATGACCGCATGAAAGCTCGAGTTCTCGAAGGGTAAATCTTGAACGTCGGCTTCGACCAGTTTGGTGCGCCTTGAGACGCCCGCAAATTTGGCGCGAAAGAGCTGCATCATTTCGGGGTCAACGTCCACACCCGTAAACGAATGCCCTCTGGCAACAATTGGCATTCCGATCCGACCCGTACCAGAACCAACCTCGAGAAAACTGGGTTCCTTAAAAGCGCGTTCCACGGGTTCTACGATGGCTGTAGCGATTTTGCCGGACACCTCGGGTGGGTGATAACGGTTTCGGTCGTAAGCGTGAGCAACACGCAAACTCAGCATAATTGTCGCCTCCGAGGAGGATATTAACAAAGCATTTGGTTTGTTACAAGAGGCACAAATGAAAGTGATGTCCTGGACAGCATTTCCGAATGCTATTTGAACGAAAGCGTTTACGGTAAAGTTCTGTTCGGGTTGTAAAAAGTTGATAAAACGCCGAATTCGATTTCGGCATCGGCATTCAAACCAAACTTTTTAAACTCGAGATGCAAAGCACCACCGCTTCACCCACTGGGCTGAGGCGATGCAGTTTTTTTGCCTCAATCACCACAGATTCGCCGTTGCGCAAGTGCACAAATTCAAGTCCAATGTCAATCACGACCTGTCCCTCGAGTGCCAAGTACATCACTTCAACCTCAGCAGTTTGCTCAAGCGCAGCGTTCAAAAACCAGGTTTCGACGCGCGTGTTCTCGAGCGGAATTTTAAATCCTTGTTGCTGGGCTTTGGTGACTCGAGCCAGGTGTGTGCCTTTCATGCGTGCCTCGTCATGATCCCAGATTACCGTGTCGTGCCTGATGATTCCCTGATGCCGCTCGAGATATGCTGCAAGGCGTGAACATAGAAGCCCTTATTTTTGATTTTGACGGCACCATCCTGGATACCGAAACTCCAGAATTTCAAGCCTGGACAGAACTTTATCAGGAGTACGATCAAACGCTCGACATTCAACGTTGGGGTGTCGGCATTGGCACGTGGGGCGCGTTTGATCCAATCGCGCATCTCGAGGAACTGACGGGTCAAAGCTTTGACCATGCCGTCATCCATGCCCGCATTCGCCCTCGGGTGCTCAAGTTGATTCGGGCTTCAAGCCTGCTGCCAGGGGTGCTAACGACGCTCGATCAAGCCAAAGCGCTGGGTTTGCGGGTCGGACTCGCCTCGAGTTCGGGAAACGAATGGATTTACGGCTGGCTCAAACATTATTCACTCGAGGATCGTTTTGAAGTCGTGAAAACCAAAGATGATGTCAAAGTCGTCAAACCCGACCCAGAGTTGTATCTGGCTGCCGCAAAAGCGTTCAACCTCGAGCCTGGGGTTTGTGCGGCAATTGAGGATTCACCGAACGGATCGAAAGCGGCGCTGGCGGCAGGAATGTACGCCATCGCCGTCCCAAATCAGATCACGCAACACCTCGAGTTTCCGTTGGGTGTGCACCGAATCGAAAGTTTGGAAACACCATTGACCACGATTCTCGAGGAACTGAAAAATTAATTTTTTTGGTGTTCATCCGTGAGAAACCATCGTCCCACAGGGCGAACCTTGTGTTCGCCCCTACGCTGATTTAAATTTGCTATTGGGACATTCTTCAAGACAATCACGGTTAAGGTTCAATTCGCCTGTAACGAAATGTTGCAGAGTTTTTAGAAATTTCTCGAGGAGTCGCCATGAAAATATCCCGTTCTATCGCGCTGAGTGCGCTTTTTGCTGGTCTTGCCCTTGCTGCCCCATTGACCATTCGTGACGCCCTTGGTCGCAGCGTGACCATCAATGCACCAGTCAAACGCGTCGTTGCCTTGTCGCTGACCACCACCGAAATCATGATCGACATTGGCTTAAACCCAATTGGTCGCCCCTCGAGCGCCACCTATCCAGAAAACAAAGTCAAAAGCATTCCCGAAGTCGGCAGCGCCTACCGTCCCGACATCGAAAAAATTCTGGCACTCAAACCAGACCTGATGCTCGGCAGCGTCGGCACAACCGCCGCACAAGCTCGAGCCTTGGGCGCACTTAGCGTGCCGTTAATTGTCACCGCAGACTCGAGCCTGAAGGACGTGTACGACAATTATACCCTGATTGGGCAACTGACCAGGCAAGAGGCGCAAGCCAAGGTCGCACTGCAATTCTTGCAATCCAAAATCAAACGTGTGATCGCCAAAGTGCCAACCACCAACCATCCAAAAGTGCTGGCGTTGCTGGCGGCGGGCGGGCAAAGCTTTAGCACCACCGACGAAACCTACATCGGTGACCTGCTCGAGAAACTCGGTGCGGTTAACGTTGCCAAAGGCACGCCGAGCGCCGACCCGCGTCAACCAGGCTTTGTGGTCCTCAGCCTCGAGCAAATCGTGGCGTCAAACCCCGATGTGATTCTGGCATTCCGTCCACGCACCGCCACAGGTGCTTACGCCCCAAGTCCACTCGAGAAACTCGAGACGCAACCCGCGTACAAAAACTTGAACGCCGTGAAGAACAACCGTGTGCATTTGCTCGACGCTGACCCGTTTGTGACCGCCCCAGGTCCTCGCGCCGCCGAATCGATGAGCACGTTGCTCGGTTTGCTCTACCCCAAAAAGTAAAGCGCCGAAATTCAGGTTATCCTTTGGGAACGGGTGCAAATCCGTTCCCAATTTTTTTAGAAATCTCGAGGAAGCTCAATGATTGAACCCGTCAACCCTCAACATTCTCGTTCTGTGCTGCCACTCGAGCGCGGCACGGTGGTCTTCTGGTTTTTGGTACTTGTTGTTGTGCTGGTGATTGTGATTGCCATTTCGCTGGTGGTCGGTTCGTATCCCGTCAGTTTGCAAGATGTGCTCGCCTGGGTTTCGGGTCGAGGGGACTCCACCCTCAACCAAATCATGGGTGAAGTTCGCGCCCCTCGAGTCTTCCTGACCGTTGCCGTTGGTGCTTGCCTCGGTTTGGCTGGACCACTCCTTCAAAGCAGCTTTCGCACCAGCCTCGCCGACCCGTACCTGCTTGGGCTGGCAGGGTTTTCGGCGCTCAATGCCGTGTTGCTGCAAGTCAGTGGTTACGCCGGTTTTGGCACGCCTGTTCTCGGTGTTCTTGGTGCGCTCGAGGCGGCATTCCTGGTCACACGCTTTACCCAGGACACCTCGAGCGAACGCCGCGCCCTGGTTGGCGTCAGTTTCGCCTCCATCAGCGTCGCGGGGCTGGCATTGCTTCTGGCGCTCGGTTCGAGTCCTTCGAGTGCCAATGTGATCGGTTGGGTGGTTGGCGGGTTTTATGCCCAAGGCACACCGCAATTGAATGCCATGCTGCCGATTGCCGTTCCTGCCATTATCATTGCCTTCTTGCTCGGACGCGCCGCAAACCTGGTACAACTCGGCGATGATGTCTCGCAAAATTTGGGTTTGAATGCTCGAGTTGCCCGAAACGGTCTGATCTTCCTGGCAGCCGTGTTGACTGGCGTCGCCGTCGGTACGAGTGGCTTGCTGGGATTTGTTGGTTTGATTGCCGCAGGTCTGGCTCGAGCGCTGCTTGGCACGGATTACCGCCGTTTGATTCCCGCCGCGTGTCTGATCGGTGCAATCGCGGTGTCGCTCTCAGATTTGCTTGGACGCACCTTACTTGCTCCAAACGAAGTTCCAGCCGGTGCATTCACGACTTTGGTCGGAGGGATTTACCTGATTTTCCTCTCGAGGCGAGCGCAATGACCACATTGTTAGAAGCCAAAAATGTTCGTGTCCGCCGAGGTGCAAGAATCATTGTTGAAGAGGTCAACCTCGAGTTTAAAGCGGGCGAAATTACCGCGATTATTGGTGCGAACGGTGCAGGCAAAACCACCCTCATCCGAGCCTTCGCAGGTTTAGCCCCACTCGAGTTGCACGACGGCGAGATGTTGCTCGAGGGCAAACCCATGACCGAATTTTCCAAAGCTGGTATCGCGCGACGCCTCGGATTTTTGCCAGCGCAAACTACCGTACCATTTCCGTTAACAATAGCCGAGTTGATCGACCAAGCCGAACCCAAACAGGAGGCTCGAGCCGCCGCGATTCGCGCCATGGAACTCGGGAGCCTCGAGTTTGTTCCCATGACCAAACTCTCGACAGGCGAAGCCCGCCGCGCCTGGATTGCCATGACGCTTTCAAGGAAAACTAAAATTTTGCTGCTCGACGAACCACTTTCAGGACTCGACCCACGCTATCAAATGCGATTGCTCGAAACCTTGCAAGAACGCGCCGCAAACGGCTCGAGCATCGTGTTTATTGCCCATGACCTGCCTTACGCCTCTCGGGTTGACCGCGTGATCGCCCTGAACGGCTCGAAAGTGGTTGCCGATGGCACGCCGCTCGAGGTGCTGCAACCGCAATTGCTGCGCGAATTGTACGGCGTTGAGGTTTGGATTGGCAGCGAACCAAAAACGGGCGCGGTGTTTCCGTTACCGATCAAAGCCGTTTGAAGCGAATCGCGGTATCTGGCATCACCGCATGACCTTCTCGAGGGCTTTCCCCTTGGCGAGTTCATCAATCAGTTTGTCCAAGAATCGCACCTTCTGCACCAAGGGATTCTCAATTTCTTCCACGCGCACACCACAGACCACGCCTCTAATCAGCGAGCTGTTTGGATGGATTGCCGGAGCTTGTGCAAAAAAAGTCTGGAAGTCACTTTTGTTGTCAATCTGTTCCTGTAAACCTGTCTCGCTATAGCCAGTTAGCCAGCAGATCACCTGGTCAACTTCTTGTCTGGTGCGGTTTTTGCGTTCCACTTTTTGCACATACAGCGGATACACACTCGAGAATTTCATCGTCGGAATGCGGTAATCGTTTTTCATCAGTCCTCCGTTGGGTCGAAATACGCGCATTTTTACCTGAGTGCGCATTGATTATAACCAACGCTTAGCTGGCTTCTGCTCGAGTTTCCACGAGCTTAGGTTCTGGTTTCGGACGTAAATCCGTGCCGTTAAAATCTGCTTGTGCCTTATGAAATCCATCTCGAGTCGCGCCAATCACCGCATCCGCAGCCGTTTTGATCACTTGCTCGAGCAGTGCTGTTTCACTGGCTTGAAATCCCGAAAGCACCCAGTTTACAACCTCCCAACCTTCAGGGGGTCTCGAGATACCAACTTTGAGACGCACAAATGCGTCTGTGCCAAGTTTGGCGGTAATGTCTTTGACGCCGTTCTGCCCACCGCTCGAGCCGCCAAGTCGAAAGCGCAAGCGTCCAAATGGAAGATCAAGATCGTCATGCACGACCAAAATTTGACTAGACTCGAGTTTGTGAAATCGGGCGAACGGCACAACGGCACTTCCAGACAAATTCATGAACGTGAGTGGCTTCATCAGGTGCAGCTTCCCAGCTCCGACGCGCCATTCTCCAAGCTCGAGGTTGGGGTTTTTGATCAAACTGATATTGGCGCGTTTTGCCAATTCCTCGAGCACCATAAAACCAATGTTGTGCCTGGTTTTGGCGTATTGCACTCCTGGGTTGCCCAGCCCAACGATCAATTGAATGCTCATGATTGCTCCGAAAACACTGTACTCCAATAAAAAGAGCGCCCTCTCGAGCGCCCTTGAATCTCTCGAGATTCTGATAGCTTACTCGGCTTCTTTTTTGCCTTTGGTGATGACTTCTGGCTCTGTGCCCGCAACGACGGCAGCAACATTTTCTGCGCCGCGTGGTTGGTGGATGGTTAACACGGTGGCTTTGGAATCCGAGACGAGCTTGACGCCCTCTGGAAGCACAACATCGCTGGCATGAACGGGTTGACCCAAACCAACATCGCTGATGTCCACCACAAGTTCTTGTGGAATGTTCTTCGGTGAGCATTTGATCGTCAGGGTGTGCAGCACAATGTCAAGCACGCCGCCTTGTTCTTTCACGCCTCTGGCAATACCCTTGGTGTGAATTGGCACGACCACTTCGACTGGCTCGTCAGACACGATCACAAAGTCAGCGTGTTCTGGAATGCGCTTGCGCTTGTCCATCGCCACGGCTTTGACCAGCGTCTCGAGGCTGTCACCATTCTCGAACTTTAGGGTGATGACTCCGTGGGTGCTCACCGCACGAAAGACCTTATCGAAAGCTTTGCGCTCGAGGTAGATTGAGCGGTTGCTTTTCTTGTCGTACACCACTGCGGGCAGCATTCCATCAGCGCGTAAGGCACTGGTTTTTTGCGAACGGTCAAAGACATTTAATTCCATTTGTGATTCCTCCAACGCCCGTTTTTCCAGGCAGCCTTGGAAGTGTACACCATGAAGGCGGTTCTTGGAAGAGCAAAAAACCATAAAATTTTCTAAATGTAGGGGCGACCCTCGTGATCGCCCTCGAGTACAACGTTTTTTAACATGAAGCTCGAGATTTCCAGATTTAATGAAATGTATTTTTCAAAGTTTCCCTTGCTTTGCATTTCGCTGGAGATTTGTGATTAACTTGTGCCACTCGGGATTTTGAATTTATTTGTCAACTCGAGAAAGTCGTGATACTATCCCAATTCGGTGTCGTAACCTTGGTAGGGGTACGATCCTCGGAGTCGCCCTCCGAAACAGTCCGATGATGTTCCCCCGAAAATCAGTACGGACCTGAAAAGCGGCAAACCATTCTGGGCATTCGTGTTCAGATTTCGGAGGATATCTCGTGTTCAAAACTTACCTTCCCCAAAGAACCGAAGCCAACTGGGTCGTGATCGACGCGACTGGGTTGACGCTTGGTCGTCTGGCGACCAGCATTGCAACGCTCATTCGTGGCAAACACAAACCCGATTACACCCCGCAACTCGCCAATGGCGATTTTGTGATTGTGTTAAACGCCGAAAAAGTCGTTTTGACTGGTGGCAAGCTCGACACCAAGGTTTACACCCGTTACAGTGGCTACCAAGGCGGTCTCAAAAAAGAAACCGCCCGTGTTGCCATTGAAAAGCACCCAGAACGCATGATCGAGCACGCCGTGTTCGGCATGTTGCCAAAGGGTCGTCTCGGTCGTTCACTTCACACGCACCTTAAAGTGTTCCGTGGCGAAAACCACCCACACGCCGCACAAAAGCCCGTGAAGCTCGAGTTGCCACACGCCAAGTACGAGGTGAAAGAATGACCGTTGAAGCTTTTTATGGTACTGGTCGCCGCAAGTCCAGCGTTGCTCGCGTGTTTCTCAGGAATGGCGAGGGTCGCATCACGGTCAACGGTAAAGATTTCCAGGATTACTTCCGTGGCATCATTAAAGCCGTTCAAGCCCTCGAGCCTCTTCGCGTGACGGGTGCGGCGGGTCGTTTTGATGCGACCATCACCGTTGAGGGCGGCGGACCCACAGGTCAAGCCGACGCGATTAAACTTGGTTTGGCTCGCGCCTTGGTGCGTATCGATGCCGACAACCGTGCGAAACTCAAGCCAGCCGGTTTGCTTTCCCGCGATTCAAGGGAAGTTGAGCGCAAGAAGTACGGTCTGAAAAAAGCCCGTCGTGCGCCGCAATTTTCCAAGCGCTAAGACAGATTCAAATCTTTTAAACCCTCGAGATTCTCGAGGGTTTTTTGTTGCCGTGTTGCGGGTTATATTCGTGGCAATGCCAATTCAGATTCTTAAAAACCAGGTCATTTTTACCGCTCCAGAAAACGCGAACGCCCTGATTGGCGATTTTACCGATGGTTTGGACAAACCCATCAAACTCGAGGCTGGGAATTCAGTCACGCTCGAGTTTCCCAAGGCGGCATTTGTCGAGTATGCCTTTCTGGACGAAACTGGTACGCCTTTTGCCGATCCTGACAATGATGTTTGGGCTGAAAACCCTTGGTACAAATATGGTCGTGCCGCGATTCTGGCGGGTTACGAGGCGCATCCTCTGAGGGAACCTATGATTGAAGCCGCGAAGGGGCGCACAGTTTCGCTCAATTGGGCTGGCAAGGTCTTTGCGGGCACACGCCGCGCTTACATTTATCTGCCACCAAACTTTGATGAAGCTCGAGTGTACCCAGTCTTTTACGTGCAAGATGGTGTCGCTTACCGCCGCACGGGCAAACTTGGCAGCGTCATGGAAAACTTGCTGCATCTCAACCGCATCAAACCTGCCATTCTGGTGTTCCTCGAGCCGAATGACCGCACCCTCGAGTATCACCTGAACCCGCAGTACCTCGAGTTTTTGCTGACAGAGGCATTGCCTGAGATTGAAGCAAAATTTCCTGTCTCTCGAGATTCTGCAACCCGAGGATTGTGGGGTGCGAGTTTGGGCGGCATGGCAAGTGTTTATGCTGCCATGCAACGCCCAGACGTATTCGGTTTGGTTGTGGCGCAATCTGGCGCGTTTCAAGGCGTACCTGGTGAAGAATACAAACGCGGTGCGGGCGAATGGTTGTTAAACCAATTTCAAAATCTTGAGCAATTACCCATTCGTCTCTCGCTTGAGTGTGGGCAACTTGAATGGTTATTGGGTGCAAACCGTCGTTTTGCCGCCATGCTGTTCGATAAGTCTTACAAGCACCGTTACCTCGAGCGTCCAAGCGGGCACAACTGGGTGACTTGGCGCAATGGTCTGGCGGATTCGCTCGAGTTTATGTTGAGTTAAAACTTACCACCACTCGAGCAGCAAATCAGGAAACTCGAGTGCAGCCACCGCTTGACCAGCTTTGTACTTGCGAATGAACAGGTATTCTTCGCCGCTTGGTTCGCGGTAAACCTCAAGTTGATTGCTGTGTAAATTCAGAATCCAATATTCGGGAATGCCATTTCGGGCGTAAGCTTTCAATTTGTCGGTTTGGTCACGCTCGAGGGTCGAATCGCTGACTTCAATCACCAGAATGGAATCTTCTGAATTGGCGTTGCGGTTTGCATATTGTGAACTTGGCAGATTGCGCAACATGATGTCTGGTTCGACAAAATCGGGTGGTGGGGCAAGCAAAATCAGCGGAACTTGCGCGGCGACTGAAGCTCGAGCTTGGTAGAGGGCAATCATTTTTTCGTTCAATGTGACGATGGTGTAAGCGTGTCTTCCGCCCTGCATTCCTTTCACGTAAATCTCTCCGTTCAGCAACTCGGCGTGTTGTTCAGAAATCAAACCCAGGTCGCTCATGCGTTCAAATTCCTCGAGCGTAAACCGCCGACGCTGAACTTCTGGTGGATTTTGGTTTGCTTCCACGGCAAGGGTCATGACAAAATTCTATCATCCCTCGAGCAAATCTGAAATCTTGAGTTAAACGAATTTTCCGTTCTCGGCAAACACGTTTCCATCAAGTAAAATTCGTCCACCACCCGCAGGTGGGCGCATGTCCAGAATCAAATCCCAGTGCAGGGCGCTTTTGTTTGTGCCGAGCGTTTCGGGGTAACTGTTGCCCAGTGCCAGATGCGCCGTGCCACCAATTTTCTCGTCGAACAAAATGTTTTTGATCGCGCGTTGAATCCCAAAATTTGTGCCGATGCCCAGTTCGCCCAGAAATCTCGAGCCTTCGTCGGTCTCCAAAGCGCGTTGCAGGTACGCATCACCTTTTTCAGCACTGGCGGCAATCACTTTGCCGTTTTTAAACTCGAGTCTCACGTTGCTGACCTCAACACCGTTCACCATGCTGGGAATGGTGAAAAACACGATGCCGTTGGCGCTCGTCTCGAGTGGACCTGTGAACACCTCACCGCTTGGCATGTTGCGTTTACCGTCGGAATTGCGCCAGATGCGGTTTGTCACTTCCAGCGTTAAATCCGTGCCGTTCGCCTCGAGTTTCACAGTTTTGGCTCTCTCGAGTTTTTTAATCAATTCGGCTTGCATGGCACGGATTTCGCCCCAGGCGGCAACGGGGTCAGGACGATCCAGGAACATTGCACCAAACATGAATTGCTCGAGTTGCGCCAAACTCATGCCCGCGTCTTGAGCGTAAGCCTGGGTTGGATAGAGCGTGACACACCAGGGTTTGCCTTCGCGGGCTTTGCGCAGTTCGCTGTTGGCGTGACGTACCCGATTTTGTTTGTCTGGGTCAATGCTCGAGAGGGCTGTGGTGTTGGTGCTGGCACGAATCGCCAGATACGCGTCAATCGCTTGCATTCGCGTGATTTCAGCGCTGGAAACCTTGTCTAAAATCTGGTTTGTGGCGTGCTGGTAGAAGTCAGATTGTTGTTCGGGATACTCGAGGTTTAGAACTGGGTACGCGCCGCGAAGCAGCAGCGCATTGTGGAGTTCGCGCACGAGTGGCAACGCCGTGCTGGTGCTGTCCAGCATCAAACCCTGTCCAGCTTTAATTTGAAGGCAATAATCGCAGAGCAGGTCAGCCCATTTTTTCAGAATCGGATCGTTCATAGCCTCAGTGTAACGCGGGGACTTCTCACTCTGGTTTGAAAAACCAGAGTTGTGTATTCTGAAGCCGTGAATGACGCTGGCAAGACAATTGTTTTGTTCGATGGTGTTTGCAATCTCTGCAACGGTGTGGTGCAATTCATCATCCGCAATGACCAAGCTGGGGTGTTTCAATTTGCCTCACAGCAATCCGAGGCGGGGCGAAAGTTACTCGAGGTGCACAAGCTTCCAGCAATGGACACCGTGGTTTTGATCGAAGGCGGGAAAGTGTACACCAGATCGGATGCAGTGCTCGAGATTTTCAAACGTTTACCTGCCAAATGGTCTTGGTTGAGCGCCTTTAAAATCGTGCCAAAATTCTTGCGTGACGCGGTTTACAAACTGATCGGGCGTTACCGTTACAACATTTTTGGCAAACAGGAATCGTGCTGGTTGCCGACTCCAGAACTCCGCACCCGTTTCCTTGACACGCAATGAAACCCGAGCGCCCGTGGATCATGCACATGCGTTGGCTCGACCTGGCGTTTTTTCATTATCCCGTGCCAATTTCCAGCTTGGCAAAATTCATTCCCAAAGGTCTGAGGCTCGAGACGTTTGAGGGTCAGGCTTGGTTGGGCGTCGTGCCGTTTCGCATGAATCAGATTCACGCTCGAGGTGTGCCGCCGATTCCTGGCACGGATGCGTTTCTCGAGTTGAACTTGCGCACGTATGTCACGGACGGCGTGCATTCTGGCGTCTGGTTTTTTAGTCTCGATGCCGAAAATCCATTGGCGGTTCGTGGCGCTCGGGTTGCGTTTCATTTGCCGTACATGGATGCGAAAATGTCATCTCGAGTAGAGAATGGTTGGTTGGATTATTCAAGTTTGCGCACGCACCGCAAGGCTGCTCCCGCAACTTTCAAAGCCAAGTATAAACCGATTGGCGCGGTCTTTCACGCCGCACCAGGTACACTCGAGCACTGGTTGACCGAACGATACTTCCTGTTCAGTGCTGATGCCCGAGGGACGGTGTATCGCGGGGATATTCTGCATCAACCGTGGAGTTTGCAGGCTTGTGAAGCGCAGATTCTCGAGAACACGATGGCGGAACAAATTGGAATGACCCTGCCCAATGTTGTGCCAGTGGCGCATTTTGCCAAAGAATTGGATGTCAAAGCGTGGTTGCTGGTGAAGGCGAACAGTATCAAGTGACTGGTGAAACTTGTTCAAACTTGAGCAATTTTGATTTTGAACACCACAGAACGCTCGCCAGTTTCTCCCTAAGATTCCATCATTTCTCAACCGGTACAGCCACGCTCGAGAGAATGTCCTTCACCAGTTTTTCTGGGGTCACACCTTTTAACCTGGCTTCGGCTTTCAGCATCAAACGGTGTCCCAACACCGGTATGGCGGCACGTTTGACATCGTCGGGCGTGACAAATGTTCTTCCCGCCAGTCCTGCCAAACCCTGAGCCACGCCTTGCAATGCCAAACTTGCTCGAGGACTCGCGCCGAGGTAGGTGGCGTCAAGATGGCGGGTGGCATGAACCAGTTTGACAATGTATTCGCGCAGTTCAGGCTCGAGGTGAATTGAACGTGATTGTTTACGAGCCTCGAGCAAATTGCCATCGCCTATCACCGCTTGCAAGCTCGAGATTGGATGCACACCTTGCAGCCGCTCGAGCATGGTCAGTTCCTGAGTTTGATCGGGATATCCGACGCTCAAACGCACCAGAAAACGATCCAGTTGCGCCTCGGGCAGTCGGTACGTGCCGTCCATTTCGATTGGGTTTTGCGTGGCGATCACAATAAACGGGTTTGGCAGTGGGCGCGTGATTCCATCGGCTGAAACCTGCCCCTCGCTCATCGCCTCGAGCAATGCCGATTGGGTTTTGGGTGTGGCACGGTTGATCTCGTCTGCCAGCAAGACGTTGGTGAAGACCGGACCCGCCTGAAATTCAAAACCCGTGCCCTTGTAGACGCTGACGCCCGTGATGTCGCTCGGCAGCAAATCTGGCGTGAATTGCACGCGTTTGAAATCCAAGCCCAAAGATGCCGCCACCGCTCGAGCCAGCATGGTCTTGCCCGTGCCTGGGACATCTTCCAAGAGCACGTGTCCACCTGCCAGCACCGCCGCCAGCAGAAACTCGAGGGTGTCGTCTTTGCCGACGATCACCTTAGCAACGTTCTGTTTGATACGGTTTCCAAATTCTTGAATCATGCTATTTCTCCTAAAAGTGGCTCGAGTTTGAAATTATTTTTCAGTGCATTCACAATTCGTTCTGCCTCGAGTGCCCCAGATTCGTCGCTCAGTTGCCCGTAGCGCACGGGTTCGTAGAGTCTGGTCAAGTGTTGAACATCAACACTCGAGTCTGGCGCGAGCCTTCCGACCCATGCCGCGAACTCGAGCGAGGTCTGGTCGTTTGAGCGCCGAATTCCTTTTGTACTGCAAAGCTCGAGAAAACCCCTGTAGGCTTCCCGCACTCGATTGGTGGCTTGAATTTTTTTCTCGAGACTCGAGTTGCTGTCGAGTTCAGGTTCTTCTGGAAAGTCGTTTGCCGTTTTTTCTCGGGTGATGCGGTACGCCCAGTATGCCGCCGCCATCACGATGAACAACATGAAAATCGTAAAAATAGGATTTGTGCGCTCGTTTCGCTCGAGTTTGGGTTCTGGTGGCTTGGTTGGTTTGTTCAGGCTCGGATTTTGATTTGCACCCTGAATGTTGGAAGGCGTTTTTGTGCCCTCAAGACGCGGCGGTGGTGTGCTCGCCCAAACGAACAACGCCAGCAAAACGATGAACGCACCAAACAACGGAATCAATTCAGAAATTTCGGATTTGCGTCGTCCCTTTGGGGTTTGCATTCGATTTCGCAACAAGCCCAAAAGCAATGCCATCATGACCAGCAACAATGCAAGATTCATCAGCAGTAACGCATTTTGCAATCCAGAATTGGATGTCTGAACCTTCTCCACACCCGAGCGACTTGAGCCGGTGGTTTCGATGCTCGAGGCAGTGGTTTTTGGTTTTATGGCTGTTCTGGGCTTTAAAACTGGCATGGTTGCGTCATTGAACTGAAATCCTGCTGGGCGAGCCAGCAAGATGCTGAATGCCGAGATGGTCAAGCCCAAAATTGCCAGCACGATCATGCCAGAACGGTTTTGAAACTGCACCCCAACCCGAATTCTCGAGCTTCTGGCTCGCAATGCACCGAAGATGCAAAGCCCCAACACGCCAATCACTCCAGCCGCGCTTGGATTGAGCATCAGCAAGATCAAACCTGCCAGCCACGCCCAGTGGTTGCGCTCTTTGATGCCGTCAAAAGCTAACCCAATCAGCCATGCAAGCAAAATTCCAAGCGCCATCCAAGACAGTCGCTCGAGCAGGTTGGAAAAGTTGAGCGGCAGCATCAAAAAAGCGCTCGCGCCAACGTAAACGCTTGCCCAGGGCGCGAACAGTTGGGTTTTGGCATTGCGGCGAATCGAAAATGGCAAGATGACGGCGGCAATCACCACGCCGAGCGGCAACCAATTCAACCAACCAGAAGCAATCAGCGCCGTAAAAACCAGCACCAAGACAGCATCCTTTAAAGGTTGTGTCGGCTCGAGGTGCTCTGTGACGGCGTTCAAAGTATACTCAGTCTAACAACGAGAGTGGCTTCTCGAGTGTCAAACTTGTAGCACTTTGATTGGTTGGCGATGGCTGAACACTCGAGCGCCATTCTTGCAGGGCTTCCTCGGCTTTGACTGCATCTGATTCCAGAACGCTCGAGCCGTACCGCACGCGCTCGTAAGCTTGGGTCAAAGCGTTGGTGGCTTCGCGCAAGTTTGGGTGGTGCACTGTAACGCGCCTTGAAAACTCGAACGGTGTTTCCACTTTTTCTCTTGGCAACTCGAGGGTTTCCAACAAGCGCAACCACAGGGCGTAGGCGGCTCGGACGCGGTTTTCTGGAAGCTCGAGCAACGTTGATTTCTTGCCTGGAAACTGAATGATGTCAATGGGCTTGAGCTTGCGTTTTGCCAGGTACACTCGAAGCCAATGGAGCAATGAAATCACCAAACCTGCCACAAAAACAACAATCGACACGCTCGAGGACCAGTTTGGCATGTTTGGAATTTGAATTGGAATCAGATTGCTCGAGAGGGTTTTGATCGTCCAAAAAATGAACAACATCACCAGAACGCTGGCGAGCACGAACACCAGCAGCCAATCAAATTTTGCTTTGGGTTTTTTCTTGGCTTGAACATCTTGTCCCAAAATTCGCCCTCTGCTTGAACGCGCTTGCGATTGCCACAACATCACCGCGCCCAAGAGCAAAATACCAACGACAATGGCTCGAGGGTCAAAGTTTTGCACTTCAAAGGGTTTTACCCTGGTGCTGAAATCGGCTTGAGGGTACACACCACTGGTGGTTGGTGCTGGCAACTCGAGTTTGGGCAGCAAAATATCTTGCACCCGCCAAGCTGCGGGCGGTGGCAGCACCAAACTCAAGCCAGAAACGACCAGCGCCAACACCATCACGCCCGACCAGCGTTGCAAACTGCCATGTTGCAATGCCCCTCGAGCGGGAGAAAGCTGTGAGCGCCAACCGGTTGTGGCTTGGGCTGCCAGAAATGTGACGCCCAACAGCGCAACACTGCTCGGTTGCCAGATGACCAACACTACAGCCGCCCACCAACCCGTGCTCGAGTGTTCATCCCTGGCTTGCAACACGCACCAGATGGCGTAAAAGCCCAGCATTCCCAGCAGGGCGCTCCAGGCTCGAGTCAGGGGGTCGTGGTTGCTGGCTAAAAACCCGATCATGCCAGGACACCACAACAGCGTCAAACCGTACCAGCGCGTGCGTTTGAAAGTCCAAGACCCCAGACCGAACAACACGCAAATCACCCAACCGACGGGGTGCAAACCCAGCGTCTGGGCTGCCGCGATTCCGCAAGCGATCACGGCAAGCGCATCAGTGAACTCGAGCAGGAGCATTTGGGTTAGTTTAGGTCCAAGCTGTGACACTCGAGTGACGAAAATGCTTTTTGTTGTCCCTTGTACTGCCAGTGCTGAAAGGTTAGAGCAACACCGCCACATCGGTGTGTAGGGCACAAAACCCTTTGTCAAAAGTTACAATTTTCCCTTTTTTCACGCGGCACAATTCGGCTAACCAAGCGTCTGTAATTTGCTTGCGCCCTTGAAGCCGCGTTGGGTCAACTTGCACGTATGAGAAGTTATCGCCCCACCAAACATGGTTGGGATTTTTGGTTAAAACTTTTATTTTCTCAAAAGCGGCTGCTACGCCGTCACTTGGGAAGTAAATCAAATGCGTCCGAAGAAATCTGCCTTGGGTGATGGTGCAGGTCGCAAATTTATTTTTCCCAAGTTTAGAGAACCATTCGTGAGCCCGAATAAAATCATCGTTGGCTTCGTTGTGCAGTGCCACCAGAACATTGGCATCAATCAAATAGGTCATTCGTCTTCTTCCAAGGCTTGCATCACCATTTCTCGAGTGACCCGAACTTTTGAACTGCTGACCAGAAGCCCATTTTTGAGGTGGGTTTGCGTTGGTTGCGTTTGACCAAAAAGCGCGTCACGCAGTAAATGATTAATTAAGACATTCAGACTGACATCATCGGCTTTGGCAAGTGATTTTGCCACGGCATACAAGTCTGGTTCAAGATTAACGCTTAGTCTCATGGATTCATTATGGTGCAGTGGTGTCAAGGTGTTAAATTTCGCAATCAGAATTTTCCTCGAGTATCTCAATCCACTGAAAATATGAGACAACATTCACCTGTTCGCGTTAGACTGGCAGAGATGTTGGGTTGATCTCCCGCATGAAAACCCTGGGTGAAATTCCCTTTTGAAGGTAAGCAATGACAGAAATCATTCTGGCGTCGGGCAGTCCGCGCCGTAAAGAACTTTTAACCCGTTTGGGCGTCCAGTTTCGCGTTCGCAGCGCGGACGTTGACGAAAACAGCCCTGAACCCGACCCGCAAATTTTGGTGCAATTCTTGGCAAACAAAAAAGCCCGAGCCGTTCAATCGCTCGAGCCTGAACGCATCATTCTGGCAGCCGATACGGTGGTGGCGTTTGAAGGTCAACTCCTGCAAAAACCCATCAGCAAGCTCGAGAATGCCAATTTTATTCGGGCTTTGTCTGGCAACTGGCACGAGGTTTTCACGGGTGTCTGCATCCTGACGCCCAGCGCTCAAGCGCTCGGGTTTGAACGCACCCGCGTCAAATTTCGTGATCTCTCGAGCGCCGAGGTTCTGGGCTACGCCAACTCTGGCGAAGGCTTGGACAAAGCCGGTGGTTACGGCATTCAGGAGATGGGCATGGCGCTGGTCGAAAAAATCGAGGGTGACTTTTTTAACGTGGTGGGTTTGCCCATCGCCAAAATGATCACATTGGCGCACAGCCTCAACCTCGAGTTGCTGCCGTGGGTGAAATCAGAAGTTGTGGGTGCAGATTGATGCGCCTGCGGCACTCTTCACAATTTGGTGCATCATGAACTCGAGACTCTGGCTGGTGTTTGGTATTTTGATGCTGGTGTCTTTGGTCTCGACACGTTTTGTGCCGCCAGCCCCATTTGCGCTTTCGGCAAGCGTCGCGCCGTTTACAGGCATGTTTTACCAACTTGCCCAAAATGCCAAGAATGCGGTTGACACGATAGCCTTTGAAAATGATTTACGAATTGAGAACAAAACTTTAAAAAATCAACTCGGAACCGCCCAAACCAAACTGGTGCAACTCGAGCAGGAAGCCAAAAAACTCGAGGCGGCGGCAAAAATTCGGCGCTATCAATCGCCTGGGGTGTTTGCGATAGCCAGTGTGATCTCGTATAAGAATGATGGTTTGGTTTCGCAATTGATCGTGGCACTGGGCGCACAAGACGGTTTGCAGCCTGGAATGGCGGTCACGACGCCCTCGGGTTTGGTTGGCATCGTGCAAGAAGTTGCGCCGCGCACGGCACTGATCCGAACCGTGAGCGATCCAGAGTTTCGGGTCGGGGTGACGGTGGCAAGCAGCAAAAAGCGCGGGCGCGGACTTGGGCGCGGCATTGCGGGTCGAATGTTGAGGGTTGAGGGATTTAAAGGCTCCGATGTCAAGGTTGGACAAAAGGTACTGTCTGGCGGTTTTGCGGGCGGTGCGTTTCCAACGGTGCAAATTGGTCTGATCGTCAAACGGATTGCCTCCAGGGGCGACACGCTTGGTTTGACGCTCGAGGTCAAACCCTTTGTCGATCCCAATGCTTTGGAAGAAGTTTTTATACTCAGTTTGCCTTAGCCCATTTTGACTGTAAAATATGGTTTTGAGTGGCGATCTGCCCTCGATATTGATCAGGTTTTGAAAGGTTGCACGTTGAAACCACTCATTTTTGTCTTTGTTATTTGGGGCTTGCAGGGCGCATTGTACGTGCTTGTGCCAACGTTTGCCCCGCCAGATTTGTTTTTGCTCGCCGCGCTGACCCTGGCTTCTCGAGTTCGTCCGATGTGGGGCTTGGGTTTGGGTTACTTTATCGGTTTGTTGCAAGACACCATCGGCGCGGGTGCGTTTGGTTTTCATGCGGCTGGGCTTGCGGCGGCAGTCATTGTGGGTTATGCGGTCAGACGTTTTTTGAGTGTTGAAACTGGTTTTAATCAAGCCCTGGTGGTCCTGACTGCCATGCTCTCAAAATGGTTTATTTTTATTGTCTTTAACTACTGGACCCGCAAGGGTTTCATTACAGGCGATTCGATTTTTAAGGTGATGATTCCTGAAATTGTGACCACCCTGGTTGTTGCGCCTTTGGTGTTTTGGTTGGCAACTTGGGCTTTTGGACGGGTCTTAAACAACGAAGAGCAACTGTTGTAGACCCAATATGACCTCAAAAACCCAGGATTCATAACAATTTTTGGATCAAAACCCGAGTAAGATTATTTAAAGCACTGAAATCTGAATCAGAATGCAGGTTTTAAGATGAACCAACGTGACAACGACAAAATCCGTTTCTCGAGCAACCCAATCATTCGGGTGACGCTGTTCATGAGCTTGGTTTTACTGGTTTTTATCGGACGTTTGTATTATTTGCAGGTTGTGCGCCATTACGAATTTGTCACCTCGAGCGAGAACAACACCACCGATTCCACCGTCATTCGCGCTGTTCGCGGCGACATTCACGCCTCCGATGGTGCGGTGCTCGCCACCAACCGTCAGGCAATCGAACTGGTCTATCACGGCGGCGAGGTGAAATTCTTGGACCGTATCGCACGACTGGCAAAAGTAAAATTGCCACTTCCAGCCGTCACCAACAAGTTCGAGCCTGCGATTTTGACCAAGGATGTCCCGCAGGACAACATCATTCCGCTCCAGGAATGGTTGGCAGGGCAGGAAAGTGTGATTGAAGTTCGCAAACGCGTCGAACGGGTTTACCTGGGCGGTATGGCAGGAAATTTATTGGGTTACATGTCGCAAGCCAGTGCCACAGATGTCGAGGCGGGCGCGGCACTAACCGATATCCTGCCCAAAGCCGGTCTCGAGTTTGGACTCGATGACATCTTGCGTGGAAAAGACGGCTTGAAAAATGTAGAGGTTGACGCGGCGCGGCGGGTCGTTTCTGAACGGGTGGTTCAAGAGGCTGTTCAGGGAAAGACCGTGACACTCAGTATTATTCCCAAATTGCAACGTGCCGCCGAACAGGCAATCGTCGAAGCCAAAGAAAAAATCAACCAATTAAATAAACAGCACGGCATTCCATTGGTCGAATCTGCCAGGGGGGCAATTGTTGCCTTAAACCCAAAGACAGGGCAGGTTTTGGCGTTTGCGGTTGGACCCAAATACGATCCCAACTGGTTTTCCGTCAAGCCCACCGCCAAAGAAGGCGTCAAAGCCCAATTGGACATCAAATACAAACCCATGTTTAACCGAATGGTGAACGTCTGGGAGCCTGGTTCAACCTTCAAACTCGTGACCGCCAGCATGTTGCTCGAGAATGGTTTTGGAAATCGGGTTTACAACTGCCCTTGGCACTGGTTTTATGGTGGACGCTTCTGGAAAAACTGGGCGCGACGCAACATGGGTCCGTATGATGCTCGAGGTGCGATTGCAAACTCTTGCAATACCTGGTACTTCCAATCGGCAGTCAGTTATGGTCCAGAACGTTTTGTCAATGACATTGCAAAACGTGCCAAAGATTTTGGTTTTGGGCAATCGAGCGGGATTGAATTGTTGGGTGAAAAATTTGATGAAGTGCCAACAGTGACTTCGGTGAGGGCTGATAAAATTTGGAACAATGGCGTGGCGCTCAATTATTCGATTGGACAATTGCTTCGCGCCAATCCCCTGCAAATTGCCAGAATGCTGGCAACCATCGTCAACAATGGCAAGCGCCCAGAATTGACGGTCATCAAAGCCATAGACAACAAACTTGTGCCCCCAAAACCGATGACCCAAATTTCGGGCAAATACTGGTCGCTCCTGAAAGAGGGAATGCTCATGACCACGCGCACAGGAACTGCCAAAGAAGTCTTGGGTGCAAATGTGTTCCCGATAATAACGGCTGGGAAAACTGGAACGGCACAATCACCGCAAGGTCATAACCGTGACCATGCCTGGTACATGGGCTATGGTCCTTTTGACAACCCAAACTTGGTCGTGGTCGCCTTTTTCGAGAACGGCGTCGAAGGTTCGGGTGTGGCTTTGCCTGCCGTGGAAAAAGTCATGGCGGCGTACTGGAACATCAAACTCGACAAGCAGGGGCGTGTCATTCGTTAAAGTTTTGTCTTGTACCGCATCCAAACTCGAGCCGTCTGTCAATCTGATACACCAGACTCTCGTCTTGCATGGTAAAACCAATTATGAAACTGCGCGGCACCAGTGGCGGCTTGAGCATTTTACTCGAGCCGACAGATACCAAAGACAGCGTTGCATCGGCGCTCGAATCTCGAGCGCAACTCCTGTCCGAACGGGTCGAACTCGAGCTTGGTGGTGTCATTGCCGGTGAAGTGGTGCAAACGGTCATGCAGGCAATCCTGAGCGCCGGTGGGGTGCTCTCGAGCTTTCGTCCACCGCGAGGAACGAATCAAAATATGCCAGCCACCATTGAAACGGTGGTCGCGCAAGTTCAACCTGAGGTGCCATCCAGTGGTCGCACCGAGATCATTGCCCGAACGCTCCGATCTGGAACACGCAAGGAAACCCCTGGCAGTGTGATCGTGCTGGGCGATGTCAACTCTGGCGTGGAACTGGTGGCGGGCGGCGACATTATTGTGGTCGGCACACTGCGCGGTTTGGCGCACGCGGGCGCGACGGGGCGCAAGGACGCGATCATCTGGGCGCAAAAAATTGCCAGCCCACAAATTCGAATCGGGCAAGCCATCGCTCGAGCCAGCGACAGCTCGAGCATTAAAGGAATGCAAGCCCGCGAGGGTGACACCGCCGAACTTGCCAAACTCGAGGGCGACCACATTGTGATTGAGCCTTTTAAAGGTTCATGATTGAACTTTTAAGCCGTTTCGAGCATGTAACAAAAAATACCCAGAATTCTGGGAAGTTCTTCCAGATCAAAGCGTTTTTTGTCCACAAATAAAGTATTTTCCTCGAGCATTAAAAACTGCCAGTCATCACCAGTTGTCACCGCTCCATAAACCCGCTCGAGCGGATGTCCTTCGCGTTCGTTGAACACTCGAGCGGCAATCATTTCGGCGCAGGCTTGAGCCAAGCCATTTCTGAAACTTTCGTTTTTCGCCTCGACTACACTTACCACAGGAGCAAGGAGCACAAGCTGCTCTGGCGATTTCGAGAATAAAAAATCACACTCGCCGTTTAGACCTTGGCTTGTGTCAACCGTAAAATCAATCCCAGAAAACAACGAAAATCGTTTGTCCAGTTGCTCTCGGACTTCAGCAAGAATTGGTGCAATGATAAATTCACTTCGTGCCTTTTCAGTCGAAAGTGCCAATGCCAACGGTATTTTCTGCTCGAGCCAAGCGTTTAGAAGTGCTGAGGCGGCTCGAGGTTCGACATTTGGAAACAACACTTGACCTTCCTCGAGTTTTAAACTGAATTTTTTTAAGACTTCTTGAAGTGTGAAATTACTGTACGCCATAGGCTCATGTTACATCTCGAGTGTCAAAATCGTGATGACACCCATAACAATCAAAGAAACGCAGTCGTTTGTGACGCTCGAGTTTGAAACTCGAGCGATTCACTTGGCGCTCGAAGTTATTGCAGGCTTGAATCAATCCCAATTTTTCTCATGCAGTATTTAGACAATCTTGAATCAGACAAGCCATTTTTGATTTTGGTGCTAGTCTTTTCTTGGAGGCATCCGACCCTCGAGACAATCTTTAGGGATCGTTCGGATGAACCACAATGAACGCTTTGAAGTTAAGCCCGAAAATCCTGATTGTCCTCTCGAGTGTACTGATCTCGAGTCTTGCTCTGGCTGCGCCTTTGAGTGTTTCGGGAACCGTAAAATCGCAAAACGCAGTGCCAGCCAATTTGCGAATCGGCGTGTTCTTAACGGACCGCAGCGGCAACCCGAACAAGGAAATCTCGAGTTCTGCCGTGACCAACGGCACGTACAACCTCAGCATTGGCGATACCGCCCCGCCAGCCAGTGCCTTGCAAAACTTGGTGCAGGATTTACTCGACTGGCCTGGCTTGATCGGTAAAATCGGCATTTCTGGTAGCGCCCACATTGCCCGCACCGTGGTTCGTGCGTATTTGGATGTCAACGCTGAAAAAAGTTTCTCGAGCGGCGACACCCTGTTCGAGAGTTTTGTGACCAAAGGTCGTGGCAGCATTGTGGTTGTCTACAGCGATGCCAAAACCCGCATCAAAGCCGACCGTGGTTTTGATGTCAATCTCGAGGTGGGTTGGAATTTGGTGCAGATTGAACTCGGCAACCCGATCAAGGTGGCTCGAGTTGGCAGCGTTGAAGGTGTGCAGATCGAAGTTCTGGCAACGCCTGGGTACATCTCAAGTTACCCGCACCCGTTTTAATTCTCGTCCAAAACCCAAACCAAATTGCCAGGGTTTAAATCGCCAAAATCAATTCCAGCGTCAAACTGTGGTTTTTCGGGGAAGTCTCGGGTATCGACTTTAAAAAGTCGCTTGGTGTTCAAAATGGTGCTCAAAACCCAGATTGTATTGTCGGCTGGAAAGGTCGCATCGATGGGCGAACCGATGGTTTGCACCGCGAATTGCGTGTTTCTTTGGAATAAAATATTGTTTGGACGCAAGTACAACGTGAAATTAGAACTAATTGAAGAACTGAAAGCATTGGAACGAATGGTCGTCACCTTCCCGATGGGTTGATCGGTTGCCAGACTGCCAGCCAGCCGTTCATCACCGAAAGCAATGGTCTTTAGGGTTAAATCTTCAACAATTGGGAAAACCTGTCCGCCATTGTTATCGGATAAACTTGCCAGCAAACCATTTTGCACAATGCTCAGATCAACTTTTGACGTGAGGCTTGGAAAACTCGAGAATGTTGGCGGCAATCTTGCCCCATCAGACGTGATGCTGTTGCCAATTGCATTTGGATCAACCGCATTAAAATCAACACTCGAGATTTTAAACTTATTGCCAAATTCTCCAAGTACGTACAATCGATTGTTTAAAAGTGCGATTGACATTTCTTTGCTGGTTCCATCAATAAAGTTATTTTTGGTAATGTCAATTCTTTTGAAAATGCTGCCATCAACAATGTTGTAAATAACAACACGAGGCGCACGGGTTATATTTTTGCCACAAGGTTCGTCAATATCGTTTGGATTGTCCAGAACAGCCAGGTATCTGTTGTCTCGACTGATCGACAATTGTGTCGGACAAAAAGCCGGATCATCTTTGCTGTCTATTGGTGTGTACTTGAACTCAAGTTTTTGCGTCAGTTTATTTGGGTCTTGCACGGTGTTGTTCGCCGAGTGAAGATACGTCAATTGTTTCACCACCGACTGGCTAGGAACGCTGACAAAAACGCTGGGTGAACCAAGTGTTTCTGCGCCGTTCACAACATCAAAGGGTACTCCAAGCAGTGGAAAAAACGCGCCGCAAGAATTGACTTGGTTGCTCGAGCTTGAAAAACGGTTTGGGTCTAAAAGCACCAAGCCTGGTTTTAGTGGAACTTCCAATTGTTGACCTGGGCAGGGAATGTTTTTACCCAGGTCTGGATTGACACTGACAACCAATCGCACGGGTGTGCCGCTGTCCTCGAAAGAACCTGTGCAACTCGAGATCAAGAGCATAAACGTTATCAACAGCAATGTTCGCATCAGAACCCCTTTATTTGATCGGTGGAATGAATGGCAGCACTGGAAAGCGCAAACCATCAGGGTCACTGACAATTGCATTTTGCTCGCCGCCAAAAGGCAAAATAAAACCAAAAGTAAAACTCGAGCCTCGTTCTGGCGTGCTGTCAAAAGTAAAACGCAGGGTGTAACAGCACAAATCAAAAGTCAGAATAAAAACGGGTCGCCAGGTGGTGCGGTATGGGCTGCCAGTGCCAGTAAAATTTGGAATTCCGTTGAATTTTGGATCATCATCAAAGACATACGTGCCCTTTAAAACCACGCTGAAAAACACATCGGGTTTGCTCGAGCCTTCGGAAGCAAAAGCTGCCGTGAAAGCCACAGGATTTAAATTGAATGTGTCAAAGAAAATGCCACCGATGACATTTCTTGAATAACTGACAGAACCCGAGATACTAAAGCCTGGAACGACATCCCAACCAAATTGCAAGCTCAAACTCGAGAATCGAAAATCGGTTTGCGCAATGTCGGGCATTCTGAGTTGAAAACCCAAGCTCAGGTCAAAACTTGAGCCTTGATTTTGAGTCGTAATATTACCGAGCAATCTGGGTTCATAAAAGGTAAACGTTGCCAGGTCGATGTTGCTCGTGAAGTTGAGGTTCCAGGTGAACGGTGCATCGCCCGAAACGCTGATGGCGGTGGTCGAGGGTGGGATTTTGCCTGAACTCGAGGTGCTGCTGGTTGGTGTTGGGTTGATCGAGTACGCCCAGGGTCTGAAATCAAAATTGTTGTCAACGCTGATGCTCAAACCGCGCCAGGTAAAACGGGTCGAACCGCGCAACACCGAAAAGGCATTTTTGCCGTCATTTCCAGTCACGGTTTGCGGTGGTGTCAGGTTTTGAATCAGGCTGAAGGTGTAAGGGTTTTCGGTGTCGCCAAAACGATAAGAGAAGGTAAAGCCAATGTTTTGTACGACCCCATCGGGGTTAAGGTCATGGCTGACGTTGAGCGATGAAGTCAATTTGCCGCCGTCGCCAGCATAATTGAGGCTGAGTTGCAACGGTGAAAATAGGTAAAACAAGCCACCAGTCGTGGGGTTGATGTACTGTCCAGTCGAAAAGCGAAAGGCAATGCCAAATGGCGTGTTGATACTCCCTCCAATATTCCAGGTTTGCAAAATATCAGTCTCGAGGTTGTGCGAGGCGCTGAGGTTCAAACTGCCAAAACTTGGCGTAAAGTTCAGGCTGAATTGTGCGGCATCAAGCTTGGGCGCTCGAGTGGCGGTCACACTCAGGCTCTGCGAGGCAGTGAAAGACAGCCAGGTGGCGGGTGTCACGGTCAATCCCAGACTGCTTCGCAAGGTGGCTTCACGGTTTGAAACGCTGTCAAAACCAAAAGGACTCTCGCCAGTGGTTTCGCTGTAATCGGCGTTAAAGTCAACCCGAGCCAGGTCTTTAAAAATACTTTGTGAGAATCTGGTGCTGAACTGGTAATCGACGCTTCGTTCAAATTCACCTGTTGGATTTAATCTTTCGCTGTCCGAAGTGCCGTTGGGATTTTGGGTCGTGTAATAACGTCCTTCAAACCTGAAACTCGAGGTCAAACTCGCGCCCTCCCAGGGGTTCAGGGTCAGTCCGACGCCGTATTTGATGTCGAATCTGCCCGCCGTCACCAGACCGGTGAACGGGTCTGCGGCAAAACGGGCGCTGCGGTTGATGCGGTTGTACGGCGCGGTAATCATGCCAAGCGTGACCGAAAAATTTTGGGCGCTCAGACCATAAAACTTGGGCAGCAACGAATCCTTGGCAGTAAACCGCAACTCTGGAAAGAACAAGGTGCTGCTAGGCACGTAAATCGAGTTTGGAAAGATTGGTTTGAGCGGATCAACCACAACGGAGTTAAGATCGCGGTTGAGAAAGTAACTCGAGATTTCGAGTTCGATGGCGTAGGAAGTCGTGTCCAAATTGAACTTCGTGCCAAAATCGGTGCGGCGTTGTGGTCCAGTCAAACCGCGTAAATCTTCACTGCGGGTAATGCCCTCATCGACCCTCGAGAGGCTAAAAATGTACCTGACGCTGGGCAGGGCATCTTCTGGGTCTGCGCCTGGGGTGATGTCAAACGAGCCAGCCGACTCGAGCCTGTAGGCTAAGGGTGCCCCCAAAAAACCAGGCGAGTTGACGCTGCTGGCAGGTGGAGGCAGTGCCAGAAAGAACACCCTGGATTTATTGATACCGCCAAACAGGTCAAACAACGTCCAGTCCACACCAATCCCGAAAGCCGGATTGCGGTTGCCGTAATAGCGCAGCAATGTAAAACCAAGTCCAAAATCGCCGGTGGTAAATGGCAAGTCAAGCTCGACGTTGGGCAAACTGCTGTCGGTGCTGGCATTGCCACCGCCGCCCACACTAAAATCGCCAATTCTAAAAACCCAACGCGGTTGACGGCTGGGTTCGGACAGCAACACCACCATGATTGGCAAATACAAAATTGGCTCGCCCGCCACCAAAACAATCACATCTCGAGCGATCAGGCGATCTCCTGGAAACAACGTCAGACTGCCCGCCTTGAAACCGTAAGCGTCGCCAACCTTGCCGCACCTCGAGCACGGCGAGAAATAACCGCTTTTGACCTCGAGTTGCCCGGGCAGCCGCTCGACGCTGATGCCAACCACGTCAATGTCGCTGGTGGCAATCAGCACATCGACACCCTCGAGCGAGTTGTCAGAGGTGTCCACGACAAAATCGTTGCCCGCAATGGTTTCCTTCTCGCCGCGCAACACGCCCTGACCGACAATGTAGAGTTTGCGCCGCGTTTTGTTAAATTCGATTCGGTTTGCCTCGAGTTCGTCCTTGTCAATGCGCACAATTGCGGGTCTGCCCGTGATGATCACGTACTCCTCGACCTTGCCGTCAGGGGTGGTGACGTTGCGAAGCTCGAGCCTGTCGGCTTGCAAGATTTCAATTTTTTTGGCAAAGGCGGGACTGGTAAAACACAGGATTGCCAGAAAAAACAGGATCAATCTCGAGAAACCTGGATTTGGATTTTGTTTGGGGGTTTTCCGTAGGGGCGCTGCTTCCTGCGCCCTGCCCCTACGATTCATTGACATTTCACACCAAATATTGTTTGCGCCATTGTTCTCACGCGTTTGAGGTTGCTCGAGCATCATGGTTTTTGGTTTTTGTTCGTTTACCTTCATGCGTTAACGTCGCCGCGCCAGTGCGAGAAGGGCAACACCCGCTCCGGCGTACAAGAGGTCGGGCGTCCAGGCGGCAAGCACGGCTGGAATCGCGCCGCTCTCGCCCATGACGTTGAACACCGTCCAGGTGGCGTAATAAAAAAATGTCAGAAACATCACGCCAACAAACCCCAGGCTTTGGTTGCTGCGCAATGTATAAAGCGACAAGGCGATGCCGAACAGGGCAAACGCCACCGATGCGAGCGGTTTGGCAAATTTTTGGTTTAAAGCTGTCAATTCGCCGTTGATCCTGAAACCTTGGCTTTGATAACTTTTGATGCGCTCGAGCAGCGTCGGCAATGGCAGGTCAATCGGTTTTTGCGATAGGTTTGCGCCCTGCTGCAAGTCCTTGATTGGAATCACGGCGCGTCCAAAATGCGAGATCATGACCGGACGGGCATCGCCATTGCGGTAGGTGATTCTCGAGCCGTTGGTCAGTTCAATCGCACCTTGATCCGCCAAAATCTTGCCGTTTGGGGCTTTCATGATAGATGACGGCACTTGCCCCTCAGAGCCTTGCATGATCGTGATGTTCTCGAGAATGCCACCTGCTTTCAAGCCGCCGTCTGGAATGTAAATCACCTGGTTTTGGGCGTCTTTGAAAAACTGTCCGCCCGTGAATGCCACGCGAGGGTTGGAGATGATGATGTCCCGCAGCACGCGGCTGGCATTTTCGATGCCTCTGGGCTGCAAGGTTTCGGCGTTGATGAAGGCAAACAGCGCCACCACCGCACCAATGACCAGGACTGGCATGGTCAAACGTGTGGGCGAGATGCCAGCCACCACGGCGGCTTTGAGTTCCGAATCTTGGGTCAACCTCGAGAGGCTCATGAGCACCGCAAACAGCAGCGCTATCGGCAAGCCCAAAGACAGCATTTCGGGCAACCTGAACGCCAGATATTGCGCCACCAACAACGGGTTCGCGCCTTTGGCGAGAAATGCCCCGATGCGTTCAAACAATGCCCCCATCACCAGGGTCACAATCACAATCAGCAGACCACCAGCCAGCATCGGCAGCACCTCACCAACGATGTACAGGTCGAGCAAGGTGATTCTTGGGCGGGTTCGCTCGAGTTTGGCTGGTGGCACGGTCGGGGTGCTGACGTGGGGGGTGTTCATAGCAGCCTCCGCAAACCAAAGAGTGCGCCAATGCCAAAGATGGCGCTCGGCAACCAAGCCGCCAACGGTGCCGCCAGCGCCTGAGCCGAGGCGAGGTTAAAACCGATTTGCCACAAGCCCCAGTAAACGGCAATCAAACCAATCGTGCCAGCAAATCCCCAGGCGCGGTTGGAAATCGTTAAACCCAATGCGCCGCCAACAATTGCCATCAGCATTGCCGCGAGTGGGTCAGAAAAACGCCTGTGAAGCTTGAATTGCGCATCGTAGCGTTCAGATTGCGACAAGACCTTGCTCGAGGCTCGAGCCATCAAATCTGGCAGTGGCAGGGCTTCGGGCGGAATCAGGTCTGGTTCGACGGGCAGGGTGAACGCGAACACGCGGCGCACCTCTGGGTCGCTGACGGCTTGGGTTTCGGCGTCGGTGGTGTGATACACGTTGTACAATTCCCAGGTTTTGGCGTTCGCATCCCAACGCCCTCGGGTGGCGGTGTAAATGCCTTGCGGTGTCGTAATCATGACCCCTGAAAGTTCGGCAAGTTGTTTGTTGTCTTTGTCTGGCAGTATCGAGCCTGCGTGATACAAAATATGTTCGTCTTCAGAGGCATACGATTTCAGCGCTTGAACGCGTGGTGGTTCCGAATGCCAGATCGCGTAATACGAGGTCTTGAAGCGTTGATCGGCAACCGGACGCCAGATGTTCTCGTTGACCCAACTTAAACCCGTCGCCAACGCGCCAACCAGCAAAATTGGGGCGAGCAGCGTGATCGGACGGATGCCGCTCGAGTACACCGCTTTGAGTTCCGAATCCTTTGCCAGACGCCCCAAACCGACCAGCACCGCGAATGCCAGACTGGGCGCGATCATGTACGACAAAAAGAACGGCATTCGGTCCAGAAGCGCCCTGAACATGATATCGATTGGCGTGTGGTAATTGATGAACGATGCCGCCAGAAACGCGAAAAAGTCGATCATCAGGAGCATCAAAATCGTGACCAGCCCGACCAAGTACAACGGGACAAATTCGCGCAAAAGATAAAAGGGAAGTCGGCGGGCTAACATGAGACTTTAAGCCTAACCAGCAACCATGAGAGGCACGCAAGGATTGAAGCCAGAGCCGTGAATCTTCCGCCAAATTCTGGCAGCTCGAGAAAACACTTTTAGAGCTAGAAGTTTTACGACCATTAAAGTTTAATTTGTCTCTCGGGACTGAAAACTTGAACTCGAGCGTAAATTCCCTGACCGAGACGGTTTGACTTAACGAACACCGAGCCAAGCGCCAGGGGATTGGTCAGGCAGTTCCTCGCGCTCGGTTTTTTCATGGAACACTTTGAACCCTCGAGCCTGGTAATTTGCCAGCGCTTGCGCACCGTCCAGACTGCACGTGTGCACCCAAACTCGGTTTGGTTTCAGTTCCCAAGCCCGAGCAATGCAGTGTGAAAGCAAGACGCCGCCGATGCCCAAGCCAGTGAATTTGGGAATCAAACCAAAAATTGAAATTTCGACATCATCGCCTTGTCGCTCGAGTTCAAAATAACCTGCCACCGTGCCGTTTTGGTACGCCAGCCAAGTCTCGAGTTCGGGACGCTCGAGCCAGATTTCCCACTGGGCATAGGTCCACGGCAGCCGATCAATCCAGAAGTATTCACCGCCGACCGCCGCGTACAAAAAGCGATTCAGTTCGGGCAAGGGTATTTCGGTGCGTTTGATTTCAAGGTTTAGAATGTCGCGGGAAGACGGTTTGAACTCGCTTTGGTCGAGCATCTCGAGCGAATGTGTGGTGACATTAACAAGCATGTAAAGCAGTTTAACGCGACTGGAGATTCCCAGCTTGTTTGATGGATTGTTGCTCTCTCGAGACGGACCATGGAGCAATGATTGCCAATAAACCCGATGCGGTATTTGGTTTTTGACAGAATAAAATACTTTGGTTATGCTTTTTTGGAAATGAAAAGACAGTTCAAAATTGCGCTGTATTGATTGATCTGTATTGATTGATCTGTATTGATTGATCTGTATTGATTGCTTTATATCACTCTGTCCGAAAAATAGAATATGTCTTGAAGGAGCGCCAAATGAACATTCCTGAAACCTATGATTACCTTGTTCGCGCAAGACGGGATTTGTGGAGCACACTCGAGTCTGTGCCCGATGAAGTTTTATCGCGCCCATTGTTGAAAGGTGAACGGTTTCGCTGCATCAAAGACCTTGTGTTTCATATCGCTGGCGTCCAAGATGGCTGGATTCATTACACCATTGTGTGTGACGAGCCAGTCGTAAAATTGTTCCCTGCTTTGAAAGATACCGAAGACGCCTCGGGTTTTGAGCTTGAAAGGCTGCTGGATTACTGGCGGGCTGTTGAGCAAAGCACCCTCAACTACCTTGCCACCATGACAGACCAAGAACTAAATCGGCTCGTGGACGACTCGCCAACCGAGCGGTTCAAGTTGGATGGTCTACTTTGGCACGTCATGATCCACGAAATGCGGCACACAGCCCAGATTGCCATGCTGCTGCGAATGCAAGACATCAAGCCGCCTGCTCTTGATCTGGTCTGGTATCTGCCAAACTTATTGAACCCATCGAACTGATTTCAAATTCACTCGAGCATCCTGTTGAAAACCAAGCTCGAGCGCCTTGTGTATTTTATGTCAGATGTATTTTATGCCAGAGCCGCATTGGGGTTTGAAGCATTTTGCGTCTGGGGGTTTGCGTCGTAAAATAAACCATGCAATTTGAAGGCAGCCCCAGCATCAGCAATGAAACCGTCGAACAGTATTTTGGCGAGTACGGTTGGACTTTTGAAACCCTGCAAGATGGCGTCTGGCGCACTGGTTTTCGCGGTGAAAACGGTTTTTTCACAATTTTTATCCGTTTGACCGACGCCTGGTTGTACATGACCATCAGCCCGTTTGTGCCCGCCCCAACCGATGAAACCTGCAAAATTCAATCCTTTGAAGCCATGCTGCATTTCAATCGCGACATGAACCTGGCAAAATTCGTGCTCGACGAGGACGAGGACATCACGCTGACCGTCGAACTGCCGATAGCGGCGCTACTTTACCCCGTGTTCGCCGAGGGTTTGACTGCCCTGGCATATTACGCCGATGACGTTCACGACGAAATGCTCGAGATCAGCACCGACAAAACAGCCGTTTCGAGGTTCAAGGGTCTGGGCGGGGTTGTGGGCAAGACCATTCGGGCGTGACATTTCAGGCTGCCTGCAAGGCAATCGGCAGTCAATTGCTTGCGTTGATGGTCGGCTCGCTCGGGTTTTAAACCCAATTGTCGGCGGCACAAACTCGGTAACCGTCGGCGCTTCAATAACCTTGCAGCGTCCGTCTCAGGCTGGCTTTGTCGTCGACCACCAAAATACTTTTCATGTGGGGTGTACTTTTCCAGACAGCATCCCAACACTGATCTGGTTGTTGAAATTTCTTAACACCGTCATGCTGCGGGTGAATGCTGAATCGGTTTTAAACTCGAGGTTGTCGAACAAGCCTTTCAAGTGCTGGGTAAATTTGACCCGAATCGGACCAGCACTGATGCCAACATGCACTTGACCATTCAGATCAAACAATTTGTGGGCGTCGCCAAAAGCGTTCTGGCTCGAGAGGCTGAACGCTTTTGTGACGCCATTTTTGGTGTACGTGCCGCGCAAAAAAATGCTTTTCCCAGCCATCGCCGCATTCAAATTTTTGCTGTTGGGTGTGGCTCGAGTTGCCACAAAATACCCTTGGCAGTAGTTGGGTTCGTGCACTGTCACCGCCGTAAAATTGGCGGTTTGAAGCTCGAGTAAATTCTGGATGGTGTTGATTTGCAACGCCGCAGGGTCTTGCCCTTGGCTGTGACCCGCCAACACACTTCCAGAGGCGACCTTCAAACCTGCCAGCAGCGACTCGAGCCAAGAATGGCTGTGCGGGCAGGACATGAGCTGCAAGCCGTAACCGTTGATGAAACCCAGCGTTAGCCTGACCGTGTAACCGAGGTTGGTTCCAAACACCCAAGCCTTGCCCTCACGTTTTACGCCAGAAGAATCCCAAGCCAGAACATAATTTAGTTCTCCGCTCGAGATTGTTTTGGGACGCAAGAATTTGTACGCAGTCAAAGCGACGGCAGGCACGGCGTAAACCAGCACCAAAGTCAGCAAAATTTTTTTGATGACACGTGATTTTTGATTCATGGTTCTTTCAAAAATTTAAGGACGAGGCAGATTTGGCTTACCGACAAAACAACCCATAAAATACGGAAAGCTGTCCGTCGCATAATACGCGTAACCATCAGCCGTTTTCTTGCCGTTGCACTTGTCCAAATCGCCACCCGCCACAAACTCATGCACCTGCCAGGCATTGCCCGCTCGAGCGTCTTTGCCAGTTTTCACGCGCCAACTGCTGGAAAGCTTTTTGCTGGTTTTACAAGCGGTGTCGGCGCACACGTAAGGACTTAAAATGGGAAAACCATCCAGCGCGTAAGCCAGCACCGAACCGACTTTTGTGGTCTCCCCGATGCAATCAGAACGAACATGTAAATGATAATCGCCGTGCGGTGCGGTATGACCGTTGCAATAATCCAAAATGCCATTCAAAAACGGGTCTTTGAAACCGTCTTGCGGGGCTTCGGTCGGACCAAAAATATACAATCCTGTGACCGTTACCGCAACCGGACCACCCAGAGGCACAGCCGTGACGCCCGAGGCAGGAACGGGTTTTAAGGGAAGCTCGAGGTGCAAGTTTTGGGCTTGCAACGGGTTGGGTGTGGTCTGGACAAATTCAAAATTGGGAATGTTGTTGGAATCGACCGTCACGATGTCGCCCGAGCAAGTCAAGGTTAATTTCGGGTCTGGATAGCCTTTTTGTTTGTTTTTGGCGTTTGCCGTGACTTTGATAAAATTCAAGCCGCAAGTTGCGACACTCTGCGCTGCGGGTACGGGTTGATTGAAACCAATCAAGGTTGCCACGATCAAAAAACTGGTCAAGTAAACTTTTTTCATTTCCAGACTCCTCGAGCTTAAATTACAAAAAAGTTGAAAAGGAATTGTTGCGATCCATCTGGAGCCGCACCAATACAACACGTCTTGTGGATGCCATGACTGTTGCCCCAGACTTATTCATTCACCTCGAGCCGTTTGCCCTCCCAGACATCAATAAAACTCGAGCCTGCCAAAACCTTGGCGCTGTGCGGCACATTGGCTGGAATGTTGTAATGCTCGCCGGTTTTCAGGACGTGCAACACACCGCCGATGGTCAGTTCGACCGTGCCCTCGATCACCACGCCCCACTGTCCGGCGTGGCTGTGCTCGGGCACAAGAATGTCCTGGGTGGCATGAAAAAATCCGACTTGCCCAGCTTTGCCCGTCAACACGTTGGCGTTCAAGCCAGTCCAGACTTCGACTTTGCTGAATTGTTCAATCCAATTTGCGAATGCCATATTGACTCCTTTTGATGCTTCGAGCAAAACAGATTTTAAAGGATTGCTGTTTGAACCGTGTTGTCTCGTCAAATGATGTTGACATGATTAAAGGTCCAATATTCACATTCTACGACTCGCGTCTGGCTCGAGCCTAAACTTTAAGAATGTGAAGTATAATGCTTAGGATTCTCATGAGGGCATTTGTATGAGTGGCTTCCATGAGCCATGTCAGGATTTTTTCACGTTGATCGAAAACTGCGAACGTAGCCTCCAGGAGCAGGTAAATCCGGAGGTTCTTATGCAAAAGCACGTTGTCAAGGCACTCATCGTTACCGCCCTGGGACTCGGTGTCCCGGTGATGGGATTCACCATCGCCAAAATCGCTCAATCTCGTTTTCAGGACGTACCTGCCGGACATTGGGCGCAGGAAGCTGTGGATTTCATCACGGCAAAAGGTTTGATCACCGGTTTCCCAGACGGCACGTTCAAGGGGCAGCAAACCCTGTCGCGCTACCAAGCCGCACTGATCTTTTACAGGTTGTTGCAATCGGGCGCAATGAACAACGTTGATGCCAATGGACAAGCCATTATCAACAAAGGCATTGACGATGTCAAAACGGAACTGGACGGACTCAAAACCCAGCTCGGGGCACTCGAGACTGCCAACACCAATCAAGATGGACGCCTTGGTACGCTCGAGGAACAACTCAAAGCCATGTCAGCCCAACCCGCCGCCACTGGCTCTACAGACTTAGAACCACGGGTCAAATCGCTCGAGGATTTGCTGGCAAGCCTAAACACCAAGCTCGAGTCGCAACAGGCGGCTGGAACGGTTGACCCAGCGCTTCAAACCAAAGTGACTGACCTCGAGACACAACTGGCAGCCTTGCGCACCGACCTGACGGCGGCGGCACCAGATGCCCAACAATCGGCAAGAATTGCTGCCATCGAAGCTGACATTGCCGCTTTGAAAACCCAGGCTGGCACCGCACCAACCACCGACCAAACTTCAAAGCTCGCCGAACTCGAAACCAGCCTCTCCGAATTGCAAGATCAGGTTTCGGGTCTTGACAACACCGACCTGGCAGATCGCGTGACCGCGCTCGAGGATCAAGCCAAAGCCGTGGCTGCGCCCGTCGCAGTCGCCGACCTCAGCCCTCAAGTTGCCGCGCTCGAGGCTCGCATCGCCAAACTCGAGACCCAACCCGCAACGGGAACCTCCGACCAACTCACGCAATTGCAAACAGATTTGAAAGCCTTGCAAGACCAGGTTCAAGGCATTTCCAGCGCCAACCCAGCCAATGCCGCCGCAGCCGATCAGGGCACCCGCCTTGGCACGCTCGAGACGCAACTCAAAGACCTTGGCGCTCGGGTTGACGCGATCAAACCTGGCACCGACCCAGCCCTGTCTGACCAGATCAAAGCCCAGGAAACCAAGCTTGCCGATTTGCAAGCCAAAGTCGATGCGCTCAAACCAGGCACGGTCGATCCAGCCCTGAGTGACCAGATCAAAGCCCAAGACACCAAACTGGCTGATTTGCAAGCCAAAGTTGATGGTCTTAAACCAGGTGCGACCGACCCAGCGCTTCTTGACCAGATCAAAGCCCAAGACACCAAGCTTGCCGATTTGCAAACCAGGGTTGACGGCATCAAGCCAGGCGCAACGGACCCTGCAATCACAGACCAACTCAAAACCCAGGACACAACAATCAAAGCGCAAGAAGAACGGATCGCCGCCCTCGAGGGACAGGTCAAAGACCTTGCCGCCAGTGTGAGCGACCTGTCCGCCAAGGTTGCCGCACAACCAGCCACCCCAATCACGACGACACCGATCACCACCACACCAGTTGACACCACACCGGTGGTCACAACGCCAACGACCGTCGTTACCCCAGAGCCAGTCATGAGCACCCCACCAAACTTCTACGTCGGTATCGGTGGACGTTACGGTATCATCCCGTCGGGTGCGGCAAACGACAATATTGGCATCAGTGTCATGGTTGGTTTCAACCGATTCCTTGGACCCATCGGTTTCCGTGTCTCGGGCGATTACCTGGCATTTGCCACCGCCCCAAACTCGAGCAACTCAACCCTGCAAGCCAAATACTTCAGCGTCAACCCAGCGCTCGTGCTCGACCTTGGAACCTTCTACGTCGGCGCGGGTTTTGGTGGCGAATTCGGATTGCAAAACAGCCTGTTCATCAACGGCATTGTCGGTCTCAACATTGCTTTTAACAACAACTTTGGTTTGTTTATCGAAGCTGACCCACGTTATTACCTCAATCAAACCACGGACAAACTCCGTTTTGGTATTCGTGCCGGTCTTAAATTCGGATTTTAAACCAATACTTTTCAAAAGACGCGCCGTGTTGGCGCGTCTTTTTTGTCGCTCGAGGTACATCAAAACCTCAAGTCTTGGGGTTAAGCTGAAATCATGAACAACAAGACAGCATTGGTCACCGGCGGCTCCAAAGGCATCGGTTTGGCAATCGCAGAGGCATTGATCGCCAAGGGTTACAACGTCGTGATTACCGCCCGCAACGAATCCGAGGTGCTCGAGGCGGCACACAACCTCAATGCCTTCGCCCCAGGTCGTGCCGTGGGCATTCAAGCCGACGCTCGAGATTATGCCGCCCAGGAAGCCGCCGTGTCCAAAGCCGTCAGCGAGTTCGGTGGCTTGGACGTGTTGGTCGCCAACGCGGGCGTCGGCATTTTTAAGCCCGTGCAAGATTTGACGCTCGAGGATTGGAATTCGGTCATCGACACCAACCTGACTGGCGTGTTTTACAGCGTCAAAGCCAGCATTCCCGAACTCGAGAAGCGCAAGGGTTATGTGCTGACCATCTCGAGCCTCGCCGGTAAAAATCCTTTTGAGTTTGGTGCGGCGTACAACGCCAGCAAGTTTGGCTTGAACGGTTTTTCAGAAGCCATCATGATGGATTTGCGCAAGCTGGGCATCAAGGTCAGTTACATCATGCCTGGCTCGGTGGCGACCTACTTTAACGGGCACACGCCCGATGACAAGGACGCCTGGAAGATTCAACCCGAAGATATTGCTTTACTCGTAATTGACCTGCTCGAGATGAACCCACGCACCCTGCCGAGCCGTGTTGAGGTGCGTCCGAGTCAACCACCCAAAAAATAATTATTTCCGAATTGCGTAAGCTTTGCCTTCAAGCTCGAGACCCATGCCCTTGGATGTTGGTTTGAACTCGAGTTTGAGGTGTCGAAAACGCCAGTTGAAATCCCCAGCATCCCGAACCACAAAATTTGTTTTGCCAGTCGCCTCGAGTTTCAAAATCGCATCGAATTTTTGAAGCTCGAGTTGATTTTTGGCATTGATTCTGACTTCAATCATGCCCTCGCTCGAGGTGTAGGTTCCTGTGAACGGCTCGAGTCTGGTTTTGATGGTTGGTTCGGCTCGAGTTGAACTTGGAATGGGCAGAATTGCGCTTGCATCGTTGCGCAAGAAATCCAGCAAGCCCAACATAAGCTCCAAATCAAGCCCTTCAACCTCGAGATTCCAGAGAATCGCCACGCCAAGTTTTTCTTTGGGTGCAAGCAAAAATACCGAACCCATTCGTCCAACCGTGCCGTTGTGCGCCACCAAATTCAAGCCCCTGGACTCGAACACGCGCCAGCCAAAACCGTATTTGATTTCGTGAGTCAGGTTGTACGTCGCAATTGCGAAATGGTAATCCACCTGTGCTTTTTGCGTCTCGAGCAAGGATGCTGCGCCAACGATTTTTCGTCCATGAAATTGCCCGCCGTTCAGTTCCATGATGAGGTAATTTCCCACTTCTCGAGCGCTGGAAGCCGTCAAAGAACCTGCCGGAACGCCCAGACGCCCCAACTGCCTCGGCGTGGCTTTAAACGATCCTCCTGGCGTTCCACGGTAGCCTTGCGCCAAACCCAATTCGCTGGCAATTTTTGGATCAAGGGTGGTGCGTTGCATCTCGAGCGGCTTGAAAAGATTTTGGTTTAGGTAGGTTTCAAACGACACGTCCGAGACTTTTTGCACGATCAAACCCAGTACCGCATACCCAAAATTGGAATACTTGGTCTTACGCCCAGGCGCGAACTCGAGCTTGGAATTCTTAAAACTTCTGACGAAGCGCTCGAGCGCCAAATCGTCCATCGCCGTGTCGTGCGGGATCGATTCGTCCGACAGTCCAGAAGTATGTGTGAGACATTGACGTAACGTGATTTTATCCGAGAGATGATTTTTGTCCGCCGTCGTAAACCACGGCAAATAATATTTTACCGTTTGATCCAACTCGAGTTTTCCAGCCTCCACCAATTGCATCACCGCCAGCGCCGTCATGCTTTTGGTGGTTGATCCAATTTCGAGCAGGGTGGCGTCGGTCATTGGGGTTTTGGTTGCCAGGTTTGCCAAGCCGTAACCGTGGCTGTAAACGATCTGATCGTTTTGCACCATGACCACCGAAATTCCTGGAACACCCGCCAACACGCGGCGTTCGTCAATAAAACGGTCAATGCGCTCGAGCGGCAAACTTGGTGTACTGGCATTTGCCGAAATGCTCGAGGCAAGCGAGATGAGTGCGGCGAAGAGAACAAGACGTTTCATTGCTGTTCAATCTACTCGAGTTTGCAGGGTTTGGGTTGACATGACCATAATGATCCAATACGCATTTGACAGGACAATTCAAAAAGTTTTAACAGCTTTATGTTCGCAAAGTGTAAATATTTAAGAGATAGCCATCAGGGTCTTTGGCTTCAAAACTACGTCCAAAACCAAACGTTTCGACAGTTCCAGTTTCATAACCAAAATCCTTGAAGGTTTGGTGTGCGATTGAGAGGTCATCACATTCAAATGCCAGTTCAACACTGCCCGGATTCACTTCACGTCCGCCTCGAGTTCCAGTTTGATGCAAACTCAAAGTTGTCGAGCTTCCTTCCGACGCCAAGATGACCATGTGTGGCGGGGCAGATTGTGGCGTGTTGGTCAGATTCAATACCTTGGCATAAAATTCGAGCGAAGTGGCGATGTTCTGAACGGACAAATCAACGTTTTTCAGTCTGATGTTCATGTCTTACCTCCAACCTCAAGTTTACCCGGCAGGGTTGAGATCAGAATTGAACTTTTCCGACAAGTTCCGACGTTTTCCCTGGGCGAAGGCTTTCGGGCTGATGCCAGCAAACAATCGAAAATCACGAATGAAATGCGCCTGGTCGGCGTAACCAAGTTCATGCGCCAGTTCGGTCAACCTTTGTTTCGGGTTGTGATGAATGGCAGCGGTGGCACGTTGAAAACGGATCAGTCGGACGATGTTTTTGGCGGGTCTGCCAACCTGTTTCAAAAACACCCGTTCGAGTTGTCGTTCACTCAAGCCGAGCATCAACGCCAAATCACGAATTTTGGGACTGGGCTGATCCGAATAAAGCATCGGGGTGACTCGAGTTAGGGCATGGTTTGGTATCTTGGTGTACAACTCGAGCAACCAGGTTTCAAGCGAGGCTCTGGCAGTTTGGATATCATGTTGCTCAAGGTATCTTTGAATGGTTTTGGCAAACTGCTGCAACTGCGGCATCACTCGGGTTTGAAAGTTTTGTACACCCGTGCCCAATTCCAAAAGGTTTACAGCACCCCAAGCGTAGAACCGCACGCCCAGAATTTGGGTCAAACCATATGAGTGTAAACGCAACGGTGCGTTTTGAAGCCCCAGAATGTAGACGTTCGGTAAGATTTGAAACTGATCCAAATCGAACTCGATTTTGGTGTTCCCAAGGTGAAAACCAAGTTCGATGTAAGAATCTGGAAGCAAGATGTGCTCTGCATTTTCGATGGTATGGAATTCTTCGTGCCACCAAATGCTTTGCACCAGGTTTTTTAAAGCCTTCGGCGGTGGAAACTCGAGGTGTGACACGGGTAAATCTTACCTCAGAAGTTCGGCAAAATTTGTGGGCGTCGCGCTATTTGTGATGACTTGATTTTAAGCGATTGGGATATTTTGAGAAAGGAAATGGGCAAACGACTTTATTATCTGGAAACAAACCACGATCAAATTAACCCAGCGTAAATATCCTCGAGTTTTAAGGTCGCACCAACGCACAGCGCTTCTCAATAAAACCGCCAAGGTGTTAGACGAGCAAGCTTGGTGTGGTGGTACTTGCCGAAACGCTTAAGGCAAGCGTGATGAGTGCGGCAAAGAAAATGAATCTCGAGCGGCGTGTCATTGGTGTTCAATCTGCTCGAGATTTGTGAATTGAGGGCTTGACAAAACAGCTACCTAGGATAAGTATATAGTTTACCTAGGTACCAAAGGAATGCCATGAATCAAAACCTTGACCCCAACCTCTTAAAAGGCAACCTCGACTTCATCCTCCTCACCATTCTCGAGGAAGGCGAGATGTACG
Source organism: Deinococcales bacterium (assembly GCA_025352125.1). Classification (GTDB taxonomy): domain Bacteria; phylum Deinococcota; class Deinococci; order Deinococcales; family JAAFIG01; genus JANXTZ01. Next base: position 12,196 of record JANXTZ010000019.1, on the reverse strand, counting down.
GACTCGAGATTATTCAAGAAGCCCAAATCCGTACGAATGGCTATTTTGATTTTAAAGAAGGTAGCCTCTACCCAGCCCTGCACCGATTGACGCAAGCGGGCTTGCTGACCAGCGAATTCCGCGAAAGCGACCTCGGCGGACCGAGACGCAAATACTACACGCTGACCCAAAAAGGACAGCACAGCCTTGCCAAAAAACGATCCGACTGGAAACAATTCTCGAGCGCCATAGACCAGTTAAAAGGTGCGAGATGACCAACCTCGAGCAATACTTAAACAATGCCACTCGAGGCATCTGGGGCAAACGCAAACTCGAGATTCGTGAAGAACTCGAAGCTCACATTCTCGAGAACGCCCGAAAGTACGAGATTACAGGCTTCACACCAGATCAGTCAGTGACCAAAGTGCTGGGGCAACTTGGCAACCCGCGAACGTTGTCGTTTGGGTTTTGGGAGGTTTATGTGGTTATGCAAAGACAGTTGATGCTGGGGTCGTTGATGGTTGTGATGTTGTTTTCAATAGCGACATGGCAAGCGACAATTCAGCGCGATTTTAAGTTTTCTTGTGCCAGTGCCAATCAGTCGCAATCGATTGAGGGGAATAAAACCACATCTTGGTTGAACGCTTTTTTTGTGGCTCGAGAACTCGAGAAAGTGGATTTTACAGATTTCACGATGGAAAAAGTCAAAACGACTGCGACTGATTCGGGAAAACTCTCTTCGATGTACTCCGAGGCTGAATCTGGTCAATTCAGAACGACAAATCAGAAGTACGTGGATTTAAGAAACCCAAAACTTACAGTTCAGACCGCAAAGGACAAAGGCTCTAACAAACTGCATTGCAAATGGTGATTGACCAATTTTAGACAATACCAGCGTATATATCCTCGAGTTTTAAAGTCGCACCAATGCACGGAATTTCAAATTCTCCAGTATTTTCGAGCAACGAAAACCGCCAACCATCGTTTTCTCGAGCGTACACCATGACCAAAGCCCGATCTTGGCGTAACAACACGTAACGTTGCACACTGGCAATTTTCAAATATTCCTCGAGTTTCTCGCCTTGGTCAACGTCTTCTGTACTGTCAGACAGGACTTCGAAAATGGCACAAGGGGCTTGGATCAAGTATTCATCAGCATCTTCCTCGCAAGTGACAACCACATCGGGGTAACGGTATTTGCCGTTTGGAATTTGCATTTTGACAACCGTAAAAAATAGATCACAACCTTTGGTTTCGACAGGTTCATCGAGCAATCGAATCAGTCTTCTGACCACTCGGTTGTTGCGCTTTTTATCTCCTGCCATCGCGTGTATTACGCCATCCACGAATTCATGACGAACCACCGAAGTTCTTTCAAACTCGAGGTACTCCTCAGCCGTCATTCGCTTCTCTAAGATCATAAAATTAGTCTAGCGCATTCTGTTTTTAAATTCCAGAAACCTCGAGCAACAAAAAACACCCCAAATTGGGGTGTTTTCTTCTGGAGCGGCTATTCGGATTCGAACCGAAACGAAGACCTTGGAAGGGTCACATGCTACCGTTACATCATAGCCGCAGCGCCATCATTGTACTACAGACTCGGGTTTTTGGAAATCTCGAGGGGAAAAATGGTCGGGGCAGCAAGATTCGAACTTGCGACCCCCTGGTCCCAAACCAGGTGCGCTAGCCAGGCTGCGCTATGCCCCGAACCGTCGGACGCAATGCGTCTCGAGGGGAGAGTATAACGGCAATTGCTGATCTTGACAAGCCCTGTTTGGGGCGATACACTTCTTCACGCTGCGAGAGCAGTATGCAAGGGCTGTTAGCTCAACTGGCAGAGCAGCTGACTCTTAATCAGCGGGTTGTTGGTTCGAGTCCAACACGGCCCACCATCAAACAAAAGCACGAGATTCTGAACGGAGTTTCGTGTTTTTTGATTGGATTTTCAGACAGGCTCGAGTCAATCTGTAATCACCTAGGTGAGTTTTTGCGGCGTTCAGATCATCCTTTTCATGCTTTGGTATGCGATGGTTGCCCCAAAGAAGTTCAGAGGATTGGAGTTGATGATGGATTTTTTGATCTTGTTAAAAGGTGGTGGACCAGTTGCGGTGTTGTTGTTGCTGGTGTCGGTTTATGCCGCTTTTGTCTTTTTTTACCGCTATCAAGTTTTTGCCAAAGCCACGTCCAATCCCGCCAAGTTGTACGCGCAAATCAAAGCCGATTTGCTGGCAGCCAACGTGCGCCTGGCGCTTGCCGATGTGGCGAGGGAGGATTCACCCGCCGCCAAGGTCTTAACCGCAGGGTTGGAGCGTGTGCAATACGGCTCCAAGGCGGTGCAGGCTGGGGTGCAGCAAGCCATGTTGCTCGAGGAGGAACGCTTCGGGCGCGGTTTGGGAACACTGGCGACCATTGCCCAGGTCGCGCCGATGCTGGGTTTGTTGGGCACGGTTTTTGGCATGATTCGGGCGTTCACGGTGTTTTCGCAGGTCAGTCAACCCTCGCCCAGCCAGTTGGCTGGCGGCATCAGCGAGGCGCTGGTGTCCACCGCCGCAGGCTTGATCGTGGCGGTCTTGTCGCACGTGGGTCACAGTTTTTTGACCAGGCGTTTTGATTCTTTATTGAACGCTCTGGATCACAGCAAAGAATTTTTGACCACAACCTTGATCGAGGCGGGGTTGTACACATCCCAAAGTTTTCCAGCCGCCAAACTGGATTTGCTCGAGCCACCAAAAACGCTGCAACCCAGCCTCTCGAGGGGATGAAGATGCGCCGCCGCCGATCACGTCCTGCCGCCCCCATTTTTACCTTCGCGCCAATGGTGGACATTGTGCTGCTGTTACTGATTTTTTTCATGACCACGACCAGTTTTCTAAAGTCCGAACGCGGTTTGAAAGTGGATTTGCCCAGTGCCAGCCAAGCCTCGAGCAGCCAGCCCTCGCCCGAAGTGGTGCTGACCAAAGATGGAAAGATTTTGTTTGACAAACGCGTAAACCTGACACCGTTACAACTCGAGCAAGCCCTTCGAGCTGTTTTTAAGGGTGCACCCAGCGCCGTGTCGTTACGCGCCGACACGGACGCCCGTCATGGGCGCGTGGTCGAGGTGATGGATGCCATCAAACGCGCTGGGGCGACGCGTTTGGCGGTGGCAGTGCAGGAGCGACCATGACAGGTGTGTGGCAAAGTTTGGATTTATCCGATCCAATCAAACGCAGAGCCGTTCTTGCCAGTATCGTCTTGCACGGGTTGGTTTTGGCAGGCATGGGATTTTACCTGTTGCAAGCCAATGCAGCGTCGCCCAAGGTTGGTACCATTGTCTTCGAGTTTCCCAAGAAGGTCGCGCCAACCATGCAAAAGATTATGCCTGTCAAACCTCGAGTGAAAATGCAAGTGGTGGTGAAAGCCAAACCTGTAGTGCCAAAGGTGAAACCACCCGTTGCTCGAACAGTTAAACCCGTAACGCCTCGAGTTGAGTCTGAAGTTGCGGTTTCCAGTCGGTTGCCAAAACTTGTGGTCAAAACCTTGCAACCGCCATTGAAGCTCTTGAAACCCAGTGCCTCGCAGGTGATAAAGTTGCAGCAACGTTCACCACTGCTTGCACCAAGTTCGGCGCAACAAGCCATTTTGCCCAATTTTAACTCGAGTGTTGCCAAACCAAATTTGTTACGCTCCAACGTGACCAGCACGGGTGGTGGCGAAAAAATCAGCACGAATGCTGGAAGCTCGAGCAGCGCAAACGGTTCAGGTCTCGCCCGAGTCTCGAGCGGCGCAACTTCTGGGGCGGAAAAATTGCAACTTGCCAGCGTGCGCTCGAGCGCCGCGCAACCGGGCGATGCCAGCAGTCCGTTTAAAGCTGGGGCGGCTGGTGCGAGCCTTGCGCCAGAAACGAGTGGTTTGGCTGGTGGTGGCGGTGCAAGCTCGAGCTTGGAGACAAACGCGCCAAGTTCATTGAACCCAACGGCTTCACAGGCTGCGACGGGCGGACTCTCGGGGGGCAACGGGCAATCCAGCTCGAGTCTTGATTCTCGACCTTCAGGAACGCCAGTCAACACACCATCTGGCGCTAAATCCTCGCGCCCAGGTCAAACTGGAAGCACACCAGGCTCGAGCGCTGCAAGTGGTCTGAGCGCCCCTTCTAACCGCCCAGGCAGCACGTCGGGCACAGACACCAAACCAACGGCGGTTGGGGCTTCAGCCTCGAGCACTGCGGGTGGCGGACTGTCAAAACCCAAACCTGGGACGCCAAGCTCGAGTGCGGCTGGGAATGGTTTGGCAAGTTCTGGCACTGGCAGCTTGAGCGGCAAAGACGCGGGGTTGGCGGGATCGGGAAGCACTGGCAGTTCGAGCGGCAAAGATTCTGGACTTGCCGGTTCAGGCTCGAGCGGTACGGCAGGTGGTCGTGACAGCGCCCCCACAGGCTCAGGCACGTCAACCTCGTTGCCAGGTTCGGGTGGTGCGCCCAGCAGCAAACCTGCAAGCTCGACTTCCCTTGGTTCGGGCGACAAACCCAGCACCCCGTCCGCGCCAAGCCAGGGACAAGAAAAATCGCCCATCGGCTCGGGTGCAACTCAAAGCACTGGCGTAGAGGGCAGCAAACCCGCCACTGGGGCAATCGCAGGTTCGGAGCGCACTGCACTGGGTTGCGCGATTCTGGTGGACGCTCGAGGCTTGAACCCGCCGTTGACGCCCAGCGAGAGTCCGGCAATTGTGAATCCCAGCAACCAAAAGGTCTGGCCCGACCCCGACGCGATTCAGGGTGTCGATTCCAACTTGGTCGGCGAAACAGGTATTGCCTCGTTTGCGACCTCTCAAGATCAGGCGCTCGGTTTTCTGGCTGTCAACGTTCAATCACTGACCGTCAAAGCGATCAAAGCCGTGCCAGCCGACGGTGTTCAAAATTCCGTTTTCAGGGATTACGTGATGGTTTCTGCCAGCGACGCCGCAAAAATTGCGGCGTTGGGTCGAAACTGTCAGGTCGTGTTCATCAAATAAATTCGTCTTCACGAAATTCAAGAATTGACAAGTGCCAAATTCAATACACTCGAGCCACAACGATTTCAAGGAGACAACATGCAACGTTCAAAATTGGTTTTCGGACTCTCAGGATGCCTGATCCTCAGCCTGGCAGGAAGCGCCCTCGCCTGGCTGCCCAAACTCGATGAAAGTGCTGCCAAAGCCATTGTGGACGGGGTGTACCGCCGAGGTCCAGATGTGCCAACCTCGAGCAGCCTGAGTTTGAACGTCAAGAACGGCGCGTTTGAAGCGGGCAGCGATGTGGTTGAGGTTTACGGCGGCGACGCCAAGTGCCTGAGCGACTGGCAGACCAAACCAAACAGTTACGCCGTGCTCGGCAGCCGCCCAAGCGCCATCGCCGTCGCGGGTCAAAGCGATTTTATCAAATCTGCCGCCCTGGAGGCTCGAGACAACTTTAAAACCCTGACCGCCGCCGGAGCGCTCGAGATTGCCCGCAGCCGACTGCCCGACAATCACTTGCGGGTTTTCATGAAAATTGAGGGACTCGAGAAAGACACCCTGCGCGACGCCTACCAGGTGGGCGTGCTCGACAACAACAACAAAATTGTTGCGCCGTACCGCATCAACTTTTTAGACGATTGGGCGGTGAACACTGGCGCTCGAGCCACCTGGGGCGGAACAATGGTGTATTACTTTGATTTTTCTAAAAATCCTGTGGACTCGAGCGGCAGCTTGAAGTTTTTGCTGCGCACCGAAGCCGACAGCGATTGTGCCTACAAGATCAACATCAACTTGGCAACGTTCAAATAAAGTGCCAAGGCACTGTGGATTTTGAATGTGACAAAATAATTGTGACTCGAATAAAAATACCACCCTTGAAAAATTGGTTGAATTCAATTAAAATCAACCAGATTATTTGAGGTGCTCATGACCATCAGTTTAAACGACGCCAAAACCCATCTTTCAGCCCTGATCGAACGGGTCAACGCTGGTGAAGAAATCACCATTACCAAACACGGCAAACCAGTTGCCAAACTCAGTCCTGCAAACCATTCAAGGCAGCGAAAAATTGGGCTTCATGATCGTGAATACAGTGCACAAGAAATCTACGAAGCAACCCGCCCATTGACCGATGAAGAATTAGAAGATTGGCAATGAATCAATTCTTGCTCGATACGCACGTGTTGCACTGGTTTGATACCAATTCAAAACAAATCCCTTCAAAAATCAGAACACAACTGACTCAAGCAGATGCCCAAATTTACGCCTCGAGCATCAACGCCTGGGAAATGCAGATCAAAAACCAACTGGGCAACTGGGCGGACGTGACTGAATTTTTGAGCAAGTACCACGAAAGAATTCTCGAGTATCAAATGCGTGACTTGGCGTTCAGCAGCGCCCATGCGCTCGAGTTGAAAGCAGTGCCGTCAATCGAACGTGCAGACCGCCCAGGGCAAATTCACCGTGACCCGTTTGATCGTGCGCTTATTGCCCAGGCATTGCATGAAAATCTTGTACTGGTCAGTTCAGATGTCAATATTCAAGCATACAGGGCACATTTACCGAAACTCAAAGTGATTTGGGACTGAAAAGTCAGGACTTCCGCGCCTCGAGAAGGTAACACATCGGCGGTTTGATCTCGAGCGCCTCAAGACGGGCAAACGTGTTTGAAATATCAAAGTCAAATTCGTCAAATGCCGTGATCTGCAAACCGTTTTGAATCAAACCGCCGATCAAATCAGAAATTTTGTAATGAAACCAGTACATGGTTTTGGACTGGTAACTTTTGCCACCGTAATAATCCAGACCACCCGTTTCGATGTAAGGCGCGGTTCTAAAGTAAGAATGCTTTAATTCGAGCGGGTTCTGTTTGGCGTCTCCGTCGCCCTCAAACATGTCGAGTATCGGGTGCATTTCGTAAATCAAAACATGACCGCCAGGTTTCAGTAACCTCGAGATGGTGCTCAGAAAAACTTGCAGATCAGGCAACCAACCCAACGCCCCAATCGTGATGTACACCAGATCAAATTGTGCGGTAAACGATTCAGGAATCTCGAGCACATTCACCCGAACGAATTCGACATCCTGGTTCGCTGCCGCGTTCAGGGATTTTGCCTGCTCAATAAACCTATCGCTGATGTCAAAACCCACACAGCGCCCAGCGTTGAACAAATTCTTGACCGAGATCAACTCGCGCCCATTGTTGCAACACAGTTGCGCCACAGCTTTTCCCTCTAGTTTTAAGGCTTGCAGGCGTTCCACCTCAAAGGGCTTGTGCAGACACGAATAGCCAGACACGCGGAAATGCTCGAGCAAATCCTGAAGATTCTGCACGGCATGAATTGGCGCGGTTTCGTTCCACGCCTCACGGTTGGCTTGGGTAAAATCTATGTTCATCTTGACCTCGAGCCTCAAACCGTCATTTCTTGATCGGCGTATTGCAACCTGTACAGCGTGTTGTAATACCCGCCCTTCTCGAGCAACTCGTCGTGGCTGCCCTCCTCGACGATCTTGCCTTTGCGCATCACAATGATGCGGTTGCAGTTTTTGATGGTGCTTAACCGGTGCGCGATGATGATGCTGGTGCGTCCGTGCATGACTTTTGCCAGGGCATCCTGAATTTGCAGCTCGGATTCGGTGTCCACGTTGGCGGTGGCTTCGTCGAGCACCAAAAGAATATCAGGGTTTTGAATCAGCGCTCGAGCAAATGCAAGCAGTTGTTTTTGCCCCGTCGAGAGCGTCGCGCCGCGTTCGCGGACTTCGGTTTGATAACCGTTTGGCAAGCTGGCAATAAAGTCGTGAACGCCAACGTATTTGCAGGCTTGGACAATGCGCTCTATAGGAATTTCGGGGTCGTTCATGCGCAAGTTCGATTCAATCGTGCCAGCGAACAAGAACACGTCCTGCAAGACCACGCCGACGTGCTTGCGCAAATTGCGTTGCGCCAGGTCACGGACATCTGTGCCGTCCACCAGCACCTGACCTTTTTGCACGTCGTAAAACCTCGAAATCAAACTGATGACGCTGGTTTTGCCCGCGCCCGTCGCGCCGACAAATGCAACACTCTCGCCTGGTTTGACCCTAAAGTTGATTCCGCGCAAGACCCAATCGGTGGGCAAAACCTCCTCGCCGACGGCTTTGTAGCTGAACCAAACATCTTTGAATTCGACATCGCCTTTAAAGCCTGTTTCAAAAATTTTGGCGTCTGGCTTGTCCGCCACCGATTCTGGCTCGTCGAGGATGCCAAAAATACGTTCACTGCTTGCCATTGCGGCTTGCAGGTTGTTGATGACATCGCTTAAATCTTGCAACGGTTGCCAGAAATTGCCGACGTAGCGCGTGAATGCCACCAGCGTACCAATGGTGATGATGTTCTGAAGCGCTTGACCACCGCCGTACCAGATCACCAGTGCCAGCGCCATGCTCGAGATGATCCCAACCACCGGAAAGTAAAAACTAAACCAGTGAACGGTGGTTAAATTGGCTCGCAAGAAGCTCGAGTTAAGATTGTTGAAATCGCGGCGGTTGCGTGCCTCGCGGTTGAAAAGCTGCACGGTGCCCATGCCGGTGATGTTCTCATTCAAGCTGGTGTTGACGATGGCTTGTTTGATGCGCAGGTCGCGGTAAGAATCACGGAATTTGGTTTGAAAGTAACGCGCCGAGAAGAATAAAATTGGCACGGTCGCCGTGGCAATCAAAGCCAGTTGCCAGTTGAGGCTGAACATGTTAAACAACACGGCGGTCACGACAAAAACCGAGGTGATCAAGGTCAGCAAACCGTTGGTGATAAATTGATTGATCGCGTCCACATCGCTGGTCACCCTGGTGATAAGGCGTCCGACAGGATTCTTGTCAAAGTACGCCAGTGGTAAACGCTGCAATTTGCTGAAAAGGTCGGCGCGCACGTCAAACAGCACGTTCTGTCCGAGCCAGGAAAGCGTGAATTGAAAGGCGTAACGCGCCACAAACTCGAGCGACGCCACACCCAAAATAAACAGCGCTATCGTGAACACGCCCTGAAGACGTGCATCGACCGAAAGCCCAATAAAGCTCGAGCCTGCGGCTGGCGCAAGATACTGGTCAATCGCGGTTTTTAAAAGTCTCGGGAAGGTCTGGCTGGCGACGGCAATCAAAAATGACAAGCCCACGCCGCCAACCGCCACCCAAAAATACGGTTTTAAGTAGACCAAAATTCGTTTGGTCAAATCCCAATCGAATTGTTTTTTGAAAGCATCCTCTTCGCGCATCAGTTCACCTCGGCTTTCAATACGGTGCTGCTGGGTTCCTCGTCAACCTCGAGCACATTCTCAAGCCCTTGCTTGCGTTCCATCTCGGCGTAAACCCCACCCAGCGCAAGCAGTTCGTCGTGCGTGCCCTGCTCAAAAATTCGTCCGTTCTCGAGCACGATGATCTGATCCGCGTAACGAAGCGTGCTGACGCGGTGCCCGATCAACAACACCGTCCGGTCCTCGAGCACGGTTTTCAGTTCGTTCAAAATTCTCGATTCGGTCTCGGTGTCCACCGCGCTCATGCTGTCGTCCAGAATCAAAATCTCTGGTTTTCGCGCCACCGCTCGAGCCAGCGCCGTGCGTTGACGCTGCCCACCCGAGAGCGTCACGCCGCGCTCGCCGAGCATGGTGTTGTACTGCGCTGGAAAATCCTCGACATCTTTTGCCAGTCCCGCCACGTTTGCCGCCCATTTGATCGTTTCAAAATCTGGTTTGTTGGCGTGTTCGACCTGGGTGCTCTCATTCAGACCAAACGCGATGTTCTCGGCAATCGTGTCGCTGAACAAAAACGGTTCTTGCGGCACGTACCCAATATTGCCGCGCAAGATTGAGACTGGAATGTCACGCACGTCGTGACCGTCCACCAACACCCGCCCAGAGCTGGGGTCTTGCATCCGCCCGACCAACGATGCCAGCAGGGTTTTACCCGCCCCCGTGCGCCCCGTGATGCCCAGCGTCTGCCCTTTTGGAATAAAGAGATTGATGTTGTTTAAAAGTGTGCGCTCGTCGGCACTCAGACTGAGGTTCTCAAAACGAATGTTGCCCGCCACCGATTGAATGCTGTTGTCGGTGCGATCAGAATCCCGAATGGCGGGTTGCACCTCGAGAATCTGCTGCAAACGCTGCCAACTCGAGGCTCCGCGCTGAATCAGACTTGCCATCACGCCCACCGCCAGCATGGGCCACTGCAAGTTGAACAGATAGGTCGTGAATTGCACAAATTGACCGATGGTTAAACCGGCAAAGCGTGCGTTTGCATCGGAGGTAATCAATTGTCTCGAGCCGATCAGCAGCACCGCAATAAAAACAAAATTCATCAGCAAACCGACAAAAGCCCACAACGGACCCTCGATCATCGCCAGTCGAATCACCCGGCGGCGATACTCGAGGTTCATGGTCTTGTACTCAGCGATTTCACGGTCCTCGATGGCATACCCTTTGACCACCCGAATGCCCGAAAAATTTTCCTGGGCTTTTGCCGAGATGACTGACGCCTGTTCCTGCACCGCAACGTGACGCTTGCCAATGGTTTTGATCACAAAAAATAAAATGCTTGCAATCACTGGAAACACGCACAGCGTCACCAAACCCAAGGTCGGCGAGAGTGCGAACATCAAACCCAAGCTGATAATCATGGTCAAAAAAGTGCTCGAGCCTTGCGAAATTCCAAAGCCGAGCATTTCTTGCACCGTGTTCAAATCGCCCGTCAAACGGTTCATCAGGTCGCCCGTGCGGTTGTTGTGAAAATAATTTTGGTCTTGTCTGGTCAGGTTCTCAAAAATATCGCGGCGCACCTCGTAAGAAATTTGTCGGCTGGCGACCACCAAAAAACGCCGCATCATAAAAGTTGCCGCGCTCGAGATCAGCGCGGTCAGCAAAATCAAGAGCGCATACTGCACGATCAAACCCGTGGTCGCCGTCCCAGCCCGCAGGGCATCCACCGCCCGACCAACAATTAACGGTGGACCCGCCAGGCTTGCACCCACTGAAACCAGCACAAAGAAAATGCCCCAAAACCATTGACGACGATGCGCAAGCAGGTACTTCCCAATTCCAAAAAATTCATTTTGCACCTAAACCTCCGCAATCTCGAGATGCTTGATTCAAACATGAAACCATGACAAAACCGAGACTGAACCCAGTCTCGAGGAGCGTACCACCAAGTTTAAATTTGAACATACGCCAATGCACGTATTGGAATTTGCATTCAAACCGCGTAAAATGAAAGTATCCAGAAAACTCGGGCTTTCAAGAGAAAAAATAGCGTTTCTTGGCTTTCACTTTTGATTTTTTGTTCCCCGTCTCGAGTTTGAGTTGCTCGAGCGCCTCCGCAAACTGAGAGGTTTCGGGGTCGTTCTCGGGTTCTTTGGCGGGAATGGTCATCTCGAGCTGTTCGATATGGCGATTGCCCATGCCGAACATGCCGTTGACGCCCATCATGGCTTTGCCAATGGCTTGAACCATTTTGTCGTCGCGCAGGTCGCTCATCGTTAAAAGATAAACCCAATGGCAAAGCTCGAGTGTGATGGTACTTACGAGATGGTTTTAGAACTTCAGGATTAATGTTCATAAAAAATGGCTGGGATCAACATAAGAACCTCGAGATTTAAAGTTTTAAGCGTGGGGACTCGAGAATGGATAAAGGAATTTTTTGTTGCTCACGGTATTCATTAATTTCGTCAATAGGGAAGCCTAAATTTGCCATAGCAAAAAACAAACCATGAGGAGGATTCCAAAATGAGTACGCTTCACCGCTTATTGGAGCAAATCGGTTGCCAATGGCTGTGAATTGATCTTGGATTTGAACTGCGGCTCGAGCAAAACTACGAAAACGTTCAGGATTTGGACTAGGACAAGCGAGCCAATCTTGGGCATTTGGTCGTCCAACCAGCATCAAAATACCCCAATCTGATTTAAGAAGCGTTTGGTAAATTTGTTCCTCAAGTTCATTTGAGATTTGTTTTTTGAAGTACAATCCACTCAAAATTTGACCTAATGGAAACGTATGAAACCCTGGAGACTCGTCATAGTATTTTCCTACAGGTTCAAAAGTAATAAAACCTGGTGTGGTTTCAGTATTTAGCATTCCATTAGCAGGTAGTGTCCTAACCCTGACTGATCCTAACTTTTGCTTCTAACGGCGCGTTGTACACATCCACAAACCCACGAATCCGCAACTCATGCCGATCAACTCGCTTACTGAACGACAAGGTTTTACGCACCAAGTTCGAGCACCT
>JANXTZ010000017.1 GCA_025352125.1 Deinococcales bacterium | reverse complement strand
GGTTACGTTATGCGCGGCGTAAATGTTCATGATGTGCCAAAGAATTGGGCGACCACCAATTTCAACCATTGGCTTGGGACGTAAAATGGTTTCTTCAGCTAATCGTGTGCCTAGCCCACCAGCAAGAATTAATGCCTTCATTCTGAATTAATCTCCAAACCAACAAAATAAATAGAAATTCTTAGAGCAACTACTTACCCTAAATCGTCGATCCAAAGATCAGTTCCAAAATGATCCCACGGTAACCGACCCTCGTTTGGATCAGAGATGTCAAATTGTTGATCCATCGCGTACAGCAATGTTGCCCCAACGCTTCCTGCCTTGTAACCGTGCGCCACGCCAGATGGAATATACAGTTGCAATGGTTGTTCACCCGAAAGAATCACTTTGCGCTTCACACCAACCGTTGGCGATCCGGCACGACAGTCTACCAGCCAAATCATCAATTGCCCCTGAATCACCGTCCAGATTTCGTTTTGCTCGAGTTTGGTGTGAATGTGAAAGGCATTGATGCGTCCGGCTTCGGCACTCGAGACGCTGATTTGTCGTGGCTCGAGTGCGGTTGGCAGGTTTTGGATTTTGGAATCTGAAATTCTGGCGTATTCCATAAACCAGCCGTTTTCGCTGCGGTTTTTGCGCAAGGGATGCAGCCAAACGCCGTCAATTTGCGGCGCGGCTGGGTAAGCCTCGAATTTGAGGATGGTTTGGAATTCGGGTGCAAGTTCGATCATAATTTCACCGTTGACCGATCACCAAGAAAAAACTGCGTGGTGTTGCGTTTATGCGATTCGCCAATAATCGCAGCCTCTTCGCCAAGAATGCTCGAGTCGAGGCGTTTCTCGAGGTTTTCGAGTGTTGCCCCCGGCATCATGATGCTATACTCAATTTCGGAACGGATGACGCGGGCGTTTTCGCCAATACTGGTGTACGGTCCAATGTACGAATCTTCGATGACCGCGCCAGCGGCGATGCTGACGGGTCCACGAATGCTCGAGTTGCGCACGGTTGCGCCCAGCGCGAGTTGGACTTCACCAACAATTTCGCTGGTTTCGACCAGACCCAAAATATTGCGCTGGATTCTCGAGAGCACCAGCCTGTTGGCGTCGAGCAGGTCGGCGGCATTGCCCGTGTCTTTCCAGTAACCACGAACCTCTTCGGCGTTGACCACAAAACCGGCTTCGAGCAGGTTTTGAATGGCTTCGGTGATCTCGAGTTCGCCCCGGGCGCTGGGTTTGAGGTTGGCGATGATGTCGTGAATGCGTGGTGTGAACAGGTAAACGCCGACCAGTGCCAGGTCAGAAATAAATTCTTTGGGTTTTTCAACCAGGCGCTCGATCTGACCAGCTTCGTTGCGAACGGCAACACCGAAGCTGGAGGGGTTGGAAACTTTGGTCAGCAAAATGCAGGCTTCGACGCCGCCCTTGTTGAACGTCTCGAGCATGTGCTCAATGCCGCCGTCGAGCAGGTTGTCGCCCAGGTACATGATGAACGGGTCATTGTCCAGAAAGGGTTGCGATATTTTGACGGCGTGCGCCAGACCGCCTGGGCGGTCTTGGGGAATGTAGCTGAGTTTTGCGCCAAACCTCGAGCCGTCACCGAGATGGTGTTTGACCTCTTCGCCAGTTTCGGGAGAGATGACCACGCCAATGTCGGTCACGCCTGCCCGCACAATGTCTTCGACGACGTAATCGATGTTGGCTTTGTTGGCAATCGGAACCAATTGCTTGGCTCGGGTGTGGGTCAGTGGGCGCAGGCGCGTGCCTTTGCCGCCCGAAAGAATCAAACCCTTCACGCCGCAGCCTCGAGCCTGTTGGCGTATTGACGCTCATAATAGGCTTTGAAGCTGGCGCTTTGACGCACGGGCTGCCAGTAATTTGGATGTTCGAGATACCATTTTGCCGCCGTGGCAATGGCTGCCCTTGGCGAAAATTGGGCATTCCAACCGAGTTGTTGCAGTTTTTGAACATTGACCGAATAGCGTTTGTCGTGTCCGGCACGGTCTGCCACGTGCCTGATTAAACTTTTTGGTTTTTGCACCGTCTCGAGCAGAATTTCGAGCATCTCGAGGTTGCTGATGGTCGCGCCCGCTCCGACGTTGTACACCTCGCCAATCTTGCCGTGCTCGAGAATAGCCAGAATGCCGGTGCAATGGTCCAAAACGTGGGTGTAGTCGCGCATTTGAAGACCGTCGCCGTAAACGGGCAAGGGCAAATCCAAAATGGCGTTGGTGGTGAAAAGCGGTACCACTTTTTCGAGGAATTGGTACGCACCGACGTTGTTGCTGCCCCTCGAGATGGTGGTATCTAGACCGTAAGTGACATGGTAGGACTGCACCAGTTGATCGCCTGCGGCTTTGCTGGCGCTGTACGGACTGCGCGGACGAAGCGGGTCAGTCTCGAGGCTGTGATGATCGCCGTCGATGGTGCCGTAGACTTCATCGGTGCTGATCTGATGAAAACGAATTCCCAGTTCTCGGGCGACCTCGAGCAAGACGTGCGTGCCTTGAACGTTGGTTTGGGTGAAAACAAAAGGGTTCAGAATACTTTGATCAACATGGGTTTCGGCGGCAAAATTGACGATCAGGTCAATGTTGTGGGTTTTGCAAACATGGCGCACCAACTCGAGGTTTGTAATGTCACCAACAACAATTGGCACATCCACACCTGCCAAATTCTCGAGCCGTCCGGCGTAGGTGAGTTTGTCGAGCACCACGATCTTGGCATGGCCGCGCTCGAGCAGCAAACGAACAAAGTTTGCGCCGATAAACCCGCACCCGCCAGTGACCAGAATGCTCCTAAACATGCGACAACCTTTCGGGCTTTGCGTTGCAGATAATACAGATTTCACCTTATTTAAGCAAGTTTGAATGACCGTTTGAGTTCCTGCCACTGCGAGATATTCAGGCTGACATCGGGTGGAATGTGCACTTTAGCATCCAACCTCGAGCCTGGCAAAAGTGTTGGATTGCGTTGCACGGCAAGTTCAAAAACGCTTTTGCGCATCGTCACAAGATTCAGAATGTCAATTTGAACCAGTTCAAGATGCTCGAGCAACAGGCAGAATTCCTGCGCAATCACATCGACATAATCGGCGCTGGTGAATTGATCCATGAACGCCATTGGATAACGCCAAGTGGATTCTTTAAAACTGGTACGGACTATCAGAACATCTTTTGCGGCGCGACTCGCCTCTTCGGCGACAACTTTGGTCAGGCTGTAATAATTGCTGGGGTTTGGCGTGTCAGACTCGAGGTAATCGCCGTGTTCGCCGTCAAAAACGTAATCGCTGGAAATGTGAACCATTCGCGCCCCAATTGCGTTGGCGGCGCGAGCGACATTGCGGGTGCCCTCGACATTGACCTGCCAACACAAGGCTTTTTGCTGTTCGGCGCTTGCAACATCGGTGTAAGCCGCCAGGTGAAGCACCACACTGGGTTTAAATGCCTCGAGAAACCGATCTAAGGTTGATGGCTCGAGAATGTTGACACTCGAGCTGGATGGGGCTGCCACCGTCCAGTCCGCGACTTTCAAGAGCGGAATCAAGCTCGAACCCATGCGCCCTGAACCGCCAGTCAAGAAAATCTTTTTTTCTGCACTCATCAACTTAGGATTTTAACATCGATTGCATGATAGTTTTGTTTATCGGAGGTCGTCATGAAAGGTTTGATTCCAGCCGCAGGTCTGGGGACTCGTTTGCGCCCACTCACCTACACCATTCCAAAGCCACTGTTAAACGTGGCAAACAAACCGATTATCGTTTATGCCATTGAAGCACTGCGCGAGGCGGGCATCTTTGAGATTGGTCTGATCGTCTCCGATCTGGTTCGCGCCGCGCTCGAGAAAGAATCGCTCGAGGTTGAGGGCGTGAAATTATCCTACATCCGTCAGGCAGAGCAACTTGGCACGGCTCATGCGGTCAAACAGGCAAGTGACTGGTTAAACGGTGAGGATTTTTGCGTCTTCCTGGGCGATAATTTGTTTGAGAATGGCATACAAAGGTTCGTTGAAGCCTTCAACACTGGTGGTTATGACGCCGTGATTCCGCTGGTGAGCGTGCCGAATCCAAAAGAATTTGGTGTGGCGGTGCTCGACGATTCTGGACGCATCAAAGCACTGGTCGAGAAACCCGAAATTCCACCCTCAAATTTGGCGGTGGCAGGCGTGTACGTGCTCAAAAACAGCATCCTCGAGATCATTGACGGTTTAAAACTGTCTGCCAAAGGCGAGTATGTTTTGACCGAAGCCGTGGAGTTGCTGGTCGAAAAAGGCAATGTTTACGGACTTGAGGTCCAAGGTTGGTGGAAGGACACCGGACGACACGAGGATTTGCTGGATGCCAACCGTTTGATCCTCGAAACCATAGTGGAGCAAAACGATGGCGAGGTCATCAACTCGAGGGTGGTGGGTCGGGTCAGAATAGGCAAGGGTTCCAAGGTCACGAATTCGACCATCATTGGACCGGCGTTGATTGGCGAAAACGTGATGCTCGAGAATGCTTACGTTGGACCGTTCACCAGCATTGGAGACGGCGCAAAACTGACCAGCATGGAGGTTGAGTTTTCGGTCATTCAGGAGGAGGCAATTTTGGAGAATTTAACGGTGCGCCTTCACGAGTGTCTGATCGGACGCAAAGCCACAGTGCGCGGCTCCATCAAGATTCCTCGGGTGCACCGTTTGATCCTGTCCGACGCCTCGAGCGTCGAGTTGGGTTAACTTGAGCAGCTCTTTTCACCTCAAGCTTGTTAAACTCCTCTCGTGAATCGTTTTGTCATCATCACAGGGCTTTCAGGCGCGGGCAAAACCACGGCGGTTCATGCGCTCGAGGAATTTGGGTTCTTCACCGCCGACAACTTGCCTCCGCCACTGTGGCTTTCACTGCTCGAGTTGTGCTTGGGGCAGGGGCTAACGCAGGTGGCGGTGGTAACGGACGCCAGAACCAGACATTTTTTGAGTGATATTGAATTCTGGTTACAATCGGTCAGCCTCAAACCGGTGGTGGTCTATCTCGAGGCAGACGATGACGTGCTGATTCGGCGTTACGGTTTTACGCGGCGCACCCATCCGCTTCACGAGTCAACGCTGTTGGGCGACTTGCGGGCAGAGCGCGATGTGCTCGCCGATTTAAGATCGCACGCCGATGTGGTGATCGACACGTCTTTACTCAGTGCCAAGGCACTGATTGCAAAATTGCGCAGTTTATTTGGTCAGGACCAGGCTTTCACCTTGTCGCTCAGCTCGTTTGGTTTCAAGCACGGCGCTCCAAGGGACGCCGATTTGGTCTTGGATGTTCGCGGTTTGCCCAATCCATTTTACGATCCAGAGTTAAAGCACAAAAGTGGTCTCGAGCAAGAGGTCAGTCAGCACGTCTTCTCGAGTGAAGGCACGGCGTTTTATCAGTTGTTGCGCGATTTTGTGACCGCCAACACCGAACTCGCCAGACGTTCAGAACGCTCGAGTTATTCGGTGGCTATTGGTTGCACGGGCGGTTTTCATCGCAGCGTCGCGGTGGTTGAAGCCCTGTCCAGGGATTTATCGCAGTACGCCAGCACGGTCACGCACCGTGATCTCGAGAAGGGTGAGGGTGGTGCGTGAAATCCAGACGCACCTTCTGGATGGGTTTGTGGCGTTGGCTGATTCCTGGTTTAAAAGTCAAACGCTACCTGGCACTGGTTTTGTTGGGCGTGCTGGTGTTGATGGGCGGTTTTGTCGCCTGGACGCGGGTTGGTGAGCAGCGCAATTTTTTTATCAATTTTACGGCGCGACTGATTGATATCTCCGAAATGCTGCAATTGGGGCGCTGGGGCTGGGCGGCAATCTTGATGGTCTTGGGCGTCTTGTTGGGTTGGTTGGGCGTGATCGGCTTGAACCGTTCACTGCTGCGTTCGCTCGGCTCGAGCCCGAGCGAAACCTTGGACCGAATTTTTAGGATACGGGCGTTGGGGCAGGGTCCAAAAATTGTGGCGATAGGCGGCGGGACTGGCTTGAGCAACCTGCTGTCTGGCTTGAAACGGTACTCGAGCAATATCACTGCAATTGTGGCTGTGACCGACGACGGCGGCTCGAGTGGGCGTTTGCGAAAGTCTCTGGACATGCCCGCACCGGGCGATCTGACCGATTGTTATGCGGCGCTCTCAGACTCGCCAGATTTGGCAAAATTGTTGTTGCACCGTTTTAAACGCGGCGAAGAACTCGAGGGACATACTTTTGGAAATTTGATGCTGGCGACACTCTCTGAAGAGCGCGGTGATTTTGGCAGCGCCATCATGGCACTGAACAATATTTTGAACGTTCGAGGCAAGGTGTTGCCTGCCACCGCCAGTGCCGCCACCCTGATGACCGAACTCGAGGATGGCACCGTGATCGCTGGCGAGAGCACCCTGCGCGAGCAGGCGGCTGGACGGCGGATCAAACAGCTCAGACTCGAACCCGATCAACCGACGGCAATTCCTGGCGCGGTGGAAACAATTTTAAATGCCGAAATGATCGTGATGGGACCTGGAAGCCTGTATACCAGCGTCATTCCGCCGTTGCTGGTGCCCGATCTGGCTCGAGCCATCAAGCAGAGCACCGCCACAATTGTCTATGTTGCCAACATCATGACCGAACACGGTGAAACAGACGGACTGAGCGTCTTTGATCACTGTCAGGCGGTTGCGGCACATCTTGGACGCAAACCCGACGTTGTGCTGGTAAACGATGCACCAATCTCAAGAGCAACCCTGGAAAAATACCTTGCCGAACGAGCCCAGCAAGTGAAACTCGATTTGGTGCTGGCGCGTCAGGCTGGGATTGCGGTGCACATGGCGCGATTAACCCAGAATGGCGAGGGGCAACATCAACCTCGGGCACTGAGTGCCGTTTTGATCAGGGTTTTGCTCGAGAAACGCCTTCGTTCAAGACCCATTCCCAAACCCATGCCCAAAATTTGAATGTGAGGCTTCTTAATAAGCTCATCGATTGTCGATATACTGCCCACGATGCGTTTTTGTCTTCTTCAATTTCCAATTTTTACATCCCGTTTCATGGTGTTTCTGATGCTCTCATGCGCCTCGAACGTCTCGGCGGCGGGCACGGTTTTGTTCTCAGTATCAGACCCACAAGGCGACGCCCTCGGCGACGGTGTTTACGCCCTGCCAAGCACGGTCAAAGACGGCAGCGTTTTGGATATTCGAACCTTCACGGCAAGTGAGGTCAACCAAAAACTCGAGTTAAAAATTTCGTTTGGCAGTGTGCAAAATCCAGAACGTGCCCCAAATGGTTTTAGCGAACCGGTCATTGATGTTTTTTTGAACTCTGAACGGGGCGGTATTGAGGAATTTGGATCGACTGGTTTTCATTCGCCACCAGGGCGCGGTTGGCGCTATCACCTGCGCGTGAATGGTTGGAACGCGCTGCTTGAAACTGCCAAAAATGCACCGCAGGCTGCCCAAGTCTCATCTAGGGTCGGTGTTGTGGTTGATGGTGCCAATATTGTTCTGACCACGCAATTGCCAGGCGACGCGTACCGCTACTGGGCTTTTGTCAGCCTGTACGATCCATTGAGCAAGTACGGTGTCACCGAGGTCAGCAGTGTAGCGTCCGCTTTGCGCCTCAGCTCGAACCTGCAAGATGCTCCGACGGTCCTGGATGTCTTGTCGCCAACCTCGCAAGTTGGTTTTTACGCCTCTCGAGAGGTGCCCGCCTTGAACGAACCCAAACTCGAGTTGAATCCGTTGTTGTATTCGTTGTTCGCGGGTCTGGCATTGTCTTTGATGGCAACAATCTGGGGTTTGTTTCGCAAACCTTAAACTGACTGAAATCTAAGATTTCAGTCAGTTTTGATTCTGCACATCATGTCCGTGCAGCATTTGGTTTTGGCGGTGTTGGAACACGAACTTTGGTGATCGTCCAACCGACGTTTTTTACACCCGCCAGAGGCGCTGTCGTAATTTGTGGTTTTGGTTTGGCGTCAAGCATGATAATGATGTCCTCAAATAAGAAAAAGATTGAAAGTCAAAATGGAACGGATGCTCGAGATCAAGCTCGAGTTTGACAGCAATGGCTCGATGGGATTCTTTGATTGGCACGACCATGACTGGCTCCTTTGAATTACAAAAAACTCCGGCGGGATGTATTCCGCCGGAGTTCAGTTTGAAACCGAATCAAAACGACGAAAATATGGGTTCATCAAGACCTCGAGCGGCATTGGGCAATGCAAACACGGCAAGAACGATCTTGGTATTGAGGTTGTTCTCGAGTTTCACCATTGCCATGCACCGCCTTTCCGTTTGAGCTTTGTGAAAGTGTACTACGCAATTGTGCTTTTTGCACTACGCCAGAATGCTTAGGCTTTTAGGTAAGGGTTCACTTTTAGAGTTTGACGACGAAAGATTACCGGCTGGCAATCATTTGAATTTGATGTCCAAAACCAAGCTCGAGCCAGCAATGTGTAAATCCAAAGTTTTAAAGTGTAAAGTTTTAGCGTTTTAAGCATTAAGTGAACAAGCAGCTTTTACATTAACAGTTATTGATTTACAACCCTAAAGAGAATCGATTGTGAGCATTTGCAGTGTTGAGTACAGACACGAGGTGTACCTTTCGCTTGAAAGTTGATCGCATTGAGCAATCCTCAATTTGTTTACGGCGGTCATAAACAGAACATTAAATTAGAACATTCTCATTCTGAGATTATGCAAGAACGGCAGGTTGTAGCGCTAATTCACGGATCAAATGCGCTTAACGCTAAATTTATGTTCAGCCCGATACAATCGATTCAATATGGGAAGAGAATGAACTTGCCATATTTTGCATGAAATGTCGAAACTGTCAATTTTCAGCCGTAGGAGGCAATGTTCTTTGGGTTGCTCGAAGTGTTTTTATTTTAATGATTTTAAAACATAAAATTTACTTAAACGCATCTAATGTCATTTTATAAATCAATTTTTAGGTGTTATGCTTTAAATCACACTATTTCTATGAAGGTTTTTTAATTTAAAAAACTGTTGAAATAAATTTTATTGATTTAAATTGCTATAAAACGGAGGCTTTATGAAACGATTCATTCTTTTTGCATTCCTGGCACTGAGTGCCTGCAATACCATTCCAACTCCAAAACCAATCCCAACCGCCGACTCGAGCATTTTGGGTTTGTTGAGCATCTCAATCGATTTGCGCGATCAAGACAATCCAGTTGCCAATGCCACGTTTAACCCATTGAAATCGCAGAGCGCACAAAACCGAACAATATCTGGGGTGCTTGACAATGCGGTTAATTTTCGTCGTCGTCAAGTCCAATTTTTGGACATCAATGATTTGACACCGTTTGGTACGCCAAGCCGTTACGTTCAAGCCACCTTTGAGGTTGCCAACGTTGGCGCAACGCCTTTTAGCAATTTAAACCTGATAGCCACCAGTTTTGACAAAGCGGGTACCAACCCCACCTACGGCACCAGTTGGGCGGCTTCAAAATTGGGAACAATGTTTAACACTGTCGTGAGTGGCGCAAATGTACCTGTGATTGACACCGACACTTTTCCCAATGGTGCCAACGTTTTTAGAGCCATCAAACCATCGCACGGAATGCGTTCAACCGTGCGCGGCGTAGTTGTCAATCCGGACTTGGCAGACATGCAAATTTATACCCGCACTGGAAACCCTGCCACGGGCGAAGTGGATAAGGTACAAGCCGATGCCAATGTTTTTTATACCGATCCCAGCCCCTCAAATCCCAATGCTCATGCCGATGTTCTTGATTACGGTTTTGTGGCACGAAACTTTTTGGGCGGACGGAGCATTCCGACCACGCCTTCAACCTGTGCATTCACCACCGATGCCTCATGTTACAAAGGGCAATTTACACTTGGTTTTTACTTGCCGCGCCAACCGTCCCGTGTTGCCACACCATTTGTTTTTGCCTTTCAAGTCCTGGTCGCCGTAGAAACGGATTCAATCGCCACCCAAAGCCTCGAGGAGCAGACCGATGCCAAAGGAAGCGGGCGTCTTCAAGAGTTGATTTCAAGTTTGCCAAACGTCAACCCGCTGATCAACTTGCTTTCGGGCAGTGGATTTTATGGTTCGTCAACCCTTAACAAACGCACCCTTTGTGATGTTCACACCGCAATGGCTTCTGGCGTATTTCCAAATCCAGAATTGCTCACCACTTCCCCTGGGGTCAAGATGGAATCGGTTGTGCCAGCACCAAACAGCAAAAATATCTCGTCAAGTTCGGGCATTGGTGCATCATTTTGTCAAGCCATGAACGCACCAACAGATTCAAGTTTTGTGGTTCAAGCCTTTCAAACCGGACAACGCAAGGTGGCTGGCGGAACGTTCAACAACGGAATTTATTCTGGAGCTGGCACCACCCTCAGTTACACGCCCACCGTCCCGTTCAAACCTGGCGAGGAGGTTGAGGTCAGTCTCTCGAGCGCTTTAACCCGTTCAGGTGATAACGCTTCGATCAAACCTGTCGTGTACCGTTTTCGCAACTCGAGCAATCCAGAAATTGCGGCTGGATTCGGTGCCCTCACCAACTTTGCTACCGGCACACTGCCGCTGGCGGTGGTTTCTGGTGACTTCAATCAGGATGGAAAACTCGACCTGGCAAGCGCCAACCAGGCTGCTGGTACAGTCAGCATTTTGATTGGAAATGGAAGTGGCGGTTTTGCCGCTGCCACCTCTGTCGCGGTGGGTGCTGCGCCAACGGCAATCTCGAGCGGTGATTTCAACAACGACGGCATTCTTGACTTGGCGACCGCCAACCAAAATGCTGGCACAATCAGCGTATTGATTGGAAATGGTACGGGGGGCTTTGTTACAACCAATTATGTGGTCGGTACAAATCCCAATTCGATTGCCTCAGGAGATTTTAACAGCGACGGCAAGCTCGATCTGGTCAGCACTTCGGACAACATTGATGGCACGGTCAGTGTCCTTTTCGGAACTGGGGCTGGTGTGTTTTCGACAGCCTCGAGCTTCCGTGCGGGCAGCGACCAGTCGAGCGTCTTGAGCGGTGATTTCAATGCCGACGGTCATCTTGATGTTGCCGTGCTGCTCAGTCATCCAAGCCAGGCAGGCGAGATCAGCTTGTTGTTCGGAGACGGGGCTGGTAACTTTTTGACGCCAAAACTGTTTACCGTGGCGAACCGTCCAACCATGTTTGCCAGCGGGGACTTTAACAATGACGGGCGACTGGATTTCGTGACCGCCAATAACAACCTAGACACGCAACTCAGCGTGTTGTTGAGCAACAACTCGGGCAGCTTTGCCACTTCACAGGCAATCAACTTGCCAGCCATTCCCACAGCGGTCAGTCTGGGAGACTTTAACGGCGACGGACAACTTGACGTGGTTGTCGTTAATGAAGATTTAACAAACAATGTCAATGTTTTGATCGGTAACAATGCCGGTGGTTTTGCCGCGCCCCTCAACTTCACGGCTGGCACAAGTCCCTCAGGCGCAACCACCGGTGATTTGAACAACGACGGTCGGATTGATCTGGTCGTGGCAAATTCTGGTTCAAATAACCTCAGTGTGCTCTTGAAGCAATAATTGAAAACACTTTCAGTTAATCGAGCCAAAAGCAACTTGAATACGTGTTAAACCAGATTAAACCTTACAACGATAAACATTGAGACTCGAGATTGAATCTCGAGTCTCAATAATTTCAGACGTTCTTATTTGGGATTCAATTGCAGCTTTGTCGTTTATAGCCGCTCATGTTGCCGCCGGTCAAGCTCAAATCTTTCATGATCGAGTTGATTACCAACGAACCAGAGAGATTACAGTCCAAACTTCCAGCGTACTCCGAGTTCAATGCCAGTTTTCCACGCTTCACGTATTCTGCCAAAGGTCCGCATTCACTGTACTGCTGGCATTCTTCGTTCAGAATTCCGTCGAATTTTTCGACCAGCATTTTACCGGTTCGGTCTTTTAATAAAATGTTATCGGGACCATTTTTCTGAAAGACTGCCAGTCCAACCTTGTGTGCGGTGTCTGCCACCCAGCCATTAAAATCAATTTGTTCTTGTTTGCTCAGTAAGCCTGCCGTGTTCTCATCGTTTTGCAGGTTGTCGGGCTCGAGCGCATCGAAACCTTTGTCTTTGCACATTTGAAAACGTGCCGTGAGCAATTGTGCCAGGACGCTGTTGGGCTTGAAGACATCGCGGATGTCCAAAAACCATTCATTCCACTGGGTGTCTTTGTAAATTTTGAGGTAGGCTGGGTACTGGCTCGAGTCTGGACGACCATCTTCGTAACTGCCCGCATCGATATAGCACACGGTGTAGACACCGGCGGCTTTGAGACTGGCAACTTTGGCGGCGGAAATGTTGAAGCCGTCCAAATCCAACAAGGTAACACCTGCTGGTATGGTCACATTGCTGTCGCCACCCGCGCCGATCTGCCAATCCCAGGAGATTTTGCCGACTGGCGGAAGTTTGATGTTGCCTGGTGTCGGCGTTGGTGTCGGCGTTGGGGTCGGCGTTGGGGTCGGTGTCGGCGTTGGTGCCGCTTGAATCGTCGTGGTCAAGCTTGAAGAATTGTTGGCGACGACAGGATCAACTTCGCTTGCACTGATCTGGGCGGTGTTGACCAGCGTTCCAGCGACACTTGAGCTGACAACCACGGTAATTTGAGCGCTTGCATTGAGTGCCAGACCGCCCAAGGTGCAAGTCAGCACGTTGGCGCTGACACTGCAAGTCCCCTGGCTTGGGTTGCTCGAGACAAGTTTGGTGTTCGCAGGCATGGTGTCTGTGAACTTGAGGTTGCTGGCAGCGTTTGGACCAACGTTTTTGATGCCAAATGAGTAGCTAAGGTTTGCATTCACAACGACAGGGTTTGGGGTTACATTGCCCGTAAGGCTCAGGTCGGCACTTGGTGTTGGGGTCGGTGTTGGGGTCGGTGTTGGAGTCGGTGTTGGCGTTGTTCCGGGCGCTGGATCAAAACCTGGATTGATCCGTAAGACATCAAGATTTGCATCGGTCACATACTCGATCAAACCGCTGGCTTTTGATTTTGTGTACGCTTCGGCAACGTTTGCCGCTGTTCTTGCAAAGTCGAGCGCAAAGACGGGTTTACCCAGACGCTTGTATTCGGCAGCGTCTTTCAGTTGTTGCGCTCGGTTTGCATCCGATGTTCGAACGTCACCGGCTTTAAACCAGATGGATTCCTGGGTGGTTGCATCGATACAGGCAGCCAGTGCCCCGTTGTTGACCCAGATCAGGTCTGAAGCATTTTGGGTGAGGATTTTAAAATTTGGATTTTTGGTTTTGGCAAACTGGCTGATTTTGCAAATCCAGTTGACCATCTGGGTTTTTGTCGCAGCACTTGCACCCAAGCTGTTGTAAGCATTGACGTTGTCCAGGTAAGCCCCGTCAAATCCTTGATTGATAATCTTATCAACGTAACCCAAGACAATGGTTTGCCACAGGTTGCTCGAGTAATCAACAGTGTATTGCCCAGGATGGTTGGGACTGGCGGCGGTGATCCAGGCTGGGCTGCCAACTTTATTGCTGCTTGACCAGTAGTACCTGTAATCTTCAGCCTCTCCGACCGAGACGTAGGCGAGCAGTTGTTTGTTGGCTTTGGCGTCTCTGATTTCGCTTCGGCTCCATTTGCCCGAGTTGCTGCCGTCGCTCGAGTAATCGACCACCGCCATTTGAAAGTCTGAGGCTTTGATGCCTGCAAGTCCGTTGGTGTAGGCATCCAACTGGATTGTCCATGAGTTTAAGGCTGGAAGATTAGCCCTGAGCGCCAAGGCTGAATCGTCGGGGATAAACGTTTGGGTGTCTTCTTGCGGTGGAAGTGATGAGCAAGCAACCAGTGACGCGAAGCCAACACCAAAAAGCAACCATTTGTTCGTTCTAAGTAGTTTATTCATGCGCTTTGCATGTTAGGTTGGTTAAATCTAATAACCTTGGAAACTTTATGAGCCTAATGAAATCGATTGCGGTGTCAAAAAGATGATGATTCTAATTGTTTCCAATTCATGGTGCGACCGACATATCATGAGTGGCAATGATGAATAAGCCTGATCAGAGCATCATTTTTATCATCGTTTTAAACACTAAATCTGACAAAATTAAAGTTTGGTGTTCAATCTTCTGACCCAAGTGGGTAACACTCGACCTCGAGCGAGTCAGGTGAATGGTTTTCGATGACCGTATAGGCATGAAGCTCCAGGTCTACAATGCCATTTTCAAGTCGTGAGTGAACGTAAAAACCAGTACCGGACGGAATGTAAATCCAGTGTTCAAAGTGTTCCTCGAGCGGTAGCACCGTGATGTCACCGACCATGCTGGGCGCACCGATGTCCAGCAAGATCAGCCGTGGTCTTCCGCCCAAAAGTCCAAACTCGAGGGGAACGGCTTGACCAGTTAAACCCATGCCGAACAGATGCTCACTGAAAGCTTGCCCCCTGGCACAAATCACCACGGCTTGATCAAAAAAATGAAATTCCATGCCGGCTGGGTCGGGCTGCATACTGGCACGCACGAAACGCATGGCACTGTCTTCAAATTCTAAACCGGTGCCAAAACGGTCATTTTCCAGCACTGGCAGTTCGCGCTTTAAATCGACAGACTTTTGCAAGGTTTTGGGTGTTTTGACGTTGAGTGTATTTCTGAGATTGCGGTGAAGTTCTTTGCTCAACCAGTATTCGAGCGCCAGACGTTGAATTGGGTCTGAAAACTCGAGCAACTCTTCCCAATCGCTTGGTTCGAGCGCACCAGAACGGTGAAAGGCGGCTTGCAGTGGTTCGTTGATGCTTTCAAAATAGCGTGCCGCGAGTTGGTGTGTACGAACCCGAAAACCAGGTTTGTTGGAGGTGTAAATCAGTCGCCGCACGCTTTCATAACTGATGTACCAGGCGTCAGAAAACCGAAGCCAACCACTGCGCTCGAGTTCGTCCAAATAAGGTTCGGCAACCAGGGCTTGAATCAGCCCATCGGGAATAGACCCTGGTTGAATGCTCAGCCGCTCGAGTGCCAGCCGCGCCTCGTGACCAAGGTCGCGGGCTTCGAGTTGGATTTTGGAGGCAATTTTGCTGTAAGG
Organism: Deinococcales bacterium; assembly: GCA_025352125.1. Taxonomy (GTDB): domain Bacteria; phylum Deinococcota; class Deinococci; order Deinococcales; family JAAFIG01; genus JANXTZ01. The sequence goes on along the minus strand of JANXTZ010000017.1, from coordinate 41,488 downwards.
CTGATGTCGGTGCACCTTGTTTTGGCTGCCCGCCAGCAGGTATTGCAAATGGGTTGGATTGCCTTGGGTTTCAAGATAATATTGTGCCGCCTGCGAAAAACTGATTTGTGCCAGCGGTCCGCTGCGGGCGTCAGCCCACGAGAGCGGTTTGAGGTCAACATAAATCAGTCTCGAATCGCTCAGCCGTTCCTCAAGTTCCAGAATCAATCGCGGCAATTCTCCAAAAGTGCTGAGTGACACCACCACCAAACCCTCAACATGTTCGACGATATTCTCGAGCGCATTTTGGGCAAAGGGTTGTTTGAGAAATTTTAAAGATTTGGCAGGACCCGTCAATCCCTCGACAAAGCTCAAATTGAGGCTTCGTGCCAATTCTCGAACCACGTTGGTCGTGTCAAATCCTGGCAAACCCCTGAGCACCAGAACGCTGGCGTTTTGAACTTGCGCCGCCAGACTTGTGATTAGTTTCTCACGTCCCCAGGTGGCTTGAACTGGATCGATCAGACTTCGGCGGCGGGCTGCCAGCCATTGTTCAAACGCGGTCGAAATTTGATCCAGACCGCGTTCCAAACCATCCATCGGTTGAACGCTGACATTGCGTGATTCCGTGTTGCGTTTTGTTGGTTCGAGCATGATGCCATCGGGCAATCGAAGTGGATTTTGCCCACGCGGGAAGGCTTGAACGCCCAGCGGTTGTAATTTGAGCCGCAGGTCATGCAATTCAACCCTTAAATTTGAAGTTGCATCCAAACGGTCCCAAACCAAGTCGGCTAAAGTATCTCGATTGGTGGCTCCCTCGAGTGCAAGATAATAAAGAATGGCTAAACTTTTTTTTCGGATTGGAACCGCTTGATTTTCAAACTCGAGTTGCGCCGTTCCCCAAAGAGGCAACTTCAAGATTTGATTGGTTTGATTGTTCAAAAATCACACTCCTGTAGGGTTTGATTTGATTGTGCTGGTTTTGACTGGTTTGAGGACAAATTTATAGATTCAATTTTAGAAATGGCGACGCTCGAGTGAGAACGTTTTGACTTGTCGGAACCGCGATATATGCCTGATCGTCTGAAGCTTTAATCTTTTTTCATCTTAGTCCCACGCTCGAGATTTTTTTCAGAAATTGGCACAAACATTAAGACTTGGTTATTAAACCTCAATATAGTATTGCGTAAAGTGAGAGTCGGGTTAGTCCATCCTTAATATATTACTTCACAACCTTGCAACCTTCAGGACATCATCACAGACTACGTCGGACACAATTCTTTTAGGTCAAACCTTCATGAGAATGTCAAATGTGATCCGCCAACATTCATTTAACGGTGAGTATTAAATGAAAGTAAATAAATAATGATAGAAGTTATCAAATTCCTATTGATTTGGCAAAAAACCTTTGAGCAACGACTAAAGTTGGCTTAACGCCGAATTAATACGCCACTTTGTACAATCTTTCTAGCGCTTGAACCGTTTGGCGAACATTCAAGTTAATACGATCTGCACAGGTTCAACCAGATTGCCGAACACCTCTAAAACAAGCAAAGAGATGTGAGCAGTCTAGATTGAAATACTTCACAGTCGTTTTGTTGATCTTGGCTGCCCCCACGCCTCGGCTCATCTTGAAAGTGTTCGCATGATGGTGTGGTTTCTTAATCGGGTACAGCAGGGTTTTCAAACTGGATGCGGTTGGTAACAGTTCAAAACAAAAAATCATTGATTCCAAATGATGTGTTGAAGTCTAACAAAATAACGACGCCAGAGAATGGTTTGAATTTCGCAAAAATGATGTTCAAAATTCAGGAGTGCAAAATTAATTTACTGGACAACAAAAGATATAAAAAATAAAAAGAAGCCCAAGCGTTTAGAAGGTCCAAGTCACTGTAAACAAGAAAAATGACCCACAAGAAAGAGGCAATTCATGAGCACGTTTTTCACTCAATCAAAATCAATCAAATATCTGCTCGGCGCTTCGTTACTTTGCGCCGCGTTGATCGCTTGCCAAAGCACAGAACAAACCCCAATTGACGAAAATACAGGGCTTGTACCAAGCAGCTCCAAGACCAGTCAACATCCTCTGCCATCCGTCAACAATCAACCACCCCCACAGGTTGAAGTTGGTAGCGTGGATGGTTTTCAGGCTGGCAGCAAGGTAAAGGTCGAAGCCTTTCACAACACTCGAGTTTCGACCCGCTTTGCACCTGGCGCAGCGCCAAAAGTCAAATTGAAGTTGTTGGTGGTCGCGGCGACCAGCGACGAAACCACTTTGGCTGCCATCACTGCATTTCTAAAACAAATAGGTACACCGTTTGACACCTTGATCGCTTCGACCACCGATTTGACTGAAGCTTATCTCGAGACTGATGCAGGACTTGGTAATTACAACGGGATTTTGCTGACCACTGCCAACCTTGCCTGGGTTAGTCCTACTGGTTTTGCCTCAGCATTTACCCCAGCCGAATGGACCATGTTGCGTTCTTACGAAGCCCAATACAAAGCCCGAGAGGTTGATCTTTACAGTTACCCTGACGGCGTAGATGCCAGTTATACAGGCAATACAGGCATGGTTTATACGGGTGCAGTGGATACGACTTCAGCCCCTTTGAATGCCCAACTGACCACCAAGGGGCAACAAATCTTTCCATTTTTACAACCGAGCATTACGATTCCAATTCGTTATGCTTACACCTACACAGCATCGGTAGTTGGTAATGCCGTACCCATCTTGACCACCGCAAGCGGCGTGGTTGCCGCCCTGAACGCCACACCGGACGGTCGTGAGGTGCTGGCACTGACAATGGCACACAACCCGTACTTGACCCATTCCGTACTGCTTTCGTACGGTCTAATTCGTTGGGTTTCTCGAGGTGTGTTCTTGGGCGAGAAACAAATGTACTTTTCGGCTCATGTCGATGATGTATTTATTCCCAACGATGTTTGGGACCCTGTGACAAACAAAAATTCAACCACTGTCGAATTCCGTTTGCGTCCAAATGATTTGGTCAACACCGTCAACTGGCAAAGCAAATTCCGCATCGCCCACAATAAATTCTCGAGCTTTAAATTTGACTTTTTGTTTAACGGTCTGCCGTTCAACACCGATCTTCCAGGCGGCGGTTTTGACACCACGGCACCAAACACTTGCGGTCGTGTTCCAGTCGGAAAAGACCCATTCACTTCAAAAGCAAAATGCTACAAGAGCAGCTTCAGGTGGATGAACCACACCAAGACACACATATACATTGATTCACCAATAACTTTGCCCGTTCCACCAGCCACCCAACAAGCAGATTTGGCATTGTTTAGTGACGAAATTGGCTTCAATATCAATATTGCCAGAAGTGCCACGGGCTTAAACCTGATCGGCAACGAATTTGACTCGAGTTCACTGGTCATCGGAAATCACTCTGGTTTGGGTTACATGGACGAGGCAGCGCCACCACGCAATTACGGCAAGAGCCATGCGAACCCAGCCTTGATTCGGGCAGCCCAGCAATACGGCGTTCAATTCTTGGGCGCAAACACCTCAGCGCCGACCACTGCTCCTGTTTGTGCTTCCGATTGGATTGATCCTGCCACCAATACTCCTAATCCAGCCAAAGACTGCAACCAAAATAACCCTAGCCCCAATACCGGTGTTTGGCTCGATGCGGCAACGTTGCCCGCCAACAACATCATGCTTGTGCCGCGTTTTCCGGTCAACGTTTTTTACAACACGGGAACTCCAGCTTTGTTGGTGAGCGAATACAATCACCTTTACCGCACGTTCTGGGGACGTGACTTTACGATAGACGAGATCATGGAACAAGAAGCCAACACCGCGATGGACCATATCTTGACCGGTTCGTTCAATCCACATTATTTCCACCAAACAAACTTGCAATTTTACACGCCAGGCACAACCAGCTTGCTGACCAGCTTTATAGACAAAGTTGCTCAAAAATACGACGCCTGGATGAATCTGCCGATCAAAAACCTCTCGATGACCGACCTCGGTTTGAAGATGAAAGCCCGATTTGCCTACGACAACGCTGCTGCCAGTGCCGTCTGGGATCGGGCAGCGGGTACCGTCACCATCTCTGGTGCCAGCAACGTCAACATCCCATTGACCAATCCCGCCTTTGGAACCGCTTATGGACCAGATTTTGTTCGCAGCACCCAAGCGGGCGACATTGTGACGGTTGGTCAAGGCATTTGAGAATTGCAATGAAACCTGTGCTGCAATAATCCCCGTCCAGTATCAATGCCGCCCAGCACTTCACGCCACCTCGAGACATCTGCACCGTTTGGAACATCATGCTACCAACCAACATCACCAAATTCTTTTCCAATCGAACCAAGCGTAAATCGCTTGGTACGGCTGGTGGGTTGATTCTGCCAACATCACAAGGCAGTGCCAGCGATTTCCTGCGATCAAAACAAACTCCGCTCGTGATTGACATGGTGACTGAGGGCACATACCCGCAAGCCCACGGCGGTGTCAGCGTCTGGTGCGACCAACTGCTGCAAGGTTTGCCCGAGTACCAATTCAACGTTCATGCCGTGGCAGCCAGCTCGAGCGAGACGAGCGTTTGGAAAGCGCCAGAGAATTTGCGAAGCGTCAACATGATTGGTCTGTGGGGCGATTTTGGCGGGCGCACCCTAACCCGCAACAAAACCACCCTTGTGCCGTTTGAGCAACTGCATCAAGCTTTTCTGGAAGCACTGCTGAACACTTCTCAAACTGCCACCAGCGATTTTGTTCACGCCCTGTTTGGACTGCATCAGTACGGCTGCAATGCCAATCTGGATGCGGCACTCACCTCCAGAGACTCAGTGGAGCGTCTGGTCAAGACCTGGCGCGGCAGGTGGCTCGAGGGTGGACGGCAAACAGTTGGCGCTGGAATTGTTGAACCAAGCTTGGCAGATGCGATGCTGGCAAACGAGTTGATCGCGCACCTGATGCGTCCATTGTCGGCTCAAGCGCCAAAGGGTGATCTGGTTCACGCGGTTTCCAACGGCTTGCCAGTTTTGGTTGCCTTAAACGCGCGTTGGACGCACGGCACACCGTTTGTGTTGACCGAGCACGGCATTTACTTGCGCGAACGCTATCTGTCTTATACCGGCTCGCCGTATTCACCGGCGGTCAAAGCCTTGCTGTTACGTTTTTACCGAATGCTCTCGAACACTGGGTACATGGAAGCCGATTTGATTACGCCTGGTTCAGATTACAACCGCCGCTGGGAATTGCTGGGTGGCGCTCACCCAGAACGGATTGTACGTGTTTACAACGGCGTGGACACCGCCGACTTCCCAACGGGTCTTGAGCCGACCACGCCAACCATTTCCTGGTTGGGACGCATCGACCCGATCAAAGACGTGGACACCTTGATTCGTGCCTTTGCTTACGTCCACGATCAACTGCCGGAATCAAAATTGAGGGTCTTTGGTGGAACACCAAAGGGCGGTGAAGGATATTACAATCACTGCCAAAAGCTGATCAAGGATTTGGGTTTGAGCGATTCTGCGATTCTCGAGGGTCGGGTCGATGTCACCGTCGATGCCTACCACGCTGGACATGTGGTGGCACTGACCAGCATCTCTGAGGGCTTTCCATACACAGCAATTGAAGCCATGGCGGCAGGTCGCCCACTGGTCGCCACCGATGTTGGCGGCGTGCGTGAAGCCGTCGGCGATACAGGCTTTGTTGTACCGCCCCGCGATCCTGAGGCGGTGGCTCGAGCCAGCCTGAAATTGCTGACCGATCATCCATTGCGCCAGAAAATGGGTGCCGCCGCTCGGGACCGCGTGTTCAACAGCTTCACGCTCGAGAATTTCCTGGGCATTTATCGGTCTTTGTACCTTGAGGTGGCTGACAAGACCAATCAAACGATGCTCGAGGAGCAACTCGCCCCGAGCTGGAGCATCACGTGAGCGCAAGGCTAGAATTTGTTCCCTTCGGATTACAACCAGACTCGGAGCAGATGCACCCACCGGTCAGTTCCGCTGGAGCAAATCGGCGCTCAACCGATCCGATAGACGTGCTTGGGCGTCGAATGGACGAAATCTGTGTGGCGGCTGTCTCGCCGCTCGAGATCGCGGCGGCGCTCGAGATGGATGGCATCAATGACCGCTCATCGCGTGAAGTTTACGGTCAGGACGACATCTTTGTGCTCGCCGAGGCGCTGTACGCTCGGGTGCCATTTCGCCAAAAAAGCCAAGTTATACCCATTCAGGTAAAACCGTCCTGGATCGAAGTCACCAGGGGATTGCTATATGCCTTTTCTGGTTTGATGATCGTCGGTTTTAATTTAACCAATGCTGACTCGAGCCACGCGACGACCCAGACCGTGACGGCAGGTTTGGTGTTTGGTGCCATTTTTTCTTGGGCGTGGTCGCAAGGCATGGCACGATTGGGTTACATCAAACGCGGTCAGAGTGCCCCCAAGCAGGCAGGCAGGGTCTTGATGCTTGGGCTTGGCATCGGCACGGTTCTGGTCAGTGTTTTGACCAGTTTCTTACAAGCTGGTTTGGGGTTGTCTGATGGGGTGATGCCCATCATTGCTGTAACCCAGACACTTTATTCGCTGGCAGCCGTAGTTTTGTTCACCCTCGAGCGTCCGTTTTCCTTGTTTTATTTTGCCATTCCTGGTTTGGCAATCGCCTTTGTGCGCTGGGACGGCATGATTGATCTACCACAGACCCTCATCCTGGCAGCTATTTGGCTGCTCGCGTTGATTGTGTACACGTCTGTGATCGCTTTTCGCTTTGGTCAAAACACCAAAAGCCTCAACGTGCCACTTTTTACTTTGCCCGAAGTTCTTGGCGCGATCCCATTTGTTTTACAGGGCGCATTTTCGGCATTGCTGTTGGCATTCAATGCTTTGATGAGTCTGTACGGCGTTGTCTCTGGTCAACTTCCACCGAGCAGTTATGCGATCATACCGCTTGTTCTCAGCATGGGCTTTGCCGAACTTGAACTGGGTCGTTACCGTGGCAACATGAACCATCTTTTGCATGTGACTTTCGATCTCGAACAATTCCGAATCTCTGCCAGGCACGTGTTTGCCGCCTCACTGGGTCGCTACAGCCTGGTTTTGGTTGCCTTTTTAATCATTTCCGGTCTTGCGGGAGGCGCAGTTACAGGTTCGATCAACCAAGACCTCAGTACCGTCTTGCTCGAGGGATTGCTGCTCGGGGCGGGGTTTTTTGCCTCGTTTATTCTTATTGCTCACAATCGCGTTGCCGATGTGGTGTTGTCCACCGCCTTGGCGATATTGGTTCGGCTGTGGTTGCTGCTGATTCCGGCGGACATGATTGGCATTGTGAATTTGGCGCAAAGCGAATTGATTGCCTCGGCAATCTTTGCGATAGCGACCCTGTTGATCGCCAGAAGCATTGTTGGCAAACTTGGTACACTTGCTTGAAGCAAAGTGTATGAGAACAACATGCAACTGCCCGAGAGATTGTGTTGTTATGGATTTATGATGTTAACCTGATTTGACCTTAAAGACTGCCATACCTTGGTTAATCGGTTCACAAATTTTGAGGAGGAACACATGTTCAATAATCGCGTCCCCACATCCAGGCTTTTGTCCAACAATCGAGGAAAGGCATGAGCAGCCTCGTCGCCGTGACTGGCGCAGAAGGATTTATCGGCTCGCACCTGACCGAAATGCTGGTCAACGCCGGTCACAAAGTCCGTGCGATGGTGCAGTACAACTCGTTTGGTTCCAACGGCTGGCTCGAGACGTTAAAGCCCGAAACCTTAGAGCACATCGAAATTGTCATGGGTGACATCCGCGACGCCGGCAGCACGTTCAGGTTCATGCAGGATGCCGAGGTGGTCTATCACCTGGCAGCCCTGATTGCCATTCCGTACTCCTATCAAGCCCCCCGCAGTTACCTCGAGACGAACGCTGGCGGCACATTGAACGTGCTCGAGGCGGCACGTTCACTCGGCACGCCGCGCATCATTCACACCTCGACCAGCGAGGTTTACGGCACCGCCCGCAGCGTGCCGATTCATGAAAGCCACCCGTTGCAGGGGCAATCGCCGTACTCGGCATCCAAAATTGCGGCAGACAAAATGGCTGAAAGTTATTACCTCAGCTTTGAACTGCCCGTCGTCACGTTGCGACCGTTCAACACTTACGGACCGCGCCAGAGTGCTCGAGCCGTAATTCCAACCACTATCAGCCAGATTGCGGCTGGCAAGAAAGAAATCACCTTGGGCGCACTGACCCCAACCCGGGATTTTAATTTTGCCACCGACACCGCCGCCGCCTTTGTTGCGGTCGGCACTGCACCGCTCGAGATGGTCAACGGCAAGACTTTGAACGCTGGCTCTGGCACCGAAATTTCTGTCGGTGACATGGTTAATTTGGTTGCCAAAGTCATGAACCGCGAGGTTGCCGTGCTCGAGGACATCGCCCGTTTGCGCCCTGATGCCTCCGAGGTGATGCGCCTGGTCTGTGACAGTTCCGAATTGCAATCACTAACCTCTTGGAAACCGCTTGTCTCGCTCGAGCAGGGTTTGCGCGAAACCGCCGAATGGTTTATGAATCCGCAAAACTTGGCACGGTACAAGACCGATCAATACAACGTTTAATTTTATTTCGTAGGGGCGCTGCGACCATGCCCGAAGCGGTTTCGCCCGTCAGGTGCGTCTTGAAACCAAGAAGGTGCGTTTTATGGTCAAGAAGCTTGCTGCGCCCTGAAACTTATTTGTTCGGGAGTCGCCTACTTTCTTTTGGAGGTTCTATCATGCACGCAGTCATTCTTGCCGGCGGTAAAGGCGTTCGTCTTCGCCCCTATACGACCACCATGCCAAAACCACTTGTTCCCTTGGGTGATGAATGCGCAATTCTCGAAGTGGTCTTGCGGCAACTGAAATATTTTGGTTTTACCAACATCACGATTGCGCTTGGGCATCTTGGACCAATGATTGAGGCATATGTGCGCGGCGGTGACCGTTGGAACCTCGAGGTGGATTACGCCTACGAGGACACGCCACTGGGTACAATAGGACCGATTTTAAACTTGTTGGACAAGCTGCCCGATCATTTTCTGGTCATGAACGGTGACATTCTGACCGATCTGAACTACGGCACACTTCTAAAAACCCATGCCGCCTCGGGCAGACCCTTGACAGTTGGCACCTACCTGCGCGATGTCAAAATTGATTTCGGTGTCTTGGAGGGCGAAGACGGTTTGATCAAAACCTTCACCGAGAAACCAACGCTGAATTACGACGTGTCGATGGGCGTGTACGGCTTGTCCAAAAAGACCCTCGAGCGTTACCCCAAAGGCGTGCCATTCGGTTTTGACAACCTGATGCTCGATTTGCTGGCTCGAGAAGAATACCCCGCCAGTTTTCGCTTCGATGGTTACTGGCTCGACATAGGACGCCCAGAGGATTACGACCTTGCCAACAAGCAATTTGTCGAACTCCACGATCATTTCCTGCCCAAATAACATGCCAAAAATACTAGTTTTTGGCGCGGCAGGTTTTCTGGGGCGGCACGTTCAGACCGAACTCGAGCAACAGGGTTTTGATGCTATCGGTTTTGGACACCACGACACCGGCTTGCATCAGGTGCTCGACCTGACCAACCTTGAAGATTTGCAACAGGCGCTCGAGCGGCATCAACCCAGCGCGATCATCAATTGCGCCGGACGCACCTTGGGAACACGTTTTGAATTGGTGCGTGACAATATTCTGGTCGTCACAAATCTGCTCGAGGCAATCAATCAAAAAGCACCAAACGCCCGACTGGTTCATGTTGGATCAGCCGCCGAGTACGGAATGCCCCAAAACCAGAATGCGCTGACCGAAGACGCTCCAACCCGCCCAGATGGTCAGTACGGCATCACCAAACTGGCTGCCAGCGCCCTGGTGGTTCAAGCCAGTTTGACCAACCAAGTGGATGGCGTGGTGTTGCGCCTGTCAAATCCTCTCGGGGCTGGAATGAATGAGGGCACACTGCCAGGACGCGCCGCAAGACTCTTCAAAACCGCTTTGGAATCTTCGGGAACAACAATCACCCTTGGACCCCTGGAGGCATTCCGAGATTTTATTGATGCTCGAGATGTAGCGAAAGCCGCAGTCTTGGCGGCGACGGCTGTCAAACCCGAACACAAGCTTTTCAACCTGGGCAGTGGGCAGGCAACCCAAGCCAGGGATTTGATTCAGAACCTCGCCAGAATTGCGGGCTTTACAGGCGAGATTCTCGAGCGCGATCTGGGCAGTGCGCGTTCGGCGGGCGTGTCGTGGCAACAGGCGGACATCACACGAATCTCGAGTTGGTTGAACTGGCAACCCCAGTTTTCGATAGAACAAAGTCTTGAACAATTGTGGAATGTCATGTCACCCCAACAGTGACCCTGAATTCAGGGGAAAACAACTTGAAGGCGTAAACTGGCGCCATGCGACGCCAATATCAAATTCTCGAGCCTCGCGCATGAGCACCCAAGCAAACCAGAGTTTGAAATTGTCGGCGGTCAGCGGCACAACCATTGTGATGGTCATGACCGCCCTGCATTTTGTCAATGACAACTTCACGTCGTTGCTCACGCCACTTCAACCCGACATTGCCAGGGCTTTTAACGTGACCAAAGTCGAAACTGGGATTCTGGTGTCATTGCTGGCGCTGGTCGGCAGTGTGCTGCAACCCATGTTCGGCGGTCTGGGTGATCGCTTTGACCGCCGTTACCTTGCCGCCGCCGGTCCAATGCTGTCGGCACTCGGCATGACCATGATGGGACTCGCCCCAAATCTGTGGATGCTGGGTTTGTTTGTGATTGTCGGCGGCATTGGCAGCGCCGTGTTTCATCCGTCGGGCGCGGCATTTGTCGCAGCAAACTCAAAGCTCGAGCGGCGAGGCTTGTACGCCAGTATTTTCAGTGCCGGTGGCACGGCAGGACTTTCACTTGGACCATTGACGGCTGGCGTTCTGGGTTTTCACGGCATCATTTACTTGCTGCCAGTTGGCATCTTAATCGGCATCATCGCCTTTGTTTTAACCCCAAGCACCAAAAGCTCGAGTGGCAAAGTCAAATCCTTGCGAGATTATTTGAGCGTTTTTCAAGGTCCGATTCGGTTGCTCTGGGCGGTCAGTGTTTTGAGGTCTTTGAGCACCGTCACCTACCAGAGCCTGATTCCTTATGTTTTTGACTCGAGAAACCTGCGACACCATATTGGTTGGACGTTGTTCACCTTTTCGATTGCCAGTGCCCTGGGCGGCATTGTTGGCGGCTTGATCTCGGACCGTGTGGGACGAACCAAAGTCTTGCGCTCGAGCGTGCTGGGCTTGATACCACTGTTTATTTTGCTGGTCTTGTCCAATCCAGACCAAATCTGGTTTTATCCGCTGGCGTTTCTGGTCGGCGGTCTGGCGAACGCCACCATTCCCGTGGCGGTGGTTGCCGCCCAAGAATTTGCGCCCGAGCATTCCGGCACGACCAGCGCCCTGATGATGGGCTTCTCGTGGGGAACGGCGGGGGTATTGTACCTGGCATTTGCCGCGCTGGCAAACGCCACCAGCCCAAGCCTTGCCATGATCGTCAGCATCGTGTTGCTCGTTCCAGGGTTTTTCTTGACCCTCAAAATTCCTGAACCGCCTCGAGCCATCATCAAATGAAGCAACCGTTCAAAATTCTGGCAATCTCGGGCAGTTTACGTCAGGCATCATCGAACACAGCCATTTTAAACGCCACACAACAACTCGCACCCGCAAATCTCGAGGTCTTGCTGTTTGAGGCTTTGGCTGAACTACCGCATTTCAATCCCGATCTCGAGTTGGAGCCACCTGCAACAGTGCTCGAGTTTCAGCAACGTATTCAAACCTCGAGCGCCCTCATTATCTCGAGTCCAGAATACGCGCACGGCGTGCCAGGAAGCCTCAAAAATGCTCTGGATTGGGTGGTTGGTTCTGGAGAACTGGTTGGCAAACCGACCGCGTTGTTTGGCGTCACCGCTCGAGGTGCGTTTGCGCAAGCCAGTTTACGCGAAACCTTGACGGTCATGATGGCAAACTTGATTGAAGGCGCGTGTATCCAAATTCCACTTCCAAGTCAAAATTCGACAGTCAGCGAAATCGCAACCGATCCCAAATGCTCGAGCATCATCAAAACAGCACTTGAAGCATTGGTAACAGAATTTGAACAAAACTCGGGTTAAGTTTTTGCAATCACCACAACATGCTTGCTCGAGTCAGACCATCTATTGCCCTCAAAATCCCCGTAAAACTCGAGTCGAAAATCTTTTAACCAGCGCTGCAATTCAAAACGCGTGAAGTAACGCTGGGTCAGCTCTAGCACATTTCTCGAGAGACAATTTTCTGGCGAGACAGTATCGACGTAATACGTAGTCGTGACAATTTGCGCGGTCTTGTCGATACGTTGCAGCAAAAAGACATCTGTTCGTGTGCCATCAGACTCGAGAAACGTCTCCCCTTCATGACGAAGCACGCCCTCCAAGCCAAAGTTTGGCACGTACAGGTCAAAGGCAAAGACGCCTCCAGGCTCGAGGTTCGCTTTGATGCAATTCAGCGCCTTGTCTTGATCTGAGAGGCTGTACAGGTGCATCAGGGCGTTAAAGGGGGCAATCACCAGTGGGAACTGCCGGTCCAATTTAAAATCTCGAGCATCGCCAAGCACAAACTCAACTTTCACGCCATCTGAAGCCGCATTTTTACGCCCAATCTCGAGCATCTTAGGGCTGAGTTCGAGTCCCGTCATTTCAAAACCGCGCCGTGCGAGTGGAATGCTGACCCGCCCCGAACCCGCGCCAAGCTCGAGAATACGGCTGGCGTTCAAACGCTCGGCGAGGCGGCTGTAAAACGCAATGTCGTCGCGGTAATTGGCGTACTGAAGTTGGTACAGTGCCGCCAGCGAATCATAATTCATAGATTTTCGAGCACCAGTTGATTCAGCCGCTCGAGCACCCGATTTGCCAGTTTTTCGGCAGTCCCAGCTTGGGGCATGGTGGCTAAAAGTCTGGCGCGAATGCTTGCGAGGGTTTCGGGATGTTGCAACAAACCAATGGCTCGGGAGGCAATGTCCTCAACCGTCACCAAACCGCGCAACTCGAGTTGAATGGCTTCGTTGGCAAAACGGTTTGGCAGCGAAATGTACTTCGTACGGTCCAAAAACGCGTTGACGGCAGCCCGTTTGATAAACTTTCCAAAGACCGGAATCATGCCCAGAAATTGCAGTGGTCCCTCAATCGGGATCAACTCGAGTTTCTGAAGTGGCAACGCCACAATGCTCGGAACGCCGACAATGCCAAGCTCGAGCGTGTTCGTGCCCGGAATGGTCAATGCCAGATCGGCGGTTTTCATCATCTGATATCGCATTGACTCATCGACAATCCGAATTTTGACGCCTTTGGGCGTCCATAAAAACTGCCCTTCGGGTTGGGTTCTCACGCCGCCAAACTCGAGCATCTCTTGTGCCGCATAGGCGCGTTTGAGGGTGGTCTGGTCGAGCATGTTCGAGCGAATCCAGTGAAATCGCACGTCTGGCAAAACCGCATTGATCTTCTCTGCGCTGGCAGCAAGAAGCGGCAGCATGTGAAGCGCTTCAAAGCTTCTCGAGCCAGCCAACAGCAGCACATCCAAACCAGGGGCTTTTTCAGAACGCGTTTCAAACTCGAGCGCATCGGCGGTCAGATTGCCAATCACCTCGAGCTTGTCCTTGGGCGCACTGGAACGTTTGTAGGTGCGCTGATCGTGAACGAACAATTGCTCGAGTTTGTCGTTCCAGTACGGCTCGAAAGAATAACGCCAGACTGGATAGTTCAAACGCTTTGCAATCCGAATGGCGTGCATGGCATCGCCGCCGAGTTGCAAGACCAAACCCGCCTTGCTCCCGGAATAAGCTGAGGGTTGAGCGCCACCAACCGCAAACTTGAGGTACTGCGCCACCGTGGTCACACCATCAAAAAGCCGTGAATCTCGAGCGACCTGTTCTTCCTGTCCCGACGCGAACGGACACGGCAGCAGACTGAGCACCACCCGCAAATCGGGTTGAAGATTTCGCAGCGCCCGAGCCATCGGCAGCGCCCAGGTGTACAACTCGCCAGGACCGTTGACGCCCAACACCAGTTCGGGCAGCACAGCAACTCCAGCCTCAGTTGTGATGTCTTCAAGGGCTTGCATCAGGCGCTCTTGCTGGGTTTGGATGCGAAATCAGACAAACCACGAATGCTCGGCAAACTGACAAACTCGAGGAAATGCGCGACGTGTTTAAATTCTTTTGCGGCATCGTGAAACACCTCGAGCGATGCACCGGCACGCCTGGCACGGAAAACCTCGCCCAGAGTCTTGCGCTCTTGTCCGTTGATGCCGCGCCGATCAAGCCCGACCTTGTTTAGCATGAAATGTTCAACCGGATGCCCGTCGGCGAGGCTGTAGGGCAGCACGTCGCGGGTGATTTTGGAATTCATGCCGACCATCGCATAACTGCCGATTCGACAAAATTGATGCACGCCGACCATCGCGCCGAAGGTCACATAATCCTCTATCACGACATGCCCAGCGATCTGCGCCGCGTTGGGAATGATGTTGTGATCGCCCAAAATGCAGTTGTGGGTAATGTGCACATACGCCATGATAAAATTGTGCGATCCGAGCCGTGTAAACTCGCCCTCGCCAGTCGCGCGGTGAATGGTGCTGAACTCTCGGATGGTGTTGTGATCCCCAAGCTCAAGGTACGAGATTTCACCCTTGAACTTTAAATCCATCGGCAATCCGCCAATAATCGCATACGAACCGATGCTGTTGTGACGACCCAGGGTGGTGTACTGCAACACCTGAGCACCCACCGACAAGGTTGTGCCAGCCCCAATTCGCACGTCAGATTCGATCAAACAAAACGCCCCAACCTGCACCCCAGGCTCGAGAATCGCGTCTTTTGCGACCATCGCCGTTGGGTGAATCTTGGTTTGGAGGTTGCTGGAAAGCACGGTCATGGACCCGAGTTTAACCCAAGAATTGACGCTTGAGAATCATTTTCCAACCGCGAACATGATCGTCGCCTCGGTGACAACCACACCGTCAACCAGAGCCTGGGTTTTGACCTTACCCAGATTGCGCCTGAAAAACTCGAGTTGTGACTCGAGAATCAATTGATCGCCTGGAACGACGGGTTTCTTGAATCGCACGCCGTCCACACCAGCCAGAAACGCCAGCGAGCCTTCAGGCATTTGATCATTCAACAAGAAAATGCTGGCTTGCGCCAAAGCCTCAATTTGCAAGACTCCAGGCATGATCGGACGCCCAGGAAAATGCCCTTGAAAGTAAGGTTCGTTGACACTGACGTTCTTCAGCGCCCGCACAAACGGTTGACCCTCACGCTCGCCGCGCTCGAGAATACGGTCTACCAGCAAAAACGGGTACCGATGGGGTAGTCGAGCCAAAACCGCTTGAATGTCAGCAATCATGGCTCGAGTCTACCAAAATAAACCCGAATACAAGACCAATGTGTCTGCCCAAGAAAACGTTGCCGTGAACCGGCAGCCAAATTTACAGTTTTGATTTGAAAGCAAAAACACCTTCTGTCACAGGCTTTTTGCCACAGAAGTGATTTTTTGTTTTGAATTGGGTAAAATTGAAAGCTGATTCGCAAACCAAACGCAGCACCAGTCTTCTAAACCATTCTCGAGTTTTAAAACGAGGTCTTTATGAAATTTGGATTGCCCATCGGTTTGATACTCGGATTCAGTTTAACGGTCCTGGCAGCGTCAGGCACGTTCAAACTCAGCATCAACGGCACAATCTCGAGCACACCCGCCATCGTGCAAAACGGCAAAACCTACATTCCGCTCGAGGCACTGCAAAAAGCTGGGGTCAAAGCAATCATTTCAAAATCTGAGATCAAACTCGAGCTTCCAGGTTTTAATGGTGGCGCAAATCAACGCGCCTCACTCGAAGGTTGCCTCGGTGAAACCCTGTTTAATGGCGTTTGGCGCGTGAAGGTCATCAAATTTGAGCCGATCAAAAAAGACAATGGCAACCCAGGTTGGGGCTTGCTTGTCGAGGTCAAAAACGGTTCCAAAGCCACCATCATGCCCATTGATGCGGGTGTTGACGGCACTGGGCAAGGCATTCAACTTGCCTTCGCAGATGCCAGCACGCTAAACGTTGACGCGCAGGAGGTGCAAAAACTGACCTTCGCCAGTTTGCCCGCAGGTGGGTCTGTCACGCAACAACTCAAGTTTTACTATCCGTTTGGGACATTGGAGGAAACCATCAAACCCCCAACCAAATTCTTGCTCGAGATTGATCCCAAAGGCATTGGCGACAGCACCAAAGCCAAAGGTGTGGCTTTTAACGTACCAAACCCCAGCCTGAGGGTGCGGCTCGACTGTCAAAAATAAGTTTCAAACCCGCTCGAGCCTGACTGGCGTGTTGTGAAAGGTGCTGCCCGAACCCATGTCGGTCAGGCGTTCACTGGTCAGCGTGTTGATTCCCAGACGGTCACGCGCTCGAGCGCCCCACCAAGTCCCCTCGACAACCACCACACCTCTGGAAGCCGCGTTGGTCACTTTGGCAAGTCTTATCACACGCCCTTGCTGGCTCGAGATTGCCACCATCGCACCGTCGGTCACGCCGTAAGTTGCGGCATCTTCGGGGTGGACTTTGACGTGCGGTTCACCACCCTCGAGTTGAATCAAGTTCTCGAGTTGCCCATACGTGGTGTTCAAAAAGTGATGCGCTGGCGGGGTGAGCAGTCGCAATGGAAATTGTGAGGTCAAGATTTCTTTTGCCTCGAGTTGCTGCGGCACTGGGTCGAGATGAAACTTGCCGTCCGATGTGACAGGTGAACCGTTTTGATAGGGCATAAATGGTTTGGGAATGTTGAGGCGTACAAAACCCTCTGTCTCGAGTTGCTCAAACGAAATGCCTTTCAACCACCCGTGGTCGCTGGCGAGCAATTCTCGGGTCAGGTCCTCGGCATTCCAGTACACGCTCGGTTCGGTCACTCCCAATCGTTTTGCAATCTGTTGAAACACCCAGGAGTTCGGGCGCGACTCGAAATAAGGCTCACATGCAGCTTTGTTGTAGCTCAAATAATAATGCCCATACGCCGTGTACAAATCCTCATGCTCGAGAAAGGTTGTGGCTGGCAGCACAAAATCGGCAAGGTCGGCGGTTTCGGTCATGGCGTTCTCGAGCACCACCGTGAACAAGTCTTCACGCTTTAATCCCGCAATCACCCGGCTCGAGTCTGGCGCAATCACGGCAGGGTTGGAATTGTAGACAAACATCGCGTGAATCTTCTGGCATGGCTCGAGCGCCGTGGCGAGTTGGGTCATGTTGACGTGCCGCACCCCAGGTTTGATCAGGTGCGCCGCACCTTCACGGGTTTTGTTGAGCATGAACGCGCCACTGGTGGACATCGCGCCGCCACCGCCCAGATGCCGCCAAGCACCCGTCAAAATCGGCAGAATGCTGGCAGCTCTCAAACCGTTCGCGCCGCTTTCGTTGCGGGTCATGCCGTAGCTGAGGCGCACGTAACTCGGGGTCGCCGCCGCGAACTCGAGCGCAAGTCGTTCAATCACCGCCGCATCCACACCCGTCACTTCACTGGCACGCTCGAGATTCCATTGTGTCGCACTGGCTTTAAATGCTTCAAAACCTCGTACAGTTTTGGCAATAAAGTCTTTATCGTGCAAGTCCCTCGAGATGATGACGTTTGCCATTGCCAAAGCGAGGGCGGCATCCGTGCCAGGTTTCACGCGCACGTGCTCGTCGGAAAACAAACTGGTTTTGTTTTGATACGGGTCAATATGAACGATCTTCGCGCCATTCTTTCTGGCTTGGGTTAAAAATGGCGTCAAATGGCTGTTCGTGGCGAGGCTGTTGATGCCCCATAAGAAAATAAATTTGGCATGTTTGACATCTTCTGGGTCAGTGCCAAATTTGGGACTGCCGTAGGTGGCTTCCCATGCCGCACCACCTGCCGAGGCGCAAATCGTTTCGTCGAGTTCAATCGCACCCAACGCCCGAAACAGCGCGTGGGCGTGCGAACCTTCCATGCGTCCCATCGTGCCAGCATAGTTGTATCGCAAGACCGAATCCGCGCCGTGCTGCTCGAGAGTTCGTTTCAGTCGTGAGGAAATTTCATCGAGCGCTTCATCCCAACTGACCCGCGCCCACTTGCCCTCACCCTTGGCACCAACCCGCTTCATCGGAAATTTGGGGCGAGTCTCGAGATATGCCCGTTCTGGATAACGATAGGTTTTGGAGCAGGCAAAACCTTGTGTGATTGGGTGGCTCGAGTCTCCCTCGATTTTGATGGCACGGTTGTTCTCGAGCGTCACGATCAGACTGCACGCGTCGGGGCAGTCGAGTGGGCAGGTCAGTCGGGTGGTGGTTTGGGTCATGGATCAGTCTAGCAAAATTTGAAAAACTCGAGGAATTTAAAGTGATTTCTCATCTGGCACTTTAGATTCTAGAAATTAGAAAACAGGATGAGAGTATGTTCGAGCTGACTCAGATTTGCAAACCTTAACAAATTCGCTTGTCGGTGCAGGTTTGTTTGTCAGTGCAAAATACACACAGTTAGAGTTCTGGTTCGGTATAGTGATGACATAATGAAAGCCGAAGCGACCCCACTATTGCAGTTTCTACGAGGCAATAACCAATTAAAGATACCCATTTATCAACGCAAATACTCCTGGACAAACGAACAAGTGAAACAAATTTATGCAGATATTAAGCGTGTTGGTATGTCTGAGCAGCTTGGTGTTCATTTTATTGGTTCAGTAGTATATGTTGCGAATAGCACTATTTTTTCAGATATTAACGAATACTTATTGATTGATGGTCAACAACGCACAACCACATTGATGCTGTTGATTGCCGCTATTATTAAAGTGATTCGCCTAACTAACTTGACCACATTAGACACTACTCCAGACAAACTCGAGAAGGCTTATCTATTTCATGATGAAGCTGGCAATCTCAAATACAAACTCGCACTCACCGAAAATGACCACAACACTTTCGTAGCAATTCTCGAGCAAAAAGCTTTCACAGACGAGCCTGCCGTGCTCATTCAGCAGACCTTTGAGCATTTTGTCCAGCAGTTGTCGGCTGACTTTAATGATGTCAGTATCATTTATGCGGGTCTTAAAAAGTTGATGATTGTGCAAATCGCTCTTGACCGCAACCACGATAATCCACAATTAATTTTCGAGAGCATGAATTCGACTGGTTTAGATCTGACCCAAGCTGACTTGATTCGAAACTTTATTTTAATGAATCTTGAGGGAACAGCACAAAATCGCCTTTATACAACTGTTTGGCGACCAATGGAAAAACTGTTTCAAGATGACTTTTCGTTTGCCGATTTTTTTCGCCACTATCTAACGCATAAAAACCGACAAATTCCAAAGCGTGATCAAGTCTATGCAACGTTTAAAAAATATCGTTTCAATAACCTCGATCAGAGCGTAGATAGCTTAGTAATTGATATCGCAAAATACGCCAAAATTTACGCACGTATTTTGAACCCAGAGTTGGAAAAGGAACGCTTGCTCAAAAACGCTTTGCAGGATATCAATGACTTCGAAATTGTTGTTATTTATCCATTTCTTTTAGAAATTATTGGCGATTACGATGAAGGCTTAATTTTACTTTCTACTGCACTCGAGATTATCAAAATCTGCGAGAGCTATGTTTATCGACGTTACATAGTTGGGCTGCCTTCCAACGTGCTCGATAAAATCTTTGTCAATCTCACTGAAGACCTTAACAAATCGAACTATGCTGATATAATTTTTGCCCGCTTGTTGCGCCTAAAGTCTGATAGTCGTTATCCCAATGATGAAGAATTTCTCGAACATTTTGTTCAAGATGATATTTATCAAGGAAGAGACTGGTATACGCTCAATAAACTGGAAAACTTTGAACGCAAAGAAGTTGTAGATTGCGATAAGTACACGATTGAACATATTTTGCCGCAAAACGAGCGTCTCTCAAAAGTTTGGCGTGAGATGCTTGGTAACGATTGGCAGTCAGAGCATCTAAACTGGGTAAATACTATCGGCAACCTGACATTTACAGGTTACAATTCCGAACTCAGTGACCGACCATTCGCAGAAAAACGTGACATGAAAGGTGGTTTCCGCGACAGCCCATTTCGCTTAAATGCTGGATTGCGAAACCTCGAATTCTGGGATACGAAAGCAATTGAAGCCCGTGCCAAATTACTTGCACAGACCGCCCTGCAAATCTGGCGATACCCAAATGTTCACCAATCAATTCTTGAGCAAGAACTCAGCGCTACTGCCGAGCGTAAGGCAGTGATGAAATTTATGGAACAGGCGACACCTGAACTAAAAGAAAAATACCGTCAACTTGAACATAGCTACAATCGACATGAGCCTTATGGAATGGTCATCACAATGAAAACAGAATTGCAATTCAAAGACGGATTGTTGTGGACACGAATCAAGGTTCGACCAGATTTTTCCAGAAATGAACTTTCAGTTCAATTAAACGCACCAGTAACAGAAATTTTAGACCCAACACTTGGAATTCAAGTGACGCCCAAAGGTAGAAATCAAGAGTTTTGCGGTTTCACGTTAAGTCTAAGCACACCAATGGCAGTTGTAGAGCAGTTAATCGCAAAAATGGTGAATTACCTTGAACATTCTAATGACGATGTAAACGAGGTTTAGAAAGTTTAGATCAGGCTGTGCCAAACGCTTTTTTTTAGCACTTTACCAATAACGTATTTGGTTTTTTATATTCTTGCAACATGCAACGACTTCAACCCCCGAATCACAAAGCCATTTCCGTACTCGAGGTCAGAATTCTCGAGTTTAAAGTCAGGGATTTTTTTTAAAAACGAATGAAGCGCCACCTGCATCTCGAGCCGTGCCAGTGGTGCACCAATGCAGTAGTGCGTACCGAGTCCAAAAGTCAGGTGCGCATTTTCGCTGCGGCTTAACTCGAGCGAATCGGGGTTAGAGAATTTGCGCGGGTCACGGTTTCCACTGGCGTACATCAATGCCACCTCTTGCCCTTTTTTGAGCAGCACCACCTCACCGAGTTTGGTCGTGAACTCAAAATCCTCGAGCACCCAGCGTTCAAACATGGGCAGCGGCGTGTCAAAGCGCAAAAATTCTTCAATGGCGGTTTTAAACAGGTTCGAGTTGTTGGGGTTGGTTGCGGCTTCGGTTGCCAGCAAGTCTCGAGCGTCGTCGTTTTGTGAAAGCGCCAAGATTGCACCAGTTGTGCCGTTGACAGTCGCTTCGTGTCCCGCGTTCAAAAACAAAATGCAGTTGGCAATCAACTCCGCCTCGGTCAACCTCTCCCCTGCCTCCTCGACGCGCACCAAATCCGAGATCAGGTCGTCGCTGGCTTTGATGCGGCGCTCCTCGACCAAGCCGCGCAGCATCTCGGAAAACTCAAGCACCGCGTTTGAGGCGGCAATCATATCAATCTCGCCGTAACCGAGTTCGTAAAGTTTAACGATAGCCGATGACCATGGGCGCAACTGGGCACGAAACGCTTCTGGCACCCCCAAGAGTTCAGCTATCACTTGCACTGGAAGCGGTTCGGCAAGCACACCATGCACATCAAAACTCGTGCCTGCACCCTCAAGCAATTGAGCCACAATACCTTCAATGCGCTCACGCAGATTCTCTACCCTCGAGACGGTGAAGGCTTTTTGCACCAGTGAACGAAGCCGCGTGTGGTCTGGTGGTTCGCGGTCGAGCATGTGAAGCGCCTGAAAATCGTCAAACGGTTTTTGCAGCGGGTTCTGCGGCGGGAATCCCAGTTCGTCCCGAGACAGGACATTGCTCAGGCTTCGACCCAGCCGCCTGTCGCGCAACAGAGCCGCAATGTCAAAGTAACGCAAGAAAAAAGTTTTGCCCCAGACCTCATCCCAAAACACGGGAGCGGTGTCACGCAGCAGCTCGAGCTTGGGGTAGGGATTGAGAATAAAAGCGGGGTCATTCAACTTTAAGTGCAAACGCTTCATGGTTTCAGTCTATCTCGAGCGCCCCGATTCAGCTTGTCCTCAGACGATTTGTGCTTTGCGTTCAACAGGAAGTGTTCATCTGACTGGAATCACCTCATTTTTTTCACAGATGAGGCTCAAAAGGAGCCAGACATGAACACGAAAATCTTGAACCGCCGACAACTGTTGCAAGGTGCCTCCCTCTTCGGCGCTGCAACCCTCAGCTCGAGCCTCGGTCTGGCGCAAACCACAGCGACCACGATGGCGACCAAACCCGACATCGACGCGGACGTCCTGAATTTTGCCCTCAACCTCGAATACCTTGAGGCAGAATTTTACCTGGCGGCAGTGGGACGCAAACCCACCTACAAGACCACCGGCATGTCCTCGAACGGCAAGATGGGCACAGGCTCGAACGTGATCGGTGGACGACGCGTCAAATTCTCGAGCAGCGCCTTTGGTCGTGCGACTCGTGAATATGCCGAAGAAATTGCCAACGACGAGGAGAACCACGTCAAATTCTTGCGCGACGCCCTGGGGGACATGGCTGTGGCACGACCTACGATAGACATTGGACCAGCCTTTGCCGCCGCCGCCGCCGCCGCGAGCAAGAACGCGATCAAGGGTTTTGATCCCTACGCCAACGAACTGTTCTTCTTGCACGGCGCATTCATTTTTGAAGACGTTGGCGTGACCGCCTACAAGGGCGCAGCACCACTGATCACCAACCCAGCGTATCTAGAGGCGGCAGCAGGCATTCTGAGCGTCGAGGCATATCACGCGGGCATCGTGCGGACGCTCTTGTACCAGAAGCGTTCGACCATCGCTGCCGCCGGACTGCGAGTCCATCAGGTGGTCGAAGCCATCTCGAACCTGCGCGATTCGGTGGACGGCACCGAGGACCGCGATCAGGGCATCCTGACCAACAACCGCGCCAATCTGGTGCCCACCGACGCGCACGGCATTGCCTTCAGCCGCACCACGTCTCAGGTCTTGAACATCGTTTACCTGGGCGGCAAGGGCAAGGGAGGATTCTTTCCAAACGGACTGAACGGCAAGATCAAATAATCACCCTCAGATAGCACCCCAACCCGAGCGGCAAAGTTTCCACGGGAAACGCTTTGCCGCTTGTTGTAATGCTGGCTCGTGTGCCTTCAATTGACAATCATGTTTTCTGGTTCCGTGTCTTGAGGCTCGAGATACCGCCAGAATAAACTGGACAACCTATTGTCCTTGTCCCAACGAAAACCCTGGCTCACCATCAAATGTACAGAGGTTTTCAGTCTTGATAAAATCAAGCCCCTCGAGCGCCACCCGCCCCAACAAGCGCACGATATCCTCGTGCGAGATTGCCAGACCTTCGGGCACGCTGAAACGACCCCGCCAGTGATCGGTGCGAAACGTCTCGGGAAACCCACCGGGCCAGACCTTGACCCCTCGGTTGGTGATCATGGTCAGTTTTAAGTGCTCCAAGTTGCAACGCTGCAATTGCACCGCCAAATCCTCGGGGGTCTGCCCGCGCCAGTCTACAAAAACATCGACGCCAACCGTCTCCTTTCGGGCGGGCAATTTGCGCTCGAGCTTGGTGTGTGGCGCATGATCGGGATTGATCGCCGCGAAGCGGGTTGCGGGCAAATGCTCTGGTTCGCACCCAAGGTTGCCAATCACCGCATCGGCAAATTCTTGGGTTCCAACTTTTTTAACGCTCGAGGCAGCCTCAAAAATATCGGCGGTGTGAATGCCCTGCTCGAGCGTGAACAGCCAGGCGTTTTTGATGTTTGCCGCAACCTCGGGTTGTCCAATGTGAACCAGCATCAGCACCGCAGCATTGAGCAATCCACTTGGGTTGGCAATGTCTTGCCCTGCAATGTCTGGTGCGCTGCCGTGCACGGCTTCAAACATGGCAACGGTGTCGCCAATGTTGGCGCTGCCCGCCAGACCGACACTGCCTGTGACCTCGGCGGCAATGTCGGAGAGAATATCGCCGTAGAGGTTTGGCGCAAGGATCACGTCAAAACGGTCTGGGTTTTCGGCAAGCCTCGCCGCGCCAATGTCCACGATCATGTGGTCCTTGCCAATCTCTGGATACTCGGCTCCCAACTCGTCAAAAACCTTGTGAAACAAACCATCGGTCAGTTTCATGATGTTGTCTTTGGTCACGCAGGTCACGTGTTTGCGCCCGTGCCTTCGGGCGTACTCGAAGGCGTAACGCACGATTCGTTCGGTGCCTGGTCTCGAGATTAATTTTAAGCACTGCACAACCTCATCGGTTTGCCGGTGCTCGATGCCGGCGTACAAATCCTCTTCGTTTTCGCGCACGATCACCAGATCAATTTTCTTGTGCTTGGTCGCCACAAACGGCGCAAAACTCTGACATGGACGCACGTTCGAGTACAAGCCCAGCGTTTTACGAATCGTCACGTTCAAGCTCTTGAAACCACCACCTTGAGGCGTGGTGATCGGACTTTTCAGGAAAACCTTGGTTCGCCTCAAACTCGCCCAACTGCTCGGTTCGATGCCGCTCGAGTGTCCACGTTCGTAAATCTGTTTGCCGATGGAAATTTCTTCAATTTGTAATTCCGCGCCCGCCGCCTCGAGTATTCTTAACGTTGCTTTCATGATTTCGGGTCCGATACCATCGCCGTGAGCCACCGTGATTGGGGTTTTCATCGGTACTGAGGATAACGACTGGAGTGTGTGAAAAATCCTATTTTAATCCTATTTTTTTTGGGTACTTTTAAAAACACCCTGGGAGGGTCCTGCTGTCGCTTCCAATCATCTTGAAATAAACTTTTGGCGCACTTGGAGCTTCAAGGTAGACTCTTGGATGTGCCAGAGATCATTGCCGTCACCAAAAGCGCTGACATCCTCGAGAAATACCGCGATACTCCCGTCGGGCACCTTCTCGAGTTTCACAATTTAAACCGCGATTTTGAGCGTTTTGAAAAAGCCGAATTGCTGATTGGCATGTGCATGGACAACCGCAAGCAATTGCGGCTTCCAGACAATTTTGCCTTCGTGCTGCGAACCAGTGGCGCAAACATGCGACACAACGAATTTCGGGTCTCGTTTGCCATAGGCGTCGGCGGCGTCAGCCACATTGCCCTGGTGGCGCACACCAATTGCGGCATGGTGAACCTGTCCGGGAAATACAACGCCTTCGTGCGCGGCATGATCGACGTGGCGGGTTGGGACGAGCAACGCGCCAAGGATTACTTTTTTCAATACGCGCCTTTTTTCGAGATTGAAGATGAGGTCGAATTCGTGCTGCTCGAGGTGCAACGCCTAAGAGATCGTTATCCGAAAGTAAATGTTGTGCCACTACTCTACAAAATCGAGGACGGTTTGCTGTATCAAATCACGCCGTGAGAACGCATTTTGACGCGGCGGTTGAATCTATCCCACACCATCAAAAATCGGCAATTCCTGCGCCACCTTCAACTCGAGTTTTGGTTTGCCTTGACTGAACGCCGCAACCCTGGCGCAAACTTTGCCACCAGAGCGCAAGATCAGGCGCTCCAAAGCTTGAATCGTGCCGCCACTGGCAACCACGTCGAGCACAATCACGACCTGCTTGCCTTTCAGATTTTCACTTCGGTTTTTGTCGAGCCACAACGTTTCGCCGACGCCAAGGGTCATGCTGGCAACCTCTTGTATCAACGGGTCGTTCATGTACGGACGGCGGCGCTTGCGGGCAACCTCGTAAGGCAACTTGGAAATCTGTGCCAAATCGTGCACCAGTGGAATGCTCGAGGTTTCGCAGGTGAACAAAACCTGGGCGTTTTCGGGCAGCAGTTTTTGCAATTCCAGGGCGGCGGCGGCACACAGTTGGGTGTCGCCCAAAAATTCGACGAGCGGCAGACGACGGTTGGATGCCAGACGTACGAGCGGCACGTCTCGGGTGATACCACCGATGGTCAACGCAAACATGTCAACTGGACTTGTTGAGTTCATAAAACCTCCAAAGTTAGAGCTTGAGGATTTCAGCTTACTTCGTGCGCGACGTTAATTCAGGGAAATTATTTTTTGAGGTACAAAGGCAAATGACCCAGAGAAATCACGTCGTCTCGAGCATCGCCCTCGGTGAACACGGTCAGCGTTGCCACGACAGTGCCACCGATTTCTGCCATCAGGCTCGAGAGACTGCGCAGCGTGCCGCCCGTGCTGACCACATCGTCAATGATTGCCACGTTTTTGCCCTGAATGATGTCCACGTCAAATCCGTCAATCACCAGCAGTTGCGGTTTGCCGGTGGTGATCGAAATCACCTCGCGCACGACTGGGGTTTTCATGTACGGTTTGGCGGTTTTTCGCGCCACAATGTAGGGCTTGCCGGTAATTCTCGAGATGACGTGCGCCAGTGGTACGGCTTTGACTTCGGGGGTAATCAGAACATCGACGTTGCTCGGGAGTTTTGCCGCCAGCAGCTTGCCCGCCTCTTCGGTCATCGGTGCATCGCCGAGAAGATTGAACAGTGCCACACTGACACCAGGGGCGACTTCGATGATCGGCAAGTCGCGGCTGATCGAACCAATTTGAACTCTATGCGTTTCCACGTTTGCAAATTCTACACTGTTTTAAATTTATGAAATGCGAGAAGCTCGAGTTGATCGCGTTCATGCCGCGACGCCTCGAGCTTCCAACATTGCAAGGTTTACTTGTTCAAATCCGCCAAATCACGTTTCGCGCGTTCCAGATCGAGTTTGTCGGCGGCGTCCCGAGGTTCGAGTTTGAGGGCAATCTCGAGCTGACTTTTGGCGGCGGCTTTGTACTTGTCGCGGTTCAAAAGCAGCATTCCGTGGGCGTATTCGACGCGGTGAATGATGATTTTGGGTTCAATGGCGATGGCACGTTCAAAAAAATTGATGCTTGCGCCCTCGTTCGCGCCATAAATCCAACCCACGCCCTTGGCGACAATTTCGGCGTGCCACAAACCAAAAGAAACCATGCACTCGGCGCTGTTGCGGTCAAGGTCAATGCAAGTCTCGAGCGCGGATTTAACTTTGGTTCCCAAACCTTGCGAGAGGGCGGCGAGTGTGCCGCGAAGTTGCGAGAGCCGTCCAAGGGCGCGAGCCAGCTCGAAGTAGGCGTCGCTGTACTTGCTGTTTAACTTGATGGCGTTGTTGGCGTATTTTTCGGATTCGGCGTAGATGGCTTCTTGTTTGTTGTCGCTTTGGGTGCTGGCGTAGATGCTGTTGGCTTTGGCTGCCAGGGTTTGACCCTCACTGCTTTGAATGTCGTTGGCAATGTCAACGGCAGCTTTGAAGTCGCCTTTGGTGTACAACTTCTGGGCATCTTGTAAGGGCGTGGCGAGGCTCGAGGTGAGCAGTGACATTGCAGCAAACAGCGCGGCGCTCAGCAAAATCTTTTTCATAAGGTTTCCTCCAGATTTTTGGACTGGGTTCAGTCTACGATGACCCAGCCTCAAGATCAACACCGCCATTTTGAGGTTTTATTCGTGCTTGACAGGTAAATTCCCTGCATGGGGTCTTTAGCTTTTCTTGAGAAAGAATTTTGGAAGCTTGGATATTGCTGGCATTGAATGTCGCTTAATCAAGCTTGACTTGCATAAAAATGCTGTATATTCAGTTCACTTATGCTTTCCAAAGAACAGCGTCATAAACGAATTGAAGACATTGTCTCCAGGGAATTTGTCCAAACCCAGGCGGAATTGGTCGAACACCTCGAGCGCGACGGCGTGATGGTCACGCAGGCAACGGTCAGCCGCGACATCACCGAGATGCGCCTTGTCAGGCTGCCAATGGGCAAGGGCAGACACCGCTATGCACTCGCGCCTTTAAGTTTAGCCAGCGATGTCATGGACGAGTTAAAAATGCGATTCAAGCAATTTGTGCACGACGTTGATCGCGGCGAAAATATTTTGGTGTTAAAAACCACCGACGGTCACGCCATCGGTGTGGCTTACGTGTTGGATCGTTTGTTCAGAGACGACATTGTCGGCACGCTGGCAGGGCAAGACACAATCTTTGTCACGGCTCGCACGGTGCTGGCGGCAACGGCGCTGCTCGAGGAATTTACCGAACTGATGATGTGACTCGGGTTGCGTTCATGAAACGTTAAACCTCGAGATTCTGGTGATAGGTACGGGTTAGACTTTGTGACGGGGTTTACATGATGTCAGACATCACAATCACAGACACTTCTGGCGTCATGCTGGGCGGTCGTTACCTGCTGCGCGAACCCGTCGGCGAGGGTGGCATGGCAGTGGTCTGGCGAGCCTACGACACGCATCTCAAGCGCGACGTGGCACTCAAACTCTTGCACGAGCACGTGCTGCCGGTGGACCGCGAACGCTTCGGACGCGAAATTCGCACCCTGGCACAGATTTCGCACCCTGGCATCATCGGCATTTACGACCTCGGCGAGGACGCGGGTCGGGTGTTCTTCACCATGGAACTGCTGACTGGAGGCTTGATCTCGAGCATCGGACCGCTCGAGGACAGCAGTGACGACTTCGAACGTTTTTTGAGTGTCGCCTGCGAGGCGGCAGATGCGCTCGCACACATTCACGCCAAGGGCATTGTTCACCGCGATCTGACGCCGCGCAATATTTTGCTCGACAAAGATTTCCACCCTCGTGTCATGGACTTCGGGCTGGTCTATGTCTCGGATGCCACCAGAGACTTGACCCGCACCGGTTACACGCTGGGCACACCGCAGTACATGGCTCCAGAGCAAGCTCGGGGCGGCGTGGTCGAAGCCGCCAGCGACCTTTACGCCTTTGGCGCAGTCTTGTACCGCGCCGCCACCGGACGCGCCGTGTTTGAAGCCGACAACGACCAGGGCGTGCTGTACCAACACGTCTACGAAAAACCCGAGAACCTCGAGCAGGTCAATCCCGCAGTGCCAAACGCGATCTCGAAGGCGGTCTTGCAATTTCTCGAGAAGCAATCTGGTGATCGTCCGGTGCTGGCGCGGGTCACGCTCGAAGCCGCCGCCGAACGGGTCTGGCGCGAGCACGTTCCCGCCCAATTCCGTGGCGGCGCGGCGCGAACGGGGGTACATCCTGGGGGTCCCGCCCGGGCGGATCAATTGAAACCAGCCTGGAACATTGCTTTGCCAGGTGAAATTGCCTGGCCAATGGCGGTCACCGCCAACCGCGACCATTTTGCCCTCGGCACTCGGTCTGGGGTCTTGAGTGTGCTCGAGCTGGCGAGCGGGGCGCGTTACGCCGATTTCCCCAGCAACGACGAGGTGACCGCACCCGCCACCTTCGACGGTGACTGCATCGTTTATGCTGGCTGGGACGGGCTGGTGCGCTGTGTCGAATGGCGCACCGGCGTGACACGCTGGACGCATCGCACCCGCGCCGAAATCACCGCCGCCCCCACCAAATGGGGCGACATCTGGCTGGTCGCCTCGAGGGACGAACAGGTTCACGCCCTCAAAAACGGCAAGCCATTGTGGACGTACCGCACCGCTGCGGCGATGGCGGGTTCGCCCGTGATCTGGGGCGGCGTGTGCTTTGTCGGCGACGAAAACGGTTGGCTTCACGCCATCAATGCCAACACTGGGACGCTC
This sequence comes from Deinococcales bacterium, assembly GCA_025352125.1. Taxonomy (GTDB): domain Bacteria; phylum Deinococcota; class Deinococci; order Deinococcales; family JAAFIG01; genus JANXTZ01. The sequence continues at coordinate 11,998 of JANXTZ010000017.1, read as the reverse complement.
GAGTGGAAGGTCGAGATGGGCAGCGTCCATGCCACCCCCGCCATTTCGCGCCATCCAAGCCAGCCCGAAGACGCCATTCTGGTTGTGCCAACCTGGAAGGGCGAAGTCCATGCCCTGCACCTGTCACGCGTCGAAGGTCGTCTGCGCCCGCAAGACGAACCCTTGTGGACCTATGACGTTGAAGGTGAAATCTGGGCGTCGCCCGCCATCTGGAACGGACAGGTCTTTCTGGGATCATGGGCGAACAAGGTTCAAGCCCTAAAACTCGAGACTGGCGATGATATTTGGGAACTCGAGCTGGAGGGACGCCTGACCGCCAGCCCAATCGTCTCGCGGGGGATGTTGTACCTGGCGTCCGAGGCGGGTGAGGTGCGCGGCGTGCAAGCCAACACTGGACGCGTCCTGTTTGAGGATCAACTCGAGGGTGGCGTGCAATGCACGCCGATCATCACCGATGGAATGCTGATCGTGCCCTCCTTGGACGGAAAAATTCGCTGTTACCGCTAAAAACCCGAGCTACAAGTTTCGCTTCTCGAGTCGCCTCGCCCCACACACCGACATCATTTATGGATGTTTTCCAAGAGTTGGAGAATTACTTGGTTTTGGTAATGACATAAAATGTGTCACTCACGCCACCGATGGTCAAGGCATACCCAACAGAATCATTGTAGAGGTTACTCGAGCTTCCCAAAACCCGAATCTTATCGCCCAGTTTCACCATTTTAGGCGTCGATTGCGGACTGAAATACTCGAGGTACTGATCGTTGACGTAAACGGTCGCGCCATTTGAAGCCGTCAATGGCGTTGGTTGATTCACGCCGCGCACCGTGATCGTGTTGCTCGAGACGGCGACGCCTGGGTCAGGATTGGCGTTTAAGGCGGGTGCAAAACAAAACTGGTTTGGTTCGGTGTCGGGCGTGCTCGAGTTGACTGGCGCGATGGTCAAGGTTTGCTCGGGCGCACAGGTTTTATCCAGTCCAACTGGCGTCCCTGGGGCGCTGTTCATCAACGGAGCAGGAGCTGGTTGCGTGCTCGTCGGTACGCAAGCCCCCAACATCAAAGCCGTAAACACCAACAACGTCATCCTTTTGTTGAGCATAAAAACCTCCTGAAATGCCAAGCATAGCCGCTTGAACCCAAAACCAGAATTGAGCGTACCTTCACAAGTGCCATTTGGCGCGGCGCAAATCAAAAAGTATGATGACTCGAGAAAGAATAACCCTCGAGCCTAAGGAGTTTGGATGTTTGACACGATCATCGTTGGCGGCGGACCTGCCGGACTTTCGGCGGCGCTCCATCTGGCATTTCACAAGCGTTCGGTGCTGGTGATCGACAGGCGATCAGGACCACTGTTTTACACCTTGACCGAACTTTGGAACGTCCCAGGTTTTGTGGCTCAGACGGGCGTGCAAATTCAAAAAACCATGAAACTCGAGGCGGAAAAGGCGGGAGCAAAAATCGTTTCTGGCAGTGTCAGCCAGGTTTCTGGACGCGCTGGGCAGTTCGTGCTCGAGACCACAAAGGGCGAGAAGTTTGAAGCCAAAACCCTCCTGCTGGCAACTGGCGTGGCTCGCCATCATCCGCTGATCTCCGGCGGGTACGAACCGTTTTTGAAATACGCCGCAAAAGGCAATACCTATTATTGCCCCGATTGCGAAAGCCCAGAGTTGTTGGGCAAGGACATTGTGGTGATCGGGGTGGCTGGCGCGAACAGCGCGGTAGCCGAAGCCGCACCGCTTGCCGAATTTGCAAGCCGCGTGCGCCTGCTGTTGACGGGCGGCACGGAATTCAAACCAGAATTTGAAGCCAAACGCCAGAAATTAAATCTCGAAGTGATCGAGGGGCAGATTGCGAGTGTTGACGGCGCAAAAGGTATGGTCAGGGCGCTGATTCTCGAGGATGGAACTCGAGTTGAAGCGGATGGGTTTTACATCTCGAGTCCCAAAGTGCCGCGCACCGATTTGGCAAAACAACTGGGTTTGCAACTCGCTCCAAAGGGTCATATCAAGACCGCTTGGCGCGGACAAGTCCAACTCGAGGGTGCGGCGGACGGCGAATTTCTGGCGGGCGTTTGGGCGGCAGGCGACGTTCAACCCCAAACCCAGCAGGTGTCGATAGCAGCAGGTTCGGGCAATATTGCGGCGGTCATGATCGATCAGTACCTGCAAAAACTCGAGTCCCGTTCTTTGGGACATCGGACAAATTTAGAAGTTGGCGCTTGAGATTCGAGTATTGCCCGAGAATTTGACGTAATCTTAAACCATGAAAAAAGTAGTACCAATCCTCGTGTTGATTCTTTTGATCTCGAGTTTCGGTCTTCACAACTCGAACGCCCAACAAGATTGGAAGCTCATCTGGAGCGACGAATTTAACGGCATCAAAGGCGCGAGCGTTGACACCAACATCTGGAAGTTCGATACCGGTGGTGGCGGTTGGGGCAACAATGAACTCGAGTTTTACACGAACAAAACCAAAAACGTTTACCAGGACGGCACTGGAAATTTGGTCATCAAAGCGATCAAAGAAACGATTCAAAACGGCTGCTGGTACGGCAATTGCGCTTACACCTCGGGACGCATCCTGACCAAAGACAGGCTCGAGCGCCAATACGGTCGGTTTGAAGCCCGCATCCGAATCCCGAAAGGACAAGGTTTGTGGCCCGCATTTTGGATGCTCGGCTCAGACATTGGCACCATCAACTGGCCCACCTGCGGCGAAATTGACATTCTGGAAAACATTGGCAAGGAACCAAAAACAGTGCACGGCACCATTCATGGACCTGGATATTCGGGCGCGAATGGCATCGGGCTGCCGTACACTGGCAGTCAGGTTTTCAGCGACGGTTTTCACGTTTACGCCACCGAATGGGAACCCGAAGCGATTCGTTGGTACGTGGACGGGATTTTGTATCAGACCCGCACGCCCAAAGATTTGCCCGAAGGTGCCAAATGGGTTTTTGACCACAAGTTTTTTTTGATTCTCAACCTCGCCGTTGGCGGCGGCTGGCCCGGCAATCCAGATGCCAGCAGTGTGTTTCCGCAAGCCATGAAAGTCGATTACGTGCGGGTTTACGAGCGTTGAAGCTCGAGTTTTGAAGCAATCATTTGAGCCACAACCTGTGCACTCAAATCCGAATTCTCAATTTCCAAATACGTTCTAGGAATGACATCGCCCGTGTTCTCGAGCGCCGCACGCAAATCTTTCACACTCGAAATTTTCCAATCTTGACGCGATTCATTCACCACGCGCTGTTCCAGAATTTCTGGGCGACAGTGAAGCCGCACGAACAACACCTTGCCACCTCGAGATTCGATCACCTGTCGATACTTTTCCACGCTCGGTTGAGGAACACTCGAGTACCAGAACGTGAAGATCAGGCTGATGTTCGCGTTTGCCGCGCGTTCAAACGCCTCGAGCCGCAAGCTGCGCAGGTAATCAAAATAATTGGGGTTGTCAAACCCAAAAATGCTCGAGGCTAAATCGACGGTCAGATGGTTGTGAAAAAGTTTTAAACCCGTTCATTTTTGCAGTGCTCGAGCCAACGTCAATTTGCCCGTGCCCAGATCGCTTCTTGATCCCAAGACGCACCTGACGGGCGGGATCGCCACAAATGAAAATGAGTTTCATGTCTCGAGTTTAGGCGCAATTGTTCAAAGAACAATGTCCTGTAGACTTGCCCGTAATTTTCAACAATAATTTCAAATTTCCAGTTCTTGGTTTCTCGAGCGTCAACCGTTAGAATTGCCATACAGTTTGAGCGGAGGAATTTTGTACATTGTCGTCGAAGGTCCCATCGGGGTTGGCAAGACTTCGCTTTGCAAAATCTTGTCCGAGGTCACAAGCTCAACACTCAATCTCGAGGTGGTGGAAGAAAACCCGTTTCTGGCAGATTTTTACCAGGACGCGGAACGCTTTGGTTTTAACGTGCAGGTCTTTTTCTTGCTCTCGAGGTTCAAGCAGCTATCTTCTTTGGTGCAAGAAAGTCTGTTTGATGCGGGCGTGGTCAGCGATTACATGTTCGACAAGGATTTTATTTTTGCCAGCATGAATCTTAAAGACGCCGAATTTGATCTCTACAAAGACTTGTACTCGCACCTCTCGCCGCAACTGCGCCAGCCAGATTTGACGGTTTATCTTCGTGCCGAAGTGCCCGTGCTTCTCGAGCGAATTGCAAGGCGCGGACGAGAATTTGAACGCTCGATTGACCCCGATTATTTGCACAGGCTCAACCAGCATTACGACCAGTATTTTCTCGAGTACCCTGGTAATTTGCTGGTGGTGCAGGCGGGCAGCTTCGATTACGTCGGCAACTTTGAGCACCGACGGCAAGTGGTTGCTGCGGTGCTCGAGCATTCAAAATTGGATTTAAAATCCAGTTTGTTGCTCGGACAGGCGAGCGCTTAAATGTATCTGGCAATCGCAGGCAACATTGGGTCTGGGAAGTCGAGTTTGACCAAACTTCTTGCCAGCCATTACGCCCTAACACCAGTGTTTGAGGCGGTGGACGAAAATCCGTATTTAGAAGATTTCTACCGCGACATGAGCCGTTTCGCCTTTCATTCGCAAGTGTTTTTCTTGGCAAAACGCCTCGAGCAGCATTTGCGCGATGTCAATGCGGGTTCTCGGGTGATTCAGGATCGCACCGTGTTCGAAGATGCCGCCATTTTTGCGCAAAACCTCAAGAATCAGGGGCATCTGGACGCCCGAGATTGGGCGACGTACCGCGCATTGTACGAGGGCATTTCGCCTGCCTTGCGCGTGCCAAACCTGACGGTTTTTATTCGTTGCAACACTCAGACTTTAAAACGCCGCATTGCCAAACGCGGGCGCGATTACGAGCAAGCCATCCCAGATTCGTACCTCGAGAATTTGAACGAACTCTACGAAATATTCATTCGGGATTACAGCCTTTCACCCGTGATTGTCGTGCCAGGAGACGAACTGGATTTTATTGAGGACAGGTACGCTTTTGGTTGGATTTGTGGGCAACTCGAGGCACACGGTTTGGACGTGCCGATTTTGCAGGGAGCACGTTAAACTGAGCTTAGAATGAAACTCTCCAAATTGCTTGAACTTGCGAAAATACCGCTCGATACGCTCAAAGTTGATCCTGAAATAACGGGTATCACCCTGGACTCGAGAAGCGTCAAAACTGGGTTTTTATTTGTTGCCGTGCAAGGTGTGCCGCTCCCGAGCCGCCCTGGACTTGATGGTCACGATTTTATTCCCCAGGCTCTGGCAAATGGCGCGTTGGCGGTTGTGGGCACTCGAGAAGGGTTTGCGCTCGAGATTCCTTACATCGAAGTCCAAAATGATCGGCGGGCGGTTGCCGACCTTTCTGCGGCATTCTGGGGGTTTCCAGGACGCAAACTCGAGTTGATTGGGATTACAGGCAGCAAGGGCAAAACCACGACCACGGTTTTAACGCATCACATCCTCGAGCATTCGGGCTTGAAGGTCGGGCGCATTTCAACGGTTGGAATTCGGTACAACGGAATTGAAGAATTTCTGCCAGGGCATTTCACCACGCCCGAAGCCCCAGCCGTTCAAGAATTGCTGGCAAAATTTGCGCAGGCAGGCTGTACCCATGCCGTTCTGGAAATCTCGAGCCACGCCCTCGAACTCGAGCGGGTGCGGGGTCTAGAATTTGCTGTGGGCGGTTGGGTCAACTTTATACCCGATGACCATTTGGACTTGCACGGCACCGCCGAAAAATATTTTCTCGCCAAACGCAAGCTGCTCGAGCATTCAAAATTCGGGATTTTAAACCGCGACGATGCCACCTACCCGCAACTCGAGATGCCGCATTGGAGTTACGGTCATCATGGTGATTGGCAGATTTTGGAATCACTCGAAACCACCGAAGGACTCGAGATGCTCGTGCAATCTCCGTTCGGAGCGTTTGAAACTCGGGTGCCGATGATCGGCATTTTTAACGGTGCGAACGCGTTGGCGGCACTGGCAATCGGTGCGAGAATGGGTTTGAACCCAACGCAACTCAAAGCTGGACTCGAGTCTTTCCCAGGCGTTCCAGGCAGAATGCAAATGCTGCAAACCAAACCATTTCGCGTCTTTAACGATTTCGCCCACACCGAAGCCAGCCTGACCGCCGCGCTCGAGACGCTGCGACCAACCACAACAGGCAAAATCATTCTGGTCGTTGGCGCGGCAGGCGAACGCGACGTTTCCAGGCGCACCGGCATCGCTCGAGCCGCCGCTCTGAACTCAGATTTTACGATATTTACTGAGGAAGACCACCGCACCGAATCGTTGGACACCATTCTCGAGACGATGGCTTCGGAGGCTCGGATTCACGGTGGTAATTTTGTGCTCGAGCCTGACCGCCGCGCCGCCATTGGTTTGGCAATATCAAGCGCCAAACCAGGTGACACGGTATTGCTGGCAGGAAAGGGTCACGAACGCAGCCTCGAGCGAGGTTTGGACGTTTTACCTTGGGATGAGAATGCCCAGGCTCGAGCCATCCTTGACTCCTTATGATTCCAAACATCAACGAGGCGGGAGAACTCGAGCTTGCCAGTCCAGAACTGATGGATCGTTGTTGGGCGGATGGTTGGCGACATTTTGGTTCGTACTTTTTCCGGTATTCCCGAATGTCTGGGGCTGGTGGTTTCAAAACCGTCACGCCCTTAAGAATGCAACTCGAGAATTTTGTGCTCAGCACCAGTCAAGCACGGGTCATGAAACGCAACTCGAGTCTCGAGATCAGAATTCAAGCCGCCAGCATAGACCGTCAAAAGCTCGAGTTGTTCGCGCTTCACACAAAGCGTTTTAGCGAAAATATCCCCGAAGCGTTGTACTCGTTTTTGGGTTTTCAACCCGCAACTGTGCCCTGCGAAACCAAAGAGTTACTGCTCTTCAAAGGCGAACGTTTGATCGCCGCGACCTTTCTGGACATTGGCGCAACTTCAACCTCGAGCATTTATTCGATTTACGACCCGTCAGAGTCCAAGCACAGCCTTGGCATCTACCTGATTTTGTGCAGCATCAAGCATTCGCGTGACCTTGGCAAAACTTTTTATTACCCTGGATATGCGACCCTCGAGCCGTCGGTTTACGATTACAAAAAACGCTTTTCGGCACTCGAGTTTTTTGATTGGAACGGCAATTGGCTAAAACTTTAAAACAAGCCAAACAGTTTTTTCTTGCGCCGCTCAAACGGTTCAAAACCGAGCAAGCTTTTCTCGAGCCTCAAAGACTTCTCAAATTTTTCTATCCAAAACCGTGCTCGAGAAATCGGATGGTCTGGAAAGTCAGCATCAAAAACAGCGTTTTCGGCAAAGGTCATCAGCAATTCGGATTTAAAATTCGGGTCGTAAGGATCGGAAGTCCAGCCAATCATCACGTCTCGAATCTCCCCTTTCTCGAGCAATGCCAGCCGTCGTTGCTCGAGGATTCTGGTTTCTCGAGTGCCACCAAACCCGCGCTCCTGGCAAGTGATTTTCAGTACGAAACTGAAATCTTTGAACGGAATCGTGATCGCGGCGACGTAAGCCACGCCAGCCATTTTTTGCGGCAGTTTGAAAACGGTTTTGATGCTCGGGATTCCCGACACCTCGAGCGTGCCAACTTCAATCAAACCACCTTTTGCCGCCGTCACTTGCTCGCGGTACATTTCGCGCAAGCCCTCGGGATTTGAAAGTGACACGCGAATTTCGGGGGCATTCACAAACAAGTTGAGCGTCACGACATCGGCTTCGGGATTCGTCCAAACCTTTAAAGCACGGTTGGTTTCCGAATGAAATTTCAGACCAGCCGTGTCAAATTCAACTTGCTCGAGGCTCGGTTCAATCATCGGTTCGGTAGTACACCATTTTGACTTCGGAATACGCCTCGAGCGCATTTGGTCCAAGTTCGCGCCCGTAACCACTTTGTTTCATGCCGCCAAATGGCGCGGTGTAACGCACACTCGAGTTTGAATTGATGCTCAAAACGCCAGATTCGACGGCTCGAGCGACACGAAAGGCGCGTGCGCCGTCCTGCGTCCAGATGCTGCCCGACAAGCCGTAAATGGTGCTGTTGGCAAGTTCGACGGCTTCGGTTTCAGTCTCAAACGGAATAATTGCGGTGACGGGTCCAAAAATTTCTTCTTGTGCCACGCGGTCTGTGGGCGCGACTGGACCCAAAACGGTTGGTGGAAACCAGAATCCCGCGCCAGTCGGCGCAGTCCCTTGCAAGAGCACAGTCGAGGAGTTCACCAGCTCGGTCACGCGTTCGCGTTGTTTGCTCGAGATGACTGGACCCATGTCCACACCGTCCGCAAACGGATCGCCTGTTTTCCAGTTTTTCATGGCGGTCTCGAGGTGTCCCAAAAATTGATCCAAAACATTTTTTTGCACCAGCAAGCGCGAACGGCAGCAGCAATCTTGCCCAGCGTTGTCAAACACCGCGCCTGGAATGCTGTTTGCGGCTTTTTCAATGTCGGCATCCGCGAAAACAATGCAGGCACTTTTACCGCCAAGCTCGAGCGTCACCCGCTTGATGTTTGCGGCGGCACGGGTGGCAATGTCCCGCCCGACGGCGGTGCTGCCCGTGAAGGCAATCTTGGCAACATCGGGGTGATCCACAAGCGCCCGACCCGCAACGTGTCCCAGACCGACCACAACGTTCAGAACACCCTCTGGAAATCCAACCTCGAGCGCGATTTTCTCGAGTTCAATGGCGGTCAACGGGGTCAGTTCGGCAGGTTTGAGGACGCAACAATTGCCCGCCGCCAAAGCTGGGGCAATTTTCCAACTCGCCAGAAAGAGCGGGTAATTCCAGGGCGTAATCATACCGACCACACCGATAGGCTCGAGGAAGGTCATGCCCACGCCTCCCGCGACAGGAATCGTCTGCCCCGTGTGACGTTCGACAGCCCCCGCGTAATACCTGAAAACCTGTGCGACGCTGCCAATTTCCCAACGCGCTCCACCAATCGGTTTGCCCGCGTTTCGCGCCTCGAGATTCGCCAAAAACTCGAGTTTGGCGTCTATCGCATCTCCCAGTTTGCGCAATAAATTCGCGCGGTCTGCCGGTGCAACGGCACGCCATTTTGGGAAGGCGCGTTTGGCTCTTTGCACCACCGCATCAACCTCGAGAATTCCCGCCTCGGGCAGCGTGGCAAGAATCTGTTCAGTGGCAGGTTCGAGAACAACAATGGAACTCAAAATATCCTCCTTGGTTGGGCGACAACCCACGGGCAACTGGGCAGACCTTTCAAATCTGGATTCGAGCAATTGAATCCAAACGAATGGTCAATCCAATATTCAGTCCCGCCCCAGTACAGCGTGATCGAAAGCATGTGAAAGGCTCGAGGCTTGCAAGCGATGGTCAAGGTTTTGTGACCCACGATCATCACCTCGAGCAAACCGTCACCGTGATATGAAGTTGTGGCGGCTCGAGCACATTTTTGCTGAAAATTGTATTGAAAATCGATTCGGTGTCCAACGGCGTTCTCGCCAATAAATTGTGGCAAGTACGCCTCGAGTTTTTTTAGGTTTTTGGTTGTGGCTCGAGCCATAACTGAAACGGAAGAAACATGATCGTAACGGTTGATGCTCTTGTCTTGAGATGGAAAACGTGCCGCCACAAAATACAATCCGTTTTTGAGTTGATACAAATACTGCTCAAAATCGATGCCGTCCGAATGATCAAAACTCGAGTTGACAAACTTACAGCCGTGATGCTGGCAAAATGATGACTGATACACCGATTCGTGCTGAAAATCCAGAATGGGTTTCGCAAACGAAACGCTGCCCAACATCAAAAAACTGAACATCAACACAATCATCAAACTCGAGATTCGCATGATTCCTCCAAAAGCTTAAAGCGGGGTTGTGTAGGCGCTGGTGATGCCGCCATCGGCAAGAAAAGTCGCACCCGTCGTGAAACTCGAGTCATCTGACGCCAGAAACAGGGCGGCTTTTGCCATTTCAACCGCCTCACCGAAACGACCCATTGGAATGTGCACCAAACGGCGGTTGCGCTTTTCATCGGTGTCCAAATATTTCATCAGCAACTCTGTTCGCAGCGGTCCCGGGCATAGTGCATTGACCCGAATCCCTTCACGCGCATGAATCGCCGCAAGTTCTCGGGTCATGCTTAACACCGCGCCCTTGCTCGAGGTGTACGCCAGTTGCGGGGTTGCCGCACCCAGAATTGCCACGAACGACGCGGTGTTGATGATGCTGCCGCCACCGTTGCGCCGCATCGCTGAAATGCCGTATTTGCAACCCAAGAACACACCCTTCACATTGATGGCAAAGGTCAAATCCCAAACGTCCTCTTCGGTGTTGATCGCGTCATCGTCTTGCCCGTGACTGATGCCCGCGTTGTTGAACATGATGTCGAGCTTGCCGAACGAATCCTCGGCGACCTGCACCATGTTTTTCGCGTCCGCCGCCTTGGAAACATCGGCTTTGGCAAAGATCGCCTCGCCGCCAAGCTCAAGGATGCTGGCGACGACAGCTTGCCCTGGTGCTTCGTTCAGGTCCACGACCACAATTTTCGCGCCCTCTTTGGCGAACAGCAACGCGGATTCTTTGCCGATTCCACTCGCCGCGCCCGTAATCAATGCCACTTTGCCCTCTAAACGCATACAGCCTCCAGTTTCGTCACGCATCACAGCATAATCCAAGCCACGGTGACAGATGCAAATGTTGAACTGCAAACAAGGCGCTCGAGCCTTAAACTGATTCGGGAACTCGAGTGCCCTACGTCGCGTAACCAAACCGTTGAGATCATGCTGACACCCAATTCCTGCCCTTACTGCAACTCGAGCATCCCCGAGCAAGCCAGCGTTTGCCTGACGTGCGGCTCGAGTCTTGTGAACCTGAAACTCGAGACGCGTGACCCAATCTCGGCATTGCCTGCCAACACCGCTTTGGCAGACGGGCAAATCACTGTTTTGAACGAAATCGCCAGGGGTGGTTTCGGCATCACTTACTTGGCATTTGATTTGCCAACCAAAAAGTACGTGGCGTTAAAAGAGTGCTTTCCCGATGGTCTGGTGACCCGAGATGGTTTGAACGTGATCGCCAATCACGGACAGCAACTCGAGTTTCAAAACGTACTCCAGCATTTCAACCGCGAAGCCGAAATTCTGGGCAGAATCGAGCACGCCAGCGCCACCGCCATCATTGCGCAAATCTCCGAGAACAACACGTCTTACATTGCGATGGAGTACGCCAAAGGCGAAACCCTTGAGCAATACATTGCACGTGGAAAACGATTGAGCAGCAACGAAGCCATTGCGTTGCTCGAACCAATTCTCGAGCTTTTAGCGGAAGTTCACGACCTCGGCGTGTTGCACCGCGACATCAAACCCGCGAATATCATCCTCACCTCAAAACGCCCAGAACTGATCGATTTTGGCAGCGTGACCCAGTACAACATCGGCTCAAGCAAAAAAGTTACTTCGAGATTATTGACGCCAGCCTATGCACCGCTTGAGCAATACGGGCAGGTCGTGACCTTAACGCCAGCCACCGACTTGTACGCCCTGGGTGCAACGTTTTACGAAGCCATCACGGGCATCACACCGCCCGATGCCATCTCGAGGTTGAACGGCGTAAAACTCAAACCGATTGAACAACTCGAGCCGAACATCAAACCCAACCTGGCAACCATCATCAACCGCACGCTCGAGATGAAATTGGAAGACCGATTTTTAAGCGCAAGGCACATTTTAAACACACTGAAAGATGATTTTTTGTACCAGAATCAGCCTGGAGTCTCGAGGGTGAACTCGCAGTCGAATGCGGCGTTCTCGAGTTTTCCTAAGATGGCGCCCGCGCCAACGCCCGTTTCTACGACTACCCAACAGATTCAAAACCTTAAAAACAATCCAAATCCATTACCTCATTTCTTGCACTTATGTACCAGACGCATAATCTTGCATAGCCGCTCGTAAATACGGTTCAAGTTCAAACGATTCACGCTCCAGAACAACCCACTCCAACACCGCAAACAACGATCTTCGCACCTCGAGCGCTAACGC
>JANXTZ010000012.1 GCA_025352125.1 Deinococcales bacterium | reverse complement strand
AGCTCGAGCTGGGTGGCAGAATGCGTTTCGAACTTGGTGTGAAGTGCTGGCGAGTGTGTCACGCAGTTAAATACTGAACATTTCGAGTGCCTCGAGGTGTTTCGGACGTGCTGGATGAAGTTGCTAAGTTGACAGAACCGTTGAAAAGTCAGTCATTGACATAATCAGCGATGCTGAAATGCGGCTCGACATTGGCGTCAGCATCGCCGCCTACAATGACGTTCAGCGTCTCGAGCTTTTCCACCGCCTGCCGCATCACCCAAAACTGCTCGAGCTGTTCGGTACGCTGTTCGGGCGCACCCCATTCGTGCATCCGCGCCACATCGCTCGCATGGCGACACCGCACCGCAGCATGGTTCCGACGCCGATCCACCAAGATTTCCCGCTGATTCAGGGCAGTCAGAACACGTGGACGTGTTGGTTGCCGCTCGGCGATTGCCCACAGGCACTGGGCGGGCTGAGCATCCTGCGCGGGTCGCACCGCAACGGCTACTTGCCCGTGCAGATGACTGGCGGCGCGGGCGGTCTCGAGGCGCAACTCTGTCAACACGAAACCGATTGGCTGGGGACAGATTACGGTTGCGGCGACGTGCTGATCTTCCCGTGCTTCACTGTTCACCGGGCGCTGCGGGCCACGTTGACCGACCGCATCCGCTTGTCGCTCGATGTGCGTTATCAGCCGGATGACGAGCCAATCGAGGCCAAATCGCTGTTGCCACACTGCGATTTGCCGTGGGAGGAGATATACGCCGGTTGGACGAGCCGTGAATTGCAGTATTACTGGACCGCCTTAAACCTCGAGCCTAGCCCATGGAACGAGGCGTTGTTTCAACCCGGTACACGCATCTGCTGATAGCGCTACGGCATCTCGGGCACGAGTTTTCATGACTCACCGCTCGAGACGATCCAGACGGGCCCGAGCAGTCCACTCGGACGTTCGCGCCCCTCGAAAGCGTTGGCGTTGGTGTTCGCCACTTCGACTTGCAACTCGTTGCGTCCAGCGCGCAGCCATTTGGAGACCTCCGCCCGGTACGGTTGCCAGACCAGCGGCTCGAGCGTCACGCCGTTGAGTGTCACCCGCGCCGTCTCGAGCACCGCGCCGAGGTCGAGCCAGACGGGTCGGTCGGTGTTCCCGTCCCAATTGAATGCGGTGGTGTACAACCCAGTTCCAGAGAAGTTCGAGCGTCCCAGCGCCGCCCAGCTTCGCAGCGCACCCTCGAAGGACTGCCCCGCCAGCTCGAGCCGCCAGTCACGCAACTCGAGGGTGCGAAACTCGAGGGATGCTGAGGTAGCTGCGTTCGGTGTTGCTGATGTGAGCACGAGCAGGTGCGATTCCCACGGGCTGAAGTGCAGCTCAAGCCGCACGCGATCATCCCCGACCGCTTGGCTGTGAACGGCAGATTTGACCCCCGTTTTCGGCTTCCACTCCTCGACCTGGGCGCCGCCCTGCAACTCGAGATGAGCGCGAAACGATTCCGCCGATTCGTTGGTGACGAAGTACAGGTCAAAGCCTTCACAGTTACGGCGGTGATACTTGACGGCGTGCCGCAGCGGTTTGATACGGGCATCGCGCAGCATCCCATTGCGGTTCTCGAGCGTCGACAGCCAGCGGTCATCGTCCGCGTGAATCTCGAGGCGCACGTCTGGTTGCAGGGTGGTCTCGAGCAGCGGCCCGAGGGCGGCGATGCCATTTGGAACGAAACCGATCTTGCCCAGACCGAAGGTGGTGAACATCGGCAACTCGAGGCTCGAAAGTCGCGCTCGCAGATCAACCCACGCGGCTGGTGCGTCGCCATTTAGAACCATCTCGGGCAATCGGTTGACAAAAACAATCGTGCCGCCGGTCTTTGCGAGCGCGAAGAGTTGATGCAGCGTCGTGGCGTGAACCGCGTCCAGTGCGGGCAGCACGACGATACCAAAAGACTCGTTGCTGACCCTCAGCCGCCCGTCTCGCACCGTTGCCGTCTCGAACGCCGCGTGATCGAGCAGATCGAAATCCCATTGCGTCTCGAGCAAGTGCAAGCCGGTGTGAATCATTGAAAGATCGCTGCGTTGCACCGGCAGGTCGCGCTCCTGCAACTGCCAAGGTTCCCACGCGTTGCTTGGCGACATTGCCCCCGGAACAAACGGCGTCATCGTCGCCTGCGCCTGCTCGCTCGGATAGTACAGCGCAACTGGAGCCACATGCTGACCTTGGGACAAGGCGGCAGAGAGTCGCGCCACGTAATCCCACATCGGCTGGCTGTGATCCCACCACGGGTTCTGGAAGAACTCCGACGGCGGGCAATCAAAGCGGCGAAAATCATCGGTGCTGTAGTAAAAGCCGTGAAACGAAACCCAGTTGATGCCGCGCACGAACTGGTAATCCAGAATCTGCTTCATGTACGGCGGTGCGAGTTTCCAACCCGTCAGCGCAAAGGTTTCAGACAGCACTCGAGACCGCCCGTGCGCGTGCGCGACAGAGGCAACGAGCTTTTCAGTGATCTTGTCCATCACCTCGTCGATCTTGTCCACGCCCGGCACGTGGAACGAACGCATGGCGCTAAACGGGCTGACCGAGTTGCGGGTCATCGTGAACAGCCACTCCTCGTAATGCAGGTGACCCGTCAACATCACGCCGTGGCGCTCGCACCACCGACTGAGCAGCCCGAAGAAGCGCTCCTCGAGCAGCTCGGCAACGGTCTGCCAGTAATCGAGCCGCACTTGGACGAAGTTCTCACCGACCGATTCCCAGAGCGACGGCAGGCACGGCAGCAGTGAATACCCGCGTCGCTGTTCAAACTCGAGCGCCAAGTCGTGCGTCCAGGTCAACGTGCCGACATCCATCGTCCAGAAGTTGTTGTAAAAACCGGGTTCATCCACAAAGAATCCGAGGACGGTCGAATTGAAATGCGGCGCGAACCGATCCCAGTAGCGCTCGTGGGTCTCTCCGATGAAGGCTTGGGTTGCCCCGGCGCTCAGCAAATCCACGTAGGGCTGATCCGAGTACGCTGCCAGCCACGTCGTCGGGCGCTGCCGAAAAACCATCACGCACCAACGCCCCGCGCCCGCAGTCCAATCGAGCCGCCCGTCACGTGGCTCGAGGGCTAACGGGGTTTCTGCCGCGTACCCGTGGCTGAAATATTTGGTGTCCATCCAAGCCGGTGGGGCTGCATCAGACTTCCAGAAGTCGAGCGGATTGGCGGGCATGGCTTCGACGAGCGCGATGCGGCAGGCGAGCACCGCGCGAACCTGTTCGGGATGCTCGAGCGTCAGTTGCAGCTTCTGACCCTCCTCAAGGTAGTGTTGCTCGAGCGCGAGGTGCTGCGCGACGAAATCGGGATTGCGGGCCAGCACGCGCCCTCCGGCGTAGCCGCTGGGCCAGTTGTCCTCGTCGTAGAGCCAGACCTTCATGCCGCAACGCGCCGCCTCGCCCAGCGCCAGCTCGCAGCGCTCGAACCAAGTCTCACTTAGGTACGGCACGGTCAGTCCGACGCGGGCGTGGATCACGAAACTACGGATGCCTTTGTCGAACATCAGCCCGATTTGGCGGATGATCTCATAGGGTTGCATGTCGCCGTTCCAGAACCAGAACGGACAGGCGGTGTGTTCGGGTTCGGGCGATTCAAAAGCGGACTGGAAGGGATTCACAGTGTTCCCTGAACGGCGACTGGCGCAACCATGCTCGAGTTGACCGCGCTAATCTCGAGCGCCGAGAAACGGCACGTTCCGGACGCCAACTCGAGCCGCATCCCGCCGTCATACGGTGCTAGCGCCCTGACGCCCGCCGCAAGTCCGGCGTCTGCATCACCCTCAAGCAATCGCGCGCAACGGTACGGCAGTGTGAGCGTGGCTAAGGTGTTCGCGGGAATTTGAATTTCGAGCCTGAGCGCGTCACCCTCGAGCCGCCAAGCGCTCGAGACCGTCCCTCGCGGCGTGTGGAGTGTGACGCTGGCGTGAGTGATTCCACCGCCGGGCTGCGGACGCAAGACGATGTGTTTGAAGCCGGGTTGTACAGGGTCACTGTCAATTCCGGCAACGGTTTGAAAGAGCCACTGCCCGACGCTGCCCAGGGAGTAATGGTTGAACGAGTTCATGTTCGCGTCCTGAAAGCCGCGCTCACTCGTCCAGCCGTCCCAGCGCTCCCAGATCGTGGTCGCGCCGTGCCGAATCGAGTACCCCCAGCTCGGGAAGGTTTCATTGAGTAGCAATCGGTACGCGATATCACTTCGCCCAATCGCCGTCAGCACCAGGCACAGATACCCAACGCCGACGAATCCGGTGGTCAGATGTCCGCCTCGAGCCTCAATCAGTGCGACCAGACGTTCGCCCGCCTGAGAGCGCAGAGCCGCTGGAATCAGATCGAAATGCAGCGCCAGCACGTAGCCGGTCTGCGTGTCGCCCGCGATGCGCCCGTCGCTGTGCAGGTACTCGCGCTGGAAAGCCGCCCTGATGCGCCGGAACAATCCCTCGAACTCGAGCGCCGCAGATTCGCGCCCAATTGCTCGAGCCATGTTTGCCATCAGGCTCGCGTCGTATGCCCAGTACGCCGTCGCCAGCAGGTCTTTTGGGGTGCGGCTGCCAAAGGCATTGGCGGGATCGTCGCCGTCCTGCGCCAGCCAATCCCCGAAATCGCTGTTGCGGCGGTTGCGCCACAAAAAATCTGGATTGGCTTCAGCGATGTACTCCATCCAGCGCTCCATACTTTCCCAGTGGCGCTCGAGGATGCGCGTGTCGGCGTAGTGGCGGTAGAGCGTCCACGGCACGATCACGCCCGCATCGCCCCAAGCGGGCGTGCCATCGCCGTTGGTGACGAGGCGCGGCGCGACATCAGAGTAGGCGCCGCTCGGGAATTGCGCGTCGGTCACGTCGCGCAGCCACTTGGTCAGGAATGGCGCGACATCGGCGTTGAAGCAGGCGGTCTGTGCGAAGATTTGCGCGTCCCCGAGCCAGCCCAAGCGCTCGTCGCGCTGCGGGCAATCTGTCGGGACGCTCAGAAAATTGCCGCGCTGCCCCCAGACGATGTTGCTCTGAAGCTGATTGACCAGGTCGTTTGAGCATTCAAACGACCCCGTGAACGGCGAGTCCGAGCTGATAACGCAACCCGTTAAATCCTCGAGCCACGGCTCTGTCGGATACCCCGTGACCTCGACATAGCGAAAGCCGTGGAAGGTGAAGTGCGGTTCAAAAGTTTCCAGATCCGAGCCGCTCGAGACGAAGCGGTCGGTGCAACGAGCCCCACGCAGGCTCTCCACGTAGAGCGAGCCGTCGGCGTCCAGCACCTCGGCGAATCGCAGGCGGACCTCGTGACCGCGCCTTGCGCCGCGCACCCGCAGTCGCGCCCAACCGACCATGTTCTGCCCGAGGTCGAACACGAATGCGCCGGGTCGCGGCTGGCTGAGCGTCTGCGGCGTGCGCTCGATCACGATTCGCACCGGCAGCTCGGTGGCTGGCTCGAGCGCTTCACGCCACGGCAAAGTCGCCACGTCCCGCCACGCGCTCGCATTAAATCCGGGCGCGTCCCAGTCGGGCGTCTCGAGGCGGTCGTCATACAGTTCGCCTGCAAGAAAGTCAGACGATTGAATCGGCCCGAAGCTGCCCTTCCACGCGCCCCAATCGCCATTCGTCGCCACCGTAAGGCGCTCGCCGCCCTCGAGTTCGCCCTCGAGTTGCGCCAGCAACCCGCGCCGCGAACCGTACTGTCGGCGCTCGAGTTTGAAGCCAATCGCGCCGCTGTACCAGCCGTCCCCGATGATGGCCCCGAGGACGTTTTCGCCTTTGTTCAACAGCTCAGTGACATCGTAGGTCTGGTACGCAAGGCGCTCGTGATAGTCCGTCCAGCCGGGCGCAAAGTGCTGATCGGACACGCGCCGCCCGTTGAGCCGCGCCTCGAAAATCCTTCGAGCCGTGATGTAGAGCCGCGCCCGCACGGGCTGACTGGGCAGTGTAAAGCTGCGGCGCAGTTGCGGGCTGGGCGGCATCGTGTCGGGCGACGCGAGGGCCAATGGTTCGTTCAGACCGCTCCAGTCTGCGCGGGTCAACAGCGCCAGTTCCCAGTGCGCGACCGAGCTCCACCCTGAAGCATTGCCAGCGCCGTCCCAAACGCGTACGTGCCAGTGGCAGCGCTGACGCAACTCGAGGGGAAGCCCCGCGTAAACGATTTGTAGGTTCTCGCTCGAGGCGACGCGGCCCGTGTCCCACAGGTCGCCCTCGAGCCGTTGCGATTCGCTCGAGACTTGAATCTGGTACGCACTCTGATGCTGATCGCGCTGCGCCGAAGTCAGCGCCCAGCTCAGGCGCGGTTGCGTCTCGCCGATGCCCATTGGGTTCTCACGGTACTCGCAGCGCAAGTTGGTCGGTTGAAGGCTCGAGGGTGCAGATTTTATCAATAAGATCTCGTTCATGGGTTCAAAAGTCCTCAGATTGGTCGGTCAAGGGCGTGAGGATGAAGGGCGGTTTTATGATCGACCACTGTCTTGACAAAAGGTGGATTATCGTGAATACTAAGTCATCTAATCGTTTAGGTCAATAGATTCTTCCGTGAAAGCAGCGGTTCTTCGCACATTCGCAGAGTGCTAAACGTTTATGCTCAAGATCCTTCGGTGTCTCCAAATCCTGCCAGATTGTCCAGAACTGTACAGCATTGAACCGCTCAGAGAGGAACAGAGTGACTGCCAGACGCACCACCATGAGGGAAGTTGCGCTCAAAGCCGGTGTCTCGGTGTTCACCGTCTCGGCGGTTGTGAACGCCAGCGCCAAGGTCGCCACCAACACCCGCCAATCGGTGCTCGAGGCGATGCGCGTGCTGGACTTTGAACCCAACCACGCGGCGCGAGCCATGAAGCTCGCCAAGTCCATGAGCGTGACTTACGTCGTCAGCGATCCCGGCCAGTTCACCGACGAGGCGGTCGGTGTCAACCTCGCCGGAATGCTCGAGGCGCTCGGGGCGCACGGCTACAATTTGGTGATCGAATCGGCGCTCAAGGATTTCTCTGAGCTGAAACGCGCTTTGCGTCAAGGTCGGATTGACGGTGCGATTCTGAGCGCCATGCCACCGGGTCCGATGCTCGAGGAACTGCTGCTGTGGACGCAACCGTTCGTGCTCTTCGACCAACCCAGCGCCCCGACGGGGGTGCCGACGGTCTTCGCCTCGTACCGAAGCGGCATCGAGGCCGCCGTGGATCACGTCGCCGCGCGAGGACGCCGGCGTATTGCATTCGTCGGCGGTCCACCCGTCGCTCAGCTTAACGTGCTGCACAACGTCGAGCGCTACGCGGGTTTCACCGAAGGCTGCCGCCGCGCGGGCATCGCCGCCGACCCGACCCTGATCGTCAACTCGGATTTCAGCATTCAAGGCGGACGCGCTGCCATGCGGCGCCTACTGGAGCAAACACCCCCCGATGCCGTGGTCTGCGCCACGGACCGCCTGGCAGTCGGCGCGGTACATGCCATCCAAGCCCACGGTTTGCGAGTCCCAGATGATATCGCAGTGACGGGATTCAACGACTCCGAATTTGCCATCGCCACCGACCCGTTGCTGACCAGCGCGCACTTTCCGGTGCGCGAAATGGGCTTCCGCGCCGCCGAACTGCTGATCCGCCGCATCGAGGGCAGGCTCTTGCCGGGACAAGAACGACTCGAGATTCCGATTGACCTGATCGTTCGCGGTTCCACTTGAATTCTCCTGGCTCGAGCGTGAAGGTTACAGGCTCGAGCCAGCGACCAACCACCGCCCGCGGCTCATTCGTCCACTCACACTCTCGTCCACTCACACTTTAGGAGGAACACTGTATGAAAATGAATCTCAAGATCAAACTCGCTTTTGGACTGCTCATTGCGACCGGCATGACACTGGTCGCCGCCCAGGGATCGCAGATCACACTTAAAGTCTTCACGCTAACCGCGCCGGACAGCATTAAGGAACTGAACGCCGCCTTTGAGAAGGAAAATCCAGGCATCAAACTCAATTTTGAGATCGTGCCAGACCCGCAGTACGGTACAGCCATCAACGCCCGCTTGGCTGGCGGCGATGCCCCCGATGTGTTCGGTGGTCACGCCCGTGCGGAAATGACGATCTGGCAGAAAACTGGTTACATCGAGGATTTGAGCGGTGAACCTTGGGTTTCGTCGCTGAACGCCGCCTCGAAGAAACTCGCCACCATCGGCGGCAAGGTTTACCAGTTTCCAGTTGGCGGTGACGGCTTAGGTTTCATGGTCAACTTGGATTTGCTTGCCAAAGCCAATGTCAAGATTCCGACGACCCTGCCCGAACTCCGTAGCGCCATGACCAAGCTCCAAGCGGCTGGCATCCGCCCCCTGGTGGTCGGCTTCAAAGACTCGTGGAGTTCGCTGGTTTGGAGCAGCATGATCGCCGCAAACTCGATTTATCGCGTGAACGACAATGCGGACGCAAACTTAATTGCAGGCAAGACAAAGTTTGACAGTGCTGCGTGGCGCGGCGTGCTGAAATCGATGCGCGATCTGCAAAAATTCTATGACATGAAAGTTGCCCTTGGGCTCGGCGGCTACGACGAAGTAAAAAACGAGTTTCTCGCTGGACGCGTCGCCTTCATTCCGTTCGGATCATGGATCATCCCTGAGTTCAAGAAATCCAACCCGAATCTCAAATTCGCGCTGATTCCCTACCCTGGTAATCCAACTGGCACGAAGCCGTGGGCGTCCGCCATTGCCAACGCGTCCGTGATGGTCAGCGCCTCGAGCAAGAATAAAGATGCCGCCAAGAAATACGTCGCATTCCTCGCACGTCCCGAGAATTACAAGAAATATGCCTCGAGTGCCAGCCTGATTAGCTCGTTGAAAACCGTCAAGTCCGATCTAGCAGATGAAATGGATCCGATTGTCGAAGCCATCGCCGAGGGGCGCAGCGCGACCTTCCCGTTTCAAAGCTGGCCCGGCGACACGCAGACTCCGTGGATGGACATGCTCGGCAAGTACTTTGCGGACAACATGACCGAGGGCGCCGCGCTGCAAAACTTCGATAAGGCTTTTGAGGTTCAACGCAAGAAGTAAGTCAGCACAGGGGGCGAAAGGGTGAAAGCCTCTCGCCCCCGTTTGCTCGCCCGAGAGGTTTGTATGCGAATGCGTCCCCAGACCGCCCTGCTGTTCCTCGCTCCGGCTTTGCTGCTGTACAGCCTGATCGTGATCTACCCAACCCTCAACGGGCTGTACCTGAGTTTAACGAACAGCACCGGATCGGCGCGTGGCGCGATTTTCATTGGCCTCACCAACTACGAGCGCATGGTGCACGATGTCAGCGGTTTCTTAAAGCCGCTTGGCACGACGCTGATTTACGCCGCCCTGGTGACCGTGGGACAGACGGTCATCGGTCTGGGCTTGGCGCTGTGGATGGGACAGCTACCGCGCCTCAGGGACGCAGCTCGAGTCGCGCTGTTCACGCCCGGGATGCTGTCGCTGATTATCGTCGGGTTCGTCTGGTCGTTCATTTACAATCCGCTCTCGGGCGGACTGAACCTGCTGCTAACTAGCGTTGGACTCGAGTCGTGGACGCGTTCGTGGCTCGGTGAACCGGGTTTCGCCCTGCCAGCGGTGGCGCTCGTCAACATCTGGATGTACGCAGGTCACAGCGCCGCAATATTTCTAGCCAATTACCTATCCATCCCCAGCGAACTCTTGGAGAGCGCGACGCTCGAGGGGGCGAGCGTCTGGCAGCGCTTCTTGTACATTGAATTCCCGCTGCTCGCGCCCGCGCTGACCATCAACACGGCGCTGACCTTGATCGGTGGACTGCGCGTCTTTGAACTGCCGTTCGTGATGACGCGCGGTGGACCAGGCGACGCGACCAGGGTGCTCAATTTAGAGATTTTCAATCAAGCCTTTGGTCAAGGCAATTACGGTTACGGCTCGGCGCTGACCGTCGCGCTGCTACTGATTATTTTGACGTTGACACTCGTGCAGAACACGTACCTCAGAAGCCGCGAGCTGAACACTTGAACACCGTTCAATCACCGCCGACTCGAGCCGACTCACGCCGCCGCCCGATCCCGTGGGTGACGTTGCTGAGCGCCTTCGGGTTGATTCTGGTGACCGTCATTTACCTGTTGCCCGTCGGGTACATGCTGCTGACCTCCGTCAAATCGAGCTTGGAGATTGCCGTCAACCCACTCGGTTTACCGCACACGCTAAACTTTGAAAATTACATTGATGTATTCAATCGCATGAATTACCTGCGGGCTGTGCTCAACACCGTTTTCATCACCGCCGTCTCGAGCATCGGTATTGTCCTCGTCTCGGCGCTGGCCGCGTACCCGTTGGCTCGAGTGCAGACGCGCTGGTCGAGCGCGGTTTACCAGTACTTCAGTTTTGGACTGATGATTCCCAGCTTCGTCGTGATTATCCCGCTCTACAGCCTGATGCGCTCCGTGGGACTGCTGAACACCTACGCTGGATTGATTCTGATTTACATCGCCTTCAACATCCCGTTCGCGGTGTTTTTCTTCACAAGCTTCATTCGCAGCCTGCCCAAGGAACTCGAGGAGGCGGGCTTGATTGACGGTTGCACACCGATCACGGTCTTTTGGTACATCGTGCTGCCTCTGCTGCGCCCGGTGATTGGCACGGTCACGATGTTCATCACGCTCTCCATTTGGAACGACTTTTTGCTGCCCCTGGTATTTTTGTTTGATGCGAACTCGAGGACGATCATGGTCAACGTCTACTCGTTTCTGGGGTATTATGGTTTTAATCCGACGACGCTGTTTCCAGCGGCTGTGCTGGGTTCCTTGCCGCTACTGATTTTTTTCTTTTTCTTGCAACGCCAGATCATCGCGGGGATCACCGCCGGCTCGGTCAAAGGCTAAACTTTTTGGTGAATCACATACCTCCAGTCAAGGCCCAAGGTATCGTGGTTTTGAATTTTCTCAGGAGCAGCTTTCTATTGGCACATCAGTAAAATTTTAAGAAAAAACTCGAGAATGATGTTTCGGAGAAGCAAAAATGATTTGCCACGATATTGGTAAAGGGAAACTGTGATCAGTTCTTCGTACCGCCCAACTGCCGATGCCATCACTTGTGAAAATGGAGCGCGTTTTCACAACCGACCTCTCTACGGCGCGAACCTTCCCAGCATCGTTCTCAGTGGCGACCGACCTTGCCTGCGCTTGGCGTACGGTCATGCAGTGTGCGGCGACTGGATGCTTGCCCTCAAGCGCGGTGAGCAAGTTCTGTGGTTGCAGGATTTTGACCAATGTCAAACCATCTTCAAGCCCAACCTGACCTCGTGGCGCCTGTCTGACCCCCAACTCGAGGGGTTGGAACTGAGGCTCGAGGCTGTGCCGTGGGTGACAGGTGCAGGTTTTGCGGTGCGGCTCGAGGTGATTGGATGCCAACCACGTGATGCGTTGATTTGGGTGTATGGGGGCATGCAGCCCAAAGTCGAGAGCAATCTGCTGTGGACACTTGACCCGAACGAACACCCCGAACTAACCGCGAAAGGATTTGACCCGGCGACTTGCAAAGACAATGATTTTTCGGTGCTCGAGACGCAATTTTCGGTTGTGCATCCGCAAGGAGAACCCTTGGGTGTGATTGGATTTTTCCCTGCGGGTTCCAAGCAAAATCTGGCGGATGCAAACCAATGGACTGACCCAGCGCGTCTTGAGACCTCGACACCACCAGGCTCACTCGAGGATCCCCTGCTGGCTGGGCAACTGACCATCCCGTCAGAGCCACTGTATTGGAGCATCGGGCAACCGAACGGCGAACACCCAACCCGAGAACCGCAGAGGGATTTCGAGGCGGGTCGGGATCGAGCCGAACGGCAGGCTCAAACCGTCGCGTGCCGCACCCCCGACGCTTTTCTGGATCGGGCGATGGACGCCTCGAACGCTGCGGTGGACGCACTTTTTTACCCACCCACGTTTGTTCACGGCGGCATGGCTTGGAATATTCCGTTTCTCGGCTGGCGAATCCGCTATGGACCCACCGCTTACGGCTACTCGAGCCGCGTGATTGCCGAGGCCAAGCACATTTTGCCGCACCAGGTTAAGGACTCGAGCCTCGACCATTTCGAGGCCGACCCCGAGCGCTTGGGGTGTTTGCAAAGCCGTGATTCGCGGTTTTACGGTTCGGGACACGTCTCGATTTACACGGAGTTCTACAACATGCAGGAAGTCTATTTCGACCAGTTGATTCACACCTGGCGCTGGAGCGAAGACCCAGAACTCGAGGCAATGCTGCTGCCTGCACTCGAGCTTCACTTGGACTGGCAGCGCGAGTGCTTCGACCCGGACGACGACGGTGTGTATGAAAGTTACCTCAACGTCTGGGCGAGCGATTCAATCTGGTACAACGGTGGAGGAACAGCCCAGTCCAGCGCCTATGCCTACGCCGGTTATCTGGCGGCGGCAGAACTTTGTGAACGCACGGGATCGCTCGAGCGGGCAGAGTCACACCGTGCTCGAGCCGAAAAAATTCGCACGGGCGTGCTCGAGTCGCTGTGGATTGCCGAGCGTGGGCATCTGGCGGAGTACCGCGACGCGCTGGGCTTGAAACGCCGTCATGACAGTGCTTGTCTGTACACGACTTTCTTGCCGATTGACGCAGGGATGCTGACGCCCCTCGCGGCGTGGCAAAACCTGCATTACACCGAATGGGGTCTCGAGCGCGTGAAGGTCGAGGGCGGTGAGTTGTGCTGGCTCAACAACTGGGTTCCTTACGAATGGTCGGTGCGGGAAATCGATTTTGCCGATACCCTGCATCTGGCATTGGCGTATTACCAATCGGGGCGGGGACGTGATGGATACAAACTCCTGGCAGGCGTGGTACACGAATCGGCGTTTCGATCCTTTAGCCCCGGCACGATCAACATCGCGCCGCATTTCCCCAGCCGGGGACTCGAGCCGTTTCGTCAAGGACGAGCCACCGATTTCGCCGATGGCGTCAGCCTATTTGGACGGGTCGTGCTCGAGGGCGTGTTTGGTTTGCGCCCCAATTACCCTCAGGGCATCGTCGCTTGTGCGCCGCAGTTTCCCGGTGATTGGAACAGCGCGAGCATCACAACACCCGAGTTCAAACTTGAGTTTTGGAGCGCCAGCGACGAATCCACCTACGCGCTGCACCTGACCCGCGCCGCTCGAGTTCGCTGGATCTTGCCCTTGCTGTGCGAACGGGTGCTCGAGGTCACGCTCGATGGGCAACCTGTCCCATTCACGCTCGAGGCGGGCTACGGGGACACGCGGTTGACGCTCGAGTCTGATATTGCAACCACTGCGGCGACGGTTTGTGTACGCTGGGAGGGTCAACGGGGAGCCCTCCAAACAATTTTGCTCGAGGGATTCGCGGGTCAAACCGTCAGCCATTTTTGGACGGATGAATTGATTGCGCTCGAGAATCCCCAAGGGTGTCTACTGGATGCGGAAACGCAGCCGCACGGCTTTCAGGCGACTCTTGGGGACTGTGCGGGCATTCACTTGGTGCTGGCTCGCCTCAGGCATCTGGGAATGCCGCGTTACCAACCGCTCGAGATTCGGATCCTTGCCCCCCTACAGGACCAATCCGCACTGCCCCCGAGCACTGACCAAGAATGGCAGCCGCTCGAGATCAGCGCCCACTTCAACGCGGATTTGCGAACCATTTATCAGCAGTCTTACCTCACGCCGCGCCCAGCCACCTGTTCAGTGCGGCTTGGAACGGATGGCTACTCGCATTGGACGTACCCGTTCTGGAGTTTGAAACCGCCGGTGCTCGAGTTTGAAAACCTCAACCCGGACCCGCAAGGCTGGCACTGGAGTGATACTCGAGTTCCCTTTTTGTGGAATGGGGGTGCGCTCAACGCCTGTCTGACCTCACGCTGGGATAACTTCCCAACGCAGATGGACCTCGAGATTTCGGCGGTTGGACGCAGCTTGCACGCGCTGGTCTCTGGCACGACCAACCCGATGCAGGTTGGACTCGCCAATGCTGCCCTGCACCTGATTTACGCTGATGAAAGCACGGATACACTTGAGCTGATTCACCCCAGTAATTATCTGTCCCTCTCGGGGCGTTACGACTGGGACATTGACACGTTTGCTTTGCCGAACCCACCGCCGCAAATCCAGCTCGGGGAGCACATTCGCGCCGTGGTCGTGACTTGTCCACTGCGCCCGAACCTCGAGCTGGTGCGAATCTCACTCGAGTGCTTGTCCGAAGAAGTCGTGGTCGGCTTACTGGGTCTGACCGTGGTCGTATGAACCTGTCTCGCAATCTAGCCTCGAGTGATTCGAGGAATCGCTGGCTGCACCATCCAGTTCTCGGCGATCCCTCCTGGGACGCCTTCGAGCGCGAATCCGAGCTACCGCTCTTCGAGGGACGTTCGCCGCTCGAGTGGCCCGTCAATGGCTTTCTCTTTTTGGATCCTCCAAGCGGGCTTTGGCACGCCTATCTGTCGCAGTACCCGCGCGGGTATTGGGGCAGTCCGGGGGCTACCCGCTTGCTGCGCGAGGACGCACCCGGCGAGTGGTGCGATCTGGGCACGGTGCTTGCTGGGAACTCCGATACTTTTGATGCCGCAGCGGGCGTCGCTGGACTAACCGTTGATCCGAGCTTGGTTTTTGAAAACGGGATCTATCACTTGGTCTACGGCTGGGCCACTCCGGACAACGGGCGCGGCGGGCTGGCCTATGCTCGAGGGATGCGGCCCGAGGGACCTTTCGAGCGTGCCCCGAAGCCATTGCACCTCGACCTCGAGCAACCTTTGTTGCTGGATCGTTACCAGCGCAGCTATGCACCGACATTGCTGCGCCGCGAGCACGACTGGCTGATGCTGTGCATGATGAGCACGCCGCAGAATTTGGGTGGCACGTGGGCGCTGTGCGCCATGACCGCGCTCGGGCCCGAAGGTCCTTACAGCCCACCAACTTTCCTGCTCAGTCCCCAGTCTGAAACGCACCATCCTCCGCTGCTCGAGTTTTACCCAGCCTTCGTTTTTGAGGGCCGAGTTCATGCTTTTGCAAGCTCGGTGGCTGCCAACCGTAGCTATCAGGCGCATTTCGCGGCTGATCTCGAGGAAGCGCACCGACCAGATGCGTGGCGGCTCGAGCAGGGGGGGTCGCTGTGGCACGATACTTTGCACCCCTCGGAAGCGGTAGGTATCTGGGGGCAAACCCTCGCCGGTCAGGTGTCCAACGAGGGCAACCTGCGGGTGCTAGCTTTTTCACGTTCACAAGATAATTTAGGAACGGTTCACCTCGCCCATCGCCTCTGGAATAGACCATATAGAGAAGCGTTCGTGCTTTCCGCGCCCAATGCGGAAAGCCACGCGCTGCTGCTCTCGGCGTACACCACCTTCAATCTCGAAATAAAAGGGCAGGATCGAGGGGCGTGGAGTTTGTCTTGGGGTTGCACTGGCCCGCTGGGTCCTGACCGAAATGGCGCGGACGCCCGCCCTCACCCGGCAATGCGGCGTAACAGCTTTGAGCTACTCTCGAGCGGTCAGGTGTCGCACTGGGATGCTCAGGGAACGTGTCACCAAATCGGTCAAACCTCCCAGCCACCGACCCTCCCGTTGCGCCTCAAGCAGACCGAGCACAAGGTGAGCTTGTGGAACGGCGACGTTCTCGTGTGGCAGCATCCATTGTCGGCTGTCACGGGGCGGGTGATGTTGAGCGTTGAAGCAAGTTCATTACTCGAAATCACGCACTTTTGCGTAGAGGGCGAGTGCCTGCCTGCTTGGGAGCGTTGGCTGGCGCTCGAGGGGATGCTGGGCGCAGCCGCTCCAGCACGAGAATGGAGTGAGGTAGAAGCCGCAGATTTCTGTCACGGTTTCGGACTCGTGAGCCAAACGCTCGGCGCACGCCTCAAGTGGAACGTTGAGGGACAGGCGGTGCGCCTGTTTGCCCCTCGCGGCCCTCAGTTCGGACACGGTGAGGTCTGGATGAACGGGATTCATTGTGCAGCGCTGGACTTTTACCACCCCGACCC
The DNA here is from genome assembly GCA_025352125.1 of Deinococcales bacterium. Taxonomy (GTDB): domain Bacteria; phylum Deinococcota; class Deinococci; order Deinococcales; family JAAFIG01; genus JANXTZ01. The sequence goes on along the minus strand of JANXTZ010000012.1, from coordinate 39,046 downwards.
CAAGCCGAGCGCGGTGCTGTTTGAGGCAACCCTCGTGCCGGGTCTGCACGCGCTCAGCTTGCGCGTCACGCGGGGAGTGGTTCCTGCCGACGTGCTGGAAGTGTTGCCGTGAAGAAATTGTGGTGACCTGATTTAGGACATCAGCCCGTAACCCAGCCTCGAGATTGGCGCGTGATTCGAGGAGAAATAACGCTGCTCGAGCGAACCAGACCAACGACGTTCCGAGGCGAGACTCGCGCGATCAAATTGCATTCGCCTCGAGCAAATCTTCACATCCATCAGTCTCTCTGTACCTGCGCTGCGCGGTACGCGCTGGCACTAACCCTGAAGTGTTTCTTGAAGCGCCTCGAGAAGTAGTTGGGGTCGCACCAACCGACCTCCTGGGCAATGTCACTGATCGGACGGGTTGTACCAATCAGCAGTGCAGCGGCGCGCTCGGCTCGCCAGTGAGCCAAGTATGCCATCGGCGGCAATCCCAGATGTTGTCGAAATAACCGTGACAGGTACGACGGCGCAACATGCAAGGCATCCGCGAGTTCCGTCAAACTCCACTGACGAAACGGTTGAGCCTCGAGCATCTGCACACCGCGCAGCACGGCTGGATGAGAGTTGAAAGCTGCATTTCTCGAGGTTTCAGGAACACCGTTGGCGAGTTGACCCAAAAACAACAGCAACCGAGCGATGCGTTCGGACAGCGCGGATGCCTTGGCGAGCGCCTGAAGCTGGAGTTCTGCTTCTCTGAGCATCAAAGGCTTGAGAAACGCGCCGGCCAATCCGTGCGTCCCAGCCCGCGTTCCCGTCCATAGCAGGTTGCCGAGCGCAGGGTCGTTCAGCGTCCACGAGAGTTCGTACCTCAGCAGTTCCGAGGTGAAGTAACAGTTGAAGACCTCCAAATTTTTGCAGGCGAAATACGCGTGCCAAGCGCCGGGACGCAGCAAGAAGGCATCGCCAGCCCGCAACGACTGCTCACCGAGCGGTGATGCGTGAACACCTGAGCCGCCCAGCACCACAGCCGCCTCGTAAAACTCGTGATCGTGGTGGCAGTGGTGACCATTGAGCCGAAAGCGCCTCGAGTCAGTGCTGTCTTGCCCACCAAAGACCGTCAAGCGCGAAATGCGCTCGATGGTGGGTGGCTGTGTGGGTTCCAAGTTGCTCAAGAGGATCACTCTGCTGATCTTAGCCCAACCGTGAACAACGTTGTTGCTTGCCTGCACCTCGAGTCGTTCCCATACCTCAGGTTCAGCCAATGAAGGTTCTCGCACGTGGGAACAGCTCGCCATCCAGCGATGCGCCCGCCTCGAGTCCGAGTGGATCGGTTACGACATGCCTCGCACCCGTGTAAATCGTTGCCTCATCCACGAAAATGACGACGTGTGCGACGCGGGCTTGGTCCGTGAAATTCGGGGTCGCCATGTGCGGGCAGCGACCGTGATGAAAGGTGCAGTCGCCAGCCCGCAGTGGCACGGTCACGCGCGGTGACCAGATCAGGTCGGGGGCAACATCGAAAAATCCTTGCTGAGCGGACAGGCTGGTCGGGGGCAACTCGGTTCTGCCTTGCGCACTGGGAATGAAGGTCATGCAGCCGCGCTCCACGGGTACGTCGACCAGCGCGATCCAAGCGCTGATCGGGTGGGTGGACTGGGTGTGCGGCCAGTACGGCTGATCCTGGTGAAACTCGGTGGGTTTGCTGTTTTGAGCGGGTTTGATAAGGATTTGATCGTGCCATAGTCGCAACGCGACGCCCGCAAGTTGCTCGGCTGCCGCTGCGATATTGTGGTGCTGGGTTAGTCTTGCCATTGCGGCGTCTTCGCGCCAAACGTTGACCGATTGCCTGAACATCGCATTGTCGGAAATTGCGCCGAGTCGCTCTGTGGCGACGACGGCCGCAGCACGAAACCCAATCGCTTCTTCGCGGTTGATGATATTTGGTACGTGTACGAAGCCATCGCGCTGATAGGCTGCTTTGAGGTCAGCGGAAACGGAAAATGCGGCGGGCGCGGTCTGAATCATGGTTGACTCCTCGAGAACTGGTTTTTGGCGACAACGTTTTTGGGAACACCTCAAGTTTGCCCGAAGCTCGCGGCGCGGCGTTAGCCTGAAACGCTCAACTGAGTAGCACAAAATTAACTTTGCACTTTGTGTTCTATCTGGTCATGGTTCGAACCAAGACCTCAGCTGATGCCTCGCGATCTACTGACAGGCGGTTGCTAATGCGGACCAGAGCCTGTTCAAATTCGTGACACGCAGTGTACTCTAGGCTGTGTTGATTTTCTGGTCAAGATATAGTCAAAATAGGTTGTGACTAACATCAAACTCAACAGACAACAATGGAAGAAAATTCTTGCCTACCTCCGAATTCGAGCCGACCTTTACATCGGTCAAACCCGACTTTGTAAACGCTTCATCAACGCCATCCTCTGGATGACCCGCAGTGGTGCTCAATGGCGACTCCTTCCCAAAGAATATGGCGACTGGAACAGCATTTACAAACGATTCAATCGCTGGGCTGAACGCGGAATCTGGACTGCCATGTTCGAGCATTTCACAGGAGATGCTGATATGGAAAGTGTCATGATCGATGCTACCGTCGTGCGAGCGCACTCAAGCGCTGGCGTAAAAGGGGGGATCAGGAAAAGCAAGCTCTTGGACGAAGCAAAGGTGGTTTCTTGACCATAAAACGCACCTAGCGGGCATGGTCGCTTCACAACCAAGATTCATGCTGTCGTAGACGCTCTGGGTAATCCTTTACGCTTGATTCTAACAGGTGGCAATCGTCATGATGTAACACAGGCTGAGGCGTTGCTCGATAGTTGGGAAACCGAACGCGTGATGGGAGATAAAGGCTACGATTCGGATGCTGTACTGGCATTGATTGAGGCGATGCTAGCAGATGCGGTGATTCCACCAAAGGCGAATCGAATTGATCAGCGTGTGTACGACAAGGAATTTTATAAGGAACGGCATTTGGTGGAATGTTTTTTCAATAAATTAAAGCAGTTTAGGCGGGTGTTTTCGAGGTTCGATCAGACGGCGAGGAATTTCTTGGCGTTTGTGCAATTCGCTTCAATCATGCTTTTGTTGCGCTAAATGTCAACACAGCCTAAACGCCTGCGTTATCAAAATGAGGGTCGGCTGGATTAACATTCACTGATAGTAAGAGATAACTCGAATCGGACATAGCAATATGTTACTTCCGTAAATCCAACAAAACCAGATCTTGACAAACAACAATCTCGAGACCTTAAATCGTGACCTCGCAACCGCATTCAAGCTCGAAATGGGCTGGACTCGAGAATTCTTTGGGTTCAGTCCATTCTTGTCGGTGGTGCAAAATAATTTTGCTGCGCGGATCAAAAATCAAAATGTCCTTAACCCCATTTGAAAGGTAAAACGGTGGGCTTAAAACCAAATCTTTGTACTCGTAATTTTTTGAAATGATCTCAACCACCGCTCCAGGAACGATAGAAAGCGCTTCGTCCGTCTCGAGTGGGCTTGGAAGTTCGCACAGAATGGCAATATCAGGTCGTTTGAAAGAGCCATCGGAAAACGTGAACAGCACGTCAGCCACATGAACACAACCGCAAGCAGTTATTACAGGGCGAATACTCGAACGAATTCGGTCTACTTCCCATTGATGGAAAAACGCGGGGCTTGCCTCCCAAACGCCAAGACCACCCATCATTTCGAGCCGAATGTTCAATGATTCTGATTCCCGAATCAATTCCTGCATTGGTACACTCATACCTCGAGTTTACACCTCAAAATTTTCTAAAAACCATAACTTTTCATGGAATCTCGAGCGACAATGCAATTCAGAGGTGACAACATGACAATTTCAATCAAACGACTTGGTGCTGGTGACGAAACAATTCTCGAGTTTCTGGCACTCCACGATGCCGAGTTTGACCTTGATGAACGCGGCACGCCACAACAGCCGCTAAAGCCCGAAACCACAAAGCGTTTTCTCGAGCATCCTGACGTGCTGTTGTGGGTGGCGCTTGACGAGAATGCGATTGTTGGATTTTTACAATGCAACATCATTTTGTTACGCTCGAGGGTAGGGCAAGAGCTTGTGCTGTACGAAATTGGAGTGCATCAAGATTGGCGCAGGCAAGGCATTGGTCGAGCGCTTTTAAATCAGATGGAAACCTGGATGCGCGAAAACAATGTTGCTGTGGTCTGGGTGCTTGCCGACAATCCAGAAGCCGTGGAGTTTTATCGCTCGAGCGGCTTTGAGGCTGAACATCCGCAACCGGTTTACATGTTGCGTGAAATTACAATTTGAACCCGTCTGGCATCAGCCCAACCACCGTTATCACATCAAATGGACGTGCCTCGAAAGTGAGGGGCGAGTATGCTATCAAGCATGAGTTCAAAACCCAACATTCTCGAGCAATGGGGCATTAGCGTTGAAGACCTAAGTAGAGCCATTCTCGAGAATGGCAGTTTACGAGGCATGGTCTTTGGTTATGTTGCAGAGATCAAACTTCGCAAGTTGCTGGAGGCAAATAATGACGTGAGTTTTGTGGTCAAACACGACGACCATGATCGCAAGCGCAAAGGTGATTTTAGAATCGTTTACAAAGGTCAGGAATTTTTGCTCGAAAGTAAATCGCTGCAATCGAATTCGGTTCGACATTTGCCTGACGGGTCTTGGCGAGGCAAAACGCAAGTTGATGGAAGTGATCGGCGCAAAGTGAAATTTGCTGATGGCTCAAGCTTAGAAACGACGCTGTTGTTGCTTGGAGAGTTTGATGTTCTGGCAGTAAATCGTTTTGCTTTTGAAAACCAATGGTTTTGGTTATTTGCCCTAAACCGTGATCTTCCACGTTCAAGTTTTGCAAAGTACACGCCCGCTCAACAAGCGGGTTTGATTGCTTCGTTGGTCAAAGTTACAAAACCTGCCAGTGGTATTTTTAAAAGCGATTTGTTCGTACTGCTTGATTCCATGATCGCCAAGGGTGATGGCTCAAGGTGAATGATATTTGAGATTTTATGTTTGATTTTTTGGAACACCAGAAAATGCGAATGGTTTTTTCGAGCGTGAATTTGAGTTTTTAAGCGGCTGATTCCTGGGCGATTTGGTCGCACCAACACGAACAAATCTTTGGTGTAAAACCCGAGTGATTCGTAAGCGGAAATAATTTCGACATGGGTCAGACGTTGCTGGTTGGCACTGACCTCGTCTTGGCATTTTGTAATCAGAACACCACCAGGTTTAAGTACACGGTATGCTTCTCGCCCTGCTTTGATGTATAAATCCGTGACAGCATCGTGCCATTTGGGTTCGCCCTCGAGCGCAGGGGTGGCTTGTCCACTTGAGTAACTGTCTCGGAATGCTGAGTGTGTCCCAGAACCTGCAAGGTGTTCGGTATCCCGACGGAACAAGCCTTCCATGTATGGTGGATCAAGTACCAAACCATCGAGCCAACTGTTCTCGAATGGCAGTTGACGACAATCAATGTTGTTTCTGACGGCTACGTCATGATTGAAATCTCGAGCGACTTTGGCATCAATGTCTGAGAATTGAAGGCTGTAATGTCCTTTGGGAATGTTTTGCCAAAACACACCTTTACCGTAAGTCACATCTGCAACATGACCGCCAATTGGGAGGTGCAATTCGGCAACTTCCGCGAACATTTCGGCATTTCCACCCACCGCAGCAGATAGAATGACATCTGTGGTTGCTTCGCCACCTTGAACACGTTTCTCGAGGTTGATTGGTTCGAGAATTGTAAACAAAGTGGCTTGGCGATTCATGAATAATACTCTACTTGGTGTAGAGCAATGTGTCAAGTCATGAGTAAATCAAAAGCAAAAATAACCATAAAACTTAAAAACTACCTCGAGCAACTTGAGGTCAGTGCTTACACACTTGGAAAGTGGGTCAACGGCGTCAGTCCACAAACGGTTTATGCCATCGCCAACGGCACACGTAAACCCAGCCTGGAAGCACTTGAAGCCATTATCCAAGCCTTTCAAGATCAAGGTTTTGATACAAAACTAGAGGATGTTCTCGAGCTGGAAACTTAAAATCTTGCAATGCTCGAGCGCTTGAATAATTTAAAGGTTGTTGTGAAACACATCTTCGAGCCAAGGGTTCACAATCGCATCGATCACCAAATGCACGCGGTCTGCCTCGCCACGGTTGGCAACCGAATGCGGATCGCTGAGTTTCAAATACCAGCATTCACCCTCGCGCATGACCACGCGCTGGTGGTTTAACTGAAAATCAACTTCGGGGTTTGTCACGACTGGAATGTGCAACCGCGCATGACCTTCTTCAAACGCCAGGTCCAAATCGGTGTGTTCTTTGATAATCGAACCGGCGCCTAGTTTCATCAGGCGCACAGACTCGAGCGGACATTGAAACCCTTGCAGCACTTCCTGAAAGTACGGGCTGGCTTTCAAAAATGGCGTGTCCTCAAAATCCGTGGCGTTGGGATTGCTGTAAATCATCATGATCGGGTGGGTTGCGCCCGCCGTTCCGCGCAGTGGAATCACACTCCAAGAACCCTCGTAATTCTGTTTGACAAAATGATCTGTCCAACCCAAGTGCTCGAGGTTCTCGAGGTCGTGTTTTAAACGCGTTGGGTCGAAGGAAAACGGGAGTTTAAGACGGTCAATCATGGGTAGGTTTCATATTATCCGCATTTGTTGCCCTCACAACGCAAAACCGTCTGGCATCAATCCAACCACCGTCATCTGGTCAAACGGACGGGTTTTGAGAATCGCGTTCACTTCCTCGAGCGTGATGCTTTGCACGGTTTTGATGACCTCATTCAGTGGTTTGTACTGATGCGTGTCCAAATATTCCATGCTCATGGAAAACAACCTCGAGTAGGGCGTTTCGGCTCGGAGCACGATTGACACGGCAACCTTGCGTTTGGCTCGCTCGAGTTCCTCAAGCGTCACACCGTTTTGCTGGGCGGTCTCGAGAATATTTTTGAAGATTTCCAAAGCTTCTTTGGCGCGGTCTGGATCGGTGCTGATGTAACCACCAAAATGCCCGAGTCCATCTTCGCTGGTGTGGTCAAAACTGGCTTCGTCGCACAAACCGTTGTCCACCAACGCCCAGTACAACCTCGAGTTTTCACCGTCGCCCAGGATCCAGCCGAGGACTCCCGCCGCGTAGCGTTGCGCGTCAGTGCTCGAGAATCCTGGGGTCATGAGGGCAATGTGGGCGCGGTTGATCTTGCTCGAGTTGATGGTTTTGATGGTGCTGGTTGGGGCAAACGTGGGTTGGGTGCGTCCTGTGATGGCTGGCGTCCAACTCGAGGTCATGTCGCCCACCTGGGTTAAAAGTGCATTCCAGTCGTAATTTCCTGCCACGCCGAGCACCAAATTATTCGGCGCGTAACGCCGCGAAAAGTATTCAAACATGGCATCTCGAGACAGAACAGAAATACTTTCACTTGTGCCAAGCACGCTGTTGCCGAGCGGATGCTGACCAAAATAGGTTGGGCGCAATTCGTCAAAGACCATGAAATTCGGACGGTCTTTGTACATCTCGATTTCCTCGAGAATCACTTTTTTCTCGACATCAAAGTCCAGGTTGCGCAATGCTGGGCGCATCATGGTGGTTAAAAGTTTGACCAGTCGAGGTTGAAATTCGGGCAGCACCGCGCCGTGATAGGCAGTCAGTTCTTCATTGGTGAACGCATTGTATTTTGCGCCGACCTCATCAAATTCGGTGTTGATCTCGTCGCCCGAAATCGTGTCTGAACCTTTGAACATCATGTGCTCGAGAAAATGGCTGACCCCAGAAATTTCTGGGGTTTCGTCCCTCGAGCCTGTTTTAACAAAATAACCCACTGCCACGCTTTTGGCTTGCGGGTTGTGTTCGCCAATGACGGTTAATCCGTTTGCTAATGTTGTTTGTTGAAATTCCATTGATCGCACTCCTGTAAGGGCGCTGCTTGCTGCGCCCAAGACCTAAAATTCCATCGCTCGAGATTTACAAATTCAAGGCTTTTGGTCCGAGCGTCATCACACCAGGATTCTCGAACGGATTGGCTGCCAACCACGCATTGACTCCCTCGAGTGTCACGGATTTGACTTTGGCTTTCAAATCCTCGAGTTCTCGGGTGCGACCCAGCAAATGCCAGTCACGCACCAGTCCGCCCGCTCGAGCGCCGCTGGATTCTTCGCTCATGACCAGGCTGGTCACCAAGCCAATTCTGGCGCGTTCAAGTTCCTCGAGCGTGACCCCCAACTGCATTTTTTGCATTTCTTCTTGAATGACGTTTAAGGTTTCCTGGGCGCGGTCTGGGCTTGTTCCGGCGTAAACGCTGATGGTGCTGGCAGCTTTGATCGGCGATCCTGAAGCGCGGACGCTGTAGACCAGTCCGCGTTTTTCGCGGACTTCTTGCATCAATCGGCTCGAGAATCCCGCACCTGAAAGCACCAACAATGCAAGCCGTGACTCGAGCCAGTGCGGGTCGGTGGGTGCAAGGCTGGGGTAGAGCATTCCGATTTGCACCTGGGCGGTGTCTTGCACGATGTGGTCGTAAAAACCGCCTTGCATTTTGGGCATCGGATGATTGGCAACTTCACCAGTCCAAGAGCCAAAAAGTCGCGTCACCAACTCGAGCAATTCGTCCCATTTCACGCCACCAGAAACGCCCAGAATCGCGCCGTTGGGGGTGAAGCGGTTTTGGTAATCTTCCCTGGCGGCAACGCCCGTGATGGCTGCCAGACCCTCTAAAGTGCCCATGCCCGAGCGTCCGTGGTTGCTTACAAAAAAGCGTTCGCGGAGTTTGACGAACAGTTTTTGGGCGGGGCTGTCATCGAGCGATTCGATGTCTTGACGGGCGAGTTCCAGGCAAGGCTCGAGTTCGGTGTCGGGCAGGCTTGGGCGCTGGATCACATCGGCAAACAACTCGAATGCAGCACTCAAATCCGTCTCGAGCATCGCACCCGAAAAGCTTGTGCCTTCAAGTCCAGCCCCGCCGCCGCGACGAACGCCAAGGTTGTCAAAAGCGTCGGACAAAGCCCTGGAGTCACGGTTTCCAGCACCGCGATCCATCCAGTCCTCGAGGACGCTGGTCACGCCGCGCATGGTTTCGGGTTCGTTGACCGCACCGGCTGGAATCAGTAGGTCAAAGCTGACGCTGGGTTGCCACGGTTGCGGTTCGCTGATTACGGTAAAACCGTTGGGAAGTGTGGTTGAGTGAATCAAAAAGCTCCTGGCTGCCAGTTTGAGGGACTGGCGATGAACGTTTTTGTAGTCTAACCGTTTTGAGGTGCGGCTAACCCTGAGCAAGAATGCTATTTCGGTACCACTTCACAAATGCCCAAATCTCGAGCAAACTATTGATCATGGAATCAATACCTCAAACGGTGGCGCTCGAGGATGAAGGTATCGCCATTCATTACGCCGCACCACGGGCGCTCGAGACTTTAGAGCACTCGCATCCTTTGGCGGAACGCGGTTGGCTGGCGATTGCCCACACGACGCTCGAGGGAACGCCCGATGTCTTGCTGCTCGAGAAACACGGCAAGTTTAGACTGATCGAGTTGTTTGAGGATTATGCCTGGGTCAAGAACAAACGTTGCTTGAGTTGGGATGATTTTGTGGTTCAGGAGACCGAGCGCGGTGATCGCAAGGGCTGGATTGATTCGATTTTTGAGAAGCTGAATGTTTTTGGTCACAGCGTGCCAAAACCGCATGTTTGGGTTGGTTTGAACGATGATTACGGCGCGGATTGGTTGTTGGGACTCGAGTTTTAAAAATGTATTTCTCTCATAAAACTCTCTAAAATGAACTTATTATGAAGAAAACAGTTCGAGTGATCGATTCTTCTCATAAAAAATCCAGTGCCCCTCTCAGAAAGAAGCGGGATACTGACTTCAGCAGAGAAGCACCGCTCGAACCCCTTCGAGCTTTCATTTCAACCCCGACGTTGCGGAACGTCGGGGTTTTATATGCGTGGTTTTGATATGCGTGGTTTTGATTTGAGCCATAATGCGTATCTCGAGCACGCCGTTTCCATCAGGCATCTCGAGCTTTGAGGCACTACACTGACAAGGTTGAAACTCGAGCATCATTCTCGGGTTGGTCAGGGAAATTATGAAACTTCGTTCCAGTGAAATCATTTACAATCAAATCTGTTACGATTCGCGGTTTGACCCCTCAGAATACCTGATTGGTTATCAAACCCGTTTTAACGGCATGAAAGAAATACGGCTGACCAGTTTCAAACCAGGTTTGGAAATTCCGTGGCACAGAATTTGGTACTTCAAAACCGAAGCTGGCATTCAATGGGATCGCAAGGCGGGCGTCGATAAATTGCTCGAGGTCAAAGAAAGCACAGGAAACGACATCATGAAAGCAAAAGATATTTTGGCACTTGGTATTCCTGAAGGACGATTGGTTGGCGTTGTGTTAAACGCCATCAAAAACCATCCAGACCGATTTGAACCCACAAAAATTGAAACCCAAATCCGTGCGATTCTCAGTCAACCCGAATCACATCTCGAGGATGAACACTTTGGTCTTCTGGCAAGTGAACTGAGCAAACCAAAACCACCCGAGCGCCGCGCTGAGGCTGCGCCTTACAAGATTTTTGGCACTGGTTTGGAGGACGGCGCATTAAAGCAAATGCACAACGCCGCCATGCTGCCCGTGGCGTTCGCTGGCGCATTGATGCCAGACGCGCACCAAGGTTACGGCTTGCCAATCGGCGGTGTGCTCGCCGTCGAAAACGCTGTGATTCCTTATGCGGTTGGGGTCGATATTGCCTGCCGCATGAAACTCTCAATTCTGGACATGTCCGTCACCAATGCTTTCAAACGACGTTTTGAAGACCTCAAACGCGCCATCGAGGTTGAGACCAAATTTGGCACTGGCGCAAGCTGGCAACGACCACTCGAGCATGACGTGCTCGATGAGGACTGGACGGTCACACGCGTCACCGAAAAGCTTTTCGACAAAGCCAGGGCGCAACTTGGCACGTCGGGCAGTGGCAATCACTTCGTCGAATTTGGCATTGTGACGCTTACCAAGAGTGAGATGAACCTCGAGCCTGGCGAGTACCTGGCACTGTTGTCGCACAGTGGTTCTCGAGGCTCTGGTGCGACGGTGGCAAAGCATTACTCGGACTTGGCAATGGATTTTCACCGCGAATTGCCAGCAGAATTAAAGCATCTGGCATGGCTGGGCATGGATTCCGAAGCCGGACAAGAATACTGGGCTGCCATGAACCTGATGGGCTTGTACGCCAGCGCCAACCACGCGCTGATTCACAAAAAAGTGATCAAAGCCATCGGCGCGAAAGTGCTGGCGGGCGTCGAAAACCACCACAATTTTGCCTGGAAAGAAAGCCACTTTGGACGAGAGGTCATCGTTCACCGCAAGGGCGCGACCCCAGCCGGCATGGGCGTGCTCGGCATGATTCCAGGCAGCATGGCAACCCCAGGTTTTGTGGTGCGCGGCAAGGGCAACACCGACAGTCTTTCCAGCGCCAGCCACGGCGCGGGACGAGCCATGAGCCGCACCAAAGCCAAAGAACAATTCACCTGGAAGATGATCCGACCACAACTCGAGCAGGCTGGTGTGACACTGCTCTCGGCGGGCATTGACGAGAACCCGTTGGCATACAAGGACATCGATAAGGTCATGGCGGCGCAGACCGAACTGGTGCATGTGATCGCACGTTTTGACCCGAAAATCGTCAAAATGGCAGACGCGGGCGAGATTCCAGAGGATTGAAAAGTTCTAGCTCGAGGCGACAATCTCGAGATGTAAAAACAGCAATCACTCTGTTCATCCTCATTCCCGACCCTTCTCCCGCAAGCGGGAGAAGGGAGCTGTATTGATTTCTCGAGAAGCAAAATTTTGTGTTTTAAGCCTTCGTAACAGGTGAAACTCGAGTTTGAAACAGCCTTGGTATAATCCTAGCTGTGCAATCGACCAAATCATTTCGTGAACGGGTGCTGGATGTCATCGCCAACATTCCAGAGGGACGTGTGACGACGTATGGACAACTTGCCGAAGTCGCAGGAATGCCGCGTCACGCTCGAGCCGTGGGCGACATCTTGCATGGGCTGTCGCTCGAGACGGATTTGCCGTGGTGGCGGGTGATTAACTCGAGCGGCAAGATCAGCACGTACAAGGTTGGGACGGGCGAATTGCAACGGGGTTTGCTCGAACGGGAAGCGGTGCATTTTGATTCAAACGGCAAGCTCAAACTCGAGCAGTACCGGTGGCAGATCGAAGCGATTGAAACTGAAAACTGAGTTTCAACCCCTCGAGCGTCATTGTTCAATCCAGTGGTTTCCAATCGCGCAGCGCTTGGACAAAGGCTTTGACGGCAGGCGTGACCGACTTGGCTCGAGGGGTCATGACGCCCAAACGACGTGTCAAACGGTCGGGCAACGAGAAACTGGTCACGCCTCTGGGCAGTGGATGCACGGCGAGGGCTGGCATGATGCTGAAGCCCAGACCGTGATTGACCATTGAAACAATCACGCTGTCGTTGCCGACTGTAAAAGCCGACTCGAGTTCGTGTCCAACGGCTTTCAGGTGGGCTTGGATTCTCACGCCGCATGAACTGACACAGTGAATGTAGGGCTTGGTTTGAATCTCGCTCCAATCTGGCGCAAGCCTGCGTCCATCGTCTTTCCAGAGCAGCACGTACTCGTCTTGGGCAATTTCCCACTCGAGGATTTCTGAGGGCGCAGGTGCTCCTAGCGTGACCAATCCAATGTCGGCAGCGCCTTCGAGTAATTTTGTTGGGATTAAATCATCTTCGCTGTCAAAGTCGAGCACTTCAAACTGCACACCAGGGTGAAGCAGTCCAAATTGCCCAATCACGCCAGGCAAGACGTGCGATCCCAGGCTTTGAATCGTGGCAATTCTCAGGCTGACTTTCAAACCGTCACGCTCGAGCTGCGCCTCCTGCTCGAGGGCTTCGATGGCACTTAAAGCCGTTCTGGCATGAATCAGAATTCGTTCACCGAATGGCGTGGGTTTTGCGCCTTGGCGTCCACGTTCGAGCACGCGTTTGCCAAGATTGTTCTCGAGTTCGACGATGGCGTGCGACAGCGTGGATTGCGACTGGTTTAACTGAAAAGCCGCCTCGGAGTAGCTACCGGTTTCACAGATTTTTAAGAGTGTTCTGAGTTGTGAAATGGTGACTCGAGCGTCATTGAGGAGCATGGTTTCATCATTAAACACCCAAAAGAAAAGTTCTATCGAATTCGGGCATACATGGCGCTTCAGACCGCCCAAAAATCAATTGTTGATTGTGCGGCTCGAGCCTAAGATTTGTTCAAGAAAGTGAGGCAGGAAAATGATTTCAACAACGCAGAACGTCTATCTCGAGGTGGTCGGTGAGGCGAACGAGGCGGCTTTCAAAAACGCTTTCGGAAACCTTGAAGCTCGGGTTTTGCCCTATGCAAGACTTGGCGATTTTACGCTTCAAGTTTCGATTTGTGCAGATGCCATCAAGCAACTGGTGTTCAAAGATGTGAAAATGCAGCTCGAGAAACTTGGGTTTACGGTGCTCGGAGCACATTAAAACTGAGTTAAAAACTGCTACAATTTCAATCATGACCGCCCTGCTCGAAAAACCCAAAACCATGAGTGAAAACGAGTACCTCGAGTTTGAGAAAAGCTCGAGCACACGGCACGAATTTGTGAATGGCGAACTTCTGGCGATGGCAGGTGAGAAAAAACGACATAACAAAATCACCAGTAAAATTCTGCGCTTGCTCGCGGATGTTGCCGAAGCCAAAGATTGTAGCGTATTCATGGAAGGTATCAAGCTTCGGACTTGGGGTTCAAATTACCGCTACCCCGATGTGATCGTGACTTGCGAAGACAACAACGATGAATATTTGGTTTTTAATCCTTGCGCATTATTCGAGGTTTTATCGAACAGCACTGAATTAACCGACACAGAAGACAAAGTTCAAGAATACCTGCAACTGGCTAGCCTCTCGCGTTACGTGCTGATCCGTCAAGATCGCAAATTTGTGACCATCTACAAACGCGATGAACTTGGTTGGCGTGTTGAATTCCTTGAGAATCACGGCGAAATCGAGATTCCATGTTTGGGCATGAGTTTGTCACTCGAGGATATTTATGCTGGATTCGAGTTTTAATTCATCTGTTCTCAGTTTTGGCACGTAGACTGTTTCAATGAAGTTCCGCCGCCGTCATTTGCGTCAACTCGAGCGCTTAATCCGCGCTCGGGTTGTGCCTTTTGCGTTGGCGGTGTTGATCGTTTTTTTGGGAACGAATGCCTTCCTCGAGTCGGCATCAATGTTCACAATGGTGCACCATCACGGCTTGAGTGAATGCACGGGCAAGTCAGATTCGCAAAACCCGAGCGACAAAAACCATGTTCACGAACACTGCCAATTTTGTTTTGCGCCCGCGCTGGCTTCTGGCGTTCCAAATAAATTTTACTTGTCACGTTTGAGTGTCAGTCAAACCCTCAAACTCGAGCTTCAACATCAACTGAATCACAACCTTTTTCAGTTCCAACTTGCCGCCCCTCGAGCGCCACCAGTTCAAACTTTTTTGGTTTGAAATTCGGTTTTGAGCGCTCGCACTCGAGGTTTTCTCGAGCTGAAAAGGGGTATTGATGAAAAAGTATTTTGTGGCACTGGCTGGTCTTTTGACAGCAACTTTGGCTTCTGTGGTTTTGGCGCACGCCACCGTCAAATCTGACATGGGTTTATCAGAATCCAAGGCAGGATCGTATGAAACGTACCGTCTGCAAGTCCCAACCGAAAAACCCCTTGACACCACCGAGGTCAAATTGTTTGTGCCGACAGGCTTGACCATTTCGACGTTTCAAGCGCTGGTTGGGTTTGATCGCAGCGTCGAAAAAAATGCGGACGGCATTGTTACAACCGTCACCTGGAAGGGCAAAATTGGACAGCAAGAATTTCAACGCTTCTTGTTCAGCGCCAAAAACCCAGTCCAACCGACCACGCTTCTTTTTAAGGTTTACCAGACTTACAGCGATGGCAGCGTCGTGAAGTGGGAAGATGAAGACCCCAAGGGCAAAACGCCCGCATCACGGGTCGAAATCAAGTAAATGAACTCGAGAATTTTCACTGCAACCTTGGTCAGCTTTTTGCTGGCTGGGGTTGTGCTGGCGCATTCGTATTTGTCCAGCAGTTCAATTCTTGCCAACAGTATCTTAAAAACCATGCCTGAAAATTTGATCCTCGGGTTTTCAGAGCCGCTCGAGATTGGGTTTTCGAGCTTTAAAGTCTACAAGCTCGAGACGAAAACCACAGACGGCGCGAAACTAAAACTTGAGGCGCAGGCGTTGGTGACTCGGGTTTTGGCGCTCAAGAATGACTTGACAAAACGCGCCGACGATGGACTTGAAACCACCGCCAGCGAAGCCGCATTGGTAAAACTCAAACTGAAGCTGAATCTGAAATCAGGCATTTACGTCGTGATGTACCGCGTTTTGAGCGTGGACACGCACATCACGCAAGATTTTTTCACGTTTAGCCTCTCGAGCCACTAAAAGGAGTGCCATGAAAAAAGTGATTTTACTTGTCCTCGCCGCCAGTCTCGCCCTCGTTGGAATTGCGTTCGCACATTCCAAAGTCAAAAAATCCAGCCCCAAAGACGGCGAGATCATCAAAGTCATGCCCAAAGCCGTCAAGCTCGAGTTTGATGAAGGGCTGGTCACGAAATTTAGCACCTTTAAAGTCTACAAGCTGATCACCACATCCAAGGACAGCGAAAAACTCGAGGCTGAAGCCGATGCGCTTGCGGACAAGCTGACCATGAAAAAAAATGATGCCAGCGCTCGAGCCGACACGGGCTTTGAGGGTGAAGCCGATGAAACCACCAAAATTTCGGTGAACTTAAAACCTGGTTTAAAGCCTGGGGTTTATGTGGTCATGTGGCGTTTGCTTGGCACGGACACCCACACGGTTTCGGGCAATTTGTGGTTTCAATTCAAGCCCTGAGTCACCTCTCGAGAAACAAACCCGTTATGCTGAATTGGATTTGATGAATAACGATTACCTGCCACTGCTCTTCCGTCTCGCCTTCTTCGTCGGGGCGGTCTGTCTGATCGGCTCGAGCAGCTATCAGCGCTACCTCTCCCCTGCTTCACCCTCGAGATTCATGCGCTTGGTGCATCATGCGGGGGCAATCTTGTTGATTGTTGCCAGTTTGCTCGAGGTTGGCGTGACCGCCTACAGGGCATTGTTGGAACTGAACCCGTATCTGTACGGGGCGTACATGACTACCTCGAGACACGGACGGGCGACGCTGGCACGGGTGGCGATGACGGCGGCGTTGTGGTGGGTGGGGTTGGTTGCGCAAAAAGAGTGGTTCGAGTTTGGCAAATTGAATGGCAAGTTGCTGGATCAAATCGCCCACGGGTTGTTGTGCGTTGGAATTCTGGTCACGATCAGTTTTACCTCCCATGCGGGCGCTCGAGCCGAGGTGTTGCCGATTGTTGCCGATGTGATTCATCTGGCTGCCATGACGGCTTGGGTCAGCGCCGTGGCGTTCACGGCTTTTAACCTGCGTCCAAAAGCCTCACAAGACACCTTGAACCTGCTCGAGCGGGTCTCGAGCGTTGGACTGGGTACGGTGATCGCGCTGACCTTGACTGGCGTTTACACGGGCTTGATTCGCCTCTGGGACCCAGAATTGCTGATTGAAACCCAGTACGGTCAAGCGCTGGTGCTGAAATTGGCGGTGGTCGCCGTGATCGTTGCGCTGGCGGCAATCAACCGTTTTGTCATGCTGCCGCAAATGCGGCAAAAACCCAACAACGCCAATTTCACACGGTTTTGGGGCATCTTGAGGCTCGAGACGGCATTGCTGGGATTTGTCATGCTCGCCTCGAGCAATTTGTCCACAATTTCACCGCCAGAACGGGGCGTGCAACTTGCGGCAACCCAGAATTTTAGTCAACGCGTTGCGCCTTGGACGTTGACTGGCACCGCCACACCAACCGTCATTGGCGGGGTCAACCTCGAGTTTGAAATTCTTGGCGATAAAGGTTTTGAGCTTTCCCCAGACGCCCGAATTGATGCCACACTCGAGTCCACCAGCCACACCATGACCCCAGATGTCATGAAAGTTGAGCGATCAAGTGACGGGAAATACCATGCAAAAGGCATTTTTGGCATGACGGGCGAGCATCTGGTGATTTTAAAATGGTCTGGAGCCAGAGCCAAGATTTTACTCGAGGCAAAATAGAGTTCAGTCAAAAGGAGTTTTTGTGCGCAAAATCAAACCGTTGTTCATTCCAGCCGTCCTGAGTGCGTTGTTTTTCGCGCCCGTTTCGGGGCAGCAGGGCACAAATTTAACCGTCTTTGCCGCCGCCAGCTTGACCGATTCGTTCACCGAAATCGGCAAGGCGTTCGATGCCAAAATGGGCGGCAAAACCAATTTCCAATTCGCAGGGTCGCAGGTCTTGCGCACCCAACTCGAGAATGGTGCGAAAGCCGATGTGTATGCCAGTGCGAACAATGCCCAGTTTGACCCACTTGTGAAAGCTGGTCTGATCTCGAGCGGCACTATTTTTACCAAAAACCGTTTGGTGGTGATTGTGCCCAAAAAAGGCGCAGGCAACGTCAAAACGCTGTCCGACCTTGCAAAACCCGGGGTCAAACTGGTGATTGCCGACAAAACCGTTCCCGTTGGACAGTACACCCGTCAGATTCTTGAGACCCTTGGAAAATCAAATAAATTTGGTGCGGATTACACGGCTCGAGTCTTGAAAAACGTCGTCTCCGAGGAAACCAACGTCCGTCAGGTGGCGCTCAAAGTACAACTCGGCGAGGCGGACGCGGGCGTGGTTTACACCACCGATGTCACCCCAAGCCTTGCTTCGACCGTGATTCAGATTGCCATTCCAGCGCGTTACAACGTGGTCGCCAAATACCCAATTGGTATCCTGAAAAACTCGAGCAACATGGACGCCGCGAAAGCATTTACAGACTTTGTGCTCTCGAGAGACGGGCAAGCCATTCTTGGCAAATGGGGGTTTTTACCCGTGGCTGGCAGTAAACTTCCCTAAAGCCAGCGATTGCTTTCAGACCTCGCGCTTGAAGCTCGAGCAATCAATGGCATGATAAACGAGCGTGAGTTTCAGAAAGCCAAAACCATCCACCGCCAATCCCCTGCCGGTACTGCCCATCGTGGCAAGCCTGGTGCTGATTGCATTTTTGCTGCTGCCAACCCTGGTGGTGCTCGAGCGCGGCGTGGGTGCGGGGTTTGCTGGAGCATGGCTGAATCCGGTGGTGCTAGAGGCATTGCGGGTCAGTTTGGTGACGACGGCAATCACGTTGGGTTTGACTGTGATTCTGGGAACGCCCGTGGCGTATTTGCTGGCACGGTACCGCTTCCTTGGTCACACGCTGCTCGACACGCTGCTCGATTTGCCGATTGTCCTGCCGCCCGTGGTGGCTGGGGTGGGCTTGCTGCTGACTTTCGGGCGTCAAGGCTTGTTGGGTGCGCCGCTCGAGATGGCTGGGATTTCGTTGGCATTCAGTCCCGCCGCCGTGGTCATGGCACAGCTTTTTGCCAGCGCACCGTTTTTTATTCGTGCCGCCAAAGCTGGATTCATGGCGGTGGACCGTGACATTGAAGACGCGGCACGCATTGACGGCGCTTCCAACCTTCAAGTCTTTGGGTTCATCACCTGGAAGCTCTCGTTCGCCTTCTTGCTCGAGGGTCTGGTGCTGACCTGGGCGCGGGCGCTGGGCGAGTTTGGCGCGACCATCTTGTTTGCAGGATCACTCATCGGCAGCACCCGCACGATCACCCTCTCGATTTATGCGGCGCTGGAGAGTGATTTAAATCCCGCCCTGGTCTTGTCGGCGGTGATGGTCTTTGTGGCTTTTGGCTTGCTGTTTATGGTGCGGGTGCTGACCAAAAATCGCAGCTTTTAAAACTCGAGGTTCAATCATTTTCAAGCTTGCGCTTCGGAGTTTTGTTCGGTTTCAGTAAATTTTTCAGCCGCAAAATCGTCAGTTTGGATTTCATCGTTGCCGACCAGAACAGGCAATTGTGCTGGCGCGGGTTGCAAGAGTTGCGCCAGCACGCTTTCACGGTCACGGATGGTCGCATGAACCCGCTCGAGTTCGCGCACGATTGGCTCCAAAGCGCTCGAGTCGTTGCGTCCAAAATAATAACTGCGCCCAAGGCGTGCAAACAACACGTCGCGCTCGCGGTTGAGGTTGAGAATATCGAGCCGCACTCGGGCAACCCGAGCGCCAAGTTCGCCTTTTTCTTTGGCAAATTCATAACTTTTGGATAAATTCTTTTTCAGGCTCTCTAACAGTCCCATTTGGGTTTCTCCTTGGAATTCAACATCCCGTCACTATGCTACTCGGTAGTGACTTACAAAAAACTAACAAACTGTTTGGCTCGAGGTTTAAACCCGCAACCCAATCACAGGCACGAGCATCTCGGCACTCGACCAGCCGCCGTGCGCCCCCAGCAAGGTCGAGGCGGTCTTGCGACCCGCAAAAGTCCAGTTGAATTGAATGCCGTCATGTGCGACGGCAATCAAGTCGCCAACTCGGGTTTTAAACGTCTCGAGTTCAGGTTTTGCGCCAAACAAACCCGTCTCCCAAGCCTCGGGTGTCCTCATGGTTTGCGCATGGGGTTTCAAATATTCCTCGAGTTCCTCGATCATCCCGTCCTGCACCCGAAAATACCTCGAGAGGCGCTCACCTGCCGGCGCACCGCGCAACATGGTGCGCAAAATCTTGTCACGCTCGAGATGCACCACTTTTTTCGGGTCGAGGTCGCGCTGTCCGTGGTCGGCGGTCAGGATGAAGAGCGTTTTGCCGTCTCTGGGAAGCGTCTTCAAGAGTCTGGCGACACACAAATCGAGTGCTGCAATTTCGTCGCTGGCGTGCTTGCTGCCAGGTCCATGCTTGTGACAGACCGTGTCGTAATCGGGGTAATAGGCGCAAATGTACTGCGGCGCTTCCATTTTCGGGTAACCCGAGACGAGGCTGGGGATCGTGTTGGGGCTGAAATACCCGCCCTGAAACGCACCCTGCCAGTACCAATCGTTGAGAAACGAACCCTTGTACGCCCCTGGTTGCGCGGCAAAACATTGCACACCCAGCTTCTCGAGCCTTGCGGTCAGGCTGAGTTGGGTTTTCAAGAATTCAGGATTCTCGAGTTGCGTGCCAGTCTCGAGGTTGGTAAGCGCGATCATGTCCGTTACCGCGTTCACTTCCGCCAGCCAGAGCGTGTAACCCAGCCAGCCCGTTTTGGCGGGCGGTGCCGCCATGTGAATGCTGGTCACGGCGCTCATGGTGGTGCTGGGAAAAACGCTGGTGATGGTGGTTGACACGGTATCTTGCCCAAGTAAGGCTTTGAGGTTTGGCGCGTCGCCGTCATCAATGTGGCGCATCAATTGCCCTTGTCCCAAACCGTCGGCAATGAACAGCACCACGCGGTCGACGCCATCAAAGGGCAGTGGCTGCGTTAAAGGCGCATAGCCTGTGTTCAAACCAAAATGCGCGGCAATGCTCGAGGCGAGGTTGAGGATGCTGCCGCCGTTGTAATCTGGAAGAACTTTGGTCATAAAAACCTTTCAAAAATCAATTGCAAAAGTGTACCCCAGTCTCTGGAATTTACGGTCATGAGGGTTAAAAACGCCCTGTGGGAAACGACAAAACGCCTCGAGTTGGCGGGTGTTCCAAGCCCAGATTCGGACGCAAGTTGGTTGCTCGAGGTGGTCATGAATGCCAGTTGCTCAGGGTTGTTCCTGATGTCCGAGCAAGTTCTGACAGACTTACAACTCGAGCAGCTTGAAGGCTTTGTGGTGCGCCGTGAGGCTCGAGAACCCTTGCAATGGATTATTGGCTTTACCGAATTTTACGGATTGAAAATTGAGGCTCGAGTTGGTGTTTTGATTCCGCGATTTGAGACCGAAAGGTTGGTCGAATTGGTGCTCGAGCAACTGCCGAACGAACACGCGAAAGTCGTGGACATTGGTACGGGAACGGGCGCAATTGCCCTGGCACTGAAAGCCGAACGCCCCAAGCTCGAGATTTTGGCAACCGACATCAACCAAAGCGCCCTCGGGTTGACGCGCAAAAATGCCATGAATTTAAAACTCGAGCTTGAAACCATTCAGACCTCGATTCTGGACGGTATTGATCGGATGTTTGACGCGATTGTTGCCAACCCGCCGTACCTGCCCAGTGGTGATGACGGCACGCTGGATGTGGAGGTTCAGCTCGAGCCGAAAGAAGCCCTTTTTGGCGGCAACGACGGCTTAAGTCTGGCTCGAGTGATCGTGATTGCCGCCAAACAAAAACTGAAAGACGGTGGTTTGCTGGCGCTCGAGCTTGACCCTCGAAATGCCCACGTTCTGGCAAGCGAACTCGAGCCTGAATTTTGGCAAGACCTGAGGCTCGAGGCTGATCTGGTCGGACGTGAACGGTTTGTGCTGGCACGCCGTAAGCTAAGGCATGAGTGATTTACTTCCCGCCATTGCCCTCGACGTTGGCGAAGCCCGCATTGGCTTTGCCGCCAGCGATAGCCAGGGTCGGTTCGCCTTTCCCAAGGGTTACCACACCCGCAGCAAGCTCGAGTTGGACGTTCAAGCCGTCAAGGATTTTCTCGAGGCTGAGAACGCCCTGAGTGTCATTGTGGGCTTGCCGCTGCGCACCGACGGCGCGGATTCACCGCAAACCCTCAAAGTTCGCAGTTTTGCGGCTTCACTCGAGGCGGCAGGTTTGAACGTGATTTTGCAAGACGAACGCTTTTCCACACGCATCGCCACGCAATCCTTATTGGCGGGCAGCAGCCGCAAAAAACGTCAGGAAAAAGGGCGCACCGACGAAGCCAGCGCAATCAGCATTTTACAGACCTGGCTCGAGAAACACCGCATCAAAACTGCTTCACAAAACCTTTAAGTTGTGATCTTGAATCCAGTGCAATCACAAGCACTCACGTAGCGTTACAGGGTGCTCAAGCAGGTGCTCAAAACTTTGGGGCATTCAACCCGTTCAAATTCAAAGAAAGCAGTAAAATAATTTATGTCAGAACCTCGAGCTTTCACCCATCAACGTCTTTGCGCCGTGTCGCATGCCGTTTTCAGTCTGCATTCCGTCAAGAAGGAGTCCCTGTGAAGCGTTTCCCTCCCGTCAACATCTGGTTGATTGTGCTGGCACTGATTATGGTTGGGGTTTTAATTTCGATCAATGTGCCACGCAGCAACGTCGAACCCATCAATTTTTCGGTTTTCATTGATTCGGTCAGCAAAAGCGAAGTCAAAAGCGTTCACATCAACACCGAGGGCGCAAACGTGATGCTGAACGGAGAAATGCAGGACGGCAAAAAATTCAGCACCGCCACCACGATCACCGACAATTGGAGCAGTCCCAGTTTTTTAAAGGACAAGGGCATCAAAAACGTCGATGTGGACAACGGTCAAGGCATGAACTGGCTCAACATCATGTTCAATTTGCTGCCAATTCTGGCAATGGTTGGTCTGATGTGG
This sequence comes from Deinococcales bacterium, assembly GCA_025352125.1. Lineage (GTDB taxonomy): Bacteria > Deinococcota > Deinococci > Deinococcales > JAAFIG01 > JANXTZ01. The sequence goes on along the minus strand of JANXTZ010000012.1, from coordinate 16,571 downwards.
TTCTTGTTGCGCGGAATGCGCGGCGGTCAAGACGGTGCGATGAGTTTTGCCAAATCCAAAGCCAGAATTGTTCCCGAAGGCGCACCCAAAACCACCTTTAAAGACGTGGCGGGTTGCGACGAAGCCAAAGAGGAACTGACCGAGATCGTGGATTTTCTGAAAAACCCCGCCCGCTTTCACGACATCGGCGCGAGAATTCCTCACGGTTGCTTGCTGGTCGGACCTCCTGGCAGCGGCAAAACCTTGCTGGCGAAAGCCGTGGCGGGCGAGGCTCGAGTACCATTCTTCACGATTTCGGGATCAGATTTTGTTGAGATGTTCGTCGGTGTCGGCGCGGCAAGGGTTCGTGATCTGTTCGAGCAAGCCCGCAAAGCCGCGCCCTGCATTGTCTTTATTGACGAGATCGACGCTGTGGGTCGCAAACGCGGCAGTGGACTCGGCGGCGGCAACGACGAACGCGAGCAAACTTTGAACCAACTCTTGGTCGAGATGGACGGCTTTGAAACCAAGCACGACATCATCATTCTGGCAGCCACCAACCGCCCAGACGTGCTCGATGCCGCGCTCTTGCGCCCAGGTCGGTTCGACCGTCAAACCGTGGTGGATGCGCCAGACGTGAAGGGGCGCGAGGAAATCTTGCGCGTTCACAGCCGCAAAAAGCCGCTCGAGGAAAACGTTGACCTGAAAGTGATTGCCCGCCGCACCCCAGGCATGGTCGGTGCCGATCTCGAGAATCTCTTGAACGAAGCCGCATTGCTGGCCGCTCGAAATGGACGCCGCAAAGTCAGCCTGCGCGATCTTGACGAAGCCGCAGACCGTGTGACGATGGGACCCGCCAGAAAATCTCGGGTCATCAACGACGCCGACAAACGCATCACGGCGTACCACGAGGTTGGTCACGCGCTGGCGGCAAACCTGTTGCCGATGGCAGACCGCGTTCACAAGTTAACAATTGTGCCACGCGGCAATGCCGCAGGCTTCATGATGCCGATGCCAGGCGAGCAAATGCACTACTCCAAAAAACGCCTGCTCGACCGCATCGCCGTGGCGCTGGCGGGTCGCGCCGCCGAAGAACTCGAGTTTGGCGATGTCACCACGGGCGCTCAGAACGACTTTCAACAAGCCACCAACATTGCCCGCAAGATGGTTGCCGAATGGGGCATGAGCGAGAACCTCGGACATGTGGCACTGGTCGAGGAGCAACAAAATTACCTGGGTTACGGCGGCGAGGTGCGCCATTACAGCGAAGAGACCGCGCGCGTGATTGATTCTGAAGTCAAAGGCATTGTCGAAGAACAATTTACCCGCGTTCGTTTGCTGCTCGAGCATCACCGTGAAGACATGAACCGGGTCGTGCGTGAATTGCTGACCCGAGAAACCTTGAGCGGCGAGGACTTCCAAACGCTTCTCGAGGGCGGCGAACTGCCTGAAGACGAAACGCCACGCCGTGAACCACCAAAAGAGAAACCAGAACCAGGATTCATGCCGCCAACCGTGCTGCCAAAACCAGGACGGGCATAAAAAGCAAATACCAAAACTGGAAACTCGAGATGGGTTTCCAGTTTTTTGTTGTAAGTTGATTCATGAAAACCGTCTCGAGATCGCCAAAAACTGGTTGCCGCGTTACACGGGAATGCCGCTCGAGGGTTCGGCGATTACATTCTGCTGACCAATTTCAGAAATTACACTGAGAATTTTGCCAACCGATTTGGCTGCGAGATTCACGGCGAGGGACGCCCGATGCAAGCCTCCACCAATAGCCACGGCTTGACCCTGGTAAACTTTGGGATCGGCAGCGCCAACACCGCCACGATCATGGATTTACGCTCCGCTCGAGAGTCAAAAGGCGTGTTATTTCTGGGCAAATGCGGCGGTCTTAAAGATTCCACCGAGATCGGAAATTTTATCTTGCCCATCGCCGCTATTCGCGGCGAGGGCACCAGCAACGATGACTTACCGCCCGAAGTGCCAGCCTTGCCCAGTTTTAAACTGCACAAATTCGTCTCTGACCGCATTGTCTCTCGAGATTTGGGATACCGCACGGGCGTCATTTACACCACCAACCGCCGACTCTGGGAACACGACACCGCTTTCCTTGAGCGCTTGCAACGCCTGACCTGCATTGGCATTGACATGGAAACCGCCACGATTTTTATTGTCGGACATCACAACCAAATTTCTCGGGGCGCGTTGCTGCTGGTATCCGACGTGCCGACCACACCCGAGGGCATCAAAACCGAGGCTTCGGACTTTTTAGTTACGCAAAATTGGGCGGATGTGCACCTCGAGATTGGGATTGAAGCCATGACCGAGATTGAAGAACGCGGGGAGAAGATCAAGCATTTCACGTATTGAGAAGGCTCGAAAATTTCTTATCTATTCTGAGAGTACCCATTGTTTGATTTTGTCAAAAATCTCAGCATATGGCTCTGTTGACAGTTCAAACGCAAAATCATGAACCAAGCATTCAAAAGTGCTGTCATGAAAGGTAAATAGCAGATGCTTTTGAATAAAGTCATCTCGAGTCTTGAGGAATTTGTAGCGATTATCTCGGAGTGATTCTTGAATCCATGTTGAATTTTGAACTTCGTAAATCCCGTAAGTTTCGTCTTTGAAGCGAGGGATCGCACCTCGAGCTTCATCACTGGGTATTCCAAATCGGGTTTGGAAGCAATTCTTAAACCGAAAGATGGCTATACCCGCATTTTCTCGGTAAAATTCACCATAAGCAGACATTTTATCAGTTGGGCGCATTGCATTAAAAGTCAATGTCATAGAGCAATCAGTCTGCACGAGAACCGCGCCTGATACGGCTGCTTCAGGGAAAATACCCAAATTGAGATCAATAATTTCGTCCACAATGCACTATATCTCACATCGATTTCTAGTGGTTCTCCTACCTCGAAAAAGCCAAAAATCTATGTCTGACGTGAATAACTGAATCATCAATCACTCGAAACTCTCACCCGACTCGCTCAGGCTCGCCACCCTCTTTCGTTCTTGACCATAAAACGCACCTTGCGGGCATGGTCGCCAAGCGAAAGAGGGTTTAGGAGGGAATATTTCTATTTTTTCAGAATTTAATTAAACCCCCTTCTCTCGATGTTGAGAGAAGGGTCGGGGATGAGAGTAGGCAAAGCAATTACTGATTTTTGTGTCTGGAATAAAGGGTTTCGCAATAGGCTGTATTTTGCATCTGCTACCAGCCGATGTATCTCGTAAATCAAATCTACAAATTCTCGAGCCTCACCGGTTGCCCAATCCCTGCCGATTCGTAACACGTCAACGCCACCCGCAACGCCTCAAACCCATCTTTCCAGGTCACGCTGGGTTCTCGAGCTTCTTCAATGCTGGCAAAAAATTCGGTCAGCATGGCTTTGTTCGGGTCGCTGCCCCAACCGTGCCAGTTCGGGTTTCTAGAGCTTGGTTTGGTGCTGGTGAGGGTCAGGTGCTGCGCAAAGGCATCCACCTCGAGCGAGCCGCGTTCGCCGACGATCTCGAGTTTGAGATGTCCCCAGCGTGGGTAAGTGGTCGGGCGCGACCAACTGCAATCAATGCCCGCAAACATGCCATTCTCGAGTTTGAAGGTCACGATTCCGGCGGTGTCCACGTCCACGTCTGGGTAAAACGGGTTGCTGACTTCGGCATACACCTCGAGAATTTCGGTGTCAAAAATCCAGCGGTACAGGTCGGTCAGGTGAACGGTGTGATCCATGACCGCGCCGCCGCCAGCGAGTTCACGGCTCGCAAACCAGGCGCGGTGTGCTCTGGGAATTTCGGAATGGTTGATGCCGTTCACGCCGTAAACACGCCCAAGATCGCCTGCTTGAACGAGTTCGCGGATGATTTGAATGCTTGGGTCAAAACGCATCGGAAAGGCGGTCATGAAGTTCACGCCAGCGCTTGCCACCGCGTCACGCATTGCCAGCGCATCAGAGAGCGTGACGGCAATCGGTTTCTCGCATAGAATGTGACAGCCCGCTCGAGCCGCCAGTTCGACGGCTTCGCGGCGCGTGGCGTTTTCGGTGCAGACAATCACAGCGTCGAGGTTTTGCTCGAGCAGGGTTTCATGGCTGGGAAACCTGATGCTGGAGTATTGTTGCGACATCGCCATGCCTCGAGCGTGGTCAAGGTCGGAGAATCCCACAACTTCGATGTCGGGCATTGAGCGCAGCAAACCGATGTAGCCTTCAGCGTGAAGGTGCGCAAAACTCATGATACCGACCCTCATCTGAAGCCTGCCAGATGCACGGCGCGTCCCGATTGCAATGATTCTCGAGCGGCGAGGGCAATTTCCAAGGCTGCCAGCGCATCTTGAGGCGTGACATCAAAAGGCGTTTCATTCTCGAGCGCATGTTTGAAGTGTTTGATCTGGGTGGTGTATGGGTCTTCGGTCAGGACCGAGCTTGGAATCCCAACCGCGCCAACATCGGTATCTTGAGGCTCGAGAAAGTTTTTGATCGTGCTCGAGGAATCTGAATGCCATTCGATCAAACCCTGGCTGCCCGCAATGTCCAGGCTGGTACGAAACGTACCTTTGGGATACGCCCAACCGCCCTCAATTTGTGCCATCGCACCAGATTCAAACCCCAGCGTCACGAGGGCGTAATCACGGTTCGAGCTTGGGTGGAAGGCTCGAGCGGAGGTGGCATACACCCTTGAGACTTGCCCGCCAAGCCAGAGTGCATAATCGAAATCGTGAATCATCAGGTCCATGACCATACCGCCAGATTTTGTCTCGTCTAAAAACCAGGTCGGACTTGGTGGATAGCCGGCACGTTTCAGGCGCAACACGCCAAGGTTTCCGAGTTGACCACTTTTCAGAATTTCCTGGGCGGCGCGGTACTGCGGAAAGAACCGCACAACCTGCGCGATGAACAACCGCACCTTGTGACTCGAGCAAACCTCGATCATGGCTCGGGCATCTTGAACGCTCAAGGCAATGGGTTTCTCGCAGATGATGTGCTTGCCAGCCAGAGCAGCAACTTCGGTCATTTCGCGGTGTAAATGGGTCGGCGCACAGATGTCGAGCACATCGACCACCTCGAGCAAATCTTGCAAACTTTGGAAGGCTTGCGTGTGATGCTGCTGGGCGAAAGCTTGGGCGTGCTCAAGATGCCCTGAGATCACGCCAGAGAGCCTCACGCCCGCCTCAAGCCAAGCGTTGGCGTGCGCAAGTCCCATCGAACCCGTACCGACCATTCCGACGCGCACAGTTCCTCCTGTCAAAGTGAAATCGTAATCATTTGAATTTGCGTTTTCAGCATACCTCGAGATAGGCTGGTGCTCTCAACATTGCACGGGGCGGAACACGCCCACAAGGAGGCACGGGATGAAGAAATCGGCAGCGGTTTTTCTACTACTCGCAGGTGGTGTGGCACTCGCGGGACTGGCATTCGGTCAGGGTAAAACCAAGATATCAATCGAATCTTGGCGCAACGACGACCTGAAAATCTGGCAAAACGAGATTATTCCGGCGTTCAACAAGAAATTCCCAGACATCGAAGTGACCTTTGCTCCGAGTGCACCAGCCGAGTACAACAGCGCCCTGGACGCCAAGCTTCAAGGCGGCAGCGCGGGCGATTTGATCACCTGCCGTCCGTTTGACAAGTCGCTCGAGTTATACAACAAAGGAAACCTTGCAAGCCTGAACGACCTGGCTGGCATGGGCAATTTCTCGAACGTCGCCAAGAGCGCTTGGCAAACCGATGATGGCAAAAACACCTTTTGTGTGCCAATGGCAAGCGTGATTCACGGCTTTATTTACAACAAGGCAATCTTTGCCGAGCTTGGTTTGAAAGAACCCAAAACCGAAGCGGAATTTTTCAAAATTTTGGCAACCATCAAAAAGAACGGCAAGTACGCGCCGCTCGTCATGGGTACAAAAGACCAATGGGAGAGCGCCACAGTTGGTTTTCAGAACATTGGACCCAATTATTGGCAGGGCGAAACGGGTCGTTTGGGCTTGATCGCGGGCAAAGCCAAGTACAACACGGGCGGCTTCCTGCGCACCTTTCAGGCGCTCTCAAAATGGACGCCGTACCTCGAGCAAGGCTATCAAAGCGTTTCGTATCCAGACGCCCAAAACCTGTTTTCCTTGGGACGCGGCGCGATTTACCCAAGCGGTTCATGGGAAATATCGGGCTTTCGAGCCAACGCCAAATTTGAACTCGGCGCGTTCAAACCACCACTTCCAGCCGGCGCGAAAAAATGCTACATCAGCGATCACACCGACATTGCCACGGGCTTGAACGCCAACAGCAAAAACAAGGAATCTGCCAAGAAGTTCCTCGAGTGGATGACCACCCCAGAATTCGCCGAAATTTACGCCAACGCCCTGCCTGGTTTCTTCTCGCTCTCAAAAGCCAAGATCAAGCTCAAAGACCCACTGGCACAAGAATTTGTCAGTTGGCGCGACGATTGCGACAGCACGATTCGCTCGAGCTACCAGATTTTGTCGCGCAACGAAAAGCTCAACAACGAGAATGACCTTTGGGCTGCCAGCGCCGGTGTTCTGAACGGCACATTGACACCAAAAGCTGCGGCTGACATGGTGCAAAAGAACTTGGATGGTTGGTACAAACCAAAGAAGTAATCGCTCGAGCGTGGTTGTTCTGTCTACCCTCTCTTGACCATAAACGTGCACCTAGCGGGCATGGTCGCTCATCCCCAGCCCTTCTCCCAACATCAGGAGAAGGGAGTTTAATTCCTACCTTGAGGGATGGGTTATTCTGATCTTTAAACTGTTTCTCGAGGAACTAAAACCATGACTTCCATGCGCAAACTAAACCGAAAATTCCCAGTTCACATTCTGGTTTTTCTTTTCCCAGCCGTGCTGATTTACACGGTGTTCATGATTTACCCAATGATTGACAGTTTGCGCTTGTCACTTTTCTCGAGCGATGCAAAAAATGTGGTGCATTGGGTGGGACTCGAGAATTACCGTGAGTTGCTGACCGACCCAACACTGTCAAATCGTTTGTGGGGAGCGCTCAAGAACAACCTGATATTTTTTGTGATTCACATGTGCGTACAAAATCCTGTGGGCTTGCTGCTGGCGTATTTATTGAGTCTGAAAATTCGTGGCAGCGTGGTGTACCGAACATTAATCTTCACGCCAACGGTGCTTTCGGTGGTGATTGTCGGTTTCGCCTGGAAGCTGATCCTCAGTCCACTCTGGGGTATCTCGAGCCACATCCCACTGCTCAATTTAATGAACCTCGGTGTGGAAAACTCGGCATTGATTACCCTGTCGCTGATTTCGGTCTGGCAGTACGTCGGCATTCCGATGATGCTGTTCCTGGCAAGCATCATCCGCATTCCTGAAGAGTTTCTCGAGGCGGCGCGGGTGGACGGCGCGAACGCCTGGACGATCTTTTGGAAGATTCAATTTCCGTTGTTGCTGCCGACGGCTGGCATTGTTGGCGTGTTGACCTTTGTCGGAAATTTCAATGCTTTTGATCTGGTCTACAGCGCCCAGGGTGCGCTGGCGGGTCCAAGCTTCTCGACAGATTTGCTGGGCACTTTTTTTTACCGTACCTTCTTTGGTTTTCAACTTCAGGGCGGCAACCCGTACCTGGGTTCTGCCGTGGCGGGCATCATGCTGTTGATCATCTTGGTTGGGGTTTTGATCTACCTTTTTGGTTTTCAACGTCGAATCGAGAATGTCGAATTATGAATCCCAAAACCAAAACGTTTTTCTCCCATGCTGGAGTTCATACGGTGCTGCTGATTTACACTTTTATTGCCTTGTTCCCAACGCTTCTGATCGTCATGAATTCGCTAAAAGCCCGACTCTCGATTTTTGGTGCGCCGCTCGAGCCTCCGCTGCCCTCAACCTTTGATCTTGTGGGGTATCAAACTGTGTTCTCGAGCGCCCACTTCGAGCAGTATTTTCTCAACTCTTTGATTGTCACCATCATCTCACTGGTCTTGATTTTGGGCTTTGGCGCGATGGCGTCGTTTGCCCTTGCCGAGTACGATTTTCAAACCAATCCACTCTTGGGCATTTACCTGGCAATTGGAATCATGGTCCCGATTCGGTTGGGCACGGTCAGTTTGCTGAAGATGATGGTTGCGCTCGGCATCAACAACACGCTCTTCGCATTGATTCTGGTTTATGTTGCCAGCGGCATTCCACTGGCAGTTTTTGTGCTGACCGCCTTTTTCAAAACCATTCCCAAAGAACTCAAAGACGCGGGGCGCATCGACGGCGCGAGCGAATACCGCGTCTTCTGGCTGGTGCTGCCCTTGGTGCGCCCAGCCCTCGGCACGGTCGCCATTTTCAACATGATTCCAGTCTGGAACGACCTCTGGTTTCCGTTAATTCTCGCGCCGCTCGAGTCCACCAAAACCGTGATTTTGGGCGCTGAAGTGTTTTTGGGGCAGTTCATCAGCGATTGGAACGCCGTGCTTGCAGCCCTAACACTGGCGGTGCTGCCAATTCTGGTGTTGTACATCATCTTCTCGAGACAATTGATTCGAGGCTTGACCCAAGGTGCGGTCAAGTAAGCTCGAGCTTCTACCCTTAGCTTGGCAAGGCTGGAGCTTTGGCGGCAAAACGCTTGTACAACCACATTGGACCCGCAATCAGACCCGTCAAAACAAACACCAGCAGGTAATCAATCGCCGGAATCCGAATGATCTCGTTGAGTTTAGCCAGCCCTCGTCCGCTGTAAACAAAGACCACAGCCGCACAGTACACGCCAATCAGGGCAAAACGCGCCATTCTCGAGAGTCCAAGTCCGTACATTTGCGTGATGATGAAAATGCCGCCAAAGCCAAACAAGAACATTGGGTACAAGCCCGCGCCTTGAAAGACGGCGACCAGCGTGCCGTGAATCAAGACCAAGAACTCTTGCACGAACGTCCAGTATTTGTTTTTGTGAATGCGGGTGAAAAACAGACTGCCTTGCAGCATCAGGAAAAACATGTAAAAAAAGCCGATCAGATGCCCTGGGGTTGCCTCCATCGGATGGTACCAAAACGTGTAAATGGCAGCCCAGGAAAAGAAATACCCGTGATATTTTTTGACAAAACCCACCGCATCCTTCGCCAGTGGTGCTTTGATGCCAAAGAACACTCCACGGCGCGGATTTTCCATGATCAAAACAAACACCAACAGCACTATCACGCTGCCCTGGCTCGAGAAAATCGAGACATCTTGCGCCAGACCGTCGTACCAAACATGGGTTTGCAACAAGTGCAGGAAAATAAATACCGCATTCGCACCGAGCGCCCAAATGTTGATGGGGTGCAGACCGTTGGTGTATTTTCTCACCCTGGTCTGGGCGTAAAAAATTAGCCCCCACGAAACCAACTGATGCGCCAGGTACAAACCCCAAGCCGAGGCTCGAGAGACAAACGTTGGGTCAATCAATTTCCAGTAATAATCTGCTGCGCCCGTATCCGCAGCGTGGGGAACGCTGGAAAGTCGGTTGCCGAGCGCCCAGATGATGGCGGTGAAAGCAGTGCTGAAAGCGATGCCCCACCACATGGCATTGCTGCTTGACAGCGGCGATGGGTTGTTCCCTCGAGCGACGGGATGTTGGGTTGTCTGCATGGTTTCATGTTGGTTGGTTTGAGGGCTGAGAATAATAATCTGGGCTACAAAGTTTCAAGACTTGAGGTACCGAGGTCTTGGACACTCGAGCATCATTATCTTCACCACGATCAACCTTGGGCGGCTGTCCTCTCGGGTTCACAAAACATTGGTCAAAAATCCGAACCTCAGGAACTCGAAATTGACGATGCTCCTCAAACTGGGTTGGGTCAAATCTGGCGTAATTCGTAAGATGACCCAGACAACAAATATAAAAAATGTCGTCTGGGTCGTCGTTCTTTTGGTCGGGGTGGCGAGATTTGAACTCACGACCACTTGACCCCCAGTCATAGTGTATGTGTGGGTCATTTGCTGACCTCACTCATACTTACGCTGTCCTGAACGCTGTTTTTGGTATCCTCAATGGTGCTCGAATCAAGCTTGTTTTTGGGTTCTTTTGTGGATATTTGGCTTGTTTCGGTGGCTGTAGGGGAAACATAAGGGATACCAATTAAGATAGTTGGGGAAAGTGCGGCGCGGCGTTGCTCGAGTGTGTTTTTATGGCTTTGGTCATAACCTTCTGTGATGCGCTCAGAAGCGTGTCCCATAAGCCATGAGATTAACTTATTGCTGACTCCTGCAAGTTTGGCGAAGGTGCGGTAGGTGTGGCGTAACTCGTGCGGTGTCAAATGCCTCACTTCTGCTTTCTGAGCGATAAAAGCAAAAACACGACGTAACGAACGGTGGTCAGAAGGTGTACCTACTTTAGAGGGGAAAACCAAGCCGTATTCAGTCCAGGAAGTCGCTTTCTTGCGCTCGACTGTTTGGGCTTGGCGGTGCTGCTCGAGCATCGTGATAATGTCGGGATGCACTGGAATGGTTCGGGTACTGTGTTTGGTTTTAGGTGTGCCAAAGCTCGGATTTTTACCTGCTCTTTCGACGGTTCGCAGAATAGAAATATGGTTGGTTTCGATGTCCACATCCTGCCAACGGAGTGATAACGCCTCACCACTTCTTACGCCTGTAGCAAGCATGAAGTGAATAAGGCACTCCAGACGATGACCGTGTAACACTTCAAGCGCTTTGGCTGCCTCTGCATGAGTCCATGCAAAACGTTCTTTAACGCTGCCGCCGCTTGGTGGTTTGACTTTGGAAGCTGGGTTCTTGGTAATAACATCATCGTCATAAGCACGACGCAAAGCGGACGCGGTGAAGTTCCAAACTTGGGTTTGGGTGCTTTGCGAGTAATGCAGCAGTGAGTTTTGAAATGTCCTTAAATCGGCAGGCGTGATTTTAGAAAGTGGAATGCGCCCCAAGTCTGGCAACGCCAGCGAGATGTAATACTTGTGTAATTCTCGAGTGTGGGTCTTGCGCTTGGGGGCTTCCTCGAGTCTAAAACGCTCGAGCCAATCAGCAAACCGAAGGTTGCCTAAACGATGATTCTCGCCGCTCGGTGCGTGTTTAATGACCTCGAGCATTTTTAAGGCTTCGGCTTGTGTGTCTACTTGACGTTTTACATCTGTTCCAAAGCGGCGTGTACGGGCTTGCCATTTGCCGTTTGGAAGTTGGGTTACGCTGCCAGCCCCACGGGGAGCACGTTTTTTGGATGTGCTCGAGCGTTTAGCGCGTGGTGTTTTGTTGGTGGGTTTTGAAGTGATGATCTTCATATTATTTCCGCGCCCGATCCTTGAATTCTGCAATGGCGGCATCAGGCAAACCGTCAATGTACGATTTGGGAATGCGGTAGCGCCCTCCAATTTGAATATTCGGCATTCCACCAGCGCTAACAGAGCCGTGTGCTGTCCAATATGAAATTCCAAGTTTAGCGGCGGCGGTTTTGAGGTCGTAAAAATCACTCGAGACAGTTGAGGCTTTCATAACAAGACCTCTGTACTCTCGAGTTTGAAAAACAATTTATACCTGTTGCACCGATTTGCACCACAAATGGTATTATCATTTAAGCGGCAAAGATTGATGGTGCAATGGGCGCGAAATGGGCAACAAGCACGACTTGCAATAACTTGAGCGTTGCAGCGGACAGGACTTCGTGATATTCTTAACATCAGATTGTACCTTCTGAAGCAGTAACCTCTGCTTCTAGGACGAGGGAAGGACGCGGCTGCCTTGGCGGGTTAGAGCGCGTCCTTCGGTTTTTTGTTGCATGTTCAAGGTTTTATTCTCGAGCAAGGTGGCAGAAAGAAGTGAATCCAGTACAACCCATGCGCGTGTTTTTTGTAGACGTGCGAGACGAATAATTCCGTCTCGAGCGCGGGGTGAAACTTTCATCAGGACAGTGGTTGCCATGAACAAATGATATACGTTATGTAGTGCATAAGTCAAGTAGCGTATACTGTACCTAGCTCATATCAGGTATGATCTTGTTGTGAGCAACGACTCAGGACGGCATCCAAACCCAAAAACCCCACGAATGACTTTGTACATTCCCGAAGATGTACAACGATTGCTCGAGAAGCACAAAGATAAAACTGGGAAATCAATCTCAGAATTAGCGCGACGTGCCATTGTTCAATATCTTGAACGGGGGTTTGATCTTCCAGATGTAACTTATGAGCACCTAAAACAACATGCTACAAGAATTGGAATGAGCTACCAAGAATTTTTAGATGTAACTCTTGGTGGAATCATTGAAAAGTACAGTGCAACAACTAGTGAGGACTGGATAACAGATGATTCAAACCCCAGTCCGGAAGTGATTCAAAACATAGCAAATTTGTATGACGGTAGAGAAACTGATCTTAGATTATTTAGTTTACGAAGAATACAGCGAGAAATGACACTTTATTCGGAAGCTGGGAAACTAATACGTCAAAGCCAAATTGAGCGTGATAAGGAATCACAATAACTAAAATTGAGCAAATGGTTTTTTATACTACCAGAGACTTAGATTAAGCTACTTTCAAGGAATAAATGCCAACTATTTTTGATAATATCTCTGAAAAACTAGCTCCAATTCTTGTTCAGGCACTTCAGCATACACAACGTGCTGATTTCTGTGTTGGGTACTTTAACTTACGCGGCTGGAAACTCCTAGCGGATGAAGTAGAACCCCTTGCAGGAACTACAGAATCTCGAGTTCGGCTATTGGTTGGAATGCAAACCCTTCCCGCTCGAGAACTGAAAGATTACTACCGTTTTGAACGTGCGCCACAAGACTTAGACAACGCAACCGCTAGACGCTGGCAGCACGAAGTTGCCAAGCACTTCAAGGAACAATTGACTTACGGTGTGCCAACTGCAAGCGAAGAAACGGCATTGAAGCGCCTCAGTCAACAAATCAAAGACGGTAAGGTGGTTGTGAAGCTCTCAGTGCGCCAGGGACTTCACGCCAAACTTTACTTGCTGCACCGCCTTGACCCGTTTAACCCAATTATTGCTTATCTTGGCTCGAGCAACCTGACGCTTGCGGGGTTGCACCACCAGGGCGAGTTAAACGTTGATGTCCTCGAGCGTGACGCAGCGCAAAAGCTGGCGGGTTGGTTTGAGGACAGGTGGAATGACCGTTGGAGCATTGACATCAGTCAAGAGCTTGTGGACATCATAGATTCGTCTTGGGCGGGTGAAAGTGCAACACCGCACCAGATTTACATCAAAATGGCTTACGAACTTTCTCGAGAAGCAAGGGCAGGACTAAGTGAGTACAACGTCCCTAAAGACCTTCGAGATGAATTGTTCAAGTATCAAAGCGCTGCCGTCAGTATTGCCGCACACCACTTGAACAAACGCGGCGGTGTTGTGCTGGGTGATGTGGTGGGCTTGGGTAAAACCCTGATGGCAACCACACTTGCCAAGATTTTTGAAGAAGATCACGGTACAGAAACTTTGATTCTTTGCCCGAAGAATCTCGAGAAAATGTGGCGCGATTACGTCGAACGCTACCGTTTAAGTGGTGCTCGAGTGATGTCTACAAGCCGTGTTCTGCGCGATTTGCCAGACTTACGGCGGTTTCGGGTGGTTGTGATTGACGAAAGCCACAATTTACGCAACCCAGAAGGCAGCCGTTACCGTGCGATTCAGGAATACATTGATAAGAACGATTCCAAGTGCATTTTGCTGTCTGCCACGCCGTACAACAAAACCTATTTGGATTTGTCGGCTCAGTTAGCATTGTTCTTGAAAGAAGATACAGACTTGGGAATTCGCCCCGAAACCCTGATACGGAATATGGGAGAACTCGAGTTCATGCGCTTACAAGCGCCACCGCGTTCATTAAAGGCTTTCGAGAAGAGTGAATACCCTGATGACTGGCGCGAATTGATGCGCCTGTTTATGGTGCGTCGTACCCGTAGTTTTATTCAAAGCAATTACACCAAAACCGATGACAATGGGCGCACATATTTAGATTTTTCAGACGGACGGCGTTCGTACTTTCCAACTCGAGTTCCGCGCACTGTTGGTTTTGAAATCAACGATGCAGACCCGAATGACCCTTATGCACGACTTTACGCCCCTGACGTTGTGAATACCGTGGAAGATTTGATTCTGCCGCGCTACGGACTAGGCAATTACATTATTGGGAAGCCTAAACAGCCACCGTCGCCGCTCGAGCAAAAACAGATTCAAAACCTTGGACGAGCTGGAAAACGTTTGATCGGGTTTTGTCGAACCAATTTGTTTAAGCGTCTCGAGAGCGGTGGTACAACTTTTATACAAAGTTTAGAGCGTCATGTCTTGCGTAATTACGTTTTCTTACACGCGCTCGAGAAAGATTTACCGCTGCCGATTGGAACGCAAAACGCGGAGCTTTTAGACCCGAGATTCAACGATGAAGACGCGGACGATGACGTTCAAACAATGATTGAATTCACGCTCACAGACGAAACTGACACGCCAGAAGAGGACTTTGAAAACACTGTCTCGAGCGATATTGAACTAAATGGGATTCTCACGGCGGCACAATTGGAACGCCGTGCGGCTGCAATTTACAATGACTATGCAACAAAATACGCGAAACGTTTCAAATGGTTGCGAAGTGGATTGTTCAGCAAGGAATTGAAAAAGCACTTACAACTTGACTGTGACGCGATTCTTGGCATTCTTTCAAAGTGCGGTGTTTGGAATCCCGACCTTGACGCAAAACTGAACGCTTTACAAACACTGATTTCCAAAACACACCCCAAACAAAAGGTTTTGGTCTTTACCCAGTTTGCCGACACCGTGCATTACCTCACCCGAAATCTTAAAGCTCGAGGTGTAACGCAACTCGAGGGTGCGGTAGGCTCAAGCAGCGACCCAACCGCCTTGGCATGGCGTTTTTCGCCGCGCAGTAATGACAAGAAAGTAACGGACGAATTACGGGTTTTGATCGCCACGGATGTTCTAAGCGAAGGTCAGAACTTGCAAGACGCGCATATCGTGGTCAATTTCGATTTGCCTTGGGCGATTATTCGACTGATTCAACGCGCTGGACGTGTAGACCGAATTGGACAGCAAGCCGAAAGCATTTTTTGCTACAGCTTCTTGCCTGCCGATGGTGTCGAACGCATTATCAACTTGCGTAGGCGTGTCAATGACCGTTTGCGCCAAAATGCGGAAGTGGTCGGAACAGACGAACAATTCTTTGAAGATGAAGACCCAAACATTGTGATTGACGTGTACAACGAAAAAAGCGGGCTGTTGGATGGGGAAGCGGACACTGAAATAGACCTTGCCAGTTACGCTTTTCAAATCTGGAAGAACGCTATCGAAAAGAATCCGAAACTCGAGACAACAATCAAAGACATGCCAAACGTCGTGTACGCTGCTCGAGGACACACTGAGCAACCCAAAGGCGTTTTGGTTTATGCCCGAACTGCCCAAGGCAACGATGCGCTGGCGTGGATGGATGAAAACGGGAACAGCGTTTCGCA
The DNA here is from genome assembly GCA_025352125.1 of Deinococcales bacterium. Classification (GTDB taxonomy): domain Bacteria; phylum Deinococcota; class Deinococci; order Deinococcales; family JAAFIG01; genus JANXTZ01. The sequence continues at coordinate 1,163 of JANXTZ010000012.1, read as the reverse complement.
CTCGCAAAAACGAATTCTGGACATGGCGGCTTGCGAACCCAACACAAAAAACGTTCCTCGAGCAGCACAACATCATGAACTCGTCGCCAGTGGAATTGCATTGATTTCTGAGGATGAAAAAACCGTTGGTGGTCAACTTGGAAAGCCGAGCGGTGCGAGATTTAAAACCTATGAACGCCTGAAAAATTATGCCGAACGCAGCAAAGGCAGCTTGTTTGAAAGCCAAGCCTTGTACGGTGTAATAGACGAAATTTATCGTTTTCCGTTAAGACAAAGCGCCCTGGACACCCTCAACCGCCAACTGAAAAGCGGTATTTCTGACGAAGACCTCGAGCGGCTGGTGTTCGCCCTGCGTGAAGATGACCGTTTGTGTATTATCCAAGAAGACACCGCTGACAAAGAACCACAACTTATTTGCTCGCTTGGACTGGTGGGTTAAACATGAGCTTAAACGTCAAGACACTCAGGACAAACTTGCAAGATTTTAAATTTGCAGACCTCTTCCGTGAAAATTTAGGATGGAATAAACCACCGAGCAACAAACCCGCCAAAATAAAAGTCAAAGACACCGAATACACCTATAGGCAAATTGCTTTGCTCGGTGGGGTATTGGTCTTTGAGATTGAAAGTGTTGAAGCGCTGACGAACAAATCATTGCGTGAAGCGATCCATAAAGAAATCAGTAAATTGGTGCTCGAGAATCTGGTTATTTTTACGGACAAGCTAGACGAACCAAGACAAAGCCTGTGGTACTGGGTCAAACGAGACGGCAAAAAGAAATTGGCTCGAGATCACTTGTTTGTCAAAGGTCAAACGGGCGATTTGTTCATCTCCAAAATTGCGGGAATGTTCGTGGACATTTCTGAATTGGACGAGTACGGAAACATACCTGTCACTGAAGCGGCACGGCGGCTCGAGGGTGCGCTTGATGTTGAAACGGTCACAAAGAAGTTTTACAAAGAATTCAGTGATGTCAGGCTCGAGTTCACACGGTTTATTGAAGGCATAAACGACCCAAAAGACAGGGCGCATTATGCCAGTGTTTTGATGCACCGTTTGATGTTTATTTACTTCTTGCAGCGTAAAGGTTTTTTGGGTGTCGACCACGGTAATGAAGGCACTCAAACGTACTTGCAAGAGAAGCTAAAAGACTATGGCTCGAG
>JANXTZ010000001.1 GCA_025352125.1 Deinococcales bacterium | reverse complement strand
CATGAAAAACCGTGTCGAATTCCGTCTCGAGTTTTAGCGCTTTAGTTTCTGAACGCCATTTTCCCCAGCAACGTAAGCAATTTTCGCCAACCCCAGAAACAAACCTGTGCCGATCACACCAGGAATGTGCTTGATGCGGTCTTCGATTTCTCGAGCGTTTTTGATTTCGGTAAAGGTACAGTGCGCAATAAAATTCCCGTTATCAGAAATGACGGGTTGTCCATCTTTGAAATGCTGTCGCACCTGAACTTGCGGGGCGACGGCTGCCAGTTGAATCAGTGTGGCTTTGTAACCCCATTGCATGATCTCGACGGGTACAGCGAATTTCTCGCCGAGTTGACCGACCAGTTTGCTCGAGTCTGCGACCACAATAAAAAGTTTGGCGTTGAATTCGACCAGTTTCTCCTTGACCAAGGCGTTGCCATTACCTTTGATCAAATCGAGGTTTGGGTCAATTTCGTCCGCGCCGTCTATCGCCACCTCGACGCCTGCGGCGGTCAGTTCCGCCAGTGGAATTCCGTTTTCAATTGCCAACTGTGCCGATGCCTCGGAAGTCGGCACGCCAACGATGGATGACAGTTTGTGCTCGCGCAGCAACCTGCCTATTTCGAGGATGGCGTATTTTGCAGTGCTGCCTGTGCCAAGCCCGACCGCCATGCCAGATCGAACGTGGGTCACAGCTTGAATCGCGGCTTGCTGTTTGAATGTCTCGAGGTCGGTCATTCCAGGGCTGCTTTGAGTGCGGTTGTGACCTCTTCGACGTGACCCTCAACGCTGACCTTGCCCCAAGCCTTGATGATCTCGCCGTTCGGGTCGATCAAAAAGGTCTTGCGCATGATGCCCTCTGAGATTTTGCCGTACATGTTTTTCTGCCCGTAAGCGCCATAGGCTTTGGCGATAACCGCGCCATCATCTGCCAGAAGTGGAAAATTTAAACCGTATTTGCCAGCAAATTTCTCGTGGCTCGAGGTGTCATCCGCACTGACGCCCAGCACCTCTGCGCCAAGTTCGCGCAGGCTGCCGATCTGGTCGCGGAAATCGCAGGCTTCTTTGGTGCAACCTGGGGTGTCGTCCTTGGGATAAAAATACAAGACCAGGTATTTGCCCTTGAAATCCTCGAGCGAGTGCTGTTTGCCGTTTTGGTCGTGCAAATTAAATGCGGGTGCTTTTTCCATGGTTGCTCCTTGAAAACAGGTTTCATCATATCTCGAGGTTTGCGGTTAAGAACATCACCGGAATTCACTTTCATCCAGTTTTCAGCACGGTACAATAAAAACATGTTTGATTCCTTAGGCAAAAAACTCCAAGATATTTTTGAAGGTCTTCGCGGTCGTGGCAAACTGACCGAAAACGATGTCAAAACCGCCCTGCGCGAGGTTCGGGTGGCATTGCTCGAGGCGGATGTGAATTTTGTGGTGGCAAAAGATTTTGTTGCCAAGGTGCAAGAAAAAGCCATCGGCGAGGAGGTTTTGAGTTCCTTGACGCCTGGTCAGCAGGTGGTCAAAATTGTTTATGACGAACTGGTTCAAACGCTTGGCGGGGAAGCCCAACAGCCGCTTTTAAAGCAAGATGGCAATGTCTGGTTCATGGTCGGTTTGCAGGGTGCGGGCAAGACCACGACCACGGGCAAACTGGCTGCCATGTACAAATCCAAGGGACGCCGCCCACTGTTGATTGCCGCCGACACGCAACGCCCTGCGGCTCGAGAGCAACTGAGAATTTTGGGGCAGCAGGTTGGCGTGCCGGTGCTCGAGGTCGGTGACAACGAATTGCCGGGTTTGACCAAATCCAAACTCGAGGAATACCTGAGAACCAATTATCACGATCTGGTGATTGTGGACACCGCAGGGCGTCTTCAAATTGATGAAAGCCTGATGGACGCGCTGGCAGATTTGAAGGGGCATCTGGCACCATCTGAGACGTTTCTGGTGGTCGATGCCATGACGGGTCAGGAAGCGCTTAACGTTTCTAAAGCCTTCGATGAGCGCATCGGTGTCTCTGGTTTGATCATGACCAAGCTCGACGGTGACGCTCGAGGTGGCGCGGCGTTGTCGGCACGAAGTGTCACGGGCAAACCGATTTTGTTTGCGGGTGTCTCGGAAAAAATTGCTGGACTCGAGCCATTCTACCCTGACCGTATCGCCCAGCGAATCCTGGGCATGGGTGACGTTCTAACCTTGATCGAACGCGCCCAGCAAGCCGACATCAAGGCGTTTGCCCCGAAAAAACCAGGCGATTTTGATTTTGAAGACTTGCTCGAGCAACTCAAATCGATTCAACGAATGGGTTCGATTGGTGACATTGTCAAAATGATTCCAGGGCTTTCGCGGGCGCTGCCCGACGATGTCAACGTGGACGAGAAGCAATTCAAACGCATCGAAGCCATGATCTCGAGCATGACGCTGCGCGAGCGCCGCAATCCCAAAGTGATTGACGGTCAGCGCAGAAGGCGAATAGCGACGGGTTCGGGCGTGACGGTGCAGGAACTCAACCGTCTGGTCAAAATGCACGAACAGATGAAAGACATGATGCGCATGATGAAGGGCGCGAAAGGTCGCGGTCTGGCGAATTTGTTCGGCGGTAAAATGCCAAGGTTGTAACGATACACTTAGGTTTGAAGCTCGAGCGATACTGGTTTGCTCGAGCTTTTTGAGTAATCTCGAGTTGTGGTCTTCGTGTTCGGTTTTGCCCTTCTCAAAATGGCTGCTGGTTAAACTTTTGCCAGTTGCTCTATTGGTTTACCAGTGGCAACTTGCGTACCACCGCAGTCTCTTTTGTGGTTTTTATGGGTTGTTGGAATGAAATTCAATTTTCTTGAATTGCTGGTTTTTTTCAGTCGCACCACAACAAATCAAAATTCTGGTTTTGATGGTTTTAGCAAACGTCCCCCGTGGGGCAGTGGCTTGTCCGTCGCCGAGTTAAGTTTGTTGAGACTCGAGTATGGCTGGAGTAAAATTCCTGACGTGCGAATGGACGGCAATACGTTCTGGGTCAGAATGCGGGGTCAAGTCTTTAGCAGTGACTCGAGTACCACGGTGCTAACCCATATTAAAATGCACATGTGGTAAATATTGATCAGTTCAGGCTGGTTTTTTGTGGCGCGGGGCAATTGGCTAAAAACCAATTGCCCTTTTTTAGCTTTGGATTCGCAATCACAAAAAGCGAAGTTTTGCCGTTTGTAACCCTTTAAGCCTCGTAAACTTCGATCAGTTCAACAATACTTGGTTTTCGATTTCGGCAAAGAACCTCTCGAGTAATGATAGAAGTATTTTTATGGAAACAATTTTGAGCGTATTCGCAATGTTTGGTGCAAACAAAAATCCCAGTAAAGTTCGCGTTGAGAGTCTTCATTTTTATGATTTAGAATTCCGACCACAACTGGCTTGTCACTTTTTGATTTGCAGAATTTAAAACAAAAAAATGGCTGGTATTACACTCCAGATGTTCGTTTGGACGGAAATGCTTACGTTGTTCGGATTCGAGGTGAAATTTTTACAACCCAGTCCACTCAAACCATGATGTCACATCTTAAATCTCGAACTTCTTCTTTTTTAACGTGTTAAATCGGCAATTTCTGACTGTCAGAGCAATTGGTAAATATCAATTGCTCTTTTTTAATGCCAGCAAACATCTTAAAATGTGTGTTTTTGCCTATTTTCTAAATTCGAGAATTATATTATCTGGTTGGGTTCAAAGTCGGTTTACCAATTTTGTGACCGCGTACCACCGCCAATTTTGTGGTTCTTTGGAGTTATGCAATGTCGAATCTATACCTTGGTTTAATCCAGGTTACCAGCACGGTTTGGATTGGTGACAAGTTGACAAACGCCGAAATTCAATTTTTGAATTCGGTTGGTTATGTCAACGGGCAATCTGGTTCAACTGTGCTGCTCGAGGCTTCTTACGGTCTCGAGTTGTACCGACTGGGTAAAAACTCTGATATTCGTGTTTACATGATGTTATCCGATGAAGGATACAATCTTGTTTACGTGAATGATGAAAGCGTGCCACGGTTTTTCAGTCTCGATCACGACGATGCTTACTGGCACGCCTGTTCGCTGTTTGATGGACGTGACTAATATTTTTTTGCTGTTTGACAAGACCTGATCTTGTTCAATGGCGTTAAGAGCATTTGGGATTTATTCCAATTGCTCTTTTTGTAAATTACGTTTGTCACTCGAGGTTGCGTGTTTTAATACTTCATGCTCGTTTACCAAAATCCGTTGGACCGTCCACACACGCCCAGCATTCTGGCAATTGGTTCTTTTGATGGTTTGCATTTGGGGCATCAGGCATTATTGGCACGTCAACAGTCTTTGGCGCTCGAGTATCATGTCCCAAGCGTGGTCTACACCTTCGATCAGCCAACGCGGGTTTTGCTCGAGGGTTCAAAGTTTCTGTACACACTTGCCGAAAAATTAAAGATTCTCGAGCATTACGGTGTCGATGAAGTTGTTACCGTACCGTTCACCTTGGCGTTTTCGCAGCGCAGCAAAGACGCGTTCTTGAATGACTTGCGGGTGCTCGAGCCGAAAGCGATTGTGGTCGGCAATGACTTTCGATTTGGGCAGCAGCGATCTGGTGGGCTAGATGATTTGCGCGAAATCACGCCCGAGCTGGTATCGCTCGAGCAATTTGAGTTCGCTGGAAGTGTGGTCAAGGCTTCCAAAATTCGGGCGCTGCTCGAGCTTGGTGATGTGAAAACCGCCACGGCTTTTCTCGGCAGACCGTTCAGCGCCCGTGGTGTGGTGGTGACTGGCAAGCAACTGGGTCGCACGATTGGGTTTCCAACGGCAAACATTGCCGTTTCAAACGGTAAAATCCTGCCACCTGGAGTTTTTGCGGTCCAACTCGAGACGCCCGACGGTCTGGTTCGGGGCGGCATGGCGAACGTTGGAACGCGTCCAACGGTGGGCGGCATGACCGAATCGCTCGAGGTTTTTGTTTTTGATTTTGATGGGGATTTGTACGGGCTTGAGGTTCGGGTAGATTTTCTCGAGCGATTGCGTCAGGAGCAAAAATTTGCGGGTTTGGACGCCTTGAAAGTCCAACTCGAGCTTGATAAAACGATGGCTCGAGGCTTGCTCGGGATTTGAAATCTCGAGTTTTATTGGTTCGCTTTCATGAATTCTTTCTGAGACAGGCTTTTGAAACCTTTATCAACTATTGATTGTTGGACACGAGCAAACTTCTCATGTGATGAATGGTCTGACTCTCATGATTATTCTCATATAATGCGGTCATGGAACGCAAACCACTGGTGCTGGTCGTCGAAGACGAAAAAGACATTGCCCGCTTCATCGAACTCGAGCTGAACGCCGAGGGATACGAGACCGAGGTGGCATTTGACGGGGTCACAGGGCTTTCAAAATTTCGGGAGGTCAACCCAGACCTTCTGATCCTTGACCTGATGCTGCCAGTGCTGGACGGTCTGGAAGTGGCAAGGCGTGTTCGTAAAACCTCGAACACGCCAATCGTCATTCTGACCGCCAAAGATGCGATCAGCGACAAGGTTGAAGGACTCGACGCCGGCGCAGACGATTATCTGGTCAAGCCGTTCTCAATTGAAGAATTGCTGGCTCGGGTTCGCGCCCACCTGCGCCGCGTCAACCCAGCCGTGACCGGCGAGGTGCGCGTTGCCGATCTGGTCATGAACCTCGACGGGCGCGAGGTGTTCAGGGGCGGACGCCGCGTCGAACTCTCGGCAAAAGAATTCGAGCTTCTCGAGCTGCTGGCACGCAACCCAGGCAAGGTCTTCTCGAGGTTTGAAATCGAAGAAAAAGTCTGGCCAGAATACACTGGCGGCAGCAACGTCGTGGATGTCTACATCGGGTACTTGCGCCGCAAGCTCGAGGAGGGCGGCGAACGCCGTTTGATTCACACGGTGCGCGGTGTCGGGTATGTCCTGCGTGAAGAGTGATCAAACCCGAGGAAAGCATTTGGAGGGCGGCTTGTCCGCCCTTTATGATTGATTGAGACTCGAGGTTTGTTTTGACACTGCGCTGGCGTTTGACATTGCTTTATACCGCCCTGATTGCCTTGCTGTTGACAGGCATTTTTGTGGCTGTCTATTCGCAGATCAGCAGCAATGTTCGTCAGAATCTCGAGGCAGATTTGAACAGCAACCTCGAGCAAATACGACGTTTGAATCGAGCCAACGATCAACGCCATCCGATTAACAACGCTTTAACCAATGACTGGTCGAGTATTTCGCAGGAAACTTTCGCTGTGGTGTTACAATTTTATGGAACACCAGATTCCATTGACATACAGTCATTCTCATCACTTCAACCGTCTTCGTTTCCCAATCCAACGCTCGAGCAATTAAATGCAGAAATTCGTTTGAGCGACGATGATTATGCGGCGTTGCTCAGAAATCGAGAGTTTGCTGGACGCGGGTATTTATCCCTCGAACCTCCAAAGCCAGTCGAAGTTCGTGCTTTCATTGAACCTGATGTCATCATTGGCAATGGCGAAACGACCAAAATCACCAATGTCATTTTGGTCGCCAGGGACCCAAGTACCAACGATGAATTGCTGGCGACATTGCAACGAACTTTGCTCATCGTGACCTTTGCGGGTGCAGGTCTGGCTGCCATCGGTTCTTATTCTCTGGCGGGCAGTGCACTCGAGCCAATTCGGGCGGTACGCGACGCCGCCAGTTCGGTAACTATCTCCAACCTCTCGCGGCGTGTTCCCGAACCAGGCACAAATGACGAGGTGCAAGACCTTGCGCGTACCTTAAACGGGATGCTCGAGTCTTTGGAACTCAGTTTTGAAACCCAGCGCCGCTTCACCGCCGATGCCAGCCATGAACTTCGCACGCCGGTCACAGCCATCGGCGGTCACGCCAGTTATTTGTTGCGGCGCACCAACCCGACAGACCAGCAAAAAGAATCGCTCGAGGCGATCACCACGCTTTCGGTGCGGCTCGGAAAATTGATTGGCGACTTGCTCGACCTCGCCCGTGCCGACGCGGGATTTCCGCTCGAGCCTGTTGAAACCAGTTTGGTCGGACTTGCCGAAGACATTCACCTCGAGATTGTGGCGATAGCTGGCGACTCTGAAATCGAGATTGAGGGCGATAGGGAAATCAAAGCGTTCGTTGACCCGAACCGCATTCGTCAGGTGATTCGCAACCTTGTGCAAAATGCTTTGAAGGCTGGCTCGAGCCATATTTTGGTGGCGGTCATCAAAGAACCGCTCGAGAAATGCATTCGGTTGCGCATCAAAGACAATGGTCCTGGCATTGCCCAGGAGCACCTGGAGCGGCTCTTTGATCGGTTCTACCGCGTGGACACCGCCAGGGACAGACAAATGGGCGGCAGTGGTCTGGGCTTGAGCATCGTCAAGTGGATCGTCGAGGCGCACAAGGGGCAGGTCATCATCTCGAGCGAGGTCGGTGTCGGGACAACGATAGACGTGCTGTTGCCGTGGCGAACGAATCAAACTGAAATTCGACTGATTGAAAAGCCCGAAAAGGTCAGATTGCAAGAGCGCAATTAAACCTGCATCCAAAACTCGAGAAGGCTATTGCAAGCCAAGTGCAAAATGTCGTTCAATCTCGTCTCTCGAGCGGTTTAACGCCAGCAGAACGATCAACAAGATTCTGGCTTTGAACGCATTCAAATGCGATGCCGGAATTGCGCCCGCCTCTTGCAGCAATTGGCCGCCGCCCTCATAGCCTTACACGGGCAGAATCGGTCCCGCATGGGTGCGGGTGCAAATCACGATTGGTTTGCGGCTCGCGGCAATCATGGGCGTAAGTGCAGGCGGTAAATTTCCAGTGTCGAGCGCGGCAATCACCACGCCGTCGGCACGCTCGAGCGCGGCTTGAAGTCCTTCGCCGAGCCATTCAAGAATTTTTCGATTCAAGGTCTTCAGGTGGTTCGGGTAATTTTTTGCGGTTATGCTTGGTTAAGGATTTATTCATGGTATCCAAAGCGAAGTGATTCAAGATCATCGCCCCGAGAATTCTGATCAATTGACACTCTAGCACGCTTTGATCCGATCATTTGATTTTTAAAATTCCAAGAACATCGCTTGCCAGAAAGTGATATATTCACCAATGCACAGCGCATCGCCGTTGCTCGAGACGAACAACCTGACCAAAGCCTTCAAAGGGCTGGTGGCGTTGCAAAACCATTCAATGCGGGTCGAGGCTGGCGAATTGATCGGTGTGATTGGACCAAATGGCAGCGGCAAAAGTACGCTGTTCAACGTCATCAGTGGTTTTCTCGCGCCGACTTCGGGCAGCGTTCAACTTTTGGGACAAGAAATTGGCGGTTTGGAACCCGCGAAAATCGCAAGGCTTGGCATTGCCCGAACCTTTCAAGGCACACGGCTGTTCAAAGAACTTTCGGTGCTCGAGAATGTCCGCGTCAGTGCGCAACTGCGCGAACCGATCAACCTGGCGCAAGCCCTGTTTGGCGGCATGAACTTACAGGCTCGCGCCATCGATTCTGCCGCGCTCGAGTTGCTGCATTTGGTCAAACTCGAGAAGCGGTTACACGATAAGGCGGGCAGTCTTCCTTACGGCGATCAGCGCCGTCTCGAGATTGCCAGGGCGCTCGCCTCACGCCCCAAACTGTTGATGCTCGACGAACCCGCCGCCGGTCTGGACTCGAGTGAAACCCAGGCACTGCTCGAGTTGATCCGTCTTATCCGCGATCAGTACAAAGTTGCGGTGATTGTGATTGAACACGACATGGACTTGATCATGAACCTCTGCGAACGCATTCAAGTGCTGGCGTATGGAAACACCATTGGGCAAGGCACGCCAGGTGAAGTCCAAGCCAACCCGAAGGTGCGCGAGGCGTACTTGGGCGCGAGTGAAGAGGCAGCCGCATGAGTGAAACGCTACTCAAAATCGAGCAACTCGAGGTCAATTACGGCGCGGTTCGAGCACTCAAAAACGTATCGCTCGAGGTCAAATCTGGCGAGGTCGTGGCGCTGTTGGGGGCGAACGGCGCGGGTAAAAGCACCACACTTCGCGCGATTTCTGGGCTGGTCAAAGCCAAATCGGGCGGTATTACGTATGCCAATCAGAACATTGCCAGGCTCAACCCAACTCAAATTGTGGCATTGGGCGTCTCGCACAGCCCAGAGGGACGGCGGGTGTTTCCTGGCATGACCGTGCTCGAGAACCTGCGGTTGGGCGCGAGTCAACGCAATGACAAAGAAAATATTCAAGCCGACATTGACCGAATGTTTGAGATGTTCCCGATTTTGTCGGAGCGCAAAACCCAAACCGCAGGCACGCTCTCGGGCGGCGAACAACAGATGCTTGCCTTGACCAGGGCGTTGATGAACCGCCCAAAAATGTTGTTGCTCGACGAACCAAGCCTCGGCATTGCGCCCCTGATCGTGCGCCAAATTTTTGCAACCCTGGCGGAACTCAAAAAAACGGGCACGACCATTTTGCTGGTCGAACAAAACGTCAACATCGCCCTGAATCTGGCAGACCGTGCTTACGTCTTGCGCACTGGCGAAATCGTGCTCAACGGCAGCGCCAGCGAACTTCGACTCAATTCCGAACGTGTGGCGCAAGCTTATCTGGGTGGCGGTATTGAGACTCAAGACTCGAGGGCGGCATGAACCTTCTCGAGTACACTTTTCAGCAGATCATCAACGCCGTCTCGCAGGGCAGCATGTTTGCGCTGGTGGCGGTTGGGCTGTCAATCATTTTCTCCTTGCTGCGCCTGACCAATTTCGCCCACGGCGACATGATGATGGTCGGCGCGTTCGGAACGCTGGTGATGCAATTGGCGGGCGTGCCGTTCTTGCTGGCGGTGCTGCTCGGGATTGTCATTTCGGCATTGGTCGGCATCATCATTGAACGGATTGCCTACCGCCCGGTTCGCGGCGCTCCCGATGTCACGATGCTGCTGACCAGCGTTGCCTTGACTTACATCCTCGAGAATCTGGGCATTCTGCTGTTCACCTCGAGTCCACGAAATTTTCCGCTGCCGGATTGGCTGAACGCGTCGTTTAACCTGGCAGACGGTCGGATTTCGTTCACCAGCATTAATTTGCTGACGTTCGGTTTGACGCTGCTTGCATTGTTGTTTCTGGCATGGTTTGTGCGCAACACCCAGGTTGGTCTTGGAATGCGGGCCGCCGCCGAGGATTTGACCGCCAGCTATTTGGTCGGCATCAACGTCAACACCGTCATCGTCGTGGCATTCGTCATGGCGTCCAGCTTTGCGGGTCTGGCTGGCGTGCTCTGGGCGGCGCAGGCTGGCGTGGTCGAACCGCACATGGGTTTCACGCCGCTCTTGAAAGCCTTTGTCGCCGCCATCATCGGCGGTTTCGGCAGCATTCCTGGGGCAATCATCGGGGGTTTTGTGCTTGGGGCGCTCGAGGTTCTGATTCAAAGCTTGCCGAGCGAATGGGGCTTGGGTGCGTACCGCGATGCCATCGTTTTCACGCTCTTGATTGCCTTTTTGCTGTTCCGACCTGGCGGCATTGTTGGCGTCAAGCAAGAGGTCAAACTGTGAAATACTCGAGACTCATCTTTGCTTTGGGAGCACTGCTTGGCTTCACCCTGCTCGTGCCAAATATTTTGCCGCAATACCTCGTGCGCGTTTTAATTGTCATGGGCATCAACATCATCCTCGTCGCCAGCCTTGGGCTGTCCAACGGTTTTACGGGCGTGTTTTCCCTGGGTCACGTTGGCTTTATGGCTTTGGGCGCGTACTCGAGTGGTATTTTGACGCTCAGTGTTTCCAAGAAGTTGGCGTACCTGCCCGATTTGCCTGGTTTTCTGGCGGGTTACAACTTGCCGTTTTTGCCCGCCACAATTCTCGCCGGTTTGCTCTGCGCGGCTGTGGCGTTTTTGATCGGTATTCCCCTCATGCGCCTGTCTGGAAATTACGTCAGCGTCGCCACGCTCGGCTTTCTGGTGATCGTCAACAACGTTCTCATCAACGCCGAAACCCTGACTCGAGGGGCGAGAACTTTTACGGGAATTCCAGATTTCACCACGCTCCCTTGGGTGGTGGCTTGGATGGTGGTGACGCTGGTGGTGCTCTCGAGAATCGCGTATTCGCCGTTTGGACGTGCCATGCGAGCCACGCGTGAGGACGGCATTGCCGCGCAAGGCATCGGAATTCAGGTCTTGCCCACGCGATTGATTGCCTTTACCATCGGCGCATTTTTTGCAGGAATCGGCGGTGCACTGTACGCGCATTATCTGGTCAGTTTCTCGCCAGCCACGTTCTACATTGCCATGATGGTCACGCAACTGACCATGCTGGTGCTCGGTGGTCAAGCCAGCCTGACGGGTGCAACGCTGGGCGTGGTGATCGTGACGGTTCTTTCAGAACTCTTGAGGAATCTCGAGCGCGGGTTTGATCTGGGTTTCGTTAAACTCCCCGCCGTGTTCGGTGCGTCACAAATCGCGCTGGGACTGATTTTTATTCTGGTCATGGTCTTCCGTCCGCAAGGACTTTTCGGGGACAGAGAGATCAAATTCGTTGAGTCCAAAGTTGAACGCAACGAACGTCCGGTGCCAGATCATTTGTAAAAGGTTCAATTGCCACTCGAGATTGTCATCAAAGAACTATTTAACCGTTACTGGCACCTCTTTCACCGCTTCATTGCCAGCCCAATCTGTCGCCCCGATATTCACCGAATACCTGCCTTTCGGAAGTGGCTTCCAGTCCACCTCGAGCGCCGTGATGCCCCCTTTTGGAATGGTCACGCTCAAACCGGTGGGAATTTTTTGCTCATCGCCGCCCGCATTGCGTTGAATAAATTCAAAACCAATTCGTCCACCCGTCTCGAGAGTCATGTCCCTTGGACTCGAGCCGCTCAAATCCAGGGCGCTGGTGATTCTCGAGTTCTGTTCGTCAAAGACAATGCCCACCTCTATTTTTCTGCCGTTCGGGGCGGTATAAATGGCGTTTGAAATCATTTGCGGTTCGTCGGCATTGTTGTAAAACCCACAGAAGTAATCGATATTTGTGCCGTCGGACACCACATACCAACCGCCGTCCCACTTGAAACTGTAATCTCCGGCGTCTTTTTTGGTGTAAATCAAATCGCCGTACAGATTGTACGCACCGTTCACGGCTTGTCCCGCTGAGAGGTGGAAGGTGTCCACGTCATCGCCCTTGACCGAGAATTTGATTTTGGTCGGTGCGTTTTTGGCGACCGCATCTGGATTTTCCGTGCCTGTGATGCTCAACTCTGGGCGATCACGGTTGAAACGCACCGCATCAGTCCAGGTCTGGACAAAATCTTTCCAATTGGTGCTCTGGCTCGAGCGCAGGGCGTTGTAAACCTCCACCCCTCGAGTTGGTAGCAAATTGCTGTTGTTGGAGGGCAAGTAGATGCTGAGTCCACTCGAGGAAACGTTTCTCGAACCTGTGGTTTTGGCAATCACGGTGGCGGCAATGGCGTCTGAGAGCCTGCCCGCGACCAACTTTAAAGCAATGTTTTTGGTGGTGTTGCTGATCAGGGTCGCGTAATCGCCAAGATCAATAAAATCCCGTGGTGCGTGTGGGTTTTCAGCGTCTATGCCGTACTCGAGCACGTTTTTTCGCACGCCAGCCAGGGTGTTGCGCTCGGTTTCCCAGGCGGTTTGCAGCGCGGCATTAAAGTTTTGCACGGCTTTGCTCAGATTATCGACTTTGGACAGGTCGTATGCCGCATGGGCGCGGTATTGCAAATCGGATGGATCGCTGTTGTGATGCGCCGCGTAAGCTTTCACTTCGGCTTTGCCAAAATCGGTCAAACTGCTGGTCGGGTTTTGCTCGAGGTAATTCAGCACCGCCGAGTAATCCCAGCCGTCACCGTAATCAATTTCTGGATTGGCAAGATAGAGTTTTGCCAAATCCGCCTCTTCCATCAGTGGCTCGAGTCCGCCCATTAAGCAAGTGTCGAACGATAAAAAATCGAGTTGAGGCAAGCCGACGTAACGCAACGCCGCCGAGACGGCGGTGTGGACTTCTGGAAGTTTCATGCCGTAGCTCTCGCTGGTGTCGTCGCCACCGTAACCAAACCACTGACCGCCGTGATCCCAGAGCACCAAGCCGTAATGCTGCGCTGGGTACCTTTGAATGCCGTATGCGATAAAGTTCGCCAGGTTTTGCGGATCGTCCGAATTGAGTTCGGGCAGCTCTTGCGTGTCGGTCACGCCGCCCTTGGTGATCAAGGCTCGAGCGACGCCAGTGACGGATTTGTAATCGGCTTGCACCACCATTTTGACGTTCTGATTTGAACCGACCCGCATCATTTCATCGATGTCGGATCGGGCGTTTTGCTCGAGGCTGTTGTCGGCGTTGATGTAAACCAGAATGGTCCAAGAGTTGGCTGCGGCTTGAGCGGTCTGGGTGCTGAAGAGATTTGCGGTAAAACTCGAGCTGCGCAACGGTTCGGCGGTCCAATTCAAAGGTACGTTTTGACCCGCGACGGTTTCTCGCAGCTTGAGGCTGTCAAAATGTTGAAAAGGTGTTGGCGTCGCCAGCGCCGATTGAGCAAAGGTGATGGCGGCAATGCTGAATAATAATTTTAGACCTTGATTCATGAATACTCCCCTGTCCAGCGTCAAGAATGTCTTCATTTTAGCTCGAGTTTGTACGTTGGGGTGTGAATATCTGAATTCCCTTGGTAAAGCAATTGTTTCTGTCGCGGTTTGACTGGAATGCGGTGGCTCGAGTGCCTGAGAATGTTGGCTCGAACTTTGACTTGAGCTATCATTGTTTTCAGATTCGGTTCAGCAAAAGGGCTAAACTACAAACCATGACATTGTTTCGTTTCGCCCCCTTGCTTGTTGTGATTGCAATGGGGATGCCAACGGCACAGGCTGGCACCGCACCTGCCGAATTGTTCGTTTTTGAACCGAGTTTGCAACGTATTGTTGGTTACGGTGTTGTGAACGGTTCAGAATTTGAGTTGTCGGTCAATTCGTATTCGGGCAGCATCAAGGCACTTTGGTCTGTCTCCGGACGCACGCCCGTCGCCTACGGAGGTAATCTCAACGCGGGGCAGTTGCAATTGATTGGCGGTAACAACCAGACGCTCGAGTTGCCAAAATTCCTGTCGGATCAAGGTTTTTTTGTTCGGATCGTTACCATCAGAGTTCAACCCAATCAACCGATCTCGATTCCCTCGAGTAGCGATAGTCCCAAGCCAGCCAGTGGTGGGTCAAATCCGTCCACGCCGACTCCGACACCAAATCCGGTGACTCCGGTCAAACCGCCAACCACGCCAATACCATTAGCACCTCCCGAGAAGCCAGAAAAACCTGAACAGCCCCAAAAACCTGAGAAACCTGAGAAACCCGAAAAGCCAGAAAAGCCAGAAAAGCCAGAACCACCAAAAAAGCCCAAGGGTTCGGATCGTGTCGGCGATTATTTCACCGACAAGGGCGGCAATTGACCATGCAAGGTCGTGGGTTGGCAAAGATATTGGTTGTTGAAGACGACGAAAACTTGGCGGGCGTTTTGGCGGGCGATTTGAGGCTGGCGGGTTATGAGGTTCTGAGCGTCAAAACTGGCTTGGCAGCATTAGAGCTTGCCGCGCTAGAACACCCAGACGTGGTACTGCTCGACCTGGGCTTGCCAGACCTCGATGGTCTTGAAGTCGCACGGCAACTTCGAGCCGACAACGCGCCAGTCATTATTGCCGTGACCGGTCGGATCAGCATTGCCGACCGGGTTGATGGTTTGTACGCTGGGGCAGACGACTACATCACCAAACCCTTCGCGCTCGAGGAGCTTCGGGCGCGATTGCACGCGCAGTTGCGGCTGCGTCGCCCACACAATGACGCCATCGAAATTGGAACGCTCAAACTCGAGCCTCATGCCCGAAAATGTTCGGTGGGTGCGGCTGAAATAAGCCTTTCGACCAAGGAATTTGAGCTTCTCGAGATACTCGCCCGTCGCCCAGGACGGATATTTTCGCAATCTGAATTGTTTGAGCGCAGCTACCAAGACCTCGAACCAGACTCGAATGCCATTGAGGTGCGAATCAGTGCGATCAGACGCAAGTTGCGCCAGGCGGGTTTGGAAAATGTGATACGCACCGTGCGCGGCGCGGGTTATGCTTTTCGCAACAGCGACTAATTCATGTCAAACGCCTTTTTGCAACCTCAAGTTCGACCCATTCATGCGCTGAGAACCCGTTTGGCGCTGGCATACACGGTTTTGACATTGTTTTTGACCGGAATTTTGGGAATTGCGTCTTATTTTGGAATTAATTTTGCCCTGGAACGTCACTTGAAAGAAGAGACTGCCAGCTACGGGCAAAATCTGCAAGCCAGATTCGACAATCCGATCAACGCACTTCAAGAAAAAGCTTTTTACGGCGAGGTTTACTACCAATTGCATGACCTTGATGGACAACCTGTCGCACAATTTCACTCGAGCAACCTTGGAAACTTGCAACTGCCGACCGTCAATGGTTTAACGCACCTCGAAAATCGGGTTCTCTGGATTGGAAAAACGAATTGGACGATCCGATCCCGAGTCATTGGGAGCATTTATGTTGCCGTGGACGCTCGAGAACTCGAGCAAACCCGTAAATTTGCGCTTGTCGCCCTGACAGGACTGGCGTTGTTGGCAACACTTTTGGCATTTCCGCTCGGTTATACCATCGGTGCTCGAGGTTTGAAACCGCTCGAGCTTGCGGCTGCCCGAGCCGCCAACGTTGATCCTTCAAATCCCCAGTCGCTCGGCTTGACGGGTTTGGTGGGCGATGAGGTTGGGGTTTTGGTCGGTGCGCTCGAGGGTACCCTGACCAGAATTCGAGATCGACAACAAATTGAGCGTGGCACGCTCGCCGAAATTGCCCATGAACTCGGAACGCCCTTAACGGTGCTGACCGCGCAACTCGAGAACTTGGCATCGCAAACCGCCAATCCGCTCGCCATCAGCGCCCGAGATGCCGCCTGGGACATTGCCCGCACCAGCGAAGATCTCTTGTTGCTGGCTCGCGGCGAACTCGAGCCAACGCTGGATTTGCACCTTCTGGATGCTCGAGAGGTCGTGAGGGCGGTGGCGCTCGAGTATCAACAATCGCCGCTCGAATTCGTTGTGCCGCCAAATCGTCTCGAGATCAGCGCCGATCCAGTCCGTTTGCGTCAAGCCATCCGCAATTTGACCCGCAACGCCGTGCGTGCCGTGACCAACACCAGAGAAACCTGCGAATTCAGACCCGCCAGCGTGCAGTTGAAACTCGAACAGCAAGGGCAAAAAGCCATAATTTCGATCACCGACAACGGTCCAGGCATTCGCCCTGAAGACCTCGAGTTTATTTTCGAGCGCTTCTACTCCCGAGCCGGTGGCTCTGGCATCGGTTTGGCGGTGGTGCGCCGCATCGCCAGAGCGCACGGCGGCGACGCTCGAGCCTTTAACAATCACACAGGCGGCGCAATGTTTGTGCTCGAGTTGCCCCTCGCCGACCTCGAGCTTGAATAGGATTTTGGTATCGTAAAGCCATGAATCTCAGTCCGACTCCTCTGGCAGACGTGCGCGTCGCCGACTTCACCAGAGTTCTAACAGGACCATTTGCCACCCAGACACTCGGCGACATGGGCGCGGGCGTGATCAAAATTGAACCCCCAACGGGTGATGACACCAGGGCTTGGGGTCCGCCTTGGGTTGGCGACCAAGCCACCTATTTTATCAGCGCCAATCGCAACAAACGCAGCATTGCACTCGATCTGAAAACGGACACTGGACTACGGATCGCCAAAAAAATCATTGCCAGCTCCGACGTGCTGGTCGAAAATTTTCGACCAGGCACAATGGCAAAACTTGGACTTGACCCTGAAGCGTTGATGCTCGAGTTTCCAAGATTGATTGTCTGTAGCATTTCAGGATTTGGAGCCTCGGGACCGTTCTCGAGCTGGGCGGGTTACGACGTGATCGCCCAAGGCATGAGCGGCTTCATGGCGTACACCGGTGAAATTGGTGGTGTGCCAACCAAAGCGGGAGTCGCCGTTGCCGACATTTTCGCGGGTTCACTCGCCACCCAAGCGATTTTGGCGGCGCTGTATGAACGCGAAAAAACGGGTGTCGGCAGGCGCGTCGAAGTCAATCTTCTGGAAGCCATGATCGCGCTGGGAACCTACCAGGTCTCGAGGTATTTGGGCGCGAATGAGGACGCCGAACGACTCGGCAACGAACACCGCAGCATTGTGCCCTACGGAACCTTTGCCACCAAAGATGGTTTTGTCAACATTGCAGGCGGCAACGACGCGCTGTTTGTCAAACTCTGTCAGACGCTCGAGGCTTCAGATTTACTCGGGTCAAAATTTGCCAGCAATGCGGCACGGGTCGAACTTCGGGTTGAAGTCACCAACCTCCTCGAGCAACACCTCAAACGGTTTGACTCGAGCGAGGTCGTTGAAAAATTGCAATTGGCTGGCGTTCCATGTGGTCCAATTTGGAGTGTGAGCGAGGTCATGGAAAGTGAATTTGTGCAGGCTCGAGGGGTCACCACCGAACTCGAGCATCCAGAATTTGGCACGGTCAAACTGACCACACCACCGTTTGAATTCGACGGGCAACGGCTGGTTGTACGAAACCCACCTCCGACCCTGAATCAGCACGAACAGGAAATTTTAAGTGAACTCGAATAAGGTGTACTGTGCGCACCGCATGAAAAGCCCTCGAGCGTGTGTAACTCGAGGGCAAACGCAAATCAAAAAAGGTTATGTCGAAAGTTGCTTGAATTCCTCGAGCAGCCCCGCCACGTAATCAAAACCATTCTGCCAGAAATTCGGGTCTGACAGGTTCACGCCCATGCCAGCCACCAACTCTTCGGGGCTGGCACTCTCGCCACTCGAGAGAAACTTGATGTACTTGGGCACGAACGACTCGCCCTCAGTCTTGTACTGACGGTACAGCGCGAAGACCATCAACATGCCAAAGGCGTAGGCGTAACAGTAAAAGCGGTAACTGATGACGTGAGGAATGCCGATCCAACTCCAACGGTCACCGCTGGTTTGAATCACCGAATCGCCGTAAAAACGTTTGACGGTTTCGATCCACAGCTCACCATAACGCTGGCTCGAGACGACCCCGTTCGCACGTTCCTGGTGCGCCAGTTGTTCCCAGCGCGTGATCTGAATCTGGCGGTAACAGGTGCTGGCGACATCCTCGAGCAACTTGGCAATCAAGGCGCGGCGTTCATTGGTGGGTGCAACTTTGAGCAAGTAATCCATCAGGATCATCTCGCAGAACACACTGGCGGTTTCGGCGAGCGGCAGGCTGTGCCCGTAATTGACAATTTTTAGACTTCTCGAGAGTTCGGCATGAACCCCATGCCCAAGCTCGTGCGCGAGGGTGAACACATCATCGAGCTTGCCCGTGAAATTGGTCAAAATATACGCATTGTGTGTCGGTGTAAAACCCGAGCAGAACGCCCCGCCGCGTTTGCCATCTCTGGGGTTGAGGTCGATGCGGTTTTCATCAAAAAATGCCTTTGCCAGCGCCTCAAGTGTCGGACTGAAACGTGCGAAAGCTTTCAGAATAAGGTCTTGCGCCCGTTCATAGGTGTATGTGGTTTCCGACGCCTCGAGCGGCGCGTACATGTCAAAACTCGAGAAATCGCTGATGCCCAAAACCTTGGCTTTGACCTGGAAAAACTCCTGCAAAATGCCCGCGTTTTTCTCCGCGCTCGCCATTAAAGCCTCAATGCTCTCGAGCGACAACTCGTTGCTGAGGGCGTTGGGTTCCATCGCGTCGCTGTGATGACGCAAGCCAATATCGAGTTTCCAGTCCTGATAGACCGTGTTAAAAATAAAGGTCAGCACGTGCTCTTGCACCTCGAGCGCATCAAATTGCGCTTTTTTGGCGGTTTGACGCAAGGCACGGTTCGGGTGGCTCGAAAATTGACGCAATTCCGAGAGTTGGTACGTGCCCAGCACACCATCCACGTCGAGATCAACTTTGATTTTGCTGGTGATTTCGGTGTACAACTGCGTCCAGGCGTTGCGCCCCGTTAAAGCCTTGCTGCTCATCAATTGTTCTTCGACTTCTGACAGTGTGTGAGGTGTAAAAGCCCGAACTGTAGTTAAAAAATGCCGATACCCGAGCAAGGCGTTGGACTTGAGCCAGTCCTTCAAAATAAGTTCTGGCAGTTGAATCAACTCGAGTCGTACAAAGACCAACAAGTTGTTGGTGTTATTTGCCGCCAAACGCGCAGAATCCTGCAACGCCTTGACTGCCAAATCACCCGTTTGCGCCGCAAAACACAGCCCCGCGTACCAAGTCGGTTTGTAAGACTGAACGACCAAATCAAAATAAGCCTCGAGCATTTCAAAAGCCTGATCAGAACTCAAACTCGAGATTTTAGTCTTATATTTCTCGGCGAAAGCTGTCGCCGCTGCCCGTGCCGTACCCGAATCCAACTCGAGTTGTGGGTCGTTGATGCCCTGGTAAATGCCGCTTAAATCCCATTGCACGTCTGGCTTTTCTGCCGTTTGCGTCATGAATACTCCTAAAATTTTAGTGAAATAGCAACGTCATCAAGAAAAACACCAGCAAAATGCCTGCCAGAATCATCAAGAGCGGTGGCAGCACCACCTGATACGCCGCCACGGTCAGGGCAACAAAATCCTTCCAATCGGGTTTGATTGGCGTTTCATTGACTCCCGCAGGCTCAAATTGATCGTTTTTAAAGACGCCTGGTGGCATTTCAGGTTTTTGGCTCACCAGATCAGTTTAACGTTTTACAAACAGAAAACTGTTCCAAGATCGTGACCTCGAGACTTCAAAGCGCAATCTCGAGTAGGCTGTACGGATGAAACCGGATTTACAAAAACACCTGGGCACGAAAGTACGAATTGTGATTGACCGTCCAATAGGCACCAAACATCCAAAATACAAGTCCACGATTTACCCAGTCAATTGCGGTTTTATTCCCAAAACAATCTCTGGTGACGGGCGCGAAGTTGATGTTTACGTGCTCGGTATTTCTGAGACGCTGAAACCTTTTACCGAAATCGAAGTCGAAATCATTGCATTGATTGTTCGCCAAGACGACCTTGAAGACAAACTGGTTGGCAGTGCCGACGGTGCAATCTATACCGAAGAAGAGATTTTAAAAGTGCTCGAGTTTCAAGAAAAATTCTTTCAATCTAAGGTCATCATGAAAAATACGCCAACTGGGTGACACTTCTACCGCCACAACCTTGGTAGATTAAAGCCATGTTTGAGATCAAACGCCGCAAGAGTGTAGCCGTCAATGTGGGTGGGGTCTGGGTCGGTGGGACAAATCCTGTGGTCGTGCAAAGCATGACCAACACCGACACCGCCGACGCCAAGGGTACCGCCAACCAAATCATCGAACTTGCCAACGCGGGCAGCGAACTGGTGCGCATCACGGTCAACAACCATGACGCCGCTCGAGCCGTGCCAGAAGTGGTGGCGCGAATTGCTGAGGCGGGTTATCCAGTGCCGATCATTGGCGATTTTCATTACAACGGGCATATTTTGCTGCGCGAATTCCCAGAAACCGCGCGGTTGCTCGCCAAGTACCGCATCAACCCGGGCAATGTCGGCGTCGGCGAAAAGCATGATGCCAACTTTAAAACCATGATCGAAGTTGCCAAAGAATTCAACAAACCCGTCCGAATCGGCGTGAACTGGGGCAGTTTGGATCAAAGCAAAGTCATTCGGATGATGGACGAAAATACCCGCGCCGAAAATCCAATCTCGAGCGATGAACTGATGATCGCCGCGATGCTCGAGAGTGGACTTGAAAGTGCCGAGATGGCACAAAGTTACGGCTTAACTCGAGACATGATTATTATCTCTGCCAAAATCTCCAATGCGCCAATGCTCTGGGATGTCTACCGCAAACTTGCCGCCAGTTGCGACTACGCGCTGCACCTGGGCTTGACCGAGGCTGGCATGGGCATGAAAGGCATCGCCGCATCGAGCGTCGCCCTGTCGCCTCTCCTGAGCGAGGGCATCGGCGATACCATCCGCGTGTCTTTAACTCCAGAACCAGGCGCGACCCGCAAACTCGAGGTGGAGGTCGCCAAGCAAATCCTGCAAGCCGTCGGCATTCGCACCTTCAGCCCACAAGTGACCGCCTGCCCGGGCTGCGGACGCACCACCAGCAGCCTGTTTCAGGTGCTGGCGCAAGACATTCAAACCGATCTGGACGCCAACATGCCCGTCTGGAAAAGCAAATACCCAGGCGTTGAGGTTTTGAAAGTCGCCGTGATGGGCTGCGTGGTCAACGGACCAGGCGAATCCAAACACGCCGACATTGGCATTTCGCTGCCAGGGACAGGTGAAGAACCTCGAGCACCCGTGTACCGCGACGGGCAACTTGTGACCACGCTAAAAGGCTCTCATATCGCCCGAGAATTTATGCAAATGGTCAGTGAGTATATTGAAAATCGGTTTGGAACTCGAGTTTCGGGTTAGGGTTTATCTGCTCTGGCACGAGGAACAGTTACTAAGTCTACCCTCATCCCTGCCCTTCTCCCGACATCAGGAGAAGGGAGTTTTTGTGCAATCTTGAGAAGCCAGAAATTTCGTTTCAAGCACGGTTTTTAAGTAATTCTCGAGCCATGTACTTCAGCATCAACGGACCTTCAAAAATCCAACCGGAATAGATTTGCACCAAACTCGCGCCAGCGTCCAGGCGTTGTTGCACGTCATCGCCACTCGAGATGCCACCAACGGAAATGATCGGCAGTTTCCCGTTCAGTTGGGTATTCAAGTGCTTCAGAACCTCAAAACTTTTTTGTTTTAATGGTGCGCCCGACAAACCTCCAGCCTCGTCGATCTGGGTTTTCAATCCCTCTCGAGCCAGGGTGGTGTTGGTGGCGATAATGCCCGAGAGTTTGTGTTTCTCGAGCAGCAATAAAATTTCGTCGAGTTGGGCAAAACTCAAATCTGGTGCAACTTTGAGTAACACTGGCTTTTTGTTCTCTTGAGTGTTTGCAAATCCCATCACGGTTTCCAGCAGCACCTCGAGTTTTTCCCTATCTTGCAATTCCCGCAAGTTCGGGGTGTTGGGCGAACTAACGTTCAGCACAAAGTAATGACCGTGTTCCCAAAGTTTATTGAGGCTCGAGAGGTAATCTTGCGGTGCATCCTCGAGCGGCGTGACTTTGGATTTTCCAAGGTTAATCCCGAGCGGAATTTTGAGTGTTCCATGCGAATGCCGCCACAATTCGAGCCTTGCCGCAACGACACTCGCGCCGTCGTTGTTGAAGCCCATTCGGTTGATGATCGCCTTGTCTTCGGGCAGGCGGAACAACCTGGGTTTTGGATTGCCCGACTGCCCGAGCGCGGTCACACTGCCAATTTCGGCAAAACCAAAACCGAGTGCCTCCCACACGGGCAATGCCAGCGCATTCTTGTCAAAACCTGCCGCCAAGCCGATGGCATTTGGAAACTCGAGATTCCAGAGTTTGACTTTCAGGCGCTCATCTTTTGGTTTGCAAATTTGCCCAATCAACTCGAGCATGGTTTTGCTCATGCTCGAGGCGCGTAATGCTTTCATGACCAGCTCGTGGACTTGTTCGGGATCGAGTTGAAAAAGTACGGGTTTGAGAAGTTCGTACATCATGAACTCGAAGCGTCAAACACGACTTGCCCACGAACGATGGTCTTTGCCGCCCAACCTGTTAACTCTTGTCCAGCCCAAGGACTGCCAAAGTTGGCTTTGGTTTTAAAACTGGCGGGATCAACGATTTTTTTCGTGTTCAGGTCAAGCAACACCAGATCGGCGGGCATTCCAGCCTCGAGTTTTGGCTCACCAATTCCCAAAACTTTTGCCCCGCCCGTGGTCATGAGTTCAAGCAATTTCTCGAGTGACAGTTTTCCGGTGGCGACAAAATGCGTGTAAAGCAGCGGAAATGCCAGTTCAATGTTGGCAATGCCAAACGGAGCCTCCAGCAAATCTTGTTCTTTTTCGGCTTTGGTGTGCGGCGCGTGATCCGTACCGATGCAATCCACCGTGCCATCAACCAAACCAGCCAAAAGCGCATCACAATCTGATTGCAAGCGAAGGGGTGGCGCAACTTTGTACAGGGCATCAAACGTCTCGAGTTTGGAATCGGTCAGCGTCAAATGGTGTGGTCCAACCTCGCAAGTCACATTGACACCTCGAGTTTTCGCGTCGCGCACAAGCTGCAAACCTCGGGCGGTGGAGAGATGCTGAATGTGCAACCTCGCGCCAGTGACCGCGCAAATTTCCAAATCTCGAGCAATTCTGGCGGCTTCGGCGGCGGCTGGATTGCCAGGAAGTCCAAGGCGTTCGGAAACCTCGCCTTCGTTCATCACACCATCACCGCGCAAGCTGGCATCTTCGGCGTGAACGCTGACCACAAGTCCGAGCGCGTGGGCGTACTCGAGTCCGCGACGGAGTACCCCTGCATCCTCGTTGGTGCGTCCATCGTCGGTCAGCATGACTGCGCCTGCGGCTTTCAAGGCGGCGGCATCTGCCAGCAATTTCCCTTCCTGCCCTCGGGTCAAGGCGGCAGATGGCAATAAACGCGCCAAGCCAAGTTTTTCGGCTTTGGCAATCAAGCTACGGAGGATTTCTGGGTCGTCAATCACAGGTTTGGTGTTCGGCATACAGACCACCGTGCCAAAACCACCCGCCACCGCCGCGCTCAACCCACTTTGCAAATCTTCTTTGACTTCCTGCCCTGGTTCGCGCAGGTGTGCGTGAGGGTCAATCAAAGCGGGGGAGAGCAAAAAGTTTGAAGCGTCAATCTCGAGGTCGAAAGTTCCATCCAAGTTGAATCCTTCGATCAAACCGTTGTTAACGTATACATCTCGAGCTTCTGAATTCGGTGAAACTCGAGCATTTTTAATTTTGATTCGCATGTTGCCCCCAATGTTCGCGTAGGGGCGCACCGCTTCTTGACCATAAAACGCACCTTACGGGCATGGTCGCCGTGCGCCCTGCTTTTGAATTATTTCTTCCCAACCAACAGGTGATACAAAACCGCCATCCTGACTGGCAAACCATTTTCAACTTGTTTCAGAATCACGCTGCGGCTCGAGTCGGCAAGGTTTCCCTCGAGTTCGACGTCGCGGTTCATTGGTCCTGGGTGCATGATGATCGCGTCTGGCGCGGCGTGTTTCAGGTTTTTGAAGTTGACCTGATAGGTTTGTTGGTATTCCGGCAAACTTGGAATGTAACCCGTGCTCATGCGCTCGAGTTGCAATCGGAGTGCCATGACCGCGTTTGCACCTTCAAGGGCTTCTTGCAGGTTGGTGGTCACCCTCACGCCTGGTTGCTCGAGTTCTTTGGGCAGCAGCGTCGCAGGTCCGCACAAGCGCACTTTTGCCCCAAGTTTCACCAGCAAATCGGCGTTTGACCGTGCGACCCTCGAGTGTTTGACATCTCCAACGATGGCAATTTCCAGTCCCTCGAGTTTGCCGAAGTGCTGCTTGAGCGTGTAGGCGTCCAAGAGTGCCTGGGTTGGGTGGGCGCGTCGTCCATCTCCGGCGTTGATGATTCTGGCGTCCGTCCAGCGGCTCGCCAGGTGCGCCGCGCCCGAGGCAGAGTGGCGAATCACAAACAAGTCTATTTTCATTTGCTCGAGCGTCTCGAGCGTGTCTTTCAGGCTCTCGCCTTTGGTGGTGCTCGAGGTTGATGCGGTGAAGGTGAGGACATCTGCGCTCATGCGCCGCGCCGCGAGTTCAAAGCTCAATCGGGTGCGGGTGCTGTTCTCAAAAAAGGCGGTGCAAACCGTAAAACCTTGCAGTGCTGGGACTTTTTTGACGGGTCGATCAAGAACTTCTGCCATGATCTGCGTGGTCTCGAGCATTCCTTCCAGAGAGGTTCTGTCCCAATCTTGAAAATCGAGCAGGTGTTTCATCGTGTTCCCCCAAAAAAATGCCTTCCGAAAAACACGGAAGGCTTGAGTTTCAACATCAATCTAGCATTCATGCTCGAACCTCCCAGAGTTCCACGGCATCTTCCCCGTCAGTCTCGAGCAATTTGACTTTAATCACTTCAGACTTCGAGGTTGGGATGTTCTTGCCGACGTAATCGGCACGGATTGGAAGCTCGCGGTGTCCACGGTCCACCAGGACCGCCAGTTGAATGTTGGCGGGACGTCCAAGGTCGATCAGGGCATCCAAGCCCGCCCTGGCGGTGCGTCCGGTGTAAAACACGTCGTCCACCATCACAATGCGCCGCGATGCCACATCGAACGGGACTTCGGTGCGGCGCACCAGGGGTTGCAAGCCGACTTCGGACAGGTCATCGCGGTAAAGCGTGATGTCGAGTTTTCCACTTGGAACGCTGATGCCCTCGAGTTCGGAAATCCGCGCCGCAATTCGGTCGGCAAGCGGAATGCCCCTGGTGTGAACGCCAACCACCGCCAGATCGTGAGCGCCCTTGTTGCGTTCGACAATCTCGTGCGCAATGCGACTGACGGCGCGGCGAATGTCATCGGGTTCCAAAAGTCGTGCCTTGAACTCGAGTTCAGGCATACACACCCTCTTGCTCGGGCGTCAAAAAAACGATCCCAACGCAAAGGCGTGGGATTGGACGGGTGTTGTTCATGGTTTCTCCTTTTCAGCCTCTCGGGACTGATTTAAAAGCTGCACGAAGTTTAAGGGTCAAGGCTGTGTTTTGGCAAGTCTCGGGAGTTGATTTTAATTTCGATTAAACTCGAGCATGTCCAATTCGTATTGTGCCGCCGTCAGGTCGGGTCGATTGCACGCGGTTCACACGCGGTACCACGACCTCGAGTACGGATTTCCAATTTTAACCGATGATGGTTTGTTTGAACGGTTGATCCTCGAGATCAACCAGGCAGGTTTGTCCTGGGAAACCATTTTGAAAAAACGCGAGGGGTTTACAAAGGCTTACGCCAACTTTGACCTCGAGCAAGTCGCGGCGTTTGACGATCAAGACTTTGCGCGGTTGATGTCTGACGCTGGCATCATTCGCAACCGCTTGAAAATTCGCGCCGCCACAGAAAACGCCAAACGCATCCTCGAAATACAACGCGAACACGGTTCGTTTTTGGTTTGGCTCGAGTTGTACCATCCGCTCGAGTTGGAGGATTGGACGCGGTTGTTCAAAAAGACTTTTGTTTTTACGGGCGGCGAGATCGTGCGCGAGTTCTTGGTCAGCACAGGGTTTTTGCCTGGAGCGCACGATGACGATTGCTCAACCCATTACCAAATCTTGACGCTCGAGCCAGCCTGGACTCGAGAAAAAACGACGTGCGAGTGATTCAAGTGTCAGCTTTTTGAGTGTTACGCTCGAGAAACAATCAATCTTTTCCCTCGAGCCAAACGCGAATGACCTTCATTTTCCCTGGCTTCACCAGCTCGAGCGCCTTGCGCCAGTATTTTTCTGCCCAACCCTCAATGTTGCGTTGTTTGCCCCGGGCAATGGCGATTGCACCTTCTGGGACGTCGTCGCTGATGGTGCTGCCGCCAGCCACAAACGCGCCGTCACCGATCACCCTGGGCGCAATGATGGTGCTGTTGCTGCCGATAAACACGCCCCTGCCAATGTCGGTGTGATGTTTGTTGATGCCGTCGTAATTGGCGGTGATTGTTCCCGCGCCAATGTTGGATTCCGCACCGATGCGGGCATCACCGAGGTACGCCAAGTGTCCCGCCTTCGTGCCCTGCTCGAGCCGGCTGTTTTTAATCTCGACGAAATTGCCAACGTGCACGTCTCGCTCTAAGATTGCGCCGCCGCGCAGCCGTGCGAACGGTCCCGCATCGCTGCCTTGGTGCATGGTGACATTCTCGAGTACGGTGTGAGGTTTGACGGTCACGTTGTTTGCCAGTATCGAATCTGAAATCACGCTGTACGCCCCAATGATCGAATCTCTGCCAATGGTGGTAAGACCTTTCAAAATCACGCCAGGTTCAATGATCACGTCAGGCTCGAGGGTCACGGTGTCATCAATGTAAATGCTGTTTGGGTCATGCAGGGTCACGCCCTCAATCATCCAGTGTTCTCGAATACGGTTGCGCAAAACAGTGTCGGCTTGTGCGAGTTGCAGGCGGTCATTCGCCCCCTCGAGTTCGGCGGCGTCTTTAATCTTGAACGCCAAAGCTTTGTCGCCAGCTTGCCGGTATCTCTCGAGGATGTCGGTCAGGTAAAATTCTTTGGCGGTGTTGTCGTTGCCGATGCTCAAAGCAAGCGTGAAGGCTTTGCTCGAGAAGACGTACATGCCCGAATTCCATTCTTTGATCAATTTTTGAGCCTCGGTTGCCGATTTGTGCTCGACGATTCGCACGACCTCACCATTTGCGTCGCGTAAAATCCGACCGTAACCTTTGGGATTCTCGAGTTCGGAGGTAATCACGGTCATGCCAGCCTGCTTAGAGCGGTGAAACTCGAGCGCCCCGCGCAAGGTCTGGGCACGCATAAGCGGGGTGTCGCCGTAAAGCACGACGATTTCACCGTCAAATCCTTCAAGCACAGGTTGCGCCATTCTAAACGCATGTGCCGTGCCAAGTTGTTCGTGCTGCCGAGCAAAAACCACGTTAGCGTTGGCAAAGTGATGTTCAATCTGGTCCGCGCCGTGACCCGTCACAACCACAATTTTCTCGGGATTCAGGGCTTTGGCAGCATTGATGACGTGCTCGAGAAGCGGGCGTCCAGCAACCTCGTGCAACATTTTGGGCAGTTGGCTTTTCATGCGCGTGCCCTGTCCTGCCGCAAGAATCACCACCGCAAGCTTGGCTTGGGTACTGTGTGAGCTGCTCATGCTTATTTCCCTGGGTTGGCGCTCGAGACCAGATTGTTCGGCGTGTTTGGCTTGGGAACCGCAATGCCCTCACCCCAGGGTTGTTCTGGTTGTTTGCCAATTCGCCAGAGCATAAAGAGTGCCAGTAAGCACAACGGAATCGAGTAAATTTGGGTCAGGGTCAACAAACCAACGCCCAAGCCTTTTGGACCGTCGTCGATCCAAAGTTTTATAAACAATGGGTTGAGCCTGAAGGTTTCTTCGACCACCGAACGCAGCAGACTGTACCAGAAGATAAATTGCCAGAAGACCCAACCTGGGCGTTTTGATCTCAACCAGTAAAATGCGGCAATGGTCAGGGCGACACCAATAAACACGCCGTAAATCTGGGTCAAATGCACCGGTCCGCGAACGGCGGCTTGATTAAGCAAGCAATCCACACCGTTCTTGGTTTCACCGTTGACGTAACACAAGCTCGAGAGTCCCTGCCAGTTGCGCTCGCCGTTAAAAATGCCCAAAATGCTCGTGCCAGTGTTGGGCCACGTCCAACCGAGCGGGGATGCGGTCAGCCGTCCAACGGTGTCGTTGCCGTTAAAAAAATTGCCCAGACGTCCACCAATAATGCCCAGAGCCACGCCAGGAACAAATAAATCGGCGTATTGGTAAAAATTGATTTTGTAACGGCGTTGATAGTAGTAAAGCGCGGCAATGCCAAAAATCAGACCACCATGAATGGCAAGACCACCCTCACGAATGTTGATGAGGCGAATCAACCAGGTAAAAAACGGTTCGTCAGCATTTTGCGTAAATTGCGAGGCACTGGTCAGCACATAAACCACTCGAGCGCCGACAACCCCCCACAAAACTGCCCAGAAGATCATGTCGCTCATCAGGTTGGCGTTCAAACCACGTCGTTCGGCAAGGCGCGAACCGACGACAGCGCCGATCAAAACTCCGAGGGTGATGAGCACGCCGTACCAGGCGACGGCGAAAGTACCAATTTTAAAGAGTTCTGGGTGCATGTCGCTTAAGTATAAACTGCTTCGGATGAGAGTCAAAATGTGTGGTGAGAAAACCTGCACAATCGAGATCAAATCGAACTTCCTCGACGTACGAAAACCAAAATGGGCTGATGCTTAAAACTCGAGTTCGTCCCCCGCAAGAGGCACAGTTTTTGGAACCCGAGCCAGCAATCTTTTAAATTCTGGTATTGATCCGCGTGTTGCTCGAGCGAGCAACACGGTTTCTGCATCTAAAATTGTGATTTTTTCAATGACTACTTAAGCGATTAAGCTGTTTAAACCAAAGCCTTCCTGTTCAGCGAGAACACGCAAACGGCGGTGAATGGATTCAGGTAAGCGCACATTCAAAGCAGTCATAGTTGCCCTCCAAGTTACTCGAGATTCTGACCAAAATAAAATGCACTGTTCAAAATCCAGCTTCTGAGGTACACTCTTTCGGGCTGTTTCAATCTGAAACAGTCTTGAATCGGAACTCTCGAGCGTTCAAAAGGGCAGAAAGCGTCCCTGATGAACCAAAACTCGGGTTTTCAAATCTAATGCGGTTCAACGCTTTCAAAATAGGAGAACGATGTCGTACTTGTCCATGAAGCAACTGCTCGAAGCTGGTGTGCACTTTGGTCACGAAACCAAGCGTTGGAACCCAAAGATGAAGCGTTTCATTTTTGCCGAACGCAACGGTATTTTCATTATCGATTTGCAAAAAACCCTGAAGCAACTTGATCGCAGCTTTGATTTTGTCAAAAGCGTTGCCGAACAGGGCAAAGTCATTTTGATGGTCGGCACCAAAAAGCAAGCCCAGGAAATCACCGAACTCGAGGCGCGTCGCTCGGGAATGCCGTTCATTAACCAACGTTGGTTGGGTGGCATGTTGACCAACTTCAAAACCATTCGGGGTCGTATCGAACGCATGAAATTCCTCGAGACCGAATTTGAGACCGGTGCGATCAACGCCCGTCCAAAAGCCGAGCGCGTGTTGTTGCAAGCCGAACTCGAGCGTCTGCACCGTTACCTGGGTGGCATTCGCAACATGACCCGCCTGCCAGATTGCCTGTTTGTGATCGACCCGACCAAAGAGGCTATTGCCGTGAAAGAGGCGCAAAAACTGGGTATTCCAGTGGTTGCCCTCGCCGACACCGATTCTGACCCCGATGTGATCGATTACATCGTTCCAGGCAATGATGACGCGATTCGTTCGATCCAACTGATTACCAGCCGTTTGGGCGATCTGATCGTAGAATGCCGTGGCGGCGGCGAGAATGTCTCGAGCCAAGCGGTGCTCGAGCAAATCGTCGAAGCCGACGAGGTTCAGGTCTAAACAGTTTAAACATCAAACCGTACTGCCGAGCACGACGTTGCTCGAGAATCAAAGGTTGTGATTGCGATGATGGAATCAATTAAAAAACTGCGCGAGATGACCGGCGCCGGCATGATGGATGTCAAAAAAGCCTTGACGGACGCGGCTGGCGACGAAGAGAAAGCCGTTGCGCTTTTGCGTGAGCGCGGCATTGTCAAAGCCGCCAAGAAGGCAGATCGTGAGGCGTCTGACGGTTTGATTCGTGCGTACCTCAGCGCCGACGGCAAGACGGCTGGCATGGTTGAGATCAACTCTGAAACAGATTTCGTTGCCCGCAACAGCGACTTCCAAGCGCTGGTTGGCGATTTTGCACGACATATTGCCGAAAATGGTGCTGTGGACGGCGCGATTGGCATGGATGTACTCTCGAGCCAAAAGTTTTTGAACCAGGAAATTACGCTCGGCGATCACCTGGCGGAGAACATCACCAAAATCGGTGAGAACCTGATTCTGAATCGCGCCGCACGTTTTGTGGCAACCACTGGCTTTGTCACGACCTACATTCACCAAAACGACAAAATTGGCGTTCTGGTCGAAATCGAGGGTACGAGCGACGCCCAAATCGGTAAAGACATTGCACTTCACATTGCCGCCGAGCGTCCACGTTACCTGACCCGCGATGAGGTCAACACCACCGATCTCGAGAAAGAACGAGAGATTCTGACCAACAAAGCCCGCAATGAGGGTAAACCTGAGAACATCATCGAGAAAATTGTGGCGGGTCAACTGTCCAAGTTCTACGAAGACAATGTGCTGTTGGAGCAAAAGTTCGTCAAAGACAACTCCATCACCATCACCCAGGTTTTGCCTGCGGGTGCGAGCATCAAACGCTTTGCCAGATTTGAAATCGGTAACAAATAATTGTGTTTGTAGGGGATGGTCTCAGACCATACCCTACGTTTTTGGAAGGGCGGAGGGCATGAAGATACAGCGGGTCCTACTCAAATTGTCTGGCGAGTTCCTCGCCCAAGAAGGTGGCTTCGGCATTTCGCCAGAAGCCACTTTTTCGCTGGCGACCACCATCGCCAACGCCAAGAAAAGCGCCCCGAATGTGCAAATCGCCTGCGTGGTCGGGGCTGGCAACCTGTGGCGCGGCGCTCGCAACGGTGTGGGCATGGACGCCGCCACCGCCGATTATATGGGCATGATTGCCACCAACATGAACGCGTTGGCACTCCAAGACGCGCTCGAGCGGGCTGGCGTGCCAACGCGGGTGCAAACCGCGATTCAAATGGCGCAAATTGCCGAACCCTACATTCGCCGCCGCGCGATTCGTCACCTCGAGAAAGACCGCGTGGTAATTTTTTCTGGCGGCACTGGAAACCCGTTCTTCACCACCGACACGGCGGCGACACTGCGGGCACTCGAGATTGGTGCGGACGTGGTGTTGATGGCTAAAAATAAAGTTGACGGCGTGTACGACAGCGACCCACGCAAAAACCCTGCTGCCCTCAAGTTTGATACCCTCAGCCATTATGAGGTCGTCAGTAAACGACTCGAGGTGATGGACGCCACCGCAATTACATTGTGCATGGACAAGAGATTGCCCATCGTGGTGTTTGACATGTTCTGCCAGGGCAATCTCGAGAAACTCCTTCAGGGCGAGCATGTTGGAACACTGATTCAAAGTTAAAAAACGCAAATATGACATCACTCAAGTGTTGATTTGTCAATGTTCTCGAGCATCCCTCGCTCGAGACGCCAACCGCAGTACAATCTCTTTTTGGAGGACACAACAATGAAAGACATTTTTGATGATGCCCGTTTGAGAATGACCAAAGCAGTAGAATCTCTGGACTCACACTTGTCGGTGCTGCGCACTGGACGGGCGAACGCCAGCATGTTGAACAAGGTCACGATGGATTATTACGGATCAACCATGCCGATCAACCAAATGGCGAACATCACCGCACCGGACGCGCGAACACTGGTCATCGCGCCGTTTGACCGCTCGAGCTTGGCAGGCATCGAGAAAGCCATTCGGGATTCGGATTTGGGTTTGAACCCTGCCAACAAAGGCGATTCGCTGTTCATCACCATTCCAGCCTTGACCGAAGAGCGCCGCAAAGAACTGGTCAAGAACGCCAAGAATTACGCCGAGGAGGCTCGAGTTGCCGTGCGCAACGTGCGTCAGGACGCCATGAAATCTGTCAAGCAACTCGAGAAGGACAAGCTTGCGAGTTTGGATGAAGTCAAACGCGGCGAGGTTGAGGTGCAAAAGATCACCGACGAGTTTATCGCCAAGGTCGAGGCGACGTTCAGCAAAAAGGAAGCCGATATTCTCGGCTCATAAAGTGATGCTCGAGCCATTTTTCTTGTCAAACCCGTTCTCACATCGTATTTTTGAGAATAACTTCGCACAGAATTCATGGTTTGTCGGTTAATCTTGTGCATTCCAAGTCAGTTTAGGATTCCTTTGAACGAAGGCACGACACCTCCCGAAAGCAAACCCGTCCGAACCAGTTCGGAGATTGGACAACGTGCCGTTTGGGGTCTGATTGCCTTTGCAACTGTGGTTGGCATGTTGTGGCTTGGTTGGATCGGCGCAATGATTTTGGCAGTTCCTGCCGTGGTGATTGGCTTGCACGAGTTTCGCAGCATGGCTCGGAGCAAGGGTTACAGCGTCGGTGGACGCAGCATTTACGTCTTTGGAGTGTTGATGCTGGTCGCCAGCCTGCCGATTCTGCCCGAACATTTGCGCAGCGTTCCGTGGCGCGAAATTGTCATGTGGGCTTATGTCATGTGGGTCATGATCGTCGAGGTGATTCGTCCCTCAGAGCGCCCGCTCGAGCGCATCATGACCAGTTTGTTTGGCGTGCTTTACATTCCGTTTCTGATTTCCTTTGGTATGTTGTTGCGTTATACCCCCAACGACCACGTGGGTTTCTGGTACATCATCATCACCGCCGTTGGCGCTTACGCCAGCGACACGGGGGCTTACTTTGTCGGCGGGCGTTTTGGTAAGCGCAAACTCGCCCCCGAAATCAGTCCAGCCAAGACGCTCGAGGGGGCGCTGGGAGGCTTGGTTTTCAGCATGTTGCTGGTCTTTGGCATGAGTGAAGCGATCAGACCAATTATTTCGGATGTGAAACTCTCCGAAATCTGGATTTTTGCGATCCTGGTGTCTTCGGCGGCACAACTTGGCGATCTTGCCGAGAGCGTGATCAAACGTGGTTTTGGCGTCAAAGATTCGGGCAACTTTTTACCTGGGCACGGCGGTTTGCTTGACCGAATGGACAGCTTGTTGTTCGCCTTGCCAGTCGCCTATTACTATTTGTCGGTGGCGGTGTTTTGATGGTCAAAGTCGAATCCAGCCTTGTCTTGAGCCTTGAGGAAATCAAAAACCGTCTTCGTGAGTTGCAAGAGCTGGTCAATCGGCTCAAATCCGATGCGGTAATCCGTGCCAAGTCAGTTGAAGCTATTCAGCAAGAGCGCTTGTTTTTGCAGCAACAACTGATCATCGTCAAAGCCGAACTCGAGCAGGCGAGGGCGCAGAATGTGCCGACGAGTTCAGAGCCTCGTGTCATCAATTAAACACTTGTCACTTGCAGTGAAAACCCAAACCCAATAACCTTTTGTCAATGAGTCATTCCATCAGCATTCTTGGCAGCACGGGTTCGATTGGCACCCAAACGCTTGAGGTCGCACGCTGGCGAGGTTGGCGCGTTGCGGGTTTGGCGGCGGGCAAAAATTTGGATTTGGTCGTGCGGCAGGCGCTTGAGTTTAAACCAAAGCTTGTCAGTGTTGACGCCAGCATTTTTCAAGACGCTCGAGATGCCCTGCCAGGCATTCAGGTGGTTTGTGACCCGTGTGAGGTCGCAACGCTCGAATGTGACGCCGTGGTTGGCGCGATTCCAGGGCTGGCAGGACTTGAACCCACCCGTCGGGCGCTCGAGGCTGGACGCAATGTGGCACTCGCCAACAAAGAGGCGATGGTTTGCGGCGGTCCGCTGATGTGGGCTGCGGCTCGAGCCTCTGGCGCTCGGATCACGCCCGTCGATTCGGAGCACGGCGCGTTGTACCAGTGTTTGGTGGGCGAGAAGTTCAGTGATGTTGCCGAGTTGATTTTGACGGCGAGCGGCGGACCGTTCAGGCTGGCACCCGAAGACCTCTCGAGCGTCACGCCAGAGATGGCACTCAAGCACCCAAATTGGGTCATGGGCGCAAAGGTCACGATTGACTCGAGTACCCTTATGAACAAGGGGTTGGAAGTGCTCGAGGCGATGTATCTATATGAAATCCCAATTGAAAAAGTAGGCGTACTGGTGCACCCCAAAAGCATCATTCATAGTTTGGTGCGGTTTAACGACGGGCAGATCAAAGCCCAATTGGGTGTCGCCGACATGCGCCTTGCCATTCAGTACGGTATTTTGGCAGCTTTGGAAACCAAACCATCACGCCCAAGCACACCGCTCGAGCCTCTGGATTTAGAGGGAATGCTCGAGCTTTCAAAACCTGATCTGAATCGTTTTCCGTGTTTGGGGCTTGCCATTGAAGCTGGGAAACGTGGTGGTGTCGCGCCCATTGCCTTGAATGCCGCCGACGAAATTGCTGTGACCGCCTTCCTGGATTACAAGGTATCGTACCTCGGCATTCCCAAACTGATTGAACAAGTGTTAAGTGAAGCACCTATTGCATTCCTTTCATGGGATAGCATCAGGGCAACCGATGCTTGGGCGCGAACTCGAGCAGCAGAATTGCTGAAGTCGTTTCGACCTTAATGTGGAGTTTTATGTCAATCATTGTTTGGCTCATCATCATCAACATTGCCGTGTTCATTCACGAACTGGCACATTATTCGCTGGCAAAATGGCAGGGCGTCAACGTCAAAGCCTTCTCGATAGGCATGGGTCCAATATTGGCTCGCTGGAATGCCACAGGCACTGAATGGCGGATTTCGGCGCTGCCTATTGGCGGTTATGTGGACATTGACGGCATGACGCCAACCGTGGACGAAAACGGCACCACCGTTCCGCCCAGCACTGGCATGGCAAAACTGGGCTACTGGGGCAAGTTTGCGGTGCTGTTCGCGGGTCCGCTTTCAAATATCATTCTGGCAATTTTGATCATTGCCGTGGTGCTGATTGGGCAAGGCAAACCCGTTATCACCAACAACGCCGAGTTGTACAGCATTCAATCAGGCTCGAGCGCCGAAAAGGCAGGTTTTAAGGCACTCGATGTCATCACCAAAGTAGACAATCAATTCATCAAAGACTTCCAAGAGGTTCGCAATTCATTGTCCAGAAATGGCATCAGAACATTCAGTGTCAAACGCCTCGAGAATGGCAAAGCACGAAACCTCGAGATCACATTTGACTGGTCGCCTGTGACCAAGGTGGGTCAGAAACGCCCGATTTTTGGGGTCAGCATTGGCGCGGAACAATTTTACAAACCAGTCGCGCCGTTACAAGCCCTAAGCGATTCGAGCACGACCTTGCTGGGTGCGATTCCAATGTATGTCTCCAAAATTTTTGAGGGAATTTTTAACACGTTTGCCTTCAAACCATCCGATGTTTCGGGTCCGGTCGGAACGGTCAAAGTGGTCGGTACGTTCCTCGACCAAGGTTTTTATGCGCTGTTGTACCTGGCGGGCATGATCAATTTTGGACTCGGAATTTTTAACCTGCTGCCGATTCCAGGACTGGACGGCGGGCGCATTTTGTTAAATTCCATCACCGCCATCCGCCGCCGCCCGTTCGCGCCAGGGCAAGAAGAATTCATTAACTTTATCGGTTTTGCTTTCGTTCTGGTTTTCATGGCGCTCGTGACGCTAAAAGACGTATTCGTCCCGCGTTAAGCGGTAGACTGAACCCAACATGACCGCCACTCGAGCCACCAGCATTGGCATTCTCATTCCTGCATTTAACGAGGAAGCCACCGTTGCTGACGTGGTGAAGGTTGCGCTCGAGTCAGGTTTGGGTGAGGTGCTGGTGGTGGCTGACGGATGCAGCGATCTGACCGCGAGGGTCGCCAAAGCCGCCGGCGCAAGGGTGCTCGAGTATCAACCCAACCGTGGCAAGGGTGGGGCAGTGGCGGCAGGAGTCGCCAGCCTGAGCCAAGAAACACTGGTGCTGCTCGACGCGGACTTGATCAACTTAACGTCAAAACACGTGCTCTCATTGCTCGAGCCACTGCAACTAAATGAAGCCGACACCACCGTTGGTTTGTTCAGCGGCGGCGGTGGCATCACCGATTTTGGCAACCGTGCGACCCCGCAATGGAGCGGTCAACGTGCGATTCCTCGGGCGCTCCTGGCTCGAGTTCCAGATTTGGCGAGTCGTAAATACGCGATAGAACTGGCGATCACCGACCAGATTCAACTCGAGGGACTGCGTTGCAAATTTGTGAATCTTGAGGGTGTGTCGCAACGCTTAAAAGAACAAAAGTTGGGTTTTTTTAAAGGCATGACAAGGCGTTTGGGGATGTACTGGCAGATCATGAAATATGCCGTGCTCGAGCGCAAACGCCGGACCCAAACCCGTTCTTAACATTCTGTTGGCAACTGGCTCAACGGCTGACCAAATCCACCGCCGTACCGTCTGCGGTCACATAACGCACCGTGCCAATGCCTGGCACAAAATACAGATCGCTGACGCTGCGCCCGCCGCTCGAAGTGCTGACCGACTGGCGAATCACAAAGGCGTTGAACCGTCCACCCTTCACGCTGATGCCTTCACTGGACAGAATCGCGCTCGAGATGGCGACCACGCTGCCGCCGACCTTGCTCGAGCTGCTCCAACGTGCGCCGACCGCCAGCGGAGCGGCTGGATAAACTGCCAGTGGCGGTTTGTACTGTGTGACAACGTTGTTGCGCTTTGTCCCTATCAGGTTCACCCCAAGGCTGGTGACCTGAATATAATCTTCTTGCACGGTTGACCCACCAAAAATGTGCGCCAGAATCACGGCGTTCACCCCAAAGACATTGATGGTTTTG
This sequence comes from Deinococcales bacterium, assembly GCA_025352125.1. GTDB lineage: Bacteria > Deinococcota > Deinococci > Deinococcales > JAAFIG01 > JANXTZ01. Next base: position 17,901 of record JANXTZ010000001.1, on the reverse strand, counting down.
GTGTACTGCTGCGTCTCGTTGTTGGAATACACCCACTTTAAGCCAGGTTTGCTTGGGTAATATTCACTTTGGGCGCTCGAGGAAAAGCTCAGGAAAATCAGCAACATCACGACACCCGAAAGCCATTTCATTTTTCTTCCCCCAGTTCTGCACCGCGCATGGTGGCGGCTCGGACGGCTTCGATCAGGCTCGAGCGAAAGGTGTAACGCTCGATTTCGGCGATTCCTGCAATGGTCGTGCCGCCAGGGCTGGCAACCTCGTCTTTTAAAATTCCAGGATGAATCCGTCGCAGCAGCAATTCACCCGTCGAGATCAGCAGTTTGCCCGCCAGCTCGATTGCCAGTTTGCGGTTCAGACCCATCCTGACGCCGCCGTCTGCCAGCGCCTCGGCGAAAATTGCGGCGTAGGCTGGACCCGAACCAACCATGCCTGTAAACGTGTTGAAGAGTGGTTCTGGAATGTCGTAGACATCGCCCACCGAGGCAAACAGGGCTTGGGCAAACTCGAGATCGCCCGTCGTGTTGGCGTCTTCATGCCCGACCACGGCGGTCGCCGACTTGTGAATGGTCGCGGCAAGGTTTGGCATGGCGCGAACCACACGTTTGGAGTTGAGGTTTCGAGACAGCCGGTCCAGATTGACGCCCGCCATGATCGAAATAAAACCAGCGTCGGCTTTGGAAACCCACTCGCAGACGGTTGGAAAGACTTTTGGTTGAACGCAGATCAGCACCCGTTCAGCTTTGATTAAGTCCGAGCGTTCAATCAGCTTGACGCCGTACTTGGCGCTGACTTCCCCAGCCTTGCCGCTCGAGCCGCCAATCACACCAACCTCGCTTGCATCAAGTAATCTCGAGTTGAGAACGCCCTCGAGAATGGCTTCACCCATTTTTCCCACGCCGACGAATGCGAGTTTCATTGTTTTCCATTCTACAAGCCTGTTGCGACCAGACCCAAACAAAACCGTCACGGCTAGACTCAGCCTCTCAAAGTTGTCCCACAAACGATTTTGACTTTGCAGACGGACTCGAGGGTGTTACGTTGAACCCAGTCTATTTTTGGTATACCAGGGCTTGACGCATCACGATTCAGCTTGTTAAACTCATGCTCGTGATATCCGCATCGAAAAAACAGCTTTCCGGGGACTTGGGATAACACCCAAGGCGCTTTTGCGTAACCCCGGCTCGAGCGTTTCGAGCCGGATTTTTTTTGTTTTAAAATTCAACTTGAGAGGTTTTCATGAACGATACCGATTACTCGAGCAACCGTTGGTCCATTATCGACAGTACCCTGCGTGAGGGCGAACAATTTGCCAAAGGCAACTTTTCCTTATTCGACAAAATCGAAATTGCCAAAGCCTTGGATGCCTTCGGTGTCGAATTCATTGAAGTCACCACACCGATTGCCACGCCCGAGAGCTTTAAGACCGCCGAAACCCTCGCCAGCCTGGGTTTAAAGGCAAAAGTCATCACCCACACGCGCTGTCACATGGAAGACGCCCGAGTTGCCATCGAAACGGGCGTTGCAGGACTGGACTTGCTGTTCGGCACAAGCTCGTACCTGCGCGAATTCAGCCACGGCAAAAGCATAGCGCAAATCATCGAAACCGCCCGCGAGGTGATCGAATACGTCAAATCGCACAAGGTTCAAGTGCGGTTTTCGGCAGAAGACACGTTTAGAAGCCAAGAATCAGACTTGCTCGAGATTTACAAAGCCGTCGCTGACATGGGAGTGAACCGTGTGGGCTTGGCAGACACCGTTGGCGTGGCAACCCCGCGACAGGTTTATACCCTGACCAGTGAAGTGCGCCGTGCTGTCAGTTGCGACATCGAATTTCATGGTCACAACGACACGGGTTGCGCCGTCGCCAATGCCTTCGAGTTTCTCGAGGCTGGCGGCACGCACGTGGACACCACCATTCTTGGGATCGGCGAACGCAACGGCATCACGCCGCTCGGCGGATTTCTGGCGCGAATGTTCACCGTAGACCCGCAAGGTTTGATGCAAAAATACAAACTCGAGATGCTGCCCGAACTGGACGCAATGATCGCCAAAATGACGGGCTTGCCGATCCCCTGGAACAATTATCTGACGGGCGAGTTTGCCTACAACCACAAGGCGGGAATGCACCTGAAAGCCATTTACCTCAACCCTGGCGCGTATGAAGCCATTCCGCCAGAGGTGTTTGGCGTCGGACGCCGCATTCAAGCGGGCAGCAAGTTGACGGGCAAGCACGCGATTGCGTTCCGCGCCAAAGAACTTGGATTGCATTTTGGTGACGACGCGCTGCGAGCCGTGACCGACAAGATCAAAGCCCTGGCAGATCATGGTGATTTGGACGATGAGCACTTGAACGATATTCTCAAAAATTGGGTCACGGCTTAACTCATGTGGCTCGAGACTCCGTTACCCTCTCATCCCCGACCCGTCTTGACCCAATACATGTACCTTCTTGGTTTCAAAACGCACCTAACGGGCGAAACCGCTAATGGGCAGGGTCGCCTTCTTTCCTCGGAGAGAGGGGAGTTCGAGTGCTATGTTAAGGGGTTGAAATGAATCTCGAGATTCACGATTATTTGGCGTTTACAGATTCCGCAAAGGGTGGAAATCCTGCGGCGGTGGTGTTTGGGCTTGACATGAACTCAGACCGCAGAATGCAGGAACTCGCCGCCAGTTTGAACGCGCCAGCCACGGTTTTTGTGGGCATCAGCGAAAAACTGTTCGACCAAGAATCCGTGCTGCCACTTCGATTGCGGTTTTTTACGCCATTGCTCGAGGAAAATATTTGCGGTCACGGCACAATTGCTGCAATTCACGCGATTGCGGCTCGAGGGGAAATCAACGGCTTCAAAATACCGTCGGGCGAATTTCAGATTGAACTCCATGACGGGATCGTGAATGCAAAACTCGAGCGCGGACTTGATCGAGCGCAGCGAGGCACAGAACTTGATATTGCGTGGCTCGAGTACGGCGATGCTCGAGCTTGGGAGGTTGACATTGAACGCGAAGATGTCGCGCGTGCCTTGGGACTCGAGCCTGACGAATTGCACGAGGACATGCCCGTTCTGGCAGCCACGGCTGGTCGTGCCAAATTGATTTGTGGCGTGCCGAGCACCAGCTATCTGGATGCTATCGAACCTGACTTTGACCAAATTAAAGCGTTAAATCTCGAGACTGCAACCACAGATTTGGTAGCGTTTACTTTTCCAGGTCGTGGTGGTTGCTTTACGGACTCGAGACATTTCGCACCAACTTCAGGCATTCCAGAAGACATTGCGACGGGCAATGCCCATGCTGCACTTGCCGCGTATTTGGCACGAGAAAAGTTTTTTGATGATGGTTTACGAATTTTTTCTGGCGCTCAAGGGTACGCCCTGGGCAAACCGTCCAAACTCGAGGTGCGCTGCCAAGTGAAAAACTTGGAAGTCTCGAGCGTCTGGGTTGGCGGCAAGGCTGTTCGGGTGGAATCATGAATATTTTTCGGTACACAGTCTTTGCGGCTTCTCCTGGCGGTGGCAAGCAGATTGCCGTGGTTGATGCCGACCAGATCAGCACCGATGAAATGCAAAACATCGCTCGGGAATCGGGTGCTTCGCTGACAGGCTTTATCTTGGGTGAAGACAGTTCGGGCGTAAAAATAAAGTTTTTCACTCCAACCAAAGAAAAACCCGAAAGTGATTCGGGCGCCTTGGTGGTTGCCGAACACCGTTGGCGCAAAGGTCTGGTCGAAATTTACATGCGAGCCAACATGAACGGTGATATCTTGCCTGTCTCGGGCGTTGGACACGGTGGTTGCTGGTTTTCCGAACAGGGCAGCACCAGAGTTAAAAAGCTCGAGCTTTCAACAAACCAAGTGCTTAAGAGTCTGGGCTTGAATTCGGCGGATTTGGATTCTGATTTTGAGATCGGTGCGGCTGGTGCGAATAAAATAAACATTCTTGTTCCTGTGAAAAACTCGAGCATTCTTGAGGGTATTAAACCCAATCTTGCAGCCATCAAAGCCTTGAATATTGAGACCAAAACCAACGGTCTGATCGTGTTTACACTGGATCAATATCGAGGTACAGATTTTGACTTGCGGTTTTTCGCGCCTGCCAAAGGCATTTTGGAAGACAACGCAGGTTCTTTTACGATAGCCAGTTTGTGCGGTTATTTGGTTGCCACTCAAAAACTCGAGGGAAAGCAACAACTCAGTTTCTCGCAAGGTTTTGCAATGGCTAAACCATCCAAGCTCGAGGCAAAATTTGTGGCTCGAGATGGAATGGCAACGGACATTCGGGTTGGCGGGGAAGTTGTGAGGATTGCACGATGAACGAGTCTGTCAAAATTGAAAATTCGGTTCTTGTGCGTCACTGGCAAGAATCCGATATTCCCGCCGCGCTGTACTTAATGCGTGAACTGGCAGTGTTTGAACAATATTTGGAGGGTTTCGCCGCCAATGAAAGCATCTTGCTCGAGCAAGGTTTTAAACTCCAACCGCCCAACTTCTTTGTGCTGGTTGCCGAGCTGGACGCAAAACCCGAGGGCGTGCTCGTTTACTATTTTTTGCCGTACACCGCCAGCGCCAAACCGATGTTGTTCATCAAAGAACTTTTCATTGCAGACGGCGCTCGAGGGCAAGGTTTGGGTCAAGCGCTAATGCGCGAAGCCTCGAGAATCGCGCTCGAGAGAGGTTGCGTCGGCATGAAATGGACGGTTGCCAGTTGGAACGAACCCGCCAAAAAATTCTATGCTGGACTTGGCGCGGTGGCGAATCCAGTCTGGATCGAGCATACCTTGACCGGTGACGTGCTCGAGAAATTGGGGAATTCATGAACAACAGCTTTAAAACCACCTTCGACCAATTTGTTCAAGCGCTCAACACCAGGGACGCCGACACGCTCGAGACGATCATTGCCGATGGATTCCGCTTTACGGGAACCGCCGCACAATTTCAGGACAAAGCCGAACGCATTCGCACCGTTCAAACCAGCCTCGCGTTTCCGACACTGAAATACCGCAATATCGAATTTGAAACTTTTGGCGACACTTGCCTCGCGTATGCTGAATTTCAGTACGAAAACAACGATGGCGATGTGCTCGAGTTTGGACGTGCCACTTTTGTTTTCAATAAACGTCTGGACGCCTGGAAACTCGTCGCACAGCACAACTCGCACGTCAAGAGGTGAAGTATGACTCCGCAAACGATGGCTGAAAAAATTCTTTCAAAACGCGGCACCAAGACCGTGTTTGCAGGTGAACTTGCCGTGGTCGAAGTGGACAATGTGATGATCGTCGATTCCATCGCAGAATCGGTCATCGAGATTCTCGAGACTGAACTCGAAACCCTGCCCAAATACCCTGAACGCGTCAGCATCGTGATCGACCACGTTGCTCCTGCCTCGAGCGTGAATGTGGCAAAATCACATCAGGCGGCTCGAGCGTTTGCGGCAAAAACGGGTGTGAAATTATTTGACGTGGGACGCGGGATTTGCCATCAGGTCTTGATTGAGGAACGCCTCGCGTTTCCTGGGGCGATTGTGCTCGGCTCAGATTCTCACAGCACGACCTACGGCGCGGTTGGTGCGTTCGGAACTGGCATGGGCGCAACAGACATTGCCATTGCCGCCGCCAGTGGCAAAACCTGGCTGCGCGTTCCCGAAAGCGTGAAGGTGAACCTGACAGGAGAACTTGTGGGCGATGTCAGCGCCAAAGACATCGCTCTCGAGATGATTCGCGTTTTGACTGCCGACGGTGCGACCTATCAAAGCATCGAGATTCATGCGGGCGACCGATTCTCGAGGGGCGAACGCATGACGCTGGCGAATCTGTGCGTGGAAGCTGGTGCAAAAGCGGGCATGGTCGTGCCTGGTGGAGAAATCCTGAGCATGTACGAGGTGCCAGATTGGGTTTACCCCGACTTGGGTGCGAAATACATCAAAGAAATCACCATTGATCTCTCGAGCCTGACGCCGCGCATGAGTGTGCCAAGTTATGTGGACAATGTCGAGACGGTTGCCAGCTTGCGCGGCAAGCATGTCGATCAAGTTTTTATTGGCACGTGTACCAACGGACGACTCGAGGATTTGCACGTTGCCGCCGCGATTCTGAAAGGTCGCAGGGTTGCCGCGAACACGCGCCTTTTGGTGATTCCAGCCAGTTCCGAAGTGCTCGAGCAGGCGATGGCGGACGGGTCATTGTTGACTATTATTCAAGCTGGTGCGACGCTTTCCACGCCTGGTTGCGGTCCGTGCATGGGCAGGCATCAGGGTGTGCTCGCGCCAGGGGAAGTTTGTGTTTCGACCAGCAACCGAAACTTTATTGGACGTATGGGCGATGCAAGCGCCGAGATTTACCTGGCAAGCCCTGCTGTCGCTGCTGCGACTGCAATTATGGGCAGTATTGCCTTGCCTGAGGATTTACCTTATGGATGAACTCGAGCAAAAATTTGTTAATGCGGGATATTTCTTGATAGAAGGTTTCAATCGTGCGGAATTTATGTCAGCCGCGATTTTGCCTGAAATCATTTACAGCGTTTCTCCATGTATTTGTGAGTTACATCCACCAATGGAATTGATTTCATGGATAAAAGGCAATTCGATAGACGATTACCAGAAACAACTCGAGCTTCCAGATGTGATGTTTCTCGAGGCGATGTTTGAAATTGAGAATTTATTCGAGAAAAAAGGATTTGGTTGGAATTCGGTCTTTTCTGACTTGGAAACGGCACGATCTTTTGCTGCACGATTTCTTCAAAACATCCAGAAACTAAAACTTTTTCAAATTGTCTCCCCTTGGCAGGTGGTTGAAAAAATACTGTTAGAAACCAACGAAACAACGGTTATTCAACACGGTGTTCATACCCTTGTTGAGAAAAAGGAATTTTTAAAGCTTATGCCCAATGATTTACTCGGTTATGAGATTATTGGCTATGATATGGGACAATTTCATTCGTTCATCTGTAACAGTTTGGAAACAAGATTCAAAACTGAACTCGAGGTTCAATTTAACATTCGAGGTTATATTGCCAATCTTGAAGATGCCTTGAAAGCTGCCGATTATTGCAATCTGGAATCCACAGGCGCAGAGGACGGATATTGGTTTCCTGTTGGAATGCGTGAAATTCCTCTGAACCACGGCAATCCAGAGAATGTTAAAGATTCCCAAAATTCCACTTTCGAGGTGCAAGATGTCTGAACCATCGCGTGAAATGTTTACAAAACAAGATTACTTGAAACTCGAACAGACCAGTCCTGTGCGTCACGAGTTTGTTGGAGGGTTTTTGTACGCGATGGCTGGAGGCTCGAGTCAACACGCTCGGATTTGTTTAAACATCGCGGCGCGTTTCTTGGGACTTTCAAGAGGTAAAGCTTGCCGCGTTTATCAAGAAGCCATGAAATTTCAGTACCGTCACGATGTTTACTATTATCCCGATGTGATGTTGGTGTGTGACAAACCACTGCCTGACAAATTTTTTGAAAATCAGCCTTGTGTCTTGGTTGAAGTGCTTTCACCCAGCACCCGAGAAACCGATTTGCGGGAAAAACAAATTGCGTACACAACAATCTCGAGTTTGCAGACGTATTTAATTGTCGAGAGTGAAAAACGATTGGTGATTCGACATTACCGCGATGAAGTCGGCGAGTGGCAAGTCGAAAATCTCAAAGATGATGGCTCGATTTCCATTCCTTGCTTGGCTGCAACGTTAACACTTGAGGAAATATTTGAGGGTATTTTATGAGGAATAAAATCTAATGGCTCGAGTTTGGAAATTTGGCGACAGCATCAACACAGACGACATTCTGCCAGGGAAGTTCGCGCCGTTCATGGTTGGTGCGGACGTGTTTCACAGGTACGCCTTCGCGCACTTTCGCCCAGAATTTGCGGCTCAGGTCAAACCAGGCGATCTGCTGGTCGGCGGGCGCAATTGGGGTTTAGGCTCGAGCCGAGAGTATGCGCCCAAAGCCCTCAAGAAGCTCGAGGTGGGCGGCATCATTGCGCAGTCTTACGCCCGAATTCATTACCGCAACCTTCTCAACCTTGGGATTCCCGCTTTTGAGAGCAGCATCATTCCAGAGTTGCTTGTTGACGGCGAAGAGGTTGAATTTGATCTTGAGACTGGTAGAATCACGCGTTTGGATGGCACGATTTTACAACTTCCCGCACCACCAGAGTTCTTGCGAGAGGCGTTAAAAGAGGGCAGCATCCTCGAGTATTACAAGAAGTACCAGAAATTCCCAGGAGAGTCATGAGCGAAGAAGAACAAAGTTTATTTGTCAATTGTCCAGTCTGTGCCGAAGAACTCGAGATTCCCAGTGAAGCCTGGGACGAGTTTGAGGAGGGCGATATTCTGGTTTGCGAATCGTGCGGCGCGGAATTGCAAATTGCCAGCCTCGACCCGCCAGAATTTGATTTGCTGGGTTTGCTGACCGAATGCCCGAGTTGCGGCGCGGAAATCGAGCTGACCGACGAGCAACTCGAGGAAAACAGCAAAGTCACCTGCCCAGATTGCAACACCACGTTCAACGTGGAATTTGAGGACGCCGAATAACATTGCATTCGTCGGGAAACCCCCGTTGAAGTAGGGGCGCAAGGACATGCGCCTTCAGGAGGAAAAGTGATGGCAAAAATAAAGTTTGAAAACCCAGAATCCGGTGCAATCATCGAACTCGAGAATCCAGAATTGGGCGAGATTGTCATTGATGACGAAACCGGCGCAGAGTTTGAAGTTGTCAGCCTCGAGCCGCCCAAGCTCGAAGCCGCCCCGCAAGAGGCAGAGGATTGGGGCGAATAGGCATTCATGGCTGAACTTGCCCTGGTTTATGACCGTGTCCGTGAGGACGAGAAGATGTTGTTCGCCGCGCTCGATGGTCTTGGTGTGGCGTATGACAAAGTCTACGCGCCTCAACTCAGTTTTGATTTTCACAGCGCAAAACCGCCCGAGTGGAAGGTCGTGATCGAGCGTTGCGTCTCGCAATCTCGAGGTTACGCGATCAGTGCCTCGCTCGAGGCTTGGGGTGTGGAGGTTGTGAATCCGTCTTTGGTGATTTCCAATTGCGGCGATAAACTTGTGACCAACGCACTTCTTGCCAAGAACAAGATTGCCACGCCGCGCACCCAGGTTTGTTTTGATGGCGAGACGGCGCTCAAAGTCATTGAAGAAATGGGTTATCCGGTCATCATGAAACCGCCCGTGGGTTCATGGGGGCGATTGCTGTCGTTGATTCGTGACCGTGACGCCGCCGAAACCGTGCTCGAGCACAAAGAGGTGCTCGGCGGCTATCAGCATCAGATTTTTTACATTCAAGAGGTGGTCAACAAGCCAGACCGCGACATTCGGGCTTTTGTCGCGGACGGCTTGTGCATTGCGGCGATTTACCGCAACTCGCGCCACTGGATTACGAATACCGCACGTGGTGGCAAAGCCGAGAATTGTCCCGTCACGCCAGACATTGCAAGCCTTGCAGAACGCAGCGCGAAAGCGGTGGGTGGCGCGGTGGTTGCGGTGGATTTGATGGAAGACCCAACTCGAGGTTTGATGGTGATTGAAGTGAATCACACGATGGAGTTTAAAAATTCAGTCAGCACGACGGGCGTGGACATTCCCAAGAAGATTGCTGAATATGCCATTTCAAGAATCAAATAAATCATGAAAAGTCTCGAGCGCGGCCAGGGCATTATTGACGAGTCCAACGTAAATTAGGATTTCTCGAGCCGCGCTCTTGATCGTTCCATCGAAGTTGGCGAGTTGAGTAAAGAAATTTTAAAAAGCATTACAGTTCGAGCACATTTACACCAACTGAAAATCTCGAGATGGAAATTGCTGATGGGATGGTTTCGCTACTGTTGCTCAGCTCGAGTTCGTGAAATGGGTTCTCCACGCTCGAGTGATTGAGGGGATCTGAAAGGAACGCATCTTGAACTCAGGGTTTGAAAAGATAGATTCAGATTCGCTGTTGAATATGCCGTTCCTCGATTTTGAAGAATTTCAAAAAATACCGTTTTATGTCTGGAATTATGATTTGACCAAACATGGTTGGGATTGGCGATTGCCAAAAGCTTCAATCAACAAATTGCGAATTGGACGATTCGCCTATGTGCCAATGCTTTTGTTTGTTGCGTTGTTCGGGATCGGTGCTGGGGCTTCTTTGGTTTTTGTCTTGATCCAACGTGCCCGTGAAGGTATGTTTGAGGCTTCAAATTTCTTGTGGCAGTATGTCAGCTTTTTCTTTTTGTGGTTCTTGATTGCCGTTGGTGCTTTATGGGTGCTTTTTAGGTCTGCAAAGACGCTGCTCGAGCCTTTGGTCTGCTCAATCTCTATGAAATCCGAGCCAGATCAGATTAAATTTGAAGGTTTGAAACACTTCTTGTCGCTTCGCCTTCAGCCCTTGGTAAGTATTTCAATTCAAGACATTCTCAAAGTCAACCTTCAGAAAAACCTTGCCGTTTCCAAACAATTTTCATTGTGGCTCGAGCTGAAAAATGGCAAGCGCTTTTATTTGAGTGTTCATGATATGCAAAAAGATGAAGCATCATTTTTAAAAATGATGCTCGAGCGTGATCTCAGAATGAACGAATCTACAATTTAAAAGTTTGGAACACTCGAGCGTAACGCCCTAAAAGGCTCGAGTGGTTCAATTTGGTACTCGAAGGCGTTGGCAGGAACGATCACCGTTTCAAACTTGCCCAGGGTGACTCGAGTACCGCCCAAGATAACGTCTGCCCGACCCGTTGTGACCGTAATGGCATGAAAGCTCGAGTTTTGGGTGTTGGACACCAAGGATTTGTCCGCGCCGTGAATTTCCTCAAGTTGAAAATATTCGCAACTCACCCGGGTTTCAACAGCGTTTTGCGCGTGCATGATGTTGTGGTTGATCTCGCCGCTCGAGTTGGGGTTGGTCACGTTAACACTTTGCGCAATGTGAAGCGCCCGTCCGGCGCTGGCTGGACGATCCCAGTCCCAGACGCGGTAGGTTGTGTCAGAAGTTTGTTGAACTTCGTAAATCAAAAAACCTGGACCGAGCGCGTGCATCGTGCCTGCAGGCATCATGACCGTCGCCCCTGTTTGGACCACATGCTTTTGTGAAACCGATAAAATGCTGCCGTCTCGAATGGCTCGCTCGAGCGTTTCCCCGTCCGTGCCTGGTTTGACGCCCGCGATCAATTCTGCACCAGATACAGCGTCCAGAACGTGCCAAGCCTCGGTTTTGCCAAACTGCCCTTTGCCCTCGAGCTGGAGCGCCTGTTCGTCATTTGGATGCACCTGGATGGAGAGCCAATCGGCGCAATCCAAAATCTTGACGAGCAATGGAAACCTTGTTCCAGTGCGCTCTATCGCTCGAGCGCCAAGCAGTTCCGCGCCCAAAACCCGAGTGACTTCCTCGAGGGTTTTTCCAGCGAACGGACCAGATTTAATCTTGTTGCGTTCAAAGACAAGCCACGCCTCGCCGTAAGGTTTTTGAATGTCTGGTTTCAATTGTTGCCCACCCCAAACGCGGTGGTGGTATTCGGGTACGACTTGTAAGAGTTCAGGCATGATTTATCCTTTTGCGGTGTAATGAACTGTGTTTTAACCTAAACAATTCTAACCTGTATTTCGTAACCCTGCCGCAATGCCTTGAATGCTCAAGAGCAATGCCCGCTCGAGGTTGGAGCGGTCTGGGTGATCGCTGGGCAGGGCGCGGTATCGTTTTAAAAGTTCGACTTGAACGTGATGCACGGGGTCAACATAAGGGTTGCGCAGTTCGATGCTGCGTTTCAAACGAAGTTCGCGCTCTAAGATATCCGTGCCGATGGCATTTTTTACCAGTTGTACGGTGCGTTCAAACTCGAGTTTGATGCTTTCAAAGGTTTTTTGATCCTTGCCCAAGCTCGAGTACCGCGCAAAAATGCCCATGTCGGTTTTGGCGAGGCTCATCTGGGCGTTGTCCAAGAGGCTGCGAAAAAAGCCCCATTCGCGGTACATCTCACCTGCCAGTCCTGGTTGAAACTTTTCGATGGTTGCCAGTCCCGCGCCCAGACCGTACCAGCCTGGAATGTTGGCTCGGGTTTGCGTCCACGCCATGACCCACGGAATGGCGCGAAGATTCTCCAAGGTGGCTTTGCCAGGGCGACGAACGGGGCGCGAGGCAATTTTTAAACCCGCAATCTCGTTGATCGGCGTGGCAGCCTCGAAGAACGCCAGAAAACCTTTTGAGGTCACCAAACTCGAGTACGCCTCGCTCGAGGCGTTGGCTGCGCTCTGAAGGGCGCTGCGGTAGTAATCTGGGTACTGCTTGTGTTCTTCCGAAGCCTTAAGCAGTAGGGCATGAAGCAGTTGCTCGAGGTTGCGTTTGGCAATCGCGGGGTTGGCGTAACGTTCAGACAGCGCCTCGCCCTGTTCGGTGATCCTCAAGCCTCGCCCGATGGTGCCCTCGGGTTGCGCCAGAATGCCCCGTGCGGCTGGTCCGCCGCCGCGCCCGATGCTGGTGCCGCGACCGTGAAAGAACGTGTGCTCCACACCAGCGTTCTCGAGGACTTTGGTCAGCTCTTCCTGGGCGCGGTACAACGCCCAGTTTGCCGCCAGAAAGCCTGCCTCCTTGTTGGAATCTGAATATCCGAGCATGATCTCTTGCGCTCGGGTTCCGAGTTTGGCGCGGTAAACGCTCGAGTTCATCAGTTGCGTCACGATCTGCGGTGCATTCTCGAGATCGGTGGGGGTTTCAAAAAGCGGAGAGACATCGACGTTTGAGAGTCCCGCCTCACGTGACAATATCAGCACCTCGAGAATGTCCGAAACGCTCTCGGCGTGAGAAATCACGTAACGCCCGAAGGCTTGATTGCCGCTCTCAATCATGGCATCACGCACCGCCTCGATAGGCTCGAGCGCCAGCGCAATGTTGCCAGATCGGACCGCACCAACCGGCAGCAACGGTCGGTCGGTCGCCAGTTCCCGCTCGAGCAATGCCACGCGCTCAATCTCGGTCAAACTCGAGTACGCGCCGTGAACGCCCCCAACCAACATCAGTTCTTGCACCGCAAGCTCCAAATTCCCCGAGAATTCACGCACGTCCAGACTGACCAGGTGCGTGCCGAAGGTTTTGGCTCGAGCCAGCACCGGACGCGCAAAAACCCGTGCCGTGCGGTTTAGACCCGTGGCTTCCAGAGAATTCACGACCCGCTCGAGGACGGGCACGGCTCTGGGTTTTGGATGCTCTCCCAGGCTGTCGTGCAGCGTTTCAATCTCGTTGCGCCACGGCTCGTCATGATTGCTCAGGTCGTGCCCGATGGTGACTCGGGTGCGGTGTCCAGAAGCCTGGGCGAACAAGGTTTTTAACCCAACCTGTAAATCATCGGTGGCTCGAGCCGCATGGTACGCCAGGGTTTCTCGGGTGACTTGCGGCGTGACGTTCGGGTTGCCATCACGGTCACCGCCAATCCAGGAATACAATTTGAACGGCAAATTTAGATTGTTGCGTTTGCCAAGAACACCCTCACCAAACTCGGCTTCGAGGGCGTCCCGCAAATCGAACTCGAGGGCGGGCAGGGCGCTGGCAATGTTGCCCAGGTACGCCAGACCGCCCTGCACCTCATCGCGCACGGTGGGGTTTCTCGAGTGCAACTCCAAAGTGCTCCAGAGTGCCTCGACCCGCGCCGAAATTCTGTCAAGCACCACCTCACGCAAGTCCTCACGCTCGAGGTCAACCAAATCGGTGCTGATCGCATCCAAGTGCGCACGAACTGTTCGCCGCCGCATCTCGGTCGGGTGCGCCGTGAAGGTTAGCCCAAGCTCGAGCTTGGCAATCAAGTTCAGAATATCGTTGGCGCTCATGCCCCTGGATTTGAGTTGACGCACCGTATCGCGCAAACTTTGCTTGCGGGGTTCGTTCGTGCGTGGGTCAATTCCAGGCTCAAACAAACCGTGCCGCCGCACGCGGTGCCGTTCCTCCGCCAAGTTGACCAGCCAAAAATAATGCGCGAACGCCCGCACCAGATTCTCGGCGTCGAACAAACCCAAATTCGAGATCAAAGCCTCGAGTTTCAAAACCAAATCCGTGTTCTCAGGTTCGAGTCGAATGCGTTTGGTCAACTCGCGCACGTCCTCCTCGAGTTGATAAAAACGGCTTCCGACCTGTTCGCGCAAAATTGCGCCCAGAACATGACCAAGTGCGTCCACATCACGGGCGAGTGGATCACGGGTTTCATTTTGCATCGTTCACCCCTTGAAAAATTTCACCCTCGAGTTTGCCAGATTCCTGCCCCTCGAGAAAACTGTAACGCGCCATGCGGGTCACAAGATTGCCAGTCAAATCCAATTCGACGGCGTTGAAAATACTGGGTCCTTGCGCGACCTCGTTTTTTTGCGGCAAACCCGTTCTGAACTTGTAAATGGCTGCATCCAAACCCATGCCGATGCTCGAGTCTTGCGGTCCGGTCATGCCAGAATCGGTTTGAAACGCCGTGCCGCGTGTTAAAAACCTGGTGTCCGCCGTTGGGACGTGCGTGTGTGTGCCGATAAGCGCCGCAATACGCCCGTCAAAATGCCAGGCAAAGCACGCCTTTTCCGAGGTTGCCTCCGCATGAAAATCCACAAACACCGCCCCCAGATTGTCCTGCTCGAGAATCTCCTCGAGTGCCGCGAACGGGTCGTCCAACGGGTTCATGAAAATCCGCCCCAAAAAATTGGTGACCGTGATCCGTTCACCGTTCACGTCAAAACTGGCTGCACCGCGCCCAGGCGCTCCGCTCGGGTAATTCTTGGGACGCACGATTTTCGGGTCATCGATCAGACTGAGAACCTCGCGGTTGTCCCAGGCATGGTTGCCCAGGGTCACGCAATCCACGCCCGCTTTGACAATGCTCGAGAAGGAATCCTTGTTCAATCCAAAACCGCCAGCCGCGTTCTCCGCGTTGGCGATCACAAAATCAAACCTGCTTCTGATCGCGGGCAAGTGGCTCGAGACGAGGTTACGCCCGGGTTTGCCGAAGATATCACCAATGAACAAGACCTTCACGGGTACAGAATAACAGAACGCTTGAGTTGCACGTTTCCCGAACGTTTGTTCATGTGTTCGAGTTTTAAATCGGAAACCAAAAACTTAATTTCGCCCCAAAACCAATTTCAGACTCGAGCTTCATCTCCCCACCCGCCAGTTTGATGCGCTCGCGCATTCCAGCCAAGCCCAAATGTCCTTTGGCGGCAAGGGTCGTGAAGGCGTCAGTATCTGGTGTGCTCGAGAATCCCGCGCCGTCGTCGGTCACACTCACCAGCACGCCAGGCGGATGCTCAGTGTTGCCAATTGCATCGAATTTGACGCGAATCGCGGCACTCGAGGCTTTGGCGTGTTTGTCCACATTGGTCAACGCCTCTTGCACCACCCGAAAAAGCGTCAGCTCGAGGTCGGGCTTTAAACGCTGCTCGCGTCCTGAAACTTCGAGCCTGGCACTGGTGTGCGATTGCGAGCACAACCACTCGAGCGCGGCAAGCAAACCCAGATCGTCCAGGGTGCTGGGACGCAAATTTCTCGAGAAGCGGCGCACGCTGTCGATGGCGGTGTCCACGTCGCCGCGAATGTCAGCGGTTCTGGCTCGGGCTTCGGGTACTGACTCGAGCATTGTCCCGAGTCGGTCAAGCCGTCTGGCAATTGCAACCAGGGTTTGTGCTGTGTCATCGTGCAATTCTCTGGCGATACGGCGGCGTTCCTCTTCCTGAGCTTGGGTAAAAAATGCCAGAAAACTCCGCAATTCGTCGGTGCGCCTCGCCTCGAGACCGCGCTGGGCGATTTCGTCTGCCAGTTTTTGCTGCTCGCTCAAATCTCGGGCAATCGCCAATCCACCAACCACACGGCGATCAGAACGCAACGCATTGAGTTTAATCTCGAGGTACGCGATGCTGCCATCACTGCGTTTCACGCCGCCCTCAAAGGTAAAAGCATCGCGGGCGTGAAGGTCATCACCCGACCCCGCGATCATCTCACGCCAGGCGCGGCGTGCCGCCAACGCCGCATCTGGCTCGAGCAGATGCTCAAAAATTTGTCCCTCGAGTTGAGATGGTGCAAAACCCAGCACCTCGAGTGTTGCAGGGTTGGCGTAGGTCACGATGCCGTCCAAATCGGTGGTAACAATTAAATCGTGGGCGGCTTCGGCAAGCAGGCGGTAATGGCTCTCCTGGGCTTGAATGCGGGCGAACAATCTTGCATTCTGAATGGCAAGTCCCGCCTGGTCGGCAATCGCCAGCGCCAGACTCGCATCACGGTCTGAAAGTCGTGCGCCTGGTCGAATCGTGTCCGCATACAGTACGCCAATCACCGCACCTTGCACGGTCAAAGGCACGATCACGCAAGTCTGAGCGCCAAGCAGCGCCGAACCCTGGTCTTGCCAAGCCTCATCCACCGCCGCACCATTTTGCACCACGGGCGAGCGTTCCTCGAGAAGTTGCTGAAAAGCATCCTCGGCAATGATGAACGGTCTGAAGGTTTCGAGGTCATCTTCAAAACCGAAGGCATGAAGCCTGCCAATTTCGGCAGAATTCTCTTGCACGGTGGAAAAAAACCCGATAAAACAGCGTTCCAACTCGAGCGAGTTGCTGATCTCGTTCGCAAGTGCCTCGAGCACATCCTCAAGCTCGAGTGTGGCGCTGGTCAACCGTGCGGTTTGCAGCAAGACCCGCGATTCACGACCTCGAGACACGGCTTCATCGAACAGTCGTGCGTTTTCAATCGCCAGCGACGCCTGCTCCGCCAGGGCTTGCGCCAGACTGACCTCGCGCTCCTTGATCTCGAGGCTGGCGCGGGTCGTGTCGAGATACAGCACGCCCAAAGGTTTGCCCCGCGCCGAAAGCGGTAGCATCACAAAGGCTTCCGCGCCCAATTCGCGTGGTCCGGCGGCATAACTGCGGCTCGAGGCTTTAACATCGTTCGATAAAATCGGTTGATTGCGCCGCACCAGACGCTCAAAGGATTCTGGTGAAATACTCAAACTGGGTTCGGTCATGGCTTCAAAACCAAACGAAAAAAACTCTCGGTCAATGCTGGTTTGTTCGCGCACATCGTCGTACAGCGCTAAAATGCCGCGCTCAAGTTGTAAGCTTTTGACCGCAAATTCCAGACTGCGCTCGAGAATTTCTTCAAGTTCGAGCGTTTCACCGATGCGTTTGGAAAGTTCCGCCAGCGCTCGAGCTTCCCGCTCGCGCCGCGTCCGTTCGGTGTGCAACGTCGCCGCCTCGAGCGAAAGGGCGATCAAACTGGTGTACAACTTCAAGCGTTCCGACAACACTTGGGTCGTTCCCAACACCTCGAGAATCCCGACCATTCGATCTCTGGCAAGAAGCGGCACGATCACGCGCTGGGCGTCAAAGATCAAACGGTCTTCTTTTAAGGCGTACTTATAATTCCCATCAAACGCCACCGTTTCAAACGACAAACCCGCCCCGTCAAAACTTCTTGTCGCTGAAGATAGCACCTGCGGGCTTGCGACGTTCGAGACGCCAACTTCATTCGCCACCGCCAAGGTTTCCAATTGATCCTCGAGCATCATCATCACCCGAGCCGAACGAGCGCCACTGGCTTCAAGCGCTGCTCGAACCGCGATTTGGGCAATAGAAGGCAGGGTTCTGGCTTGCGAGATCATGCCAGAAAAAGCTTGCCAGTGCATCAGCATGGCAGGCTCGAGGTTTGAAAGCACACGCTCGAGCAGCGCACGGTTTTCAAACTGTTGCAGCAAGGTTTGCGATTCGGTTGTGCCTCGGTGGCGCGGCATAAATACAGTTTAAACGACAAAAAGCATTGCTCGAAAGTTAGATTAAGTTTTTACTGTATCAGGACGCTGGTCAAAGCAATGCACTTTAGTGCAAGACTTTAGTTGCTACTCAATTCTACAAAGCTGGTAAATTCAGTTGTGAACCCAAACCGAACTGGCATTCATAGTGTCACGCGATTAACAGTTCAT
>JANXTZ010000084.1 GCA_025352125.1 Deinococcales bacterium | reverse complement strand
CAATCGGGGTTCTGACACGATAGGCTGCTTATCGGGGGACGTTCGTTTTTCATAGACCGCGAGATTCGCGTTAAAACACGTCCCTCACAGTGTTCTAGCTTAGGTTCTCGAGTCGGGCTGTGATGATCTCACGACACCACCGCATCTCGAGTTTTCAAGGTTCGAGATACTTTTTTGTTTAATGCTTACTCGAACAAAACTCCATTCCAAGCCTTTCGAGCAGCCATTTCCGCTTGGGTTGGATATTCAAAATCGAGTTTTACGGCGAGATCACGTCCAAGTTTTGAAGTCTCGTTTGCAAGCTCGAGAAATAGAATTTGATCCACATCCCAGTTTTTCAAGGCTCGTGCCACAATCGCAGCCGTATGAATGGTTAAACGATCTATTGCACCACAATCCAAACGCGTTACTGCCATAAATTTCAGTTGCATCAACTCATGTCTCGAGAGGCGTTCGCCAAGCCAAAAGGTTAAGTTTTCACCTCGAGCCATGACTTTGGCATGCTTGCGCCAATTGATCCAGAATCCCGCGAGCAAGGCTTTTACAGTTTCAGGTGTTGCGCTTGAAAATTCTATGTTTTGATCTGTTCCAGACTCGAGTTTTTGAATCCAATCTGATTTGGCAAACAGCACATGACGGGTTTCTGGGAATGGTTGGGCATCGCCATGATAAACAAGAATGTCATATATGGTTGCGTCGTCCAACATCAAATAATGCCAGCCAATTTTATCGCCAAATGCACGGCGTTGAATAGCGACTGCTCGAGTTTCGAAAATTTCAAGGTTTTTTGGTAAATGACTGACATCGAAGCTTTCGCTCGAGATTGCAATTCGTAAATCCACGTCGCTGTGCAAGTCGGCAGCCCCACTGGCAAAACTGCCACTGAGCCAAACGGCATAAATATCTGGGTTTTGCTCGAGGATTGGTAGGACTTGAATCAATAGCTCGAGTTGTGGGAAAAATTCAAAGTTTGCAATTGATTTCACAACCAGAGTCTAATGCAAATAACAGCTTGTTTTGTCACACTGCTTAACACAATCACATCAAAACTCTTTTGCTAGAATACAGCATGAAAACCCTGACCTTGACACTCGAAAACGAACTCGAGCAGCGATTGGCTGACCTTGCTCAACTCGAGCATCGCAGCGAGGTAGAGATTATTCTAGACGCACTAGAAGCTTATACCAAACCCACTTTTCCAGATTGGGTTGGCATCCGTGCGTCCGATGCAGCATTGTCCGAAAAGGACGAAGAAATCTTACAAACCGAATGGCGTTGAAACATCTGGCTAAGCACTGCTCATCTGATCGTCCAATGCCCCCAGAATCGCTTCAGGATTGGCAGGTTGCTGCATTCCCTCGGCAACGTGATCGTGACGGTTGCTGACGTTCGGAATGTCGCGTCGCAGTTCCTCGAGCAGGGCAATCAATTTGGTGATTTTTTGTTCTGCCAGCAAATTGAGTTGCAAATCAAGGTGCGCCCGTTGTCCCTCGAGAATCGCTTCACGGTTCTGTCCGATCAGCACGATCAAACTTGTTATCAATGCGCTCAGGGCAACCAAGCCTTGCAGCAGAACAAAAGGGAATTCATCGAATGGTTCAAGATCAAACAATGGCAACAGCAAGTTGATCAAAACCCACAGAACCACAAAGGCAATCACGCCGCGCAAGAAATTGGGTTGCCCGATACGGGCTGTCAGGACTCTAAAACGCAGGGTGGCAGGGTCTAACCCTCGATCCACCCGACGCTCGAGTTCACGCACGGCTTCAATGTTTTGGTCTATTTGCTCGTTTAAATTCACAGACCATAAATAACATTCTAAGCTAAAGCCAAGCTGTTGATTTAATTCTTGTGCTTTTCAATCGCGTAAAAGGCAATGATCGCCACCAGCGTTCCAATCCAACCAGGCGTGCCGGACAGCTCGAGTGTGAAGGTTTGACCTTTGATACCGCCAAGTCGTCCACGCAGGCTGTCACCGTTTTGGTTGGAGATAAAGTCCACGCCGCCGAGGGTGTTGCCCAGACGACCCGTGACTTGATCGACGCCGCGCAAATTGAGCGGCTCGAGTCCAACAAAACCACTCAATTCGCCCGCCTTTAACTCGAGGTTAACTTCAAAACCGTTCTTGCCGCCAACATGCCCTGAAACGCCTTTTTCAGAGACTTCGAGGTTCAATTCTTTTGCCATCAACGCGCCGCCGACGCGTCCAAGAATGCGGTCTTGCTCGAGGCGGGCTTTGAGTTCGATGCTGGGGTTGACACCCAGACTGCCAGTGATTTCGTTTTGAACGGGTTTCATCGAACAAGTATAACTTTAAGTGCTCGGGTTCGTAAAAATCACTCGCTGCGACGGCTGCCGCCGCTGAGCAAACTGACGTAGTAAAGCAACGTGACCAATGCGCCGATGGCACCCGCAACATAGGTCATGGCGGCGGCGGTCAAGACACTTTTTGCGCCCGCGTTTTCTTCGCGGGTCAAGTAACCGTTGCTTTCAAGAATTCTTAAAGCCCTGGCGCTGGCATCAAATTCCACGGGCAGGGTCACGGCATGGAACGCGAGCGCACCAATCAAACCGATCACGCCGATCCAGGCAATGGAGGGAATGCTGAGGAACAAACCAAACATGATCAACAATGGTCCAAACTGCGAACCGATGTTGACGGCTGGAACCATTGCCGCACGAATGTTTAAGAGTGCATAGCCTTGTTTGTGTTGAATCGCGTGACCGCATTCGTGCGCGGCGACAGCCAAAGCCGACAGGCTCGGCGAGGCGTAATTGGGTTCTGAAAGGCGCACGGTACGGGTTCTGGGATCGTAATGATCGGTCAGTTGACCCGCGACGGGTTCGACTTGAACATTACTCAAACCATTGGCATCGAGAATGTCCCTGGCGACTTCCGCGCCCGTAAGATCGCGTGCGTTGCGAATTTTTTGAAAACGTCCAAAGGTACTGGTCAAGTACGATTGTGCCGCGAACGAGATTGCCATGATGAACAGCATCAAAAAAATATATTGAGGACTCAGTCCAAACATCATAAGAGGCTCCTGAGGGACGCTGAAAGAACGCCCGAATGAGCCTATTGTAGCGAAAACCCGAGCCAAAACGTGTCATCAAAGACACGATGCTCAAGCGAAAACGCTTAACAATGTCAAATCTTTGACTCATCACGATGAAGCTTGTTTATTCACCCTCAGGGTGCGGGACAACTGAAACCGCAGGCGCACCGACAAGCCTGAACGAATGCACCACGAATTTCATGGCGGTACGTTCCTCGTTCTCGAGTTCGAGTTTGACGAAAGCTGGCACGCAATTCAAGTCCAGACTGTCGATGCTGATGTAACTTCGAGCGATGGCAATGCTCTTGACCGCCTGATTGACCGCCACCGCACCGATGGCTTGGACTTCAACCTCGCCGTTTAAGCGCAGCAGTGCCGCGATTGCGCCCGCCACCGAATTTGGGCGGGATTGACCTGAGACGCGCACCGTTTCCATCACAACCTCCTTGTACAGCGTCATGCTTTTTGCTGGGTTTACGCTGGAACCGCGACACGAACTCAAGCTCGAGCGAGACGATGCAAAAGGGTGAACCTCGAGATAGATTGGCTTTATTTTAGGTTTTTTTGCGTGGCTGTCAACTCTATTCCTGTTTAATTGTATTGTTAATTGTTTTAAGCGACCTGAATGACACAAAGCTTTAGCAGATGCGCCAATCTTGGGGCGATTGGAATGAGATTCGGGTTTTCAGCGCCACGTTCCCGCATAACCAATGTCGTAGGCTTGCGCTTTGAATGCCAAAAAATCGTAATGCAGTCTTGTGATCTGGCGAATGTGCAAATAATCGTGCGCCAGCCATGAATACAGCACTTGACCCGCGCTGATTTCACGGTCTGGTGCGGTGCGCTCGAGTTTGAAATCTGCGGGCAAGCTGCGCAACCAGGCTAGCGATTGTTGTCGCTCGAGTTGAAAATCTGAAAGTGAACTGGTTAAATCTCGAGCCTGGTAATTGCCTTCAATCACCCAAGCCGGCGGGTCGATGGGCGTGATGCTCGAACCGGCGGGTTCATCGAACAACAACGACTGCAAACGCGGACGAAAATCCCTGCGTTCCTCATCTGCCATATGACACACGATCTCGAGCATACTCCATGGGTTCGCATCTGGTTTCCAACGTGCAAGCTCGAGTGGAACATCTTGCAAAAGGGTGCTGAGGGTATCTGGTGTGGCACCAAAACGCGTTAAGAAAAGATCAAAGTTCATGACTCGAGTTCAGAACGACTTGGCTTATTTTGGAGCTTCAACTCGCCACGACCTCCAAGGGGCGCAGTCTAGAGTCTTTGAGAACATTTTCGTAGACCCGAACGTAATCGGGCAGAATCACGTCCTGATGAAAATGCGTGATTGCCCTGGCACGCGCCGCCTCGCGCAGGAGGGCATGACGACCAGGCTCGAGCGCCTCCAGGGACGCCGCGATCATGGCGCTGGTATCGCCAACCTCGCAGGTGAAACCAGTCTCGCCATTCACGTTCACCTCGGGCAGCCCACCCGCGTCGCTCGAGATCACCGGCACACCGCAAGACATCGCCTCGAGCGCCACCAGACCAAAAGATTCCTGGGATGAGGGCAGCAAGAACAAATCTGCCACGCCCAAAATCATTTCGACATTTGGCAGTGACCCAATAAAATGCACGCGTTGGCCAATGCCGAGTT
Organism: Deinococcales bacterium; assembly: GCA_025352125.1. Taxonomy (GTDB): domain Bacteria; phylum Deinococcota; class Deinococci; order Deinococcales; family JAAFIG01; genus JANXTZ01. The sequence goes on along the minus strand of JANXTZ010000084.1, from coordinate 20,030 downwards.
GCTTGGCGAGCGCCAGACAGCGCGGGCGTTCGGGACCGTCGCCGACCATCAAAAGCCGTGCCGGTTGCTTGGCGGCAATGCCCGCAAACGTGTGAATCACATCGAGCGGACGTTTGACCGTGCGAAAATTTGAGGTGTGAACAATCAGCGCCTCGCCTTCCAGCGCAAACCGAGCGCGGTAACTCGCCTCGAGAATCGGAGAAAAACGTTCCACATCGACCCAGTTGTAAACCACGTTGATGTCTTTTTTCGCGCCCATGACCATGTTGGTGTGGTTTGCCAGGTAACCCGAGACGGCGGTCACGGCGTCACTGGCTTCGATGGCGTAACGGGTGGTGCGCAAAAATGATGGCTCGAGTCCGACCAAGGTCACGTCCGTGCCGTGAAGCGTGGTCACGACTTTGGTGCGTCCGAGCATTTCCCTGGCTTGCAGGGCGCTGGTGGCGTGCGGAATCGCGTAATGCGCGTGAACCAGATCAATCTCGAACTCTTCGATCACCTCGACCAACGTATTGACGGCTGCCAGTGTGGTCAGGGGTTGCTCGAAAAGGGGATAATTGGCATTTTCAATCTGGTGAAAGTAAACCTCGCCGTGCTGCAATTCACTCGAGCCTTGGGTTTCTGGCATCAGGCGCGGCAGTCGCATGGCATTGAGTCGAAACGGCACTTGGGTGGCAACCATGTGCACCGAATGACCCAGACCCACCATCGCCAATGCCAACTCGGTGGCGACCACGCCAGAACCGCCAGCGCTCGGGTGACACAAGACCGCAATGTTCATGGTCTGTACCCAATTTTTGCGCAAATTGTACAGATCAAAACTGCCAGGTAAAAATAAGAGTTCATGGGTGCCTCCAAGAAACCCATCAATCCTAGCAAGGCAGCCTGAGAAGCCCACGTTATCCAAATGACACATCTCGAGCGTTGGTCACGCAATTGTGGCAACTTGAAAATCTTGCGTGATTTTTGTCCTCATCAAAAACACGTAACGTTCTTAAGAATGAACGTTAATTTAAGCTTAAGGTTGGTGTTCAGAATGTTGTCACCAAACCCATTATCTTCCGCCCAACAGCCACCAAGAAGAGTCGAATCGCAGCGCATCAAGGACACCCAAATTGATTGGAATAGTCACAGATTCAAACTGCGAACTCTCGAGCGACCACCTTGCACGCTTGGGCGCGGTTGCCATTCCGATGACTGTTATCCTCGGCGGACACCCACTTCAAGACGGAAGTGAGATCACCGCCGATGAGGTTTTCGAGTTTCTCGAGGAACACCCAGACGCGCCGTTGCCAACCACCGAAGCGCCAACCGTCGAAGCCTTTGAAAAAATCTACCGCGACAGCCTCAAAGAATTTGAGTCCATCCTCAGCTTGCACGTTTCCAGCGACTTCTCGAGCACCATTCACCACGCCAGACAAGCCATCGAGCGCCTTGACGCCGAGGACCGCATTCAAATCCTCGACTCGAGGGTCGGCACGGCGTTCTTGGGCGAACTGGTCTTGTACGCCACACAAATCAACTCCTGGGGCGGCACGATGCTCGACATGACCACCGCCTTGACTGCCATGCGTGATTCGATGGTCTCACGCATGACCGTGCGCGACCTGCATTATCTCAAAAACTCCAAACTCGCCGCCAGCAGCGGCACCTGGCTGAGCGACTGGCTCAACATCCGTCCGATTCTCTCTTTTCAAGACGGCAGGGTTGTTCCGACCGGACGCGCCTTTGAAGACACCGCCCTGATGAGCATGGTTCATGATCTCGAGCGCCACTTTGGCGACGCGCCAGTCAGCGTGGTTATTGCCAGCGTCAGCGACGATGGAAGCTTGGAGCAGATGGAACGAGCCATCAAAAGAAGTCGCCTCAACGTCGGCACACTGCGCGAGTACAACATCGGTGCCGCCGTCGCCACCCAAACCGGACCCAGCACCTACGGCATGGGCGCGTACCCGCTCGAGTACGGCATGAGCCTCAGCAAAACCTTGCCCGAAGACCAGTTTGCCAACCTGACCGATTTTGGATACCCGCAAAACCACTCAAGCTCGGGTTTGATGGCGCTTTTGAACACGCCATTGTGGCAGTCAAAGCGCAACCTCGAGAAATCGAGGTGATTCCACCCTCAACCCTCATCCCCGACCCTTCTCCCGCAGGCGGGAGAAGGGAGCTTAGGTGCTATTTAAAAGTACAAAATGTAGCGCTTTGGACTGCGACAAAAAACTCGAGTTTCCACATTCGGAAACTCGAGTTTTGAGATTTTTGCCAATCGCTCACTGCTACTTGCTATTTTGCCTTGGTCAACGAATCCAAGTTGAGCAAGAAATTTCCCGTTGACGGCATCATGATCGTTTGCACGGTTGGCGCGAGTTTTTCGGCAACGGTCAGTTGAATCAGTTGCGGATTGTTCTTCAGTGCAGCACCACGCAAGCTTAACGCCTGCGCCTCACCTTTGGCTTTTGCGACTGAGGCTTTTGCGGCACCTTGCGCCGTGATGAAGACTGTATCCGCCCGAATTCGTTCGGCGTCACGGTTGTTCTTCTCGGTTTGGACGCGTTGCTCGGCGGTTTGTTTTTCCTCGATGGCTTTCGCCACGCTGTCAGGAATTCGCAACTCGCGCAACAAGACGGCTTTCAACTCGAGGTTCGCATCTTTAAAGACGCCCTCCAGGGCGGCGATCACGTTGTTCTCTAAAGCTTTGCGTTTGGTGCTGATCAAATCTGTGGCATTGAACTGACCGATGCTGTCGCGCACTTTGCTGCGCACCTGCGGACGAATCACCACGCTGATGTAATCCGTCCCAATTTCTTTGTGAAGATCGGGCGCTTTGCTGGGAATGATCTGAAATTGCACGGTCACGTCCGCCGAAATCTCCAGACCCTCTTTTGAGAGCGCTTTGATGCTCTCGTCGATGTCCGCACCGCCCTCACCGCGCCTCGAGAGCGTCAATTCTTGCAAACGGGTGTTGTAATAAAACGGGGTTTCGATGCCTGGCAAGACAATGTGCGCCCCTGGCTCGAGTGCCCCTGGTTTTAAACCCGTCAGTCGGTTGACAACAATGGCGACGCTGCCGACTGGAACGCTGACAAAAGCTTGAGCCGCAATAAAAATCAATACACCAACGCCCAAACCTGCCACGCCCAAACCGCGCAAACCCGCCAGTTGTTTGTTGACACTGGCGGCAATCAGTGCCCCCAGACCTGCAATCATCAGTAAAATGCCGAATCCCATACTTGCCTCCATAGGGTTTTGAATAAACCCTTTGCATGACAATACGCGATGCTCGAGCAAAGCGTTCCAGAATAGTTGTGCAATCTCGAGGTATTCAGAACCGTGCGAATCTCGAGGTATTCAGGACCGTGCGAGTCTCGAGGTACAATTTTGGGGTGCGAATTGGTTTGCTTTCAGACACCCACGGTTTTATGGGCGCGGATATTCTCGAGGCACTGGCGGGCGTGGACGAAATCTGGCACGCGGGTGACCTTGGTTCGCTCGAGATTGTTGCTGACCTGGAAAAAGTTGCGCCCGTTGTTGCCGTGATTGGGAATGTTGACTCTCACGCGACATTCTCGAGCGTCCCCGAAGAGCAAGTGTTGACCCGTGAAGGTTTCAAGGTTCTGATACGCCATATTGTTGGCACGCCAGGACGTTACGACGCAAACGCTCGAGCCTCGATAGCCGCCGAGAAACCTGATATCTTGGTCTGCGGTCACTCGCATATTTTACGCATCGAACGCGACGCGCAGGGAATTTTGTACATGAATCCAGGCGCTGCTGGGCATCACGGCACACACCAAAAACGAACTCTGGTGCGCTTCAACCTCGAGAAGAAAAAGATTTTTGGTGCAGAGGTCGTGGAGTTGGGCGCTCGAGGTCGCAAGAAATCGGAACGCACGTAAAAATCGGCTAGAATACTGGTATGGAACGATTTGCACGGGTCTTAATTGCCAAACCAGGTCTGGACGGTCATGACCGAGGCGCAAAAGTCATCGCTCGAGCGCTTCGGGACGCGGGCATGGAAGTGATTTACACTGGGTTGCGCCAAACCGCCGAGATGATTGTCAACGCCGCCGTTCAAGAGGACGTGGATGCCATCGGTTTGAGCGTTCTGTCTGGGGCGCACATGCACTATTTTGTCGAGGTCAGAGCGCTGCTCGAGAGTCGCAACGCCAACGATATTCTGCTGTTTGGCGGCGGCATCATTCCCGACGAGGACATCCCCAAGCTTGAGGCTATCGGCGTCAACGGAATTTTCACCCCAGGCGCGAACACCCAGGATGTCAGCGCTTGGTTGGCGAATGCGGTGCGGGAACGCTGGGCAAAGCAGAGCATTTAACAAGAATTTGATTCTCTCGAGTTTTGGATATACTACAAACCATGATCCTCGAGTTTGATGGCGATATTTGGTACTGGAAAGGTCCTTCGCCGTTTTACTTTGTGAGCGTTCCAGCAGCACAATGCCTCGATTTGAAAGCCGCCTCAAAGTTTGTGACTTACGGCTGGGGCATGATTCCGGTGCGTGCTCTAATCGGTGAAACCGAATGGAAAACATCTTTGTTTCCCAAAGATGATTTGTACATTGTTCCCCTCAAAGCCCTTGTGCGAAAAGCCGAAAATCTTGAAGAGGGCGATCACGTGAAACTACGACTCGAGCTTGGGTTATAACGCTGGATACGTTTCGCCGCGTTCACGCAAAATCTCAGCTTCTCGAGGGTACAACCACTCGTACTCGAGGGTCTGGTATTGGTCTGGCTCGAGGCGCACATTGTCATAAAATCCTGCTTTTTGACGTTGACGTTGGGCTTCAAACAAGATCACGGCAGCCGCCACCGAGACGTTCAGGCTTTGCACCATGCCGTTCATCGGGATCATAATGTTCGCATCGGCAGCTTCGGCGGCTTCACTGCTCAGACCCCATTTTTCCGCGCCCAGCAGGATGCAAGTCGGACGGGTGTAATCGACCTCACGGTAATCGACGGCGCGTTCGGACAGGTGCGTGGCGTAAATTTGAAAACCCTTGGCTTTCAAACTCGAGAAAGCATTTTTGGTGGTTTGATGCGTCACAAGCGGAACCCATTTTTCGGCGCTGGCACTGGTGTCGCTAAACGTTGCGGGTCGTCCCTCGAGCGCCACACAATGCGCCTCGAGCACACCCACCGCGTCGCAAGACCGCAAGATTGCTGAAAGATTATGAGGTTTGTGGACTTGCTCGAGCAGTACGGTCAGGTCGGGTTGACGCCTGTCGAGCACGGCTCGAATGCGGTTGTGGCGTTCTAAGGTCATAAGATTCCGATCTCGAGGATTAATCTTCAAAGTATCGCTTGGCAAATTGCACCACCAGCACGGTCACAATGCTGATGACCAGACCGAATCCCAGACCGTTGACGGTGCGCAGCAATGTAATCAGAAGCGGCGTGTGATAGTGCGCGAAACTGTCCACAATGCTGCCCTGTCCGATCACACCAGCCAGCAGCAGAATGTTGGAAAACCACAGTGGCCAGCCGCTCGAGAGTCCCAGCAGGGCGGCGGGATGCAACAAGATTTCTTTGGTGCGCGGACGAATCAGGCTGTCTTGCAGGGCGGCGCGAACTTTGGCTTCGGTTGGTGAAATGCTCGAGCCGCTGGTGGTGTTGCCGCGACGCAGGACGACCAGTGCCACGGCGGCAATGCCCACGCCAATCAAGACCAGCGTGCCAAGGTTGAGTTGAATGCCCCACAAGCCGCGAATGGTTTGGCGGATGTCGCGTTTGGGCAGCATCGCAAGGGCAAGCAACGCGGGGGGAATCACCAAGGTTAATGCCACGCCCTTGAAAGGCTCGAGCGCCAGCACTTGATTGCGGTCAACACCAATGGCACTGACGAACAATGCGCCCATCAACGTAATCAGCGTGGCTTTGAACCAGTCCAGGGCACTGTCTCTTGAAAGTGAAAAACCGAGTGCCGGAAAGACGCAGGCTGCCAGAAGCGCGAGGCTGCCGTAAGTGTGATCTCCAAAGAAAAACACCAGCCCGAGCATTCCAGCCACCACGAGGGCACTCAAGATTGTCCACGGCATGACGGTTGCCAGCAAGATCAAACCCAGGATTGGACCAATCAAAGACAATTTACGCAAGGTCTGATTTTGACTAAACTCGAGTGCCTCGGGTTGACCTATTGTGAATTTCGCTTTTTCCAAGCCTTCACGGGTTTTGCTTAAGAACGTGTCGGTGTCATCGATTCGCTGGTACGGTCGGACGTACAACAATCGGTGGTTGCGCTCCCTGGCGGCGAGCACAAACTTGCTGGCAATCTCTTCGGGGGCTAGCACCGCCTGCCATGCCGCCGGAATCGCAAAAACCCGCACGACGGGGTTGACTTTGGCAATATCAATGATGCCCGTCTGGTCAACGCTTTCGATCACGCCCGTAATCTTGGTTTTGGTGCGCTCAATGACCTTCTCGAGCTTTTGCACCTCGGAATTGCCGGTGACCTGATCTCCGGCGTAAACAATGTATTTGACGTTTGGGAAGTCCGAACCTGGGTCAACCAAACTGGATTCCTCGAAGGGGCGGTAGACCACAAAAAACCCTTGTTTCTCGAGTTTGGCGATCAGTTCCAAATCGGGTCCGGCTGCCAGACCCCCAATGTCGATTGGCAGTGACAGCCATTGCACGCCGTCAATTGTGACCGGTGTGTAACGGTATTTGTACTTTTTGATGAAACTGCCAACAGTTCCAGGCACGATAGACCGCAGGTAATACTTTCGAGATTCGATCCCCACCACGCTTTTCCCGATGCTCAGGCGTTCGTTGCGCCAGCTCGAGCCGTCACGGTAAACGGCTTTGTCGCGTTGCACCAGTTTGACAAGGGCATCCTCGTAAATCGCAAAGCCGTTTACGCCCAAAGATTTGTAGTGTGCGAACAAATCCTCTTCACGCATCCCGTTTTCCCTGGCTTGTTTGACCGCATCGATGTAATCCATGACCACGCCAACGGTTTGGTATTTGGTTTCAAATTGCACCCGTTGCCATGCCAGCAGCACCGCAGGGATCAAAGAAATGGTCAGCAGCAATGCCAGAATCTTTTGAAAATTGGTTTTTAACACGTCTTGCTCCTTCAACTCTCGAGAGTTTAACCTCATGAAGGCTGAGACGCCACTCAGAATTGTGGAAAGACAAAATGACCCGCGCCCAAACCGCCTCAACTGTTAAGCTTTTAAAGATGCCAAAGCTCGAGATTGTTGCCGAAACGCTTGTCAAATCAGGGTTGCGCCCAAGCTTGCGTGCAGTCATGAGCCGTCTCATGCGAGATCACAAGGTGCAAAGCGATGTTTGTATCATCTTGGCAGACGATGAAAAATTGCGGGCGTTGAAACTCGAGTTTTGGGGCGAGGACGCGACCACGGATGTCCTCAGTTTTCCGCAGTGGGAACCAGGCGATCCGTTTGTTCCAGCCGTGCTGGGTGATATTGTGATCAGCCTGCCAACCGCTCAAGCCCAAGCCGACGCCAGGGGGCATTCGCTCGAGACCGAGTTGGTGGTGCTTGCGGCGCACGGCTTGACGCACCTGCTGGGTTTTGACCATCAAACCCAAGCCGATTGGGGTGTTTTTCACGAATCTGAACGTCAAGCCATAAAATTTTTGGCAGATTTCGACTCGAGGCACACACCATGAACCGCCCGAAGCTTGAGGGTTTACCGCGTCACACCTCACAGCGCAATTGGTGGCGCAGTTTTGTGTATGCCTGGGCTGGGATTGCCTACGCGTGGCGCACGCAACGAAACTTTAGGGTCGAGGTGGTGATCGGTGTATTCGCCGTCACGCTCGGGATGTTGTTGCGCGTCAACCTCGCCAGCATTCTGGTCATGATCGCGCTGGTTTTAACGCTCGAGATGGTCAACACCGCCCTCGAGGCGTTGGTGGATTTGAGTTCGCCGACGTATCACCCACTGGCAAAGATTGCCAAAGATGTCGCGGCAGGTGCGGTGTTGATGGCAAGCTGCGTCAGTGTTTTGGTCGGGGTTGCGGTGTTGCTCGAGCCGTTGCTACGGCTTTTGGGATTTAAAACGTGAAGTCAACCCCCAAACCCACAAACACAAACCAGGGCAGTGGGCTGTTCAAAAGTACGACAGGACGTGCCTCGACGTAAAAAGCGGCATTCCTCGAGATTGGAACGTTGTAACCAAACAAAACAGCAACAAATCCCAAACTTGTGACGTTGTTGGTGAACCCAAACGCTCCCGCAAAAGTCGTATTCAAAACCAGCACACCGCCGCCAGCCCCCAAGTAAAAACCATTGCCCGCTTTCAGGATCAAATCCCCCTCGAGCGAGACGGCGTTGAGCACAATCAGTGGCATTCCAGAAACCAAAATTCGTATTTGAAAGGTATTGCTCAGGTCGGCTTTTGCCCAAAAACCAACAATGTCGGGGATGCCCAAGCCGAGCCGCACCCCAAATTTGATGCCCTGCGCGAAAGAATGGCTCGAGCAAAAGGTGAAGATCAGCACTGCCAAAATCAACAACCGCTTCATGGGTTAAGCATACGCGGCAAAAGCAAAAACGCTCGGGTATTTTCGACGGCAAGCCGTCAAACTCGAGGTTTGCGCTTGATACAAAATGATTTAGAACTCGAACAGGAAACCGAGTCCAAAAAACGGCAATACCAACGAGGTCATGTTGGGACTGAGAGGAAATGTTGGTCTGACCTCGGCATAGAATTGCAGCCCGTCACCGAGTTGAATTTCGTAGCCGAGCAAGCCATTGAGATACCAGTACAACGGACTTGCACCAGCACCATCAGTGAGCCAGACGAATGCGTTTAAAAAACCGATTCCACCACCAACGTACGCGCCAGAACCGTTTGATTGACGGGCAAAACGGTAATAAGCGTTGACTTCGGCGTTGAATACGCCCACAATCAGTACGTAAAAACCTCCAGCCGTGACGCGCAGACCAAAACCAGGTTCGCTACGATCACCAAAGTCCGAGCGGAGAAAAATGCCAACAAATTGAGGAATGTCAAAGGCAAGTTTACCACCAAAGTGAAAATCCTGCCCGAACGCACCAGAGCCAAACAAAACAATTGCCAAAATCAAGAATAATTTTTTCAAGTTGAACCCTCCAGCTTCAGAATAGTCGAGATTTGAAAATTCACTTCAAGATGCTCGAGTTTTTAGGCTCTCACGCAAAAAACACCATGTCAAACTTCTGACATGCGCTTAACGAGCCAACAATGCTAACCTCGAGCATGGCTGACGGTGTTGAAAAGGTTCACGGCGCATTCAAGCGTCTCAAAAATTCTCTCGAGCGTGTGTTGATCGGTCAGGACGAGGTTTTAGAGGGTTTGATTGCCACGGCGCTGGCTGGTGGGCACGCACTTCTCGAGGGTGTGCCAGGGCTTGGCAAAACCTGGTTGGCACAAAATTTTGCCAGGGCTGCCAACCTCGAGTACCGCCGCATTCAATTCACGCCAGATTTGATGCCCGCCGATGTGACAGGCACGCAAGTCATCGAGAACGCTGGCGGGACGCTCAGTTACCGTTTTCAACGCGGTCCGGCGTTCACACAGTTGCTGTTGGCGGACGAGATCAACCGCGCCACGCCCAAAACCCAATCGGCGCTCTTGGAGGCGATGCAGGAGGGCGCGATCACGGTGGGCGGCGAACGTTACGAGCTGCCGCAACCATTTATTGTGATTGCCACGCAAAACCCGCTCGAGATGGAGGGCACGTACCCGCTCCCCGAGGCACAATTGGATCGTTTTCTGGCAAAAGTCGAGGTTAAACGCCCAAATTCTGAAACCTTAAAAAAGGTGCTCGAGGCTGGGCAACTGCCCGTGGCGCAAGGGGCGCTCGAGGCTGGTGAATTGCTCGAGTTGCGTGAAATCGTTCGCGCCGTGCCGATCTCGCAACCGATGCTGGATTTTGTGGTCAACCTTGTCGAGAGCACCCACGCCCAAAAAGAAGTTCGTTACGGTCTGTCCCCGCGTGGAGCGCAGGCGCTGCTCGGTCTGGCTCGAGCCTTCGCACTCATGAACGCCAGAGCTTTTGTGTCTAGGGAAGACGTGCTTCGGGCAGCGCCCCTGGCAAGCAACCACAGGCTGATCCTGGGCTTTGAAGCCGAACTCGAGGGAATTCGACCGAGCGACGTTTTGAAACGTGTTCTCGAGGCTGTGAAGTCGTGAACTGGGCAAGTATGAACTGTGAAGTCGTGAAGGTTCAAACTTCATGACCCTACGCGGCTACAGACTTTCATCTCGAGCCGCCGCCCCAGGCTTGGGCGAACGCCGCTCGAGGTTGTCAGGTTCTGGCGGCGAATTTCTCGAGTTCAGGTCTTACGAGCCAGGCGACGAGTTGCGCCGCATCGATTGGAATGTTTATGCCCGAACGGGAAAACTGTTTTCCAAGGTCTATCATTCCGAACGTGCCGCCAGGGTTTACAGTGTCATCGACACCAGCGCCAGCATGGGCTATACCAGCTCCAGCATGGGCAGCAAACTCGAGAAAGCAAAAAAAATCTCAGGCTTTCTGGCTGGTTTTGCACGTTTTGACACGTTCTTGACCCGCGAAATTCCAGATTTGCAAACGGGGTTATCGCGCCTTGCGCTCGAGAAACCAGGCTTGGTGTTGCTGCTCTCCGATGGTCTCGAACCCCTGCCAAACATTCGCTTTGGATTCTCACAGCTTGCTTCCAGGGGGTTTGACCTCAGTTTTGTTCAGTTGCTCAGCCCCGACGACCTCGAGCCACCCAAAGGCGCATGGCGCGTCAAAGACAGTGAAACCAGCACGCAACTCGAGATTGATGAAATGGCGCGTCAAAAATACCTGGAACGATTGCAACGCCACCTCGAAGGACTCTCGAGCCTGACGCGCAATCTAGGGTTTCGCCACACGCAACTGAATCTCAACTCGAGCGATGCTGAAACCTGGGCGGTCTTGCGACGGGCTGGAATCCTCGAGCGCGGGGCTTAACACTCAATGCACCGCGAACGAAGCACCTTCTCGGGTTTGCCCAGCCTGAAGCGAAATGTCATGCTCGCTTGCCAGTCCACGCCCAATTTGCGCCTCGAGAAACGCGTTGAATTCTGAAACTCGAGTGTACACGCCAGGGTTATTGGGGAGGGCGCAACCGCTACCAAAACTGACAATCCCTGTTTGCAACCACAACCCAGGAATGCTGCTCGAGACGAGCAAAGGTCCACCAGAATCGCCCTGGCAGGCGTCAATGCCGCCTTGAGGGTAGCCGGCACAAATCATTCGCGGTGTGATGCCATTTGTCGGGTTTTCAGGGTCGGTGTAAGCAGTATTGCATTGGGCTTGATCAAAAATCGGTACCAAAGCCTCATGCAAATCAATTGGGTAATTGCGTCCACCATCACTCAAGTCACCCCAACCAATGACGGTGGCTTTCACGCCCACAGCGCTTAAACCACCTTGCAAAGGCATAAGCGGCTGCACCGTTGGGAAATTGACGCGGAATGACAGTCGAATCAATGCCATATCAAAATCTTCTGGTCCTGGCGTGTAATTTGGGTGAACAATAATTTCGGCGGCGCGGATGCGGGTCACTGGATTCTCGAGTCGGTTTGTGCCAAGCACCACATCAAGATTGCTGGCAATCGCAATGACAGCACAATGGGCGGCGGTCAGCACCCAATTGGGAGCAATCAAAGACCCACCACAAAATGCACCAGAATTTGGATTACTTGCCGAAGCGTACACCAATGAAGCCATAAACGGATATGCACCCTCGGGTGCAGGTTGACCACCGACAATAAATGGTTTGACTTGTGCGGCGGCAACCACATTCACGGCTTTGCTCGAGGTGTAACCCAGGTTCATGACATGCCGAAGTTTGATGTTGTCGTCAGGCACATCCAGCGCATAATTCCCGTTGGCGCAGGTGGCAGTGGCGGGTTCACCGAGATCGTACTGGTTGTTTTGGTTGAGGTCTGAATACACCGTCCAACCAGGTAAGCCCAATTCGCCCGAATCTTGCAGACCATTGCCGTTGGTATCATGAAAAATTAAACCATTGACCCGCCCCTTGATTGGCGTTACGCCAAAAGCTTTAATTGGCGAAACACTGCCAACAAAAACTCGAGTCGTCTGGGTGCTTCCAGCACTGGGTTTGACACCGCACGACTCTCGCAAGCGCAAGGTTGCATTTCCGCTGATAATCAAATTGGACTGGTAAATACCCTCACCATCAGTTCGCAAGGTCACAACCGTACCAACTGAGGTTGTCAAATCGACAATTGCGCCTGCAATCCCAGATTCGTTCGTGTCTCGAGTTCCGTTGGCGTTGTTATCCTGAAAAACCGTGCCCGTTATTGATCCGACATCCAAACTTTTCCCAACACCAACCACAACGTCTGTGGCGCTATCTTTAAACACGGTCACTCGAGTTCTGGGATTGCTGGTGCTGATTCTCATGCCAGCAAGAGGCGTGACCAGCACCTCGTCGGGTCCAATCGGGACGCCAGAAAACCGAAAAGTCCCGCCGTTCGAGGTTGATGTTCGCGTGTTCCGAGGATCGATTAACAATTCGACCAAAACGCCATTGATCCCGATTTCATCGCTGTCTTGAACGCCGTTGTTGTTGGCATCCAAAAAAACCCGTCCTTGAATAACCCCAGTTGGCACATTGTCACAGCCGCTAAAAATCAGCAGCAAAAAAAGCAGGCTCGAGAGAAATCGTTTCATATCGCATCTATTCTGCCAGATTGGCAATGCTCGAGGGGAACAAAACCCGCATGGAAGCGTTTACGGTGCTTGTCGCACGGCAAAGGACACACCAGACAGGGTTTGCATTTTCACACCTGTGACATCTTGCACCGCAGACACGCCGCGCCCCAGTTGCGTCTCGAGATAGGCGTTAAATTCTGAAACTCGAGTGTACACGCCAGGAAAATTTGGAAGGGCGCAACCTTCACCAAAACTCACCACACCAGCTTGTCGCCAGATGCCCGCCAGACCGCTCGAGACAAGCAATGGTCCGCCAGAATCGCCCTGGCAACTGTCAATGCCGCCTTTGGCAAAACCTGCGCAAATCATTCTTGCCGTAATGCCTGTGTAAGCTGTACTGCACGTATTTTGAGCGACAATGGGCACGCTGGCTTGTTTTAAGTCAATTGGATAATTTGAGGGCTTTTTTGGATCCGAATTTTGATCGCCCCAACCAATGACGGTAGCACTTAGCCCAACCCCTGCCAAGGCAGTATCGGTGGGCAACAACGGCTGCACAGTTGCCAAGCTCGAGTTGCTGGAGAGTTTCACCAACGCCATGTCGTAATCCTGGGTTTTGGCATTGTAATTTGGATGGACCAAAATCTGCGCCGCACGAATTCTGGTCACAGGATTCTCAAGTCGGTTTGAGCCAAGCATGATGTCCAAATTCGCGGCGAGCAAAAAAGTGCTTGGAACGCCGTTCGTGTCGGAAGTTTGCACGATGCAATGCGCGGCTGTTAAAACCCAGTGCGGTGCAATCAGTGACCCTCCACAAAACTGTGCCTGATTTGGGTCAGTCTGAAAAGCATGAAGCATTGCCACCATAAATGGGTAAGCACCATTTGCCGCGTTTGTACCGCCAACAATCCGAGAATCAACCTGGGTGTCTGTGACATTCACGGCTTGGCTCGAGTTAAAGCCCAGGTTCATCAAGTGCCGAATATGCAGAGCGCCCTCTGCCACCTGCAATGAGTACGCCCCGCTCGAGTTTGTGCTGGTCTTGAACTCACCCGCATCAAGAGCGCCATTGTTGTTGGCATCGTTGTAGATGGTCCAACCAAACAAACCTGACTCACCAACGTCTTTGAGATTGTTGGCGTTTTGGTCATCGAACAAAATACCTGTCACAATCGGAGAATCGTTTGGAATAACTGGAAACAAATTCGGACACGATGTGAACAGTGCAACAAGCAATACCGCCAAAAACGAAATCTTCATGCCCACATACTAAACGTGCTCGAGAAGTTTTTCATCTCGAGCACATGAAATGACGTTTCAGACAGCTTTATTAAATCTTAACGACGATCTCGTCCGCCGCCGCGACCACGATCTCCACCCTCACGCGGCGCTCGAGGGGTGCGCGGTGCAATTTTGCCCTCGAGTTCCGGACGGATCAGATCAATCTTGCCACGATCATCGATGCTCACAACCTTGACGCGCAAGGTATCGCCAACGTTCAGCACGTCCTCGACCTTGTTGACGCGTTGTTCTGAAAGTTGGGAAATGTGAATCATGCCGTCCGTGCCTGGCATGATGTTAACAAAAGCCCCAAATTCCATGATCTTGACCACTTTGCCGTCGTACTCTTGCCCAAGTTTGGCGGTTTCGGTCGCGCCGACAATTCTGGCTTTGACCGCCTCTGCCGCCGCCGCATCGGCGCTGTAAATCCGCACCGTGCCGTCCTCTTCAATGTTGATTTGCGCACCCATCTGCTCGAGTTCCCGAATGTTCTTGCCGCCGGGTCCGATGATGCTGCCGATCTTATCAACCGGAATCTTCACTGTAATGATGCGCGGCGCATTGACGTTCAACTCGGCTCGAGGTGCGGAAATGGCAGCTTCGATTTTATCCAGAATCAGAATTCGGGCGTCTTTGGCTTGCTCGAGCGCCTCACGCATCAGGGCTGGGGTGATGCCCTTGATCTTGATGTCCATTTGCAGGGCGCTAACACCTTTGCGCGTTCCGCAAACTTTGAAATCCATGTCGCCAAGCGCGTCTTCCATGCCCAGAATATCGGTCAGAATCGCGTACTTGTCGCCCTCTTTGACCAGACCCATCGCCACGCCCGCCACGGGTGCAGTGATTGGCACGCCCGCGTCCATCAGCGCCAACGTTCCGGCGCAAACGGTTGCCATGCTGCTCGAGCCGTTGCTCTCGAGCACATCGCCGACCACGCGAATGACGTATGGGAAGCTGTCGTAACTTGGCAGCACGGCTTTCAGGGCGCGTTTTGCCAGCACGCCGTGACCAATTTCGCGCCTCGACTGACCGCCCAAACGTTTGACCTCGCCAGTGCTGTAAGGCGGAAAATTGTAATGCAGCAAGAACTTGTCGCCGTCATCAAGCCCAAGGTCGTCAATGATCTGCTCGTCCTTGCCCGTGCCGAGCGTGACCGTGCCCAACACCTGGGTTTCGCCGCGCGTGAAAAGGCTCGAGCCGTGCGTGCGCGGCAGGTAATTGGTTTCGATGCTGATTGGACGCACCGTTTGCGGGTTGCGACCGTCGGCACGAACATTGTCTTCGATCACCATGCGACGCAATTCAATTTGTTGCGCCTTGTCAAACACGCCCTTGAGTTGCGTGACTCGAGCCGCGTGAGCCTCGAGAATTTCTTTGTCGTCGCTGCTTGGTGCTGGTGCGAGATCATTGATGATGCTTTCACGCACGGCTTTGGTGGCAGCACTTTTGGCTTTTTTACCCACGGTCAAAATCGCCGTTTTGAGGTCGCGCTCTTTGGTCATGCGCGACACAACCTCGAGATCGGCTTTCTTGGCTTCAATGCTCTCGAGTGACTCTTCTGGCTTCCACTCGGTTTTGGCGTGACCAACTTCCGCTTGCATTTGTGATATCAACTCAATCACGCCCTGCATTTGCGCGTGCGCGAACTCGATAGCGGACACCATGATGTCTTCACCTAACTCTTTGGCGGCGCATTCGACCATCAAAACCGCGTCTTTTGTGCCAGCCACGACAATGTCCAAATCGCTGACCATCAGTTGTTGCAAGGTCGGGTTGATGACAAAATTTCCATCGACGCGTCCAACCCGGACTGTGGCGCAAGGACCATCCCAGGGAATGTCCGAAATTGAAAGTGCCGCACTTGCCGCAATTGGACCGAGCACATCGGGCGCGTTCTTCTGATCGGCAGAAAGCACCGTGATAATGACTTGCGTTTCAAATTTGTAACCCTTGGGGAACAACGGACGAATCTGCCTGTCGGTGATCCTCGAGCTGAGAATTGCTTTCTCACCAGGGCGGCTCTCACGGCGCATGAACGACCCGGGAATTTGACCTATTGCGTAATGGCGCTCTTCAAACTCCACCGTCAACGGCAAGAAATCGAGATTGCTTGGACGGTCTGAACCCTGCGCCGTCGCCAGCAGCATCGTGTCGCCGTAACGAACGACGACCGAGCCTGAGACCAGCTTGGCAACCTTGCCCGTCTCAATGCTTAACTCTTTGTCACCCAACATCGTGCTGTACAATTTTGCTTCCATTTTACTACCGCACTTTCTTCGACATCATCTATGCCGTTTTAGATTTTCCGAAGTCCATTGTGACACGTCTTCGCCAGGAAGATGTGCCCCGAGCACCATTGCAGACTCGAGCTTGCAAATCAATCCAGACCAGGCACCTCCAAGGATCGGTTATTTGCATCTGTTGTTTTTCACCGTGGCGCGTTACAATCTCAAAGCCGTATGCACACAAGGTACGGCAATTGTTCTCGGGTGTTGACACCGAGAACCTGGAGTTTAAAGTGGAAGAAGAGATTTCCTTACGCGAGATTTATTTGATTCTCAAAAAACATGCTCGCTGGATTGTTGCACCCGCCATTCTTTTTACCGTTCTGGCAGCCATTTACGTCTTTTTTCTGGTCGCTCCAGAATTCACGTCCGAAGCCACCCTGACCGTTCAAAGCACCCAAATTCAAGCCAAATCCAGCGATCAACTGCAAACCCAAACCGTTCAGGGCTTCAGCAACTCGCAAATCACCACCATTGCCACCTCCAGACCAGTCCTCGAGCAAGTGCTCAAAACCGCTCAAGCCGACAAAGATGTTCCAGGCGCGTGGCTCAAAGAAAATTTTGACGCCGAACAATTTGGCAAAAAATTAAAAGTCAACTTTGCCGCCGCCACCCCAGGCTCACCTGACCAAGTTTCTGTTCCGATTTTCACCCTGACCGCCAATGCGCCAAACGCCGCCATCTCGGCAGTCGTGGCGAACACCTGGGCAAATCAAACCGTGACACGTCTTAACCAACTGCCCAAAGACCGTCTCGAGAGCACCATCACCACCATTCAAGGACAACTTGACCGCGCCGAAAAAAACCTGGCAACCACCGAACAAGCCTTTCAAACCTTCAGCACCTCGAGCACCCTGGTTCAAGATCAAGCTGAACTGACAGCCAGCACAGACGAACGCACGAAGCTGACCGATGAACTCGCGCAAGCCATCCAAGCGCTTGATGAGATCAAAGCCCAACTAAAAACCCAAAATGAAAATTTGCAAAATGCCGAAGCGGTGATTCCACAAAACAACAATTCAACCAACGGAAACACCAACTCGAGCAACAACTCCATCACCTCCATGAGTGGTGATCTCGAGACAGTTCGCGCCAACCTGAGCGCCCAAACCCAGACCGCCCGTCAAAAATACTTCGAGACTTCAAACGCCGTTCAAGCCTTTGAAGCCAACAACACCATTCCGATCTTACAAGGTCGGGTGGACAGTATTGTCGCCAGGTTAAACGTGATTTCCACCAAATTGCAGTCCAGTCAAACTGAACTCAACGTTGCGCAATCACGTTTGACTGATACCAAAGCCCAACTTGCCAAGCAACCACAACTCTTAAACCTCAGCCGTGAAATTACCAGCGACCCAGCGATCATGGCAACGATTACCGCCAACCAAAGCGAACTGAAATCCTTGATTGGTTTAAAATTACAAAACCAAGAACTCAACCCAGCATTTCAAGACTTGTTGCAATCTTCTATCGAATTGCAACTGACGGTCAACAACATCACAAACGAAAACACTGCCTTCATCAAAGAAAAAGCTTCACTCGAGAAATTCCTACCCACACTGCAAAGCCAACTTGCGACCTTAAACCAAAAGAAATCTCGAGTTACCCTTGAGGCTGACATCGCCCAAACGGTTTACACCAGCTTGCAAAATCGTCTCGCACAACTCTCTGGCATTCGCAACACAGGATCAAAACCGCTGACGCTCGACAATCCAAACATCGAATACCAACGCCTTCGCAGTTCGGTCAGTGACCTCAGTGTGCTCGAGGCACGACAAAACGCGACTTTTACGGCATTGAACGCTCGAGCGACCCAACTTGACAATAGAATTGTTCTACTGCGCGGGCGGGTGGCAAAAGCTGCTGTTGAAAATTCACGTTTAAGTGACCGTTTAAGTCTCGCGCAACAAGAATTTAAAGCATTAACCCAAAAATTAACGGATTTAAAGATAGAACAAGCCTCGAGCGGGAATTTGGCGCAGGTGCTTGTGCCTGCGTTTGCGCCGACACGGAAGTCAAACAGTGTCTTGGTTGTAGTCGCAATCGCTGCCGTAGTTGGTTTATTGCTCGGACTGGTGATTCCATTTTTAATTGAAGGCATAAAAGAACCCGTCTTGATTGAACAAGACGTTACTTCTGGGGCAAAACCTCAAGTTAAGTCAATCTGAAATCTCATTTAAGACTCGAGATGGATTTGCATTCAATAAGCCCCACGACCAGTTAAAACCACACCAACTGTTCGTACCAATATGATGATGTCTAACCAAATTGACCAATTCCGAACGTATTGGTCATCAAGTTCAACCATGCCACTCACATCTGTGTCACTTCTTCCAGACACTTGCCACATACCAGTCAAACCAGGACGGACTTTCGCACGAACAAATTGAGCGTTGAATGCCATCGCATCCAAATGGTATTGCGGCAATGGTCGAGGTCCAACCAAACTCATGTCACCTTTTAAAATATTGATCAGTTGAGGAATTTCATCTAAACTCGAGCGACGCAAAAAAGAACCGACCTTTGTAATGCGTGGATCACGGAGCAACTTAAATTTTGTTTCCCATTCCAGTTTCGCTTCACGGTGGGTGTCGAGATAATCTTTCAATCGGGCATCTGCATTTGGGATCATTGTGCGAAATTTTAGAACACGAATTTGCCGTCCATCCAACCCAACTCGAGTTTGAACGTAAATTGGCGATTGACGATCTTCTAAGTAAATAATACAAGCGCAAACCAGACAAAGCGGAATCCAAAGTGGACTGGTAAGCACAACTAGAATAATGTCAAATAAACGCTTGGTAACTTGTGCTATTGGCTTTAACAAATTTCGCTGTAATTCGAGTGTTAACATTCCATTCAAATCTCGAGCTTCCACCCAATGCGATTCCATGCCGAAAAAATCGGGCACAATATAGACTCGTTCAATATTCACCAATGGTCCTCGCAACAACTCGAGAAGTCTTTCTCGAGGTATTCCAGGCATTGCAACAAAAACGGCTGCAAACCGAGTGTAAGCAATTTCTGCTGAATTTCCAATAACAGAAATACCAAGAAATTGTGTACCGAGGAGGTCTGAATTGTCATCGTAAATACTCACGGGGCGAAACCCCAACCCTTTTGCGTGGTTGAGCGCATGTATAACCTTTTTACCCGTAGTTGCAGCGCCTAAAATTGCGACATCAATTCCCCACCAACCAAGATAAGACAACACGAACCTGACAATCCATCGAAACAAAGGCATTAAAACCCAGGCAAGAAGTCCACTAAGGAGCAAAGCCAATCTTGCCCAAGTTGGTCCTGTATCAGTGAAATACAGGATTCCAGTAATTAACAGAAATGTAACGGCTACATTTCTTGAAACACGACGTAAATCCTCGATAGGTCCTAATCCCCAACCTGGATACAGACCATTAAGCCATGCCAAAAGTACCCAAATTGGCAAGGCAGCTACTGCAAGTTGGGGAATTGTGGCATCAACTAGAAATACTGCGCGAACCTGAAAAGACAACCAAACGCTTAAGGTTAAAGCAAGCATCTCTGCACCTATAAGTATAAAGATATTAAACAGTTCTCGGTAGCCACTAATCCACCCGACGGATTTATTTTGATATAGACCTAAGCTCATATTGTAAATTCCTTTCAATATCGATTCTTGAATTTTACTGTATCAGGACGCTGGTCAAAGCAATGCACTTTAGTGCAAGACTTTAGTTGCTACTCAATTCTACAAAGCTGGTAAATTCAGTTGTGAACCCAAACCGAACTGGCATTCATAGTGTCACGCGATTAACAGTTCAT
>JANXTZ010000030.1 GCA_025352125.1 Deinococcales bacterium | reverse complement strand
GTGAATGGTTGGAAAAGGCCGAGGGTGTAATGCGTCGAAAGTCTCATGGACGTTTTGAGCGGAATTTATTTCGTGTGGGACTGGATTATTTGCGTGGAATTATTTTTGAGGATGTTCTCGAGAATCGTGAGCATCGTTTCGTGTTTCGAGTTTTGACGTGTACTTAGATTGAAATTAGACAATACGGAATTCAGGAGTCGACTGGGGATCGTGTAATTACCATGTTTGCGGATAAAGGCTATATTAGAGAAGCTGTTCAGGACGATGCGAATGACAATATCATTCGGTTGATGGTGATGAAAAAGCCTGAAGCGGTGAAGGGGTTCGTGTTGTTGCCGATGCGTTGGGTTGTTGAAGCGATCCCGCCCGTCAGATGCGTTTGGGGATCAAGAAAGGCCTTTTGGTTGGATGACTCGGTTTCGTCGTTTAGAGCGTGATTTTGAGCGGTTGCCTGAAGTGTTTGGTGGGTTGCATTTTGTGGTGTTTGGGATTCTGATGCTGGCGAAATACTTGAGGTGAATTAGCATTGCGTACCTACCAGCCTCTAAGTGAATTGTCCTGTGATGCTGTCTTTAATTTTTTTAAGGTTGAGTTTGCCACTCGAGAATCGGATAATGAATGAGTCGTCTAGGACGAGATATTTACCTATTAATGCGTTGCTGGATTGAAGGCGATTGAGTGAGAAGATGGTAAAGCAGTGTTTTCCTTCGCATAGAACGCGATAAACGCTGTCATGGGAGAATTTTTGACCTTCGGCAATGCCGATGGCGCTGCTTGGGTCTACAGCTTTGATGGTGGCGTTAACCATTTGGACAAAACATTTTGATAGACTCATAAAGGAGTACCCTAGTGACGGGAAGTCCACTCTATACAATGTTTATATCACCGCGTAATTCCAGTACCAGAATATTTGAGGCTTGTGCAGCACGTTTACAGTTTGATTACAGATTCAGAATAACAGCATCGTTCGCAAATCATCTTGGGTCAAGAGAGTGGCGCAATCAATCATTTCAAAGTTCAGAATCGAAACTCGAGCCAAACCTCACAACCGTAGCAACGCCTCTTTCGTCAAGCGTTCCCCCGCCGCTTCCAGGGTTTCTCGGGTTTTACAAAACGCAAACCGCAGTGCTTTTGGCGCAAGATGGGCATGGTCGCTCGAGTAAAACATTTGCATCGGCATGGCGGCAACCCCAATTTCTTGGACGAATCGTCTGGCAAGGTCGTTCGTGTCGTTCGAGAATCGGCTGGTGTTGGCGTTGATGAAGTACCCACCGTCGGGTTGCCAAAACTCAAGCTCGGCATTGGTGAGGATTTGAGCCAGCAGGTCACGACGCTCAAGCATTTGGGCTTGAAAACTTTGGAAATAGTGGTTGTGTTTGGTTTGTTCGAGCGCGATGGCAATGGCTTCTTGCACGGGTGTGGCGGCGGCAAACGGAACCCACTGCGCCCCGCGTCGGATGGCGGCAGAAATGCCAGGACTGGCAATTGCCCAACCAATGCGCCAACCCGTCACCGAGAACATTTTTCCTGCCGAACCAATGGTGACGGTGCGTTCGCGCATTCCTGGCAAACTGGCAATGCAAATGTGCCTCACAAAGTAGACCAAGCGGTCATAGGCTTCGTCTGAAAGCACGTAAAAATCAAACTCGAGCGCCAACGCTGCAATGCCTTCAAGTTCGGTTTGGGTAAACACTTTGCCTGTTGGGTTGTTGGGTGTGTTCAAAATCAAAATTTTGGTCTCACTCGAGCACAACGCCCGCAGCTTCTCGAGGTCGAGGGCAAAATTGTTCTCCGCCTCGAGCAGCAAGTAATTGGCAACGCCACCCGACAGCGAAACTTGCGGCGCGTACATGTCATACGTTGGCTCGAGGATGATCGCCTCATCGCCAGGTTCGAGCAGCGCTTGAATGCTCGAGTACATGGCTTGGGTTGCGCCAACGGCAATGGTGACTTCGCTTTCAGGATCGGGCGTAAAACCAAGATTTGCCGCCAGGGTTTCGCTGACGGCACGTTGCAACCTGGCGTGACCTCGGGGCGGGGCATACTGATGCAAATTGCTCGAGAAAGCGGTCTGTGCGGCTGCCAGCACAAAATCTGGCGGGGCAAAATCTGGAAAGCCCTGCCCCAAATTCACCGCGCCATGCTCGAGTGCCAACGCGGTCATGGCGGCAAAAGGGCTGGGGGCAAAATGGGCGACTCGAGATGCCAGGGGTTTCATTGCTCTTTAGAGCATAACAATCATTGCACTTGGATGCTCAAGGTTCTCAAAAATGTGCAATGCAGCTTCGACAACACTTGGGTCAAATTGCAATCCCGATTGGCGTTTGATTTCCTCGAGCGCCTGAAGTTTGCTCCAAGCAATTTTGTAAGGACGGGCTTGCATCAGGGCGTCAAAAACATCGGCAACGGCGACAATACGCCCAAACAGCGGAATGTTTTCGTGATCTAAACCGTTCGGATAACCAGTACCATTCCAACGTTCGTGGTGGGTCACGGCGATTTGTTCGGCGGCTTGCAATATTTTTGATGTTCCACCTGACAGAATCCGTTGTCCGATCAGGGTGTGCGTTTGCATAAAACTGCGTTCCTCGGGTGTAAAAATGCTCGGTTTGAGCAAAATGGAATCTGGGATGCCGATCTTGCCAATGTCGTGTAAACGCGCCGCTTGGCGCAACAATTCAACACTTTCAAAATCCAAACCAAGTTTTTGGGCAATCAACGCCGAGGACTGTCCGACGCGTTCGGCATGATTTCCAGTCATATCATCGCGGTATTCGGCGGCGATTGAAAGCCGTTCGATCATTTCAAGCTGGGCTTGTTCGAGTTGCTGGGTGCGTTCAAAAACCTCACTTTCGGCTTTTTCTTTGGCTTTCTTGGCGGCAACATTGCCAAGACGGTACAGGGCATTTTCGTGACGTGACCGTTCAAGCTCGAGTTGCGCCGCAAGGCTTTGCACTTGCTGGTCTGTGCGTTCCCTGGCAATTTCTTGTTCTGAACAAAGTTGTTGTTTCAAGTGAAAGATGGTTTTGGCAGGTTGTTGCAGCGCTTCGTAAGTTTGTGCCAGCAACTCGTGGGTTTTGGCAATCGATTTTTTGCGACCCACTTTGAGCGATAACCGCATGGCGTGCTCAAGATGATTTTGAGCTTGGCTTGAATCATCCAACAAAAGGTATTCAAATCCAATGTTTAACCGCGCGTCAATTTCACATTCAATGTCGCCAATCGTGATTGCAAGCTCAATGGCTTTTAAGTGATTTTCAATGGCTGCCGTTAAATCACCTTGGGCTTGAAAAGCTTGTCCTAAACTGTCAAGTGCTCGAGCCTCGAGTTGTAACAGGTTATGGCTTCGTGCCAGTTCTAAAGCTTGGTTCAGCATCTCTAACGCGGTTTGATGATTGGCGAGTTTGCCGTGCACACTTCCAGCGTTCACCAGGGCGTTGCATTGCATGGATGTGTGGTTGATTTCCTTGGCAACTTCTAAACTCTTAACGTAAAACTCGAGCGCCCTTGGATGGTCACCCAGTTCTTGATAAACCACGCCAATGTTGAGCAGGCAAATACCTTCGGTGCGTTGATCAGTTTGGTTTTGCTGGGTCAGTTTCAAGGCTTTAAAAAAGTGTTTGATGGCTTTGGGAAACTCTGCAAGTTCGATGTGCTGCAAGCCAATGTTGATGATGGTTTTGGCGGCAGAACTGGAATTTGAAAACTTCGATTGAATTTTGAGGGCTTTTTGCAAATGCGTTAAGGATTTTTGGTATTCGCCCCTGGCATAGTACACACTGGCAATGCCGTTCAATGCGGCGGCTTGGATTTCGGGTTTGGATAATTTTTCGGCAAGGTTGGCGCTCTCCTGAAAATCACTCAGGGCTTGGTTAAAGTTTCCCAACCTGCGAAAAGCTTGTCCCAGCAACATGTCAATCTCGAGTTCAAGTTCAAAAAAATGCCCTCGTTTGGCTTCTGAAAGCGCTTGAATCAGCGTTTCACTGGCTTGTAAATTCTGATCTTGATTGAGTTGGACTTGACCTTGAATCAGGTTGACCAAAATACGAATTTCTGGATTCGATGATCCCAAATGAAGGGCATACTGCACTTGTTCCAAACTGGTTTGCGGATTTTTGACCAGGTTGTCTTTGGCAATCTGTAACAATTGCCGAGCCTGTGCGGTGATGTTGTCCTGAATTTCAGTTACGCTTGGCATGATCGGCTAAGGCTGCACAACCCAGTTCAGGAAGGCTTCAACATTCAATCGTCCTCGACCCAGTTGCTTGTAAATAGGAATTTGCAAAACTGGTGTGCTGTGGTTCATGAGTTCCTCGAGTAAATTGTTTTTGGTGATGTTGGGTTTGAGTTTTTGACCCAGCGCCAATGCCAAAGCCCCCGAGATCATGGGCGTGGCTTGTGAAGTCCCTGACCAAGCCGCAAGGCGATTTTCTGGGGCGGGTCCGTAAATCATGCTGCCTGGTGCGGCAACTTCGACTTGCCAGCCGTAATTGGAGAAGCTCGAGCGGTAATCGTTGGCTTCGACACTGCCCACGCTGACCCGTTCAACCCTTTCATAGGCGCGGCTTCCTGGATAATTGACCATGTAACTGTTGTCGTTTCCCGCCGATGTGACCACAAAAATACCCAGGTTGTTGGCATGGTTGATGGCGTTGTTGATAATCAGTGAATAGTCTGGCGTACCAAGGCTGAGGTTGATGACTTTTGCGCCTTTGCTGATCGCCCATTCGATGGCGGCTGCCACGTCCAAGATTCGTCCTTCGCCAGCCGAATTCAAAACCCGAATTGGCAACAGGGTTGCCTTGGGTGCGATTTGTCGGATGATGCCCGCCACGTTCGTACCGTGTCCGTAACCACCCACGCCCATTGTACCTTCTTCTTGTGGCACGGCGTCGTTGCCCACAAAATCCCATTGTTCGTTGGCTGGGGCGAGAACGCCCGTAAATGCAGAATGCGCCAAATCGATACCAGTGTCAATGATGGCAACTTTGACGCCTGCGCCAAGGTTAGGGGCAATGGTTTGACCCGCTTGAAGTTTGATTTGTTGCCAGGTCGAGGTGTTTTCTGGCACGACTTGGTACATGCCGTCTGCCCACATGCCTGAACGCCCATCAGCCCACATTCCCGAGCGTCCATCTGCCCACATGCCCGAACGTCCGTCCATGACCGCAGGTGAACCACCACCGACAAATGATGTGGTGTTGGTTTCGGTTTGAACATCAATTGGCAGGTTTTTTGCCGCAGCCTGCGTGAAGCCAAGCACCGCGTATTGCTGGCTGGGTTGCCAGTTGACCACTGTGCCATTCAAGCGTTTTTCCAGACTGGAAATCGTGTCAGCATTTTGCAACGACACCGTGCCAATCACGTCTGGATTTGGGTATTTTGTGGTCAAAGGAATCGTTTCGATTGTTGAGGGAACAATCATTTTTTGGCTGTTACAACCGACCAACAGCGTGACCAGACCAAGGCAAGCCAATGCGGTGACTTGTTGAATCAACACTGTCTTTGGTGAGTGGAAGTCCATTGTTGCAGTATAGGATTTTGGATATTACGAAATTCTTACGTTAGGGTTTAGCAAGTTGCTTTCATAAATACAATTCTCAAGAAAAGGGTATTCCTTCATGGCAAAACAGAAGAATCCTGGAACAAAACGTGTTGCTCGAGCATCAAAAGTTCAATGCTCAGATTCTACAACTCAGTTTTGGTAAGCTCATTTGGATTTCTGATGCCAGACTTGACGACCACCTCGAGCCTCGAGCTTTCACTGCTCGGCGTTGCCCGTGTGCGGCTGAATGGTTTGGAAGTCAACCTTGCGACGCGCAAAGCCCTGGCGTTGCTGGCGTTTCTGGCGCTTGAGGGGACAACCTCGCGTTCCAAACTGGCAGATTTGCTCTGGTCGGACCTGGATGAGGATGCGGCGCGGAACAATTTACGCAAAGAGGTTTTCAGGTTGCGTGAGACGGCACTGCGGGACTTTATCGAGGTCAGCACTTCGAGTCTTGGATTGACCAATGTTGAGCTTGATCTGCGAACGTTTCTTGAAGCCGAGGATGATGCTGCGCTCGAGGTGTACCAGGGTGATTTTTTGACGGGCATCGACATTTCTGGCGCGGGTATTTTTGAAGATTGGTTAGAAACGAAACGCGAGTCGTTCAAGAACAGGTTCGCTCGGTTATTGGCGGCTCGAGCCGTCAAACTCGAGGGACTGGGTGATTTACGTGCCGCACTTGAAACGCGGCTTCGCCTGCTCGAGACCGATCCGCTTCAAGAATCCTTTCACCGTGAAATCATGCGCCTGCATTGGCGCTTGGGTGAAAGCGCCTCTGCCTTGGCACGGTATAAGATTTTGGAACGAACCCTCGAGCAAGAATTGGGTTTAAAACCCTTGCCTGAAACCTTGGCACTCTTCAACAAAATCCAAACCAGCGATGCCGCCCAACCCGAACTCGAGCCACCGCAAAACACGGTGTTGACACCCGCTTTGCGCCGACCACCATTTATCGGACGTGAGGAGGAATGGGCTTGGCTCGAGGGCAAAACGCAGGGTTTGGTGCTGGTCAAAGGCGAGGCGGGCATCGGTAAAACACGTTTGATCGAAGATTTTGCAAAAATGCACGGTCAAACCCTGACCTTGCGAGGCTTTGAAAGCGCCGCCAATACACCGTTTTATCCTGTGGCAGAAACCTTGCGCTGGTTGCTCGAGACAGAACAACTCGAGCTTGATAGCCTCGAGCCAGTCTGGAAACGCGAGGCGGCGCGGCTTGTGCCAGAGTTCGACGCTGGGCGCAACATTGCAGGGTCAGACTCGAGTGAAGGACGCGCACGGCTTATTGAAGGTTTGTCTCGTGTGTTGCTTGCCGCTTTACCACCTGGAAGCGTTTTGATTCTGGATGATTTGCACTGGTTTGATGCCTCCAGCCTCGAGTTGATCGCCCATGTCATTCGACGCGCCGCCAACCAAATTCGCATCATCGCCAGCGCCCGGATGCTCGAGCTAAATGACAACAAAGAAGCCAAAACCGTGTTGACCAGCTTTGAGCGTGATGGTTTGCTCTCTCAACTCGAGTTGCCCAGCTTCAATCAAAGCGACATGCTCAGTTTGGTTCAAGCCCTCTCGGGCGGAAGCGCCCAATTGTTCAGCCAGCGACTGCATCAAGCCACGGGCGGCAATGCTCTGTTTGCCCTCGAGACGTTGCGCGGTCTGTTCGAGAATCAGGTGCTTCACCAAAACGATGACGGCACCTGGACCAGCCCGTTCGATACCGCAACCGAGGATTACACCGAACTGCCAATCCCACCCAACGTGCGCGACTTGGTGCTCTCACGCCTCGAGCGACTTGGACCCGCCTGCACGCGCCTGCTCGAGGCAGCCAGCCTTGCCTTTGAACCGTTTGAAGCCAACTGGCTCGAGGGCGCGACCGCGCTTTCCGAATGGGAGAACCTTGAAAGCCTCGAGCGTGCGATTCAAGCCACCGTTCTGGTTTCTGAAGGCGCAGGTTACCGTTTTGGGCATGACCTGACGCGCCGAACCTTAAAAAATACCCTCAGTGTTGACCGCAGCCGTTTGATTCACCGCAAGTTCGCACACAACTTGATTTCAGAAAGCACCAATCCCGCCCAAATTGCCGAACATCTCGAGGGTGGAGGTCGTGAAAGCGAAGCCGTGAACTGGCGCATCAAAGCTGCCCTTGCCGCCAAAGCCGTATTTGCTCACCATGAAGCCAAAAACCAGTACGGGCGGGCGCTCGAGCTTCAACCCGACCCGCAAAACGCTTTTGGCATCCACAAAGCCCTTTGCGAACTCGAGTTGACTTTAATGAACCTTGCTGGACTCGAGCGACACGCCAACGCCATGCTCGAATTGGCAGGAACAGACAGAAACCTCGAGACTGAGGCGCGGTTGATGCTCGCCAGACACGGCATTTACAAAGGACAATACGCCCAAGCCCTTCTTCAAGCCGAACACGCCCACAAGCTGACGGGCAAAACAGGCTCTTACGCCGCCGAAAGTTTGCTGCTGGGCGGCACAGCACTGGTCGGTTGCGGTCGTTTACAGGATGCCGAAACGCGTTTGCTGAACGGGTTGAAGCTCGAGAAACAAGCCAATACGGAAATGTACGGCGAGCTTCACAGCGTGCTCAAAGAAGTTTATAGGCAGCAAGGCAACCTGCCAAAAGCGCTTGAACATGCCCGGGCATCACACGCGGCGTACCAAAAAATAGGCAAGCACGATTCTGAGATCACCATGCTGGCACAAATTGGGCAGATGCTCGGCGCGATGGGGCAGTCGGAAGAGGCGCTCGAGATGCTCGAGAGAGCGCTGAAGCAAGCCCGAGAGATGCGGTTTGAACGGGTGCTGGCGTTTGTACTGGTCATTCAAGCTGGAGAATTGATTCAAACGGGACACTTTGAGCTTGCCGAAGAAGTTGTTTTGGAAGGCTTGGAGCTTTCACGCGGGAAAATACTGGCTCGAGAAAGTCAATTCACCACCATGCTGGCTCAGATCAAAAGACGTACTGGACGTTTTGGAGAAGCCATTCAAGTTGCTAAAACCGCACTCGAATTGAGTGACAGACTTGGATTGCCAATTCAACAGGTACTTCAAGAGTTATTTATTTCAGACGCATACCTTGATCTCGGGGCGCTAAAACAAGCGCGAGTCCATCTTGAGAAAACCTCGAGTTTGATTCAAAACACTGAAATCACTGCTTTTGTTCTCTTGTTTGAGACGCTTCAAGCACGAATTGAACTCCTCAGCGGAAAACCCAAATCTGCATTGGTAAAACTGGAAAAAATTCAAAACTCTTTTGAAGAAGCATCAATAGAACATCGCTTGATGTTTGTCACGACCTTGGCGCAGGTACAACTCGAGGTTGGGAATACCGCCGTTGCCTTACAAGCACTGGCAGATTTTTCTGCTCCAGCCTGGCTCGAAGCGCGTGCAAGAATCATTCAGCTCGAGGCGATGCTCAAAAATCCAACAAACATTGAGGTTTTGACGCAACAATTGCGAACCACAAATGCGTTCTTCAATTCAAGCAGAATCCCAAAACTCGAGACGTTCTTACTGTTGGTCGCATTGAAAAAAGTTTATATCGTTCTTCGACAAGATCAGTTGGCACAAAAAACAGAATCCAGCCTGACAAAATACCGCAATGAACTGGTTCAAAGCCTCGAGTCAGAACCCCAACTGCAACAGTCTTTTCTCGAGCTGTATGCAGGTGTGTGAGGGTCAATTCAATTCTTGGAACGTTTTTGGAACGCTGCTTTCCCTAGGGTGTCAAATAGGAGGGAATGGCATGACAAAACCCCAAAACCCAGCGCCAGAAATTGTTTTTCAGCTTCGCATGAAACATTCGATCAGCGACCAAAAATGGCGCGTTATTCTGGAAGGTCCAGAACCCAACAAGCACGTCCGTTTTAATGATCTTTGCGAATTGGTGCAGTATTTAAAAGCTTTCAGTCATACCGATCATTCGCGTGGTTTACGATAAATCTAAAAATTTCAAGGAGTTGTGATGAAAAAAATACTCAAATTCAATCTCGGTGTCGCTCTTTTGTGTGGACTTGTTTTAAGCTTCAGCGCCTGCAACCAGAACAACAGTACCGATGACCTGAGTGACGATGACCTACAAGATTTAGGCAGCACCGTCATCAGCGAAACCGAAAATGCTGCCTCGAGCACCAGCATTTCTGATGCCATCACAGGAGCTGGAGGATTGAGTATTCCAGTTTCCGAAATCCAAACCCGTTCCGTACAAACTCGAGCCTTACCAGCAGGTTGCCTCACCATTGTTGGTTCAACCAAGGATTCTGATTCTGATGGCGTTCCCGACAGCATCACCTACATTTTTGATGAAGCCAAATGCACGCAAAATGTTCCTCTCGCTCGTGGTGGCGGCACACAAACGATTGGTGGTCAAATCAAGCTCGAGGACACCAAGCCAACAACCGCAGATCGCAGTTACCGTGAAACACTGACCGCCTTAAAGTATGTACGTGACCCAGCTTTAAAACCAAAATTCACCGAGACTAGAGATGGAACAAGAGAAGTCGCGCAGGCTGGGAACACCTCACTGACCCAAACGCACAACATCACACTGGTTCGTCAGGTTGCTTTGCGTGCAAAAGTGACTTTGGTCAACAAGATGGCGTTCGCCTTTCAAGTTTCTGGGGCTGGCACGATTGACCTGAATCAACCACTGCCTGCGGGAACGTTCACGCTGACGGGCAGCAACGAATTTACGGTTGGCAACAAAATTTCTCGAGTGTTCACAACATCAACTCAAGTGCCGTTAATTTATAACCCTGCTTGCGAATCTCAACGGATTGTTGGCGGTGAGTTGCGTCTGACCACACCAAAAACCGAAGTGAAGCTCGTCTTCCAGGCTTGCGGAACTGAACCTGTGGTGTCTCGGGTTTTTTGAGCATCTCGAATTGCAAATCTTGACCTCCCATTTTGGAGGTTTTTTGTTTGGAACGTTTTTAAAGTCGCTCAAGGTTTTGTTTGGAACGATTTTGGAACGCCATGTTTTCTAAAGTTTATTCCAAGAGGTTTGAACCACTCGAGCCTCAAAACCCTGCACGGCTGGCTTGACCAGTGAAAGGAAACAACCATGAAAAACGTGATCAAACTTGGAGCTGTTCTGACCCTCGCCGCGATGATGGCTGCCTGTAACGCCGGCGGTTCGCAAGTGAGCAACAATCCCAACGCTGCCGAAGTGAATGCCACCGCCAGCGCCATGACCGACGAACTCGTCAGCTCGAGCAGCCTGGTGACCGTCGAAAATTCGGTCAACTCCCTGAGTTTTGGAGAAAGCACACCGTCGAATGTACGCACCCGTCCAGCTTGCGTGACCGTCACGCCCTCTCCTCTGGTCGATACCGACGGCGACGGCGTACCAGATTCGGCGACCTACACGTTTGATTGCGCCAAAGACAGCACGCTGTTCTCTTACACCAAAACGGGTACGTTTATCGTGAGCGATCCCTCGAGCGTGGCTGGCGTGTGGGGTTTTGACTCGACCAGCGACCTGACCGAATCCCGCACCAACAAGATCACGGGCAAGGTCGTGACCGAAGCTCGCAAGGGCAGCCGCAGCCCGCGCAAGACCGCCGATCAGGTTGTGCAAAGCCACAACATCACGACCACCCGCAGCGTGACCGATGAACCCACCGCCACCATCACCAACTTATGGAATTACGTGTTTAATGCCAGCACCCCGGGTTCGATTGTCATGGGTCAACCACTGCCGGCAGGCACGGCAAGCTTGGCGGGCAACTGGAGTTACAACCGCGACAGCAAGAGCCGCACATACACCGTATCAACCATCAGTGCCTTGCAATTTGACCCAGCCTGCACAGATCGCCTGAAGATTGTTGGCGGCAAACTGCGCGGCACACTGGCAAACAACAGCGGTGATGGCTTTATCGAAATCACTTTTAACGCTTGCGGTGTTGAGCCAACCGTGACCAAAAGCTTTACCAGCAATTAAATTCTCGGGCTTTCAAGAATGGATTCGGGGTTTTCCTCGGGTCCATTTTTGTTTCTCGAGCCAATCAACGAAGGGACAAGACACGTCT
The DNA here is from genome assembly GCA_025352125.1 of Deinococcales bacterium. Classification (GTDB taxonomy): domain Bacteria; phylum Deinococcota; class Deinococci; order Deinococcales; family JAAFIG01; genus JANXTZ01. The sequence continues at coordinate 63,854 of JANXTZ010000030.1, read as the reverse complement.
TGCCGTTTTGCACCAGATTTCTCGGGTTTGAAAATGGCGTTCAACAGATTTCCAGCCCTCTTTTGGTTTCTCGAGCAACTGTCTGAATTTTGAAATTTGAGCTAAACTTCTGACATGACCACACCCAAACTTGATCTGGCGTCATCAGTCATTGCCCGCACCGAGGAGGCGCTGAGCCGTTATCAGTTCGATCACAGCCAGGTGTATTACACCTTCGCGGACAAAGCCATCGTGCCAACGTTCTTATCGCGTGCGCTTTCCAGAACGGGCGTGAATGTCAACCAAACTTTTCATGGCGTGCATTCTGACCTCGAGTTGTTTCCTGCCTTCGGTGCGAGCATGTCGTTCATGCGCTCCAGGTTCGCCCGAGACGTTTGGGAGGAGGGTCGGGGCGGGGTGCATATTCTCCCTCGGGTGGGACTGTCCGATGCTGCAAGGCTCGAGGATGTTCGTTCGAGTGCGCCCGCGCTGGTCGGTGTGGCGCTTGGCATCAATGAAACCGATGATTTTCTAAAAACCGTGTTTCAAGAACCCAATCTGGCGTTTGCCAGCATCGACATTGCCCACGGCGCAAACGTGGCGGTCTTGCCGTTGCTCGAGCGAATTCGAGGGTTGGGCGTGAAGCAGGGCATTATTTTGGGCAACGTGGGCAGCGTCGAGGGATTTGTGTTCGCCTACTGGCTGATGAAACTCTCTGGTTTTCAGAATTTTGTGATCAAGGTCGGGGTCGGACCTGGTTCGGTCTGCACCACCCGCATCAACACGGGCGTGGGTGTTGGACAACTGACGGTGCTCGAGCAAATCTATGCCGCCAGGGCAGAACTGGGTTATGTTGACGCGCAGCTTATCTCGGATGGCGGCGTCAACGCGGCGGGCGATTTCGTCAAAGCGCTGGTTTACAGTGAGGGCGTCATGATGGGCAAATTCTTTGCCTCAGGCAGTTTTGAAGACGAAGTGTTGATTCTCGAGGGTGGGAAGTTGGCTGGCGTGCATTTGTTCGGCATGGCGAGCACCCTCGTGACCGAGAAACGCAATTTTATCGAAGGTTCGAGCCAGACCCTTCACGCCTTTCATCAGAACGCTGGGGAGGCTGTGACACGACTTCGGGAGGGATTGCAGAGCGCCATGACCTATGTCAACTCGAGCAACCTGCAAGAATTTCGCAAGAACGTCCGATTTGCGATCAATTCGGCGGCAAGCATGACCGAAGGTGGCGTGCACTGATTCAAAAACCCCCAACCTCGAGATTGGGGGTCAAAACTGCCTGTAAAATATTCTTAAAGTCCTGCGCCAACCGCCTGGGAAGCAATCGCCTTGCCAGAAGCGTCTTCGGCTTCGGCATCAATTTTGGCTTTGATCCGCTTCAGGGTCGTGACTTCCTCGAGTGCGCGTTGATCGAGCACGTCCGAGATGCCTTTGATCTGTGCCGTAATGTCAGGCACGACAATTTGCTCGAGCGCGTTGACGCGCCTGGAGGTTTTTTTGATTTCCTCACCGATGCGGCGCAATTTGTTCTCGGTGGCTGCCACGTTAATAAGTGCCTCGACCACATTCTGAAATTGTCCTGCCGCCTCGAGCGTGCGTGCTCCAGCGCCAATTGGGCTGAACGGCAGCACCTTGCTGATTTCTGGCATGACAATCTTGGGAACTTTCACCCCGTAAATGCTTTCGACCGAAAGCTCGAGGTTGAGTCCTGCCTTGCGAGCAAGTGCCAGCGATTCTACGGCTTCTGGGCTGTCCCAAGCTTTCGCCAGAAAAAGAGCGAAGTACGCCTCCTTGCTGGTGCTTTGCAGCGCCTCTCGAGCCGCCAGGGACTCTTTGACGAGCGCGAAGAACTCACCGATCAGCGCATCGCGCTTGCGCTTCAGAAGGTCCACGCCTTGAACTGCCAAGCGGCGTTGACCGCGTTTGGCGATCAGGTTACTGCGGGTTGGACTGACTTGTTCCGCCATGTGTTACACCTCCTTTGCTGCTATGTAAACTCGAGCGACCTTTGCTCTTCTCTCATCCCCGACCCTTCTCTCAACATCGAGAGAAGGGGGTTTTCTGGCTTTGTTGTGGGGCTGAAATAATTGCTCTTAGACAACATTTGCACTGTTAAACCCTCTTTCGCTTGCGAGAGAGGGTGACGAGCCTCAGCGAGTCGGGTGAGAGCCTACGCGACCAATTCCGACATTTTTTGCGTGCCGTAGTAGGTTTCAATGTATTCTTTACGAATACGTTTGAGTTCGGTGCGTGGGAATTCGCTCAAGAGCGCCCAGGCGATGCTGAGGCTTTGTTCGATGCTGCGGTCGGCTGCGCCTTGGTTGATAAATTTCTGCTCGAAACCCTCGGCGAAACGCAAGTATTTCTTGTCGTTGTCGGTCAGGGCGTCTTCACCCGTGATGGCGACGAGTTTGCGCAAATCCACACCCCTGGCGTAAGAGGCAAACAACTGATCTGCGACCTCTTTGTGGTCGGCTCGGGTTTTGCCTTTACCGATGCCGTTGCCCATCAAACGTGAAAGCGAAGGTTGCACGTTAATTGGCGGGAAAATACCAGCGCTAGCAAGTTGACGCGAGACGAAAATCTGTCCTTCGGTGATGTAACCAGTCAAATCTGGAATCGGGTGGGTGATGTCGTCACCTGGCATGGACAAAATCGGAATTTGCGTGACCGAACCTGGCTTGCCGTGAATCACGCCCGCGCGTTCGTACAAAGATGCAAGATCGGTGTACATGTAACCTGGGTAGCCGCGACGACCAGGAATTTCTTCTCGAGCGCCACCGATTTCACGCAAGGCTTCGCAGTAGTTGGTCAAATCGGTGAGGATAACGAGCACGTGATAACCAAGCTCAAACGCGAGGTATTCGGCAGCGGTCAGCGCCATGCGCGGGGTCAGCAGTCGTTCGACGGTTGGATCGTCGGCTTTGTTCAGGAACAAGACCGAACGCGCCAATGCGCCCGTGCGTTCAAATTCGTTGACGAAGTACGACACCTCGCGTTGGGTGATACCCATTGCCGCGAAGACCACGGCGAAACCTTCGCCGCCCTCGCCAATGACCTTGGCTTGACGTGCAATTTGGGCGGCAAGTTCATTGTGCGGCAAACCAGAACCCGAGAAGATCGGCAGCTTCTGACCACGAACCAGGGTGATGTTCACGTCAATCGCGCTGATACCAGTCTGAATGAATTCTTCTGGCTTCTCTCGAGCGACGGGGTTGATGGCGCTGCCGTTGATCGAAAGGCGCTTATCGGCAACGACTGGTGGCAGACCGTCAATCGGTTTACCGATACCATTAAAACGGCGTCCAATCATTTCTTTGCTGACGCCAAGTCGCGCCACGTCTTCGACCAGGCTGACGCTGGTGCTGGCAAGGTCTAAACCTGATGTTTCCTCGAAAACCTGAAGTACGGTGAATTCGTCGGAAACCTCAATGACCTGACCACCACGCACGCGTTTGTTGCCGTCGGTGATGTCCACAATCGCGCCGTAAGGCAAATCTTTTGCACCTTCTAAGTACAACAGCGGACCAGAGACGTAACTGGCAGAGTTGTATTCTTTCTTTAATAAATCCATCATTCACCTACCTTTGAAAAGCTTCAGGATAAACTCGAGCACCTGAGAGAGCTGTTGAAGCCACCCGTTCTGCGTTTGATTTTGATTGGGTTGGATTTTACGAGCAATGGCTTGGGCTTCCTCGAGGGTATAATTTCCAGAGGGTTGGATACGACCTTCAATCCGAGTATTGATGCGGGCTTTGACAACAACCTTTCCATCAATCACCAACTCGAGATCGTTGCCAATATTTTGACCCGTCAGTTCGGCAAATTGCCGAGCGGCTTTAGGGTTCAATTCGATGTCAACCACAACTCGCCCAATTTCATCAAACCCGGCTGTTGCCTTTTGAACCATTCCAGGTTTCAGGACAAAACGCACAACCTTCTGGGCAACGGCAACGCTGACAAACTCGAATCCTGCCCAGATTGGAAGCACCAATCCAAACAGAATAAAAGCCCGAGAAAATGTTGCCATGCGTCACCTCCAACCAATCAAAAACGTTAAGCCGTTGCTTTAAATGCAGTCTCGAGCGACTTCATGTAATCTGCCATGTAAGCTGGGAATTCATTTTCGGGCACAAATCGCGCACGACCGACTTTCTCCAGGGTGTTGGCGTCGTTTAAGAAGTCGTTGATGCTGCCGCCGTTTTTCAGCATGGCTTCGCCTGTTTTGTTCAGGGCAGTCATCATTTGCATCATGCCGTAAGCCTTTTCCATGCTGCAACTGGCGTCTACCTTGTCGTAACCGTTTTGTTGGAGGAAATCTTCGCGGATGATGCGTCCGACCTCCAAATTGAGGCGCTCTGCGTCTTGCAGCGCGTCGGGTCCGACAAGTTGCACGACCTCTTGCAGTGCGGCTTCGCGTTGAAGCAACGTCAGAATCTCGAGTCGCAATTCTGGGTAATCCTGGTTGATGTTGGCTCTGTACCAAGGCTCGAGGATGTTCATGAACAGGCTGTAGCTTTGCGCCCAGTTGATGGCTGGGAAGTGACGCGCACGCGCAAGGCTGGCATCGAGTGCCCAGAACGCACCGGTGATCCGGAGCGTGGCTTGGGTGACGGGTTCTGAAAGGTCGCCACCGGCAGGCGAAACCGCACCGATGACCGAAACCGAACCGGCATTGCCCTCGAGCGTCTTGACGCGTCCGGCGCGTTCGTAGAATGCCGAAAGACGTGATGAAAGATACGGTGGGTAACCTTCCTCGGCTGGCATTTCTTGCAAGCGAGAAGCGATTTCACGCAAGGCTTCTGCCCAACGGCTGGTGCTGTCCGCCATCATGGACACGGCGTACCCTTGGTCGCGGAAGTATTCTGCGAGGGTCACACCGCAGTACAAGCTGGCTTCTCGGGCGGCGACGGGCATATTGGAGGTGTTCGCCAACAAGATCGTGCGCTGCATGAGGGGATTGCCCGTCTTTGGGTCCTCGAGTTCTGGGAATTCAACCAGCACGTCGGTCATCTCATTGCCGCGCTCGCCGCAACCCACGTACACCACAATGTCGGCGTTGCCGAATTTGGCAATGCTTTGTTGGGTCACGGTCTTGCCCGAACCGAACGGTCCTGGAATTGCCGCCGTGCCACCTGCGGTCAGCGGGAAGAGCACGTCGAGAATTCGCATACCCGTCAAAAATGGCAGGTTTGGATCGAGTTTGGTATTCACAGGACGCGCTTTACGCACCGCCCAGGTGTGATACATCTTCAGTTCCGTGCCATCCTCGAGCGTCGCAATGACATCATCGAGCACATACTCACCGGCAGGTTTCAGGGTTTTAATCACGCCCGAAGTGGTGGGCGGGACAAGAATTTTGTGGGTGAAGCTGAACTCTGGCACAGTACCAAGGCTCGAGCCGCCAGCCACATGATCGCCGACATTGACGCTGGGCGTGAACGCCCATTTGGCGGTGCGCGACAATGATTTAACGTTGATGCCACGGGCGATAAAGTCCCCTGAAGCTTCACGGATTTTGTCGAGCGGACGTTGAATGCCGTCGAAAATACCGTTAAGCATTCCAGGTCCAAGTTCGACGGCAAGCGGCAAGTTGGTGGTGTAGACGGTCTCGCCCACGGTCAAACCGTTGGTGTCTTCGTAAACCTGAACGAAACAAATGTTGCCGTCGAGACGAATGATCTCACCGACGAGTTCTTCCGTGCCGACGCGAACGATATCGTTCATTTTTGCGCCTTCAAGGTCTTCAACAAGTACCGCAGGACCAGCGATGGATTTAATTTTACCTGCCATTCTGACCTCCTCAAAAAAATTTCTTAAACATTCAAGCTCGAGAGCGCTTTTATCTCGAGGTTCTCTCGAGCCTCAAAATCGGGTTTTGTTTACATCTTGATTTCAAAACCAATCGTGCTGCGAACCAGTTCTCGCATGTACGCTTTTGCGTCTTGCCCCTCGGTAAATGCAAAGCTGAGGCTTGGCATTGGTAGCAACACTGGCAGGTCACGACCACGCATTTGACGCTCTAAGGACTTGGCAGGGTCAGGAATGAGACTTTCGTCCACGGCAACCAGACCGTACTCGCCGCTCGAGATTGCAATTTCCAGCACTTTGACGGCGCTGGCTTGGTCGCTCGCCTCGAGCACCTCGACACCAGCTAGCCTGAAACCTGTGGCGGTTTCGCCGTCGGTCACGATAGCCATTTTATAAGCCATTGCCAACCTCCTTGCGAAGCGTCTCGTTTGGCACGCCGTAGAACTTGCCTCGGGCGATCAAACGGGTCAGGGCGACTTCGTTTTCTTTTTCTTTCAGGAAGCCAATCACCACGCCGATCCCAAGCGCATCGCTGGTGTACAAGCGTTTGGCATCTCTCAGTAATACGGTACGAACGACCGATTCGGCTTGACCCAAATCCGAAATCTCAGACAGTCCTGCAAAAGCCGCAAGTCCGTCAAGTCCACCCGAACCACTGGCAATCTGGGCAAAACGATCCGCACCAACCTCTTTACCCCCAGCCACAAAGTAGCGATCCGCATTGCTCGAGATGCCCTGGGCTTTCAGTTTGAGGGCGGTCATGATGTTCGCACCGTCAATGTCGCGTTTGAAGTAACTGGTCAAGGTGTCACTCGAGCGTTTTAAGGCTTCACTGTAATAGGCTTGATCCAAGGACACCTCGAACGCCAGCAAATCGTTGTCGCCAGCGAGTTGGGCCACGGCGGTTCTAAAACTGTTCGCCAGAGGATGCCCGACCACGTTGAGGTTTTGCGCCAGCGAACCCAGATCGGGTGCGGCAGCCAAACCAGAGAGCACGGCGGGTTTGATCGTTCCGGCGGGAATCAAACTTTTTTCGATCTCGTCGCTGCCACGACCCGAAAACTTGCCTCGAGCGATGGCTTTGAGGTTGAGAAGATCGTACTTGGAGAGCAACAAGCCAATCTCGCGTCCGGCATTTCCGTCGCCAAAACCAGCCAATTTTTGAGCCACGCCAAAAAAGTTCCTCGAGAGTGCCTTGTCCAGTTCGTTCAGACCCGCGCCCTGCGCCGTGGCATCACCAAGGTCGGGGGCAAGATCAGTTTCAGTTAAAACCCGCAAGTACTCGCCGTAACTTTCTGCAGAAAGCGCCTCCTCGAGTTTCGAGGAGAGCAACTTGGAGTGCATGACTCGCACCCGCGCATTGATGTAACCGTAATCGTCAGGCACAACGCCTCAATTCCCCGTCAACGTTCGGGCGACTTCGCTCAAGAGTCCATCTCGAGCGCGTCCGAGACGACCCAGGAGGGTGTTGGTGATCGAGGACTGACCACCTTCGGCGACGGCACGCACTCCGGTTTCGACATCGCTGTTGGCGCTGATCGCAACGTTCAAACCCGCGTTTTTCGCCGCTTCGCTGGCAACCGCCACGTCGTCTGGATGAACCTCAAGTTTTGAGATGTTTTGAAGAGCGCCTTGAACTTCACGAATCAATTTCTCGAGCACGTTCTTGTACTCGCCGCTTTTGGTAAAGTTGCGCAACTCGGTTTCGGCTTGATTGAAAGATTGCTCGGTGGCGACGTGGTTGGCGTTCAGACGTTGCGATGCCGCATCCAAATCGGCAGCGCTTTTGGCACGAACCTGAGCCGCAACCAGTTCGGTCTCGAGGGTGCGACGGCGAGAATCGACCAAGCTTTTGGCTTGTTCATTCGCGCCTTGCACGATCACGTCCGCTTTGGAACGGGCTTCGCTGAGAATCGCCTCAACTTCCGCGTTCGCTTCGGACTCGAGTAGGGTGGCTAGGTCAGCCATGGTTTATTTCACTGCGCCTTGGAAGAAGATCACCACGAGGAAGCCGAAAATCACGAGGGTTTCTGGAATGACCAAGTAGATCAGGAGCGTACCGAACAAGCTTGGCTTTTCGGCAACTGCACCTGCGGCTGCTGCACCGATACGACCTTGTGCCAGACCCACGCCGACGGCTGCCAAGCCCAAGCCCAAACCTGCACCGATGGCTGCCAGACCGCCACCAATTGAGGTGCCGACTGCCGCAGCAGCGTCTTGAGCGAAACCGATTGAACCGAGGGCGAGAACCAACAACGAAATCAAGAATCCGTACTTCTTCATATAACCTCCGTAAATGCCTTCAAAACCATTTGTTTTGAAAAACTCGAGAAATCTTATGGCTTGGGCGCTTGGCTCAAGCGAGCGAATGGCTTGTACTGCCGACCACTACCGTCGTAAAACCCGAACTTTGTAAAGAACTCAGCGTAATGCAAACGCAAAGGCTGCAAGACGTGACCAATGATGGTAAACAAAATCGCCAGGAAGTGAATCAATGTGGCAACGATAACGCCGCCAATCACGCCCAGAACGCCGAGCGCCAGACCTTTGCCGCCGCCGACACCCATGCCCAGACTCCAACCCGCGTCCGTCGCCAGTTTCCCGAGCACCGCGCTCGAGAGACCAACCGCGTAAAGTCGCAAGTAACTGAGGATGTTGCCGCCATTGGAAATGATTTCGATGAACATCATGAACACGCCCGACAAGAACACGCACGCCACAAAAACTAACCCGCAAACTGCCGCGATGATGTTGAAAATCGGTGGTGTGCCTGGATTGCGGAACGAGTACGAAACCAGAATCAGACCGACCAGACCAACGAACATGCCGATGCCCTCAAAAGTGTGTTTTTTGTCGCCGTGCTGCAATCCCAAACGGAAGCGAATAAACCAACCGTAAAGAATCTGCAAGATGCCAGGAATCAGTGACAGAATCAGCATCAAACCCGTGGCGGTACTCTCGAGACGCGGAATCAGAATTGGGATCAAACCTTTGGCTTCGTGACCAGCTTCTGTGGCATGACCTGCGATATAGAACAATCCCAGGTGTTCGCCCAGCGTGCCGAAGAATTCGCCGTAAACAAAGCCGAAGATGATACTCCAGACTGCCATGTGGGTCAGAATGGTCGCCACGTTTTTCAGTGGTGCACCCGAGACGGCAACGCCCATGAAATCAATCTTGAGCGTCTGACCTTTTTCAGCCATGCCGCGAAACATGAACGCGAGTGCCAAGGAAATCGCACCCAAGCCGATGTCGCCGATGACAAAACCGAAGAAAATCGGGAAGCACAGCGCAAGCACCCAAGTTGGGTCAAAGCTGCCATACGCTGGCGGCGCGAAAATGCCCATCAACAATTCAAACGGTTTGACCGCAGGCGCATTGTCGAGCGTCACTGGAACATGCTCGGCGTGATGCGTTGGCGCATCCTCGAACTGGTAAATCACTTGACCCTTCAACGGCGCGAGCGCCATCTCGAGGCTGTAGGTGTTCTTTTTGGGCAACCAACCGCGCATGGCAAAACCGTACTTGCCTGCGACTGAAGCGTTCACCGCGTCATAACGTCCTAGTTCGTCGCGCAACTCGAGACGCGAGGCGGAAAGTGCGCCCGCGTGTTCGCGCTTGAGACGCTCTAACCCATCATTCACGCCCTGCAATTCTTCTGGGGCAGTGCGGGCGCGTTCATTCATCAGTTCACTGGCGCTAGCGAAACCAAGGTTCTCGAAGCGACCTGGCAGACGAACCTCGCCCAGACCACTGCGGGTCAACGCCGTGCGAGCCAAGGACAGGTCTTGCTTTTTCACTGCCAAGACTCCAGCCTCGAGATTTCCGGCAGTCTTGTTGCCCAAGGCATACGTCAAGCCAGCGTCTTTCAAGGTTTGCTCGAGCTTGACCAGTTCTTCGGGTTTGACGAATGTGAAACCCAAAACTCCAACGCGCTCGGATTTGGAAAGCGAACCGCTTAAATCTGCAAGTGCCTTTGTGACCGTATTGAACGAACCAATCGCGCCCAACTCGGCAGCCAGATCGGTTTGTTCTTTGCTCAGCACGTCGGTACGATGCCCAATTTCCTCGAGGTATGCGCCCAAATCTGGAATGCTTTTGAGCTTGCTCTCATCGGCAACTGCATCTGAAACACCCAATGCCGCCAGCGCCGATTCGGCACGGGCAAGTTGACGCTCGAGAATGCTTTTGCGCTCGCTATCCGTGCCTTGCAGCACGGCGCGAGGCAATTCGCCAGCCTCGAGCGGGTCAATATGAACCACACCCGCGTTTTGCAATACCCGAGCCACCTCGAGCGAATCGCGTTTGCGCCCCAGGATGAGCACCTGTGCCATCTCCGCGATCATAATGTCAGCCTTTCAAGCACAGAACCAAAACTCACGGTAAGACACGCCCCACAATCGTTTTGACCGCATCCGCGACCTTGCCCAGCGCCGCCGATTTTGCAGCGTCCGCCGCCGAACGGGCGGCAATAGCGCCCGACTCGAGAATGTTTTTCTCCTCGGCTTCACGACGCGCCTTGAATTCATCACTCAAGGTTCTGACATCGCTTTCGGCTTTACCGAGCACGTCCTTGGCTTTGGCTTCGGCATCCGAAATCAATTTGGCTGCCTCGACCTTCGCGGCTTCGACCTTGCTCGAGAGCGCTTGTTCACGTTTGGCGAGTTCCGAGAGAACTCCTGTTGAAGATTCCAAGCCCTGCCTCCCTTCCTGTTGCGCCCGTCGTCTGACCGGCGGCGTTTGGTTCCTGCCACTTTCGACACAAAATCCCAGAACCTTCGTCCTGGAGGTAAAACTGTGCGAGCGGCTTTGATTTATGAAAAGTGCGCCCAGGCAAACCTGTTCGCAACCCTGAGAATCCTAGCATATCAAAGTCAGGCTATTAAAGCCCAAAGAAGAGGATGCTTGAATACAGTTTCCTCGAGACGGGGCGGGGCATATGCCTCTTTGGTGTTGTCCCCGAACATGGAACACTGCACCCAGTGAACGTGAGGTTTCTTTCACGTTTGAGAACCCACTTTAAGCGGCTGCACCAGCCCGTGAAACACGGCATTCCAGCATCCGTTCGTTCCCTCGAGACAACCACACATGCCAAAAGCTGTGTGAAACTGGCTCGAGAAGAGTACAATGTAGAACTCGAGCGCCAAAAGGCGCATCAGGGCTACACCTCGAGCGCCAAAGGGCGCACAAGGGTACGACTCGAGCGCAATCAGGCGCTCATCGTTTGCTGTATGCACGCTATTTTTTAGCGTAAGAAAGAAGGATCAGTATGCCACGCAAGAACATTGACGAAACTGCCATCAAAGCAGTCATCAACGAAGCACCAATCGTGACCCGAAAACCCCGCAAGCCAAAATTGGTTGAAGTTGCACCCGACCAAAGCGACCTCGAGGATGACCAGATTGATGCGAGCCACATTGAGCCTGCCAAATACGTGCTGGCAACCGACGAGGAAGCTGCAACACTTGGCAGCGACGAGCCGAGTGGCGTTGAAATTCAACTCGGGCTACTTACCGCCCGCATTGAAGAACTGAACGCCCTGGTGCGCAACCTGGCAAAGAAAGTCGAAGAACGTGGTGGCGACTCCAGACCCCCACGCCGCGATGACCGACCAAGCGGCGACCGTCCAAACCGCGATTTTGGTGATAAACCTAAACGCGATTTCGGCGATAGACCAAAATTTGGTGATCGTGACGCCAGACCCCCACGCCGCGAATTCGGCGATAGACCAAAATTCAGTGGCGGCGATGACCGACCAAAGCGCGATTTCGGCGACCGTCCAAAATTTGACCGTGGCGGCGGCAGTGACCGACCAAGCTCAGACCGCCCAAGTTCAGATCGCTCCTCGAGCAGCGACCGTCCAAGTCGTGGCTTTGGACGCGACGGCGCGGAACGCAGCGGTGGATTCAAACCACGCGAAGGTGGATTCTCACCACGCGGCGGCAGCGACTCTCGCGGCAGTGACCGTCCATCCGGCGGCGACCGTGGCGGATTTCGACCACGCGAAGGCGGCAGTGATTCACGCGGAACAAGCTCGAGCGGCGGATTCCGTCCACGCGAAGGTGGCAGCAATGACCGTGGCGGTTTCAAACCACGCGAGGGCGGCTCATTCAACCGTGACTCGAGCAGCCCACGCACCGAGGGCGGCTTCAAACCACGCGAGGGTGGATTTGTACCCCGCGAGGGCGGTAGCGAACAACGCGGTTTTGGCAAACGCAAAGACCACGGGTTTACCAGCCGTGATTCGGGAAGCTCGAGCGCTCCAGGAACGACCACGCGGCGTAACAACGACGACGATTGAGTTTTAAACTCGAGCCAGCCGTATTTTTCCTCTCATCCCCAGCCCTTCTCTCCCAGGAGAGAAGGGAGTTTTATTGATTTCTGGAATGACGGGAATGTAAGGCTCGAGATTGTTTACGGCAAAGCGTTTTCAATCAATTGAATTTCTTGCTCTGTGGGTTTTCGGTTGTGCAACCCAGCCGCAATCGAAAGCTCAAGCGCCCATTCTGGGTTGAGCGGACAAAATACAGTCCCTGCGTTGTTCCAACCAAAACGAAACGAATCACCAAGAATTGCCACTGGCAGCACGTCTGCCCATTCGGGATATTCGGGGTAGCACAGTGCCATGTCTTGAATCAGGTCAGCCAGTTCTTGGCGCTTTTGTGAACTGATCTCAACTGGCGAATCCCAAGTGGCTTGAATCGGTGCGTTTAACACAACCGAATAACAAACCCCTCTCAAAAAATCAAAACCTTGCCCCTGGGCAAAACGAAGAAACGGAAAGGCGCTGTCGGCAAATCCCAACTTTTTCTTAAATTCTGCGGGCGAGTACAAAAACCATTGCTCGTATTTCTCGAGCCTCTGTCCCAAAACTGGGTTGCTGGCAGGATGGCTGTGTGGTTGATTCCGGTACCAACTTGCCGTGATGACAAACGTCCAAGAGCCGTCAATCACCCAAACCAGATGGTCTTGGATTTTGTTTCGCAGCCCTGTCTTTTTGATCTCGAGCAACGTTTGTTTTGCATTTGAAGACCATTCAGGATCAATCTGTAATTTCATCGGTTCTCCTTGGTAAGTTGCCAACCAATTTAACCCAAGGCTCGAGATAAATTTTGACATCGGGGTTTTGAAAATGCCCAAAACGAACCAAAATCGTTCCTGACGCGAATTCTTGAGGAAACCGATTTTGGGTATGACTCTTACAAATTCGGTGTTAAAATTTCCCCATGACCATGCTTCGGATTTCTGAAAAAGCTTTATCTGGTTTGGATCGCTTCCGTTCTTCTAGAGGTATTCGCACCCGAATAAAAGCTTTGGAAATCATGCTCGAGGAATTGGGTGTGAATGCTGCCCCCGAAGATGATCTGCTGTCCCAAATTTTTGCACGTCCTGACGGTGCAAAAGTGTTAACCGAATCCCAAGCCAATACTTTGGCATTAAAAGAAGTAAAATCTTACCGCCAAAAACGTTCATGAAAGTGGTGGTGGACACCAGCGTTTGGATTTCGGGTTTAATTTCACCAGATTCCAGCGCTGCCACCGTGATTCGTTTGCTTTACGAAGAACGTTTTGAATTGTTGTACAACAATGAATGTCTGCTCGAGTTAAGCGAAGTCAGCAGTCGCAAGAAATTTGCAAAGCTCATTGCGCCTCAACAAGCCCGTGCTTTGGTCACTTTGATTCAACAAAAAGGCACAAAAATACGCTTGTCCAAAAGCGCCGAAACGCAAGACCCCAAAGATGATTACTTGCTCGAGTTGGCACTTTCTGGTGAGGCTGATGTTTTGGTCACACTGGATGGTAAGGACTTGCTGGTGGTTGGTCGGGTTGGAAACACCCGCATTTTGAACACTGCCTTGTTTTTACGATCTCTTGGTTTATCCGCACCGAAAAAGAAATCAGCAACAAGCAAAACAAAACCACCCGCCTGATCTCGAGATTTGTTTCTTAAAATTGCAAAACCTCAAACCAAGTTCAATCAATCCCCGCCTCGTCGGGTTATGCTGGACACGCTTTGGATATTCTGCAAACCGCCCATCAAGCCTTGGAAAAAGGCGACTTTGAAACTGCCTTTGAAACGCTCGAGAAAGGCGCGAGAAGCAGCCGTGACCCGCGCATTGCCGCCCAGTGTGACCTCGAGATGGCTGGGATTTACACGCTTTACGGGCGTGAGGGCATTGAGGGTTCGTCGCAGAGTTTGTCGAACGCGGTCTTGAGCAATCCGCTCTTGCGGCAAGACCCAACATACATGGCATTGCGGGCGGCAAATATTGCGTTCACGCTCGAGTTGGAAGCGTTTGAATTGGGTGAACGCATCAATGACAGCGAACCCCGCAAAATGCGCGCGCTCGAGTTGGCGGCACAGTCACGGGGCGGCTCGAGCGTCGCCAAATTTCATGCGGTCAGTGCGCTGGTGACGCTGGGCGAACCCGAAACCGCGCTCGAATTGCTTGACGGCATCGTCTTGGAGGAACTGCCCGCGTTCTTGCGTTGGCGCTACTGGTCTTGGCGCGGCGGGGCGCTCGAGGGCTTGTCGCGCTGGCGTGAGGCAGAACAGGCGTACAGTCACGGGGCGGACTTGACCAGTGGCACGGACAAAGCCGCCCTGTTGATGGATCAAGCCGCCATGCTCTTGGAGCTTGAAGAACCCTTTGAAGCCCTGATCACCCTCGAGCAAGTCGTGGGTTTGTACAACAACCTCGAGCCGGCGCTGGAAGCCGCCAGTCGCCTGCACTTGGAGGCTCGAGCACATTTGGCACTGGATAACCCCAGCCTCGCCAGAGAACGTGCCGAACTGGCTCGGGCTTTAGAGGACGAGGTGGGTGAGCCGAGTTTTGGCGTGGCACTGGTGCACGGGCAATCGCTGGCGGCAATGGCGGACATGCCGGGCGCACTGGCGGCGTTCTCCCGAGCAGTGCAACTCGCTCCAGCCGCCGATAAATCGTATGCGTTGCACGAGATGGGTTTGGCGCAAATGGATGCTGGACTTCCAGAAGAGTCTCGAGCCAGCCTGAATGCCGCATTGCTAGACAGTGAATACCCGTACAAAGCCGAGGTCCTCGCCGACCTTGCCGAACTCGAGTACCGGCTGGGAGACTTTGACGCCACCGAACGCCAAGCCACCCTTGCCTTAGAGGCTGGCGCGATCATTCCCGCCAGTTTGCTGCTCGCCAACATTGCTTACGAATATTATCGCTTGGACGACGCGCTCGAGCATTACAACCGCGTGCTCGAATTCGCCGCCGATGCCAGCCGCGACTGGGTGCTGGCGCATCAAATGATTGCCGACACGCTGGTGCAACTTGGTTGGCGCGAACCAAACCGCATTCTGTACCACGCCCAAATTGCCCTGCCGCACCTCGAGCCTTCGGACGAGTGGGCGGTCACGCTCGAGGGATACATTGCAAAAGCCAACACCTTGCTTGGCTCGAGCGGCGGACGGACGTTGAATTGATTGGGCGCGTGTTTGGGCGCGAGGGCGCACGGCTGTGCGCCCCTACGGCAACCAATTTTTTTGAATTTGTCGCGCTGCCTCGTAAGCCGCAATGCCAACACTGACCGACAAATTCAGGCTGTGAAAACGGTGGTCGTCTCGAGGTTTGAGAATTGCACCTGGCATGGGAATGTTCAGGGCGGGATGCGCGTTCAAAATCTCGAGCGGTAAACCGTCGGATTCGCGTCCGAACACCAGGTAATCGTCTTCTAAAAATTCGACTTGGCTGTAAACGCCAGCGCCCTTGTCAGAAAACAACCAGATTCGGGCATCGCTGTGCACAGACGCCATAAATGCCTGCCAAGATTCGTGCTCGAGCATCTGCGAATCCTCGAGATAACCCATGCTGGCACGGCGGGCATCTTTGCCGATGCTGTCAAAGCCATACGGTTTAACCAGATGCAACTTTGCCCTCAGCATGGCGCAGGTGCGGGCAATCGCGCCGGTGTTGTGCGGATTTTCGGGTCGGTACAAAACAACATTTAACATCAAAAAAGAGTTTGACATGGGTTGACAGACTTGAACAGCGTTAGACTGAAGGCATGACTCGAGTAACGTGGTTGAAAACAACAGTGGTTGTCTTGTTCGCCTGCGTTTTGGCGGCTCGAGCGGCGTGGTCTGGGGCGTACTCGAGTGGTTATGAACCATTGGCAAACGTGAAACGTTTTGCAATGCGGGAATGTTCCCTCGAGCGGCGAAATTTAGGGCGTTAAGAGTATGTGTGTCACTCTAAGAACAATCTATTAAGGGTGATTTTGAACAGTTCTGAGCAGGCATCAGAAATCCAAGTGTACCGAGACGGCAGTTTGAAAACCCGAATTCGACTCTATTATGTTCCCTGGTTTGATTATGTGCTCGAGGGTGATTTAAACCGTGATGGGATACCAGATTATGTCATGGTTGCCGCATCCACTGGCAACGGTTTGGCGAGCGAGTATTGTGACGCGATTTTTGGGTTGTCATCAAAAGCTGGCTATGTGATAACCAAACTGAACACGATGGGTTTTGACCCAAACGACCTGCTGCAACTTGGGACGGGGCAGGCGAACGTGGTTCACACGTGGTTTATTTCTGCCGAAGAACCTTCTCGAGATGGAAAGTATCACAGTTTTTGGGTGTATCACTTTCTGAAGGTGCGCGGTACAAAACTGATGTTCGATTCGAGCCGTAAACCCATCTGGATTCAGTATACGTTTAAGCACAACCACACACCCACTCGGCTTGTCTCGAGCGAGCAGAAAAAACGGTGGTGGGCAAAACAGCGCGAAGCCATTTTTGTGCCTTGAGCCTTCCTGGCGTCGTATCAGAAATTTGGACCGTCCGAATTTGGTCGCTTGTATTCCTCCAGCAACCTCGAGCCAGACCTTTGTGCCGCCCCTGGAAGCTGTAACGCCTCGAGCAGCGCGTCCTCCGCGACCAGCTCGAGGTTGACGACGCGGGTGAAACTGGTTTTGCCCAGCGTGAACAAGACCCAGAGCGGCAAGCTCGAGCCGACATTTGCCAGCACAAGCGTGTTGACCAGACTGCCAATGTGGTCAAAACCGACGCTCATGCCGCTTTTGTAAAGTTGTTGCCACTCGAGTTTTGGGTTGAGGTTGCTCAGTTCGCGCACCACGGCGGCTTGGGCGACCGTCGAATCCACCAACGCGCCCAGGCTACCGATGAGAATGCCCGCAATCAGCAAGCCGCGTAGGTTCAGGTCAATGCCCGCCTGCTGGGAGGCTTGCATGATGTAGACCCCCTCCTCCGCGCCCAAACCCGTCAGTTTGGCGAGACTCGAGCCAGAAAACAACATCAACATCAACAACACGTGCAACAGTTTCATGCGGCTTTCCTGACATCGCACTGCGGACAAAACCCGTACAGGGTCAAGTGATGATCTGCCACGCGAAACCCGCCAGGCAGCACGCTGCCCGCCGGAATGCCAACGGGACACGTCTCGAGTTCAAAAACCTTATGGCAAGTCTGGCAGACAAAATGATGGTGGTGGTGATGGCGCGTGCCAGGTTCAAAGCGCGATTCCTCGCCTGGCAAATTCACCTCAAGCACCTGCCCACCCTCTTTTAACATTGCCAACGTGCGGTAGACCGTGGCAAGTCCCACGCCAGGAATTTGGGTTCGGGCACGCTCGAGAATCTCAGATACGCCGAGTGGACCGCTTGCGTTTTGAATCACCTCGAGAATGGTTTCGCGTTGTCTGGTGTTGCGCCGTGCGTTCATGGGTTTAGTGTACGTCAAGCAGATTAAATTCTCGAGTTTGGAGACAGCACCCTTTTGACCTTCAGGGCAACACCGCCGTCACTCGGGTTCCAGCCCCGACACTCGAGCGAAACTCGAACATGCCACCTCTGGCTTGCAGGCGTTCACGCATTTGCTGCAAGCCCAGACCACCGACGCTCGAGACGACCCCCGTCAAGGCTTGCGGGTCAAAACCCACACCGTCATCGCTGATGCTGAGCCGCGTGCCGCTCGAGTCCACGCGCAAATTGACATTCACGTTTTTGGCTTTGGAATGCTTGGCAATGTTGTTGAACGCCTCTTGCAGAATACGGAACATCACGGCTTCGTTGGTCGGTGAAAGCTGCGGCTCACCGACAATCTCAAGTGTGGCTTGAAGGCTGTTCTGCTCGCCAAAATCTTTGACGTAACCTTTGATGGTCTCGAGAAACCCCAGCCGCTCGAGGTCAATCGGGCGCAGGGCAAAAATGCTGCGCCTGACCTCTTTGATTTGCTCGCGCAGGGTGTTTCTCGCCGTCTCAAGTTCAGATTGCACCCGCCTCGGGTCGCGTTCGAGCAGACGGCTCGCCAGATCGAGTTTCATGGCGGTAAATGCCAGGGACTGCGCGATGCCGTCGTGAATTTCGCGGGCGATGCGGTTGCGCTCATCAAAAATCGCAAGTTCTTCGGAGTACAGATAGGCTTTGGCGTTGCGCACCGCCAAGGTCACCTGATTGGCGAGAAGCCCGAGCAGCGGTAACTCTCGAGCGTCAAAGGCGTTGGCTTTGTCATGCCCCAAAACGATCACGCCGACCAGTTCGGAATCTGCCAGCAGCGGCAAGCCAATCGCGGCTTTGGAATGGGTCAGGACGCTGTCTTCAAGGTCAAACATTTCAGAATGCTCGAGGTCGTTCACCAGCAAACTCGAGCGCCCCACACTGACCGCCTGGGCGAGTTTGCCGACCGCATAGCCGTGCTCGAATCCAGCCCGAATCACGTTTCCGCTCGAGTCGCGCCCCCAAGCCAGGGTCAAATGGTTCTCGTCGTCGGTCAGGTAAACCGCCGTCGCTTGGGCGTTCACACGGTCCCTGATGCGCACCAAGACCGCCTCGAGAAGCCGCTCGAGGTTCGATTCGGCGCGAATGCTGCGGTCCACCTCGAACAGCGTTAACAGGTCACGGGTGCGGGCTTGGGCTGCCTCAATGGCAACCGAGAGTTCACCGACCAGAATCTCGAGCAACTCCTTGGATTCGGCGCTGGGCATTCCGGAAAAGTACAAATGCGTCGCGCCCAGAAAGCGTTCGCCCCAACGGAGCGGCAAGCTTAACCTGTTGGTCGCCCCGAGCCAGCCAGACGGACGCTCGAGCGTCTCCCACCTGTCGCGCAAAGGCTCCAAATCGTTCACCTCTGAGGGCAAGGGTTCAAGACCGACTGAGCGTACCACACCACCCTCGAGCATGATCGCGCCCGCACTCGCGCCGACGGCGTTGACCAGACCCTGAATGGCAGCCTCGAGCACCGCGCCAATGTCCTGCGCCTCGGAGACGCTGCGGGTGACTTTTTGAATCTCAGCGAGCCGACGGTGCGACTCTGAAAGCTCGAGGTACAAATCGCGCAAATCCTCCTCGGCACGTTCGCGCACCTGGACTTCAGAGCTGATCCAACCTATGGAAAAAAAAGTTGCCAGCGGTCCAAGAATGCCGTAAAACAGCATCTCGAGCCAGAAGGTATTGAGCTTTGGGTCAAGGCGCACCACCAGCATTTGATAACCGATCACCACCAAAACAATTAAAATCGGCAAGAACGCCTGCAACAACCGCACCCGACGGTACAACGCGCCAGGTTCGGCGTTCGGGCGCAACAAATCCAAACCGCGCCGGATCACCTCGAGCGGCGAGAAACTGCGGCGGCTCGGGTTCACTCGCTCTCCTGTGCCACTTTATCTGGCACTTCATCTGCCACCCGAGGGTACGGCACTGTGCCAGGAATGCCCAGCCCCCTGGCTTTGCGCGAAGCCCACAAGCCCTGCGAGAGCAACCCGCGCACAAACGAGACATCGTGTTTGGTCAGGGCGGCACGGTCTAGCATCATTCTGAAGCGCCGCAGGGTGTGCGCCTGACGGTCGCTGTCCGTGTAACCAACCTCGAGCATGAATTCAAGCAAATGCGCGTACATTCCCTCGAGCGCGGCGCGGTTGGCAGGATCATTCTGAAACACTTCTGGCATCGGCTCCAAGTTCGTGCGCCCCAGCATCAGTTCGTAAACGATCACCTGCACCGCCTGCGCCAAGTTCATGCTGACGTAATCGGCATCGGTTGGGATGCGAATATGGACATGACACAAATCGAGTTCTTCGTTGAACAGCCCATGCTCCTCGCGTCCAAAGACCACCGCGCTCGAGAGAGAACCCGTGAACCTGGGCGCGGCTTCCCTGGGCGTGATCGGCAAGCTGTGATCGCGCCTCACCCGAGCCGTGGTCGCCGCGATCAAATCACAACCCGCCACCGCCTCCAGCAAAGACTCAAAAATACTGGCGTTTTCGATCACATCAAGGGCATGAACCGCCATCATGTGCGCCTGCTCGAGGTTGCAACGCGGTTGGACAATGCGCAAATCGGTCAGACCAAAATTTTTCATGGCTCGGGCGACGCTGCCAACGTTGTCAGGACCTTTGGGGCTGACCAGAACAATGGCGGGTTTGGGATGGGCAAGATCGAGCTTCACGGGTTTAGTTTACCGTTTACAAAGCGTCAGGATTGTAGGGCAAGAACCTCGGCTTGACCAAAGCCGTGCGCCGCACCCGTCACGATCACAGTTTTATGGTCAAATCGAAGATTCGTGCTTCACAGCCAACCGTCTTGAAGCAAATCTCGAGTTTCTGTCACGGCAACATCCCAAAGCGCCTGGGTGTCACCGTCGGAACGTTGGTACAAACCGCCGTAATTTCCGTCCCCAAGGTTTTCGCGGAGTTTTGCAGGGTCGAGCAGGTTTAACCTGGCAAAATCCGCCATCGGTTTTTGCATTTCGGGCATTAAAATATGCTCAAGGCGCGTCCAAGGGAAATTTTCCATCCAGGAGGCGTGCGATGCCACAGAATCAATCTCTTGGACTTTCTGCCAGGTTTTTGGTGCCCGCCACCAGTTGTGAAACATGACTTGCACCCCAGGATGGTCCGCCATCCATTCGCCAGTAAGCCCCTGCGCGGGCGTGTTGCCGCCGTGACCGTTGACAATCAAAATGCGTTTAAAACCCTGCTCGAGCAATCCATCCAGAATGTCTTTGACGATACTCAAGTACGTGCCCACCCGCAAGCTGATGCTGCCAGGGTACGCCCGAAAATATGGTGTGATGCCATATGCCAGAACAGGAAAAACGGGAATGCCCAGCGGTACGGCAGCCTCGAGCGAAATGCGTTCTGCCAAAATACTGTCCACGCTCAGGCTGAGGTAGGCATGTTGTTCGGTGCTGCCGAGCGGCAAGACGCAGCGGTCATCATGCTCGAGGTACTTTTCAACTTGCATCCAGTTCATGTCTGATATTTTCATGGGTTTCCCTCTCGAGCGATACGGCTTTGAGGTATTGATCCTAGCAAACCAAATGACTCGGGTTGCGGTTGTGCGTCAAGCTCGAGAGACCAGTTGGGCAGTGGGTGCACCCCATGCGGCTCAAGACAATTGGGATTGGCATTGAGAACAATTCAGGCTGGCTCGAGCGCGTATACTCGAGCCAGCCTGTTTTCACGGGTTCTGAAGGAGGTCTTTGATGGGCGCACCAGAAATTATTGGTTTGATCGTGCTGGGCATTGTGCTGTTTGGCGCGAGTCGTTTGCCGCAACTGGGCAAAAATTTGGGGCAGGGGATCAAACAATTTAAAACGGGCATCAGTGAAGCCAAAGATGAAGTGACCAGTGCCATTCAGGACAAAGAACCGCCCAAAACTTAAACACTCGAGTTGCAAACCTGACTCGGGTTTCTTGAGACGCCCTAAACTTAAGATTCGGGAATTTGAAGTTCAACCAATCTTGGAAATTCGGGTGCGAGATTTGAAACCTCGAGTTCGCCGTTCACATCATAAAAGCACATTTTCCCACCAAGGTCGCAAGTCCAGACCTCGAGCGCACCACGTTCAAAAAACAGTTTTCGTTTACCGGAGATTTCTTTTTGGGTGTTGCTTGGCGAGATGATTTCGGCACACAATTCTGGCGCTGCGGACAAATCGAGTTCGTCGCGGTGCAAGTTAAAAAACGCATAAGACGACCAGGCGACATCGGGAACTTTAACGCCTTTTCGGGTTGCGATGGCGGTCTCGGTGCTGGTGATGCCGTTTGTTAAAAATTGCTTAATGAGTTCTACCAGACGGGCTTGATAAATGCCGTGAATGTACTTTGTGGGACTCATAACCACCTGTCCAAGTTCATTGGTTTCAATTTTGAACGGCAAATTGGCTAAATCTTTGTTGTCAACGATTTCCTGCCAGGTCATCATGTCACCTCCAGCGCAGTGTATCAAAGTCTTTGGAAAAGCAAAACCCAAACCTCAGAATTGTGTTACTCGAGGTTTATGGTTTACCGTCGTCCTTTGACGTGCCAACCCGCCTCGCTGACACCTGCCCTGGCATTCACCACCCGCGCCAGAATAAACAAGAAATCCGAGAGACGGTTCAAGTACACCGCCACATTGTGATTGCTTTCCTCGAGCGTCTCGAGTTCGATCACGTCCCGTTCGGCGCGGCGCGTGATCGCCCTGGCTAGATGCAGCGCACCCGCCGCAGCCGTGCCGCCAGGGTGAATAAAGTTTGACCAGGGCGGGCATTCCTCTTGGAAGCGGTCAATCAGTTGCTCGAGGTTTTCAACATCCGCCGCGTCGATGCGCACCAGGTTTTTCTCGTATTTTGAACCCGTCGGCGTGGCAAGGTCAGCGCCCACATCGAACAGGGCGTTCTGAATTTGAGCCAGCACCCCGTCAATTTCAGTGTCGCTCGAGTGTGCCCTCGCAAGTCCAATCGCAGAATTGGCTTCGTCCACCGTGCCATAACTCGAGACGCGTTTCGAGAATTTCTTGACGCGTTCGCCGCCGTACAACCCTGTTTCGCCCGCATCGCCCGTTCTGGTGTAAATTTTCATGCGCCCAGTCTACGGTGATTCCAAAAATTTGATTTGAGGTTGAACCCAGATTGAGTCGGCTGCGTATTTACCCTCGAGGTGAGCATGAAAACTGAAATCTTGATTCTGGCAAGTCTGGCATTGGCAACTTTGGGCATCGGTGTCGCACTCAAAAACCCGATTGTTAAACCAGTGATGGGTTTTGAGCAAAGTAAAAAGCTCGCGCCAGAGTTTATTTTGGGCGGCGAGTGGCTCAATTCCAAACCGCTTTCGATCAAAGACCTGCGCGGCAAGGTGGTCGTTGTCAATATTTGGGTGCATTCGTGCATCAATTGTCACAACAGCCTGCCAACCCTGAAAAGTTGGTACAAGAAGTACAAAGACCAGGGACTCGAGATTGTCGGGGTTCACACGCCAGAGTTTGAATCCGACAAGGACCTGGCGCAAACCGCCTCCAGCTTAAAAGAAGACGGCGTGACCTGGGCTGTCATGCAAGACAACAATGAAGCCACCTGGAAGGCGTACAACAATCAATTCTGGCCCACCTTTTACATCATTGACCGCAACGGCTTTATTCGCAACACACATGCGGGAGAAATCTCAGTCCGCTACCCGAAAGCGATTCCTGGTTTGGAAGCCGACATTCAAAAGTTGCTGACGGAAAAAGCCCAGTGATCTCGAGTATTGTGAGATGGTGAACATGATCTGGACCATAATCATGCTGGTTTTAACCTCGAGCCTCGGATTGGCGTTGGCGCTCTCGAGCAGCAATGCTGGTGTTGTTTATGCCAGACCGAACACGGTGGCAACCGTCAAACTCGAGGTTCAAAACGCGAAAAATGTGTTGTTCAACCGCAAGGGCACGACCACGTTCAGCCTCAGCAATCCTTTTGGAAAAGCGCTGATTTTGGGTTTACCTGGTGGCGTGAAGGACACCATCGACCCTGAAGTCTATTACTCGAGCATCAAACCTTTATTGTTTAACATCAATGTCCCAAAAACCGCCAAAGCTGGAATCTATCCGCTCGAGTTAAAAGTCGATTTTTACCTGTGCGACACCAATGTTCGGGTCTGCTACAAGGAAGCCGCACTGGCAAAAGCCGAATTGCGTGTTGGACAAACTGGAAAGAGTACGCCCGTCGTCATGAAGCTCGAGCGTGGCGGCTTGCAGATTCGCTGAGTGCAAGATTACTTTCTCGCATTTTCAAAAATCGTTGTCTTGTAGGGGCGCATTGCAATGCGCCCCTACGTTATTTTCGCAGCAAAA
Organism: Deinococcales bacterium; assembly: GCA_025352125.1. Classification (GTDB taxonomy): domain Bacteria; phylum Deinococcota; class Deinococci; order Deinococcales; family JAAFIG01; genus JANXTZ01. The sequence goes on along the minus strand of JANXTZ010000030.1, from coordinate 39,981 downwards.
ACAAACTGACCAGCACCGCCAGAACCAGACCACAACCTGACCATAAAATCGAGACAAAGGTGCCGTTGTCTTGCCCCCGCGCCTCGAGGGCGACCATGACGGCGCTGACCAGGGGCGCAAGCACCAGAATGCCAATGCCAAGCCAGAGCACGGGATGAACCAACAAGCCAATCGCCAGAAAAACAAGTCCACCCGTCAAACTTGAGCCGTAGATCCTCGAGAGACGTTCTTCCATGGCTAGCATCCGCCTTTGCTGGCTGTACCCAGAATGTGCCAGTATTTATTGAGCAAATCAAACGCCGAGTAAAACACCAGCAGCGCGAACAGGGACTTCAGGGTTTTGACGGGAACGCGGCTTGCAAAATTGCTCATGACCCTCGCGCCAATCAAAATCCCCAGCGCGATGGGTCCCGCCAGGGTTGGCTCGAGTTTGCCGCTGGCGCTCTGCACCAGGGCGTTGGCGATGGCGGTCAAACCCATCATGAAGGTGCTGGTGGCGATGGCGGTGCGAAACGGCAAGCCGACCAGCAAGTTTAAGACTGGCACTTGCACCGTTCCGCCACCAACGCCCAATAAACCGCTCATGATGCCGCCAAATGCCACGGCGGGACGCGACCAGATTGACGATTTGGGGCGCTCACTCTCAGTGCGGTTCATGCCGCGCAGCATTTCGACACCGGTGTAAATCAGTAAAACCACGAAGACGCTCGCAACAATTTTTGGGGTGAGCACGATGAGCAACAGTGACCCGACCACACCACCCAGAACCGTGAACGGACTGAGGCTGTAGGCAGTCTTGATGCGCACCAGACCACCTTGACGCAAGTACCCCGCGCTCGAGGCAACCGCCACCGACAGCACCCCAATCTGCGAGGCGGCAATGATCTGTTGGAGCGGCACGCAGTGACTCATGAATTTTGGTCCCAGAATCTCCAAAGTTGGCACGACCACCACGCCGCCACCCAAGCCCAGCAGTGCGCCCAGACCGCCAGCGATCAAACCGGTCAAGAGCGGAAAAACAATGTCCATAATTGGCATGTTTGCCAGCATACCGCGCCGGTGTTGTTGCACTGTCAAGCGTTGATACGGATGGGAAATTCGAGCCGAACAACTGTACCAACATTGACTTCGCTGGTCATTTTCACCTGACCATGATGGGCTTGGACAACAGCTTTCACCACCGCCAAACCAAGTCCCGAACCCTCCACAATCGAATCTCCACGGTGAAAGGCTTCAAACACCAACTCGAGATCGCCATTGTTCATGCCAATACCCGTGTCGGTGACAATCAAGATCACTTTTTGACTTTGGGTTTTGACCAGCACCCGCACCTCGCCAGAATTGGTGAATTTCAGGGCATTACCGAGAATATTTTCCAAAGCCCGCTCGAGCATCAGACGGTCACCGAGCAGTTTTGCAGGTTCGCCGTCAATGCTCAGCTCGAGGTTTTTGCTGGCGGCGAGCGGCATCAAACGGTCTGTGACCTCGGAGGCAAGCTCAGTCAAATTTAGGGGTTGAAGTTGCAGATCACGTTCGGTTTGCGAAAGCGTAAGGAGGTTGTTGATCAGCCGCCGCAAGTGTTGGGCATTGCGAAAAAAACGCTCGAGCACCGCCTGATTTTCGCTCTCCTGGCGCGGTCTGGCACGGTGGGTTTCCAGATCGGCAAGCAATGCCGTGACTGGCGTGCGCAGTTCGTGGGCGGCATCGGCGACAAAACGGTTCTGCCGCGCCCGCGAAACTTGCAATTGGCTCAAACTTTGCTCCAAGGCTCGAGCCAGAACCCCAATTTCGTCGGGCAAACCAACTCCAGGAATCAACTCGCCAGACTCGAGGTTTTTGACGCGCTGCGCGAGTTTCTCGAGGGGTTGCACGGTTCTGGACACGACAAAAGCGATCAGCAAACCCGCCAAGACCGTCGCCGCCAGGCTGACGACCGCCACGATGCTGACGTAACGTTCCATGTTGCGCGTGATGATCGAAAGTGGTCGCCCAACCTGAACCGCAAGATCGTTTGATCGCAAACTGATCACGCGCCAGTCATCACAATCACACCTTTTCAGGTTTTGGTTTTGGCTCAAAAAACTTGAATCGAGCGGTTCGTTGGGCGCATCATATTGACCCGCACCAAATTCTAGTTTTCCTTGAACGTACAAAAATGCGGTGGTTGAACCGGTGGCTGTCACCAGGGCATTTTCCAAATCATTTGAGATTTGAATTGATTTTCCAAGTTTTGCCTCGTCTTTTGCCTCGTCCAGAATTTGACCCGCCTGAACCTCGAGTTCTTCGTCAAGGTCACGAATCAGGCTGCGCTGCAAAAACACGCCCGTAATCACCGACAGACCGATCAATGCCAGCAAGGTGATGAAGCTCGAGAGAATCGCCAAACGAATGCGCAGGCTCATGTCAGACCTTGGGGAATCTGTAACCCATGCCGACCACGGTTTCGACCACCCAAACCCCCAGCTTGCGCCGCAAGTTTTTGACGTAGACATCGACCACGTTGGTTTCGGCTTCAAAGTCCGATCCCCAGACCCGATCCGCAATCTCTTCGCGCGAAAAAACCCGTCCAGGGTTGGACGCCAGCACCTCGAGAATGCCAAATTCTTTGGCGGTCAAATGCACCGCCTGCCCAGCTTTTGTGACCAAATGCGACTGCCAATCGAGTTTGAAATCGCCAACCTCGAGCACCTTGGCAACGCTTGATCTGGCGCGGCGCAACAACGCCCGCAAACGCGCGTGCAACTCGTCAAGCTCGAAGGGTTTGACCAGATAATCGTCACCACCCGCATCCAAGCCAGCCACCCGATCAGCCAAGCTGTCGCGGGCGGTCAAGAACAAGACTGGGCTGGCGAGACCCGCCTCACGCAAACTGGCGACCAATTCAAAGCCCGCGTTGCCGCCCTCGGGCAGGCGCACGTCCATGATCAGGGCGTCAAACTCGTAATTCTCGAGCAAGCCCCTGGCAGCAGAAGCGTTACAGGCTTCGTCAACCGCGTAATTGTGCTCTCTGAGGCTCTGCGCCAAGCTGCGGCGAATCGTGGTGTCGTCTTCAGTGATCAGTACGCGCATAAAAACATCATAAACCTTTCGAGGTAACGTTGAGCGTTTCATATCGATTTCATGCCTTAAGAGCACACTTCTACTCAAGAATGAAGCAAAAAGAAATCAAACGGCGTTATTCGAGTTTTACAACCAAAAAACAACATTGATTTGATCTAAAAGTTATTTTTAAATCAAAAAAACAAATATTTTGCCTCACAAAACCAAAACAAAGATTTATTCATTAAGCAATCAATAGTCTGATAATCATTCTTAATGTTTCAATTGTTTCTTGTTTATTTCGCCCTCTCATGCTGCTTAAAAACAGTCAAAAACCAAAGGAGTACTTATGAAATTCTCTAAAAGTATCATCGTTGCCGCCACCAGCCTCCTGCTCGGAACGGGAATGTTGGTCGCCAACGCCCAAAAAACCGCCAGCACCATGTCGGTCAAAGCCCCAAGCACCATCAGCAAAACCAGCAAAATGACCGCCAAAATTGCCCCAGTGCACATCAACAGCGCCAACGTCAAAACCCTCGAGACGCTGCCAGGGGTTGGACCAAAAATCGCTGCTGAAATCATCAAAAACCGTCCATACAAAAATGGCAAAGACCTCCAAACCAAGGTCAAAGGGATTGGATCAAAAGTTTGGACTGAAATCAAAGCTTACGTGCTGTTCAAATAACACTCGCGGCTGTCCAAGAAAATCCCGTCAGGCTTTGGCTTGGCGGGAACTTTCTTGGACATGACTCTCGAGTTTCAACCACCAATGTTTTTGAGCCAGAACGTCATCGGTTTGGGTGTTTGGGTGACTTCACCGATTTCTTGCCAGGAAAAAAACGTTTTCAAATCCTGGCGTTTCGCGTAACCTCTAGCCCCCCAGAACGCGTCCAGATCACGGTGATTCGCGGGACGTGACGGATGATCCGGTGGTCGCTGCACCGCGCAAAACGCCGCCCAAGTAAACCCACCCAGGTTTTTGGCGTGCGATTCTCGAGCCTCAAAAAACTGTTTTCCCAGACCCTGCCCTCGGTAGGCTGGAAGCAGCACACTTTCCGCCAAATAAAACACGGTTTTTGGGTCAAAATCACGCTCGAGAAACGGTTGTTGCACATCGCTGGTTTCAGCGTTAAGCGGCAAGGCACTTGAAGCCCCAACAATTCGCGTACCGTCACGCGCCACCACAATCAAACTCTCTTGGCACTCGAGATGGGTTTGCAAATACTTCATTTCATACTCGAGTGAACCCTCGTACAGGTACGGAAATTCTCTAAAAACAGTAATTCTCAACTGTGCCAGATCAGCAATCACCGACGGGAGGCTCAGTCCTGTCAAGGCTTCAAGGCTGAGATTCATGCGATTTGAGAAAGCCAATCGGCTAGATTGTAATAATTGGTGACTCGAGCAATTTTACCGTCTCGCACCATAAAAAATGCGCCCCCAGGCAGTGAATATTGTTGCCCCGTCGCTTCAGGCAACCCTGCATCGGTGGCTTGATACGTGCCGCTGACCGTGTACTCCGCAGCCGCTCGAGAATCGTTCGCGTTCACCATCACCTCGAGCGGTTCGATGTGCTCCTGGTAACACCCGTTCATTCGCGCCAGAAACGCCCGAAAGGCTGGCTTGCCACCCTCACGGCTGCTCTCGTTGACATCGTGCGAGACATCGTCAGTCAGCAACTCGAGCATTCCTTCCCAGTCGGCAGCATTGAAACGCTTGTAATAATTGTGGATCAATTCTGTAGTCGTCATCTCGAGAATTCTAACTTTTTAAGACTTCAAATAAAACCCAATTGGCGAGAACATAATAATCTCGAGCCACACGTGTGAAAAAATAAAACTCCCTTCTCCCAGCATCAGGAGAAGGGTTGGGGATGAGCGACCATGCCCGTTAGCGATCCCGCCCGTCAGGTGCATCTTGGGATCAAGAAGGTGCATTTTATGGTCAAGAGAGGGTAGACAGAACACCTAATCGTGATGATGCCCGTCGTGCGAGTGCCCATGCTCGAGTTCCTCGCTCGTGGCATCCCGAATCCCAACGACTTTGACTTCAAACTCGAGTTCCTGCCCCGCCAGCGGGTGGTTGAAATCGACCAGCACCTGATCGCCCTCGATGGCGAGCACGTTGAAGCTGATCGGGCTGCCTTCACCGTCCTCGCCCGAATAGGTCTGTCCAATCTCGAGGTCCACGTCAAAGCTCGACATTGGAATGTTTTGCATTCCCTCCTCGTCGAATTCGCCGTAACCCTCATGCGGTTCGACTTTGACGGTTTTGCCCTCGCCAACAGCCATGCCCGTCAAGGCATTCTCGAGTCCGACCACGATGTTGCCGTGCCCGTGAAGGTAGGAGAGCGGTTCGCCTAAACTTTCGTCAATCACGTCACCTTCGACCCGCAATTTGTACTCGAGGGCAACGACTTTGTCTTTTTGAATGTTCATGAAACTCCTGTCGCACCAAATGGTGACTTCAGGAGTTTAGCAGACGATTTAAAGAATTTTCAGGGTGTAGCCTCACGAAGCAATTCGCCCAACCTCGAGACGCAACGGGCGTACTTTTTGGCGTAACCGCCGTGTTTGTACGACTCGAGGAAGAGGTCTGGGATTTCGCAACCGCTGGCGGCAAAACGAATTTCGCGGTCGTAGAGTTTATCGACAAAATGCACGAACCTGAGCGCATCGTCTTGTTTTAAAATTGGTGTCAAACCCGTCACAAACACGCCCTCCAAACCCTCGAGCAAACCGACGTAACGAATCGGGTGCAGTTTCTCGAGGTGGGCGTTTAAATCCGTGAACGATTCGGTGGCTTTCACGCCAGCAAAAGCTTGAAATTGCTGCTCGAGTTGCGCGTCTGAAAGCGGATGCGGCGCACTTAAACCCTCACGGTGACGGTAATCCGGACCGTCAATCTTTAAGCTCTCGAACCTGTTGGCAATGCTTTGAATCTCACGTTTGAAGTCATCCGCGTTGAACCGTCCCTCGCCAAGTTGGTTGGGCAACGTGTTGGAGGTGGTGACGACTTGGGTTCCGCCTTCGATCAAACGCCCAAAGAACATGGCGACCATGAGCGTATTGCCAACGTCGTCAAGCTCGAACTCGTCGAGGCAGATCAGCTTGTATTTTGAAAATGCCTGCACCGCTTTTTCCATGCCCAGCGCCCCGATGGCGTACACCAACTCGGCAAAACTCAGAAAAACTTTCTCGAGCTTACTTTCAAACCAGACTGCCGCCAGCAAGTGCGTTTTCCCCACACCAAAGCCGCCATCGAGATACAAGCTGGGGCTGATTTCGGGTTTTTTGAACATGCCAAAACCCCTGTGCGGCGTTTCTTTGAGCACAAACCGCTCGAGCCTGGTTTTGGCGGTTTCTTGCGAAGAAAATGCAGGATTGGGCTTGTAATTGGAGAACCGCACACCAGCAAAACGCGGCGGCGGCATGAACGTCTCGAGCAGGCGCACTGGGTCAACGGGAGCGTTGCGTTCTTTCAGGTCAACAATCTGCGGGTTTAGAGCCTTGGACATGACGATCAAAGCTAACATACGGGGCAGGGTTTCAACGTTCACCAAGCGGGGAACTGGTTTGATCCGTCCGCACCAGCATCCAGATTTGCCGAATCGCACCAACGTGATAGGTAAGGTGCGAGGTGTTGCTGAGGAGCAAATTCAGCAATTTTGGATTCCATTCGCTGCTGCCAACGATCAAGGTTTTGAGCGTCTCGCATTCGGTCTGAATCCCAGCTTTCAACGCCTCCCACTGCGCCGCATCAACGCTCGAGGTTTTCCATGCCAGACTCCAATCGGGTTGCGGTTTCTCGAGTTTTACCCAGGCATTGACAACCTCAAGCACGTACCGCAGGTGCTCGCAGTGCGCGGCGATGCTCGAGCGACCAGGCGCGGAAAGCTTCGAGGCTGTGGCGGCATCAATTTGCGCCAAGGTTGGGTTGAGACCGTCAAACCAACCCTCGCCAGCCTGGGCGTTCAGGGCTTCGTCAAAATTCTCGAGCAAGACCGCGTTCAAGGCTTCAATGTTCATGGCTCGAGTTTAAGGGCAACAGGTTGGGATTTGATGACGTTTAAATTCTGCCCAGCGCCAACAATCGGCTCGGCGCGAAATGTTCTGCGCCCCTGGTTTCCTGACTCAAGCCAACCATGCGGGTGTTTTCGGGCAGCCTGATAAAGTTGGTACTGGCAACAAATGCCTCGAGCGGCAGGGCTTTTGGGTCACAATCGAGGAATGCCCAAGCTTGCCAGACAAAACCCTCACTTGCGCTGCCAAAAGCGTGAGCCAGCAATATTTCCGAGTCGTAATGCACCACCCGAGCCAAGGCGGGTTTGGCTGGCAGGGTATTGATGCGCTCGATTATGGCTTGCTCGAGGTTCGCAGATGGGAGTTTTTGCGGCACGGCTTGCGACACTTGAGCGATGACATCGGCATCTTCCAGAACGGGTTCAGGTTCACTGAAGGCTTGCCCGAACAACGGCAACGACTCCAAACCCATCGAGTCCAGCAGCGAAGCCAAAATCACATCCCTGGAATCGCCTCTGACCCCATGCTCGAGTCGGTCATTCAAAGCTTCCATGACGCGTTTTGCCAGCAACGCCAAAGTGTCCAGATCAGCTTGCTCGAGGCTGCGCGGTTGGTGATCGAACACGCAGACCGTGCCGATGTTGAAACCGTCGGGCGTGGTCAACGGCGCACCCGCATAAAAACGCACGCCAAGAAGCGTCACGGGCAGAATATCGTTCACGCGATCATCGAGTTGGGTGTCGGGAATGCAGAGCACATCATTCTGGAGAATCGTGTACTGGCAAAACGTGTTCTCGCGCATGTTGTACGGAAAATCTGCACCAACCGATGCTTTAAACCAGTGGCGTTCCTGATCGATCAGACCAACCATCGCAATCGGCACGTTCAGCAGTCCGGCGGTCAAACCAGCCAATTGATCAAAAACCGCTTCGGATGGCGTGTCAAGCACCTTATAGCGATTTAAGGCGGCAAGACGGGAAACTTCGTTTACAGGCAGAGGAGCTATCATTCGGACCACTCTCCAAGCGCGGCTTTTAATTTTTGCAACCCCAGACGCAAACGGGTTTTGATCGTACCAAGCGGGATTCCGGTGCGCGTGGCAAGCTGCGAATGCGACAAGCCCTCAAAGTACGCCAGTTCAATCAAGCCGCGCTCCCCAGGTTCGAGACTCTCGAGCGCCCGAGACACCGTGACCTGCTCCAAGCGGTCATCGTCGTGATCAACTGGGTAACGCTCGAGTTCGCCGTCCTCGAGCACCACGGTTTCCTGCGTGGCGCGACGTCTGATGGCATCGACGGTGCTGTGATGCGCTATCGTCATGACCCAAGTGCTGACCGCACCCTTGAGGCTCGAGTAATCCAGGGCTTTTTGCCAGATTTTCACGAACACCTCCTGGGTGACATCCTCGGCGGCGCTTTCCTCGCGCAACATGCGCCGTGCCAGGCTGTAAATTTGTTTGGAAAAACGTTTGTACAATTCACGCAGCGCAACTTCAGAACACGCCGCGATCTCGAGCATCAAAAGCTCGTTGCTCAGTTCCGTACAATCCAAATCATTCATCATCACTTGGTTTGAAGTATACACAGCCGTCTTGAGCGTTGCACTTGAGGCTGCCCTGTTCGGGTGAGGACGATTTGGTGACACCAGACGACCGATCATATTTGGTTGTACGTTGAACACCATCTGTTTGGATGTGGGCGTTCAAACCCTAAAATACAATCGTCCACCCGAGCGCAAATAGCGTATTTTAGCGCTTGAATCTCGCAAAAACTCGAGCTTCACACCCTTGCCATCTCCCTCGAGCACCAAAACCCGCTCATCGGGAATAAAAGTACATTTGGCGTCGGGCGGTGGCGGCGTGACAATGCTGGTCACACCCGAGTAATCGCCAGGGGCAATGTGGCGTATCAGGTTTCCAGCCTCGAGTTTGAATTCGATGACCGTGCCAAAGTTGGTGTCGCGGTAAGACCCCAAAAATGGCTCGAGTTCTGCCGCACCCAGCGTCAAATGCTCAGGTTCTGAATCCTTCAAGCCAAGAAGATGCTGGTGGACAAAACCGATCATTTCGGTATTCAAGGCGCGTCCCTTTTCAGCGTTGGTCAGGATCGTCCAGGCAAAATTTCGTTCTGGCACAAGGTAAAATTCTGACATCTGTCCGTTGGTCGCACCGCCGTGACGCACCAGTTTTGTCCCAGCAAGATCGTGTACAAACCAAGCCACCGCGTGCATTGCACCGTTTGCCCCTTTCACGGTGGGCGTCTGCATTACAACCATCGACTCGCTCGAGAGCAACCGTTTGCCAGCAGGCGTTGTCCCGTCTCCCAGATGAAATTGCGCGTATTTGAGTTGATCGATCACGCTCGAATTGATCCGTCCCACGCTAGCGGTGTTCCGCGCCAACGCCCAAGGGTGAGAAACTTGAACTGCATCGTTTTCATCCACAAAATGCCCCACCACAAAACGCTCGAGCATCGCCTCGGTTGGAAAATACGAACTGTGCGTCATCGCGAGCGGTTCGAGCACCAGTTCCGTTGCAACATTTTCAAAGGTTTTCCCAGTCACAGCCTCAACCACGCGCCCCGCCAGACCGAACGCCGCGTTGTTGTAATGCCAGACCTCACCAAGTGGCGTCAACTGCGGCAAGTCACGCATTTTTTGCACGTACAACCCGAGCGCATCGTCACCGTCGCCCGTGTTCACGAACAAATCCCCAGCCCAACCCGCCGTGTGGTTCAGCAAATGTCGCACCGTGACCCGAGCCGCCACATCCGAATCTTGCAACTCGAGGTTTGGTAAGTGGGTTTTAACGGGTGCATCAAGCTCGAGTTTGCCCTGCTCAGCCAGCATCATGATGACGGTGGCGGTCACGGTTTTGCTGGTCGAACCGATCTGGAAGGTCGTGTCGGTGGTGACTGGAAGCGGGTTGGCGATGCTGGTGACCCCAAAACCCTCAGCAAACCACTGCCCGTCTTGAATGATGCCGAGCGCCAGACCAGGCACTTGAAAAGCCTTCATGCCCTCCAGAATTTGCGTTCTTAAGTCTGGAAAACCCGTCAAGTCCTGAATTTGATTCATGACCCATCGTACACAATTCGACGAAAAATGACCGTAGATCATGGCGATTTGAAGTCTTAAAAATGCCCTTGAGAATTCCAGATTTCGCCATCAAATTCACAAAAAAATGAACTTGTCCTATTGCCATCTCAACCAAACCCAAGTGGTTTTGAAAAGCTCGATTGCAGCTAAATTGATTCTCGAGCTTTCACAAACAGCACAGCCTCATGATCTGAGATTAAAATTTTTGTTTTCGGCTCGCAGATAACTGGTATAAATCTTTTGTGACCAACTCAATCGATCTTTTCCGACCTGGTTTTCATTTCACATCACCGCAAAATTGGATCAACGACCCGAACGGTTTGGTGTTCTTTGCGGGCGAGTACCATCTGTTTTTTCAATTCAACCCGTTTGGCAACGATTGGGGACACATGAGTTGGGGTCATGCCATCAGCCCCGACTTGGTACACTGGCAACACTTCCCCGTGGCAATTCCCGAGACTGAGGGCATCATGGCGTTTTCGGGTTGTGCGGTGGTGGATTGGCACAACTCGAGCGGCTTTGGTATAAACAATCAACCACCTTTGGTAATTGTCTTTACGGGTCAAAACGATGCCCTCATGCGCCAAGATCAACGCCTTGCGTTCAGCAACGATCACGGACGCACTTGGACACTCTTTGAGGGCAACCCTGTGCTCGACATTGGCATCAAAGATTTTCGTGATCCCAAAGTGTTCTGGCACGAACCCAGCCAGAAATGGGTCATGATCGTGGTGCTCGCCGACCAGTTAAAAGTCAGTTTTTACGCTTCATCCGACCTGAAAACCTGGGTGCATCAGAGTGATTTTGCGCCCCCCAACACCACGGACAGGCTGTGGGAAGTGCCTGAATTGTTCGAGTTAAACATTGGCAACTCGAGCTTCAGCCGTTGGGTTTTAAAAGTTGATGTCTTTGAAACCGATCCTTTGGGACGCATTGCCGGAAAGTATTTTGTCGGGCAGTTTGACGGAGTACAGTTTGTGCCAGATAATCTCGAACTTGAACCAAACTGGCTGGATTTCGGGCAGGATTTTTACGCCGCCATTTCCTGGTCGGACGTTCCCGACGGGCGCAGAATGTGGTTGGGCTGGATGAGCAACTGGAATTATGCCCGTGAAACCCCGACGCACCCTTGGTGCGGTGCAATGACCATCCCGCGCCGCCTGAGGCTCGAGGAGGTCGCAGGTCGCTTGCGTTTGGTGCAAGAACCCGTCCGTGAACTCGAGGCGCTTCGTGGGCGATTGTACAGCCTGCCAGCAACAAGCATTCTCGAGGGCAGCACCACCTTGGAGGCTCGAGGGACAAAACTCGAGATTGTCATGACCTTCAAAGCTGCGACCGCCACAGAATTTGGTTTAAAAGTTCGGGTTGGAGAAAACGAGTTTACGACTGTTGGGTACAACCTCAAGCATCAAGAATTGTTCGTTGACCGCACGCAATCTGGCAAAACTGATTTCAGTGAACGCTTTGCGGGAAAACACGCTGCGCATCTCAAACTCGAGGCTGACGAATTGCAATTGCAAATTTTTGTCGATCAATCTTCTCTCGAGGTTTTTGCGCAAAATGGTCAAGTCGTGATGACCGATTTGATTTATCCAAGTTTTGAAAGTGATGGACTCGAGGTGTACGCCATCGGCGGCACGGTTCAGGTGACTGCCCAGATTTGGGAATTGAACTCAAGTAGCGCTTAAAAATTTCGGTAGGGTGCGCCGTGCGCACCAGTTTCACTTGCATGACGGTGCGCACGGCACACCGTATAGGTTTTGCTCGAGTCGAATAAAACGTCAATAAAAAAGCCCGAGACAAGATGCTCGGGCTTTAAAATTCTCAAAAATTGAAGTTAACCTTTGACGCTGCCTGCCAGCATTCCACGCACGAAATACCGTTGAAAACCGATAAAAATTGCCAGTGGAATTGCCATCGAAACGAACGCTCCCGCCGTCAAGATGGTCCAGTTTGCGCCGTAAGTGCCGATCATCTGCAAAATGCGTTGCGGCAGCACGGTGACATTTTGTTTGTCACCCAAGAACACCAACGGAATCAGCACGCCATTCCAGACCCATAAAAATTGAAAAATGGCAAACGAAGCAAAGGCTGGAACACTTAAAGGCACAACCAATTTGGTGAACATGACTGGGTGCGATGCACCGTCAATCACGGCAGATTCAAAGACTTCTCTGGGTAAGGTGACAATGTAGTTGTACAGCAGATAGGTTGCCAAGGGTAAACCAAAACCAGTGTTGGCAAGCCAGACCCCAAGAAAAGTGCCGTTTAAACCCAGCACGCGGTAATCGCGCAAAATCGGGATCAGTGACATTTGCAAGGGAACGACCAGCAACGCGACCAAAATCATAAATAAGATTTTGCGTCCTGGAAAGACCATCCAAGCAAAAGCATAGGCAGCAATTGCCGCCAAGAAAATAGGAATGACGGTCGAGGGCACTGCCATGATGATCGTGTTGACAATAGCTTGGTTGAGGTTGATGGTGGCGGCGGTATTGCTTGCCTCGCCGCCGCCCGTTCCAAGCACGTCAACATAGTTTTGCAAGGTCAAGTGGGCATTGCCTGTAAAGACCGTCCACCAACCACTGTTCGAGGCATCGTCAGGAATACGAATCGAGGTGATCAGCAAGCCCAACGTTGGAACGGTCCAGAACAATGCAATCAAAACGAGAATGCCATACACGAAGAATTTCGATGTTGGACTCAGTTCGCTGACGTTGAGTGACTTGCGTTTGACTGGAGTGGGTCGTTTTGCAACAGACATTGGTTCCTCACTTTCTGGCTCGAGTTTAAAAGCCTTTGGCTTCTTTACCGAAATCTCTGACGTTAAAATAAACCACTGGCAAAACCGCAATCAATAGAACCATTGCCACGGCTGCACCGCGTCCATAATCAAAACTTCGGAACATTTGGGTGTACTGTTCGTTGGCAATCACTTGCGTACCGTAGTTGCCGCCTGTCATGCCAAAAACAATATCAAAGACTTTGAGGGTCGAAATGACAATGGTGGTCGAGACAGAAATGATCGTGACTTGAATGTAGGGAATCGTGATTTTAAAAAATGATTGCAATTCGGTTGCGCCATCAATCCTGGCAGCCTCGAGCAACTCGGAGGGCAAGCCTTTGATGGCGGCGGCAAAAACCACCAAAGCAAATCCTGTCTGCATCCAGATCAGGATGATCACCAGCAGGTACGTGTTGATGCTTCGGGTGATCATAAAAGGAATGGGGCTGGCACCAAGAGTTGTACCAATCGAGTTTAATAAACCAATTTGGCTTGCACCGGCAGGTGAATACTGATACACGAGTTTCCAGATGACGGCAGCACCAACCATGCTGATGGCCATCGGTAAAAACACCAGGGTTTTGACGCTGACTTCAAAACTTGGTCGGGTACGATCCGAAAGTGCGGCAATCAACAAACCGAGCGCCACGCTTAAACCGCCACCAAAAATGATCCAGATCAGGTTATTTTTGAAACTCTCGAGCATTGCAGGGCTGGTAAAGGCAAAAATATAATTGTCCAGACCAACAAATTTGTCCGATTTTGCATCGAGCAAACTGAGCCAGAAGGTACGAAACGTTGGGATCAACAGGTAATAAAAGACCAACAAAATGGCTGGGGCTGCGAACACCCAGGGCATGATGCCTTGGCGGTATTTGCTGGGCAACAAATCAACAATTGAGGTGACCAGCGTGAACAACAACCAAATCCCACCAATACCCCAGAGCAAAGACACGATAAAAATAATCCAAGGGTTGGCTGTGCCTTCACGTAAGAATAAGAAAACTTGGAAATACACGAAAAGGGTAACGACCAATGCGGCAATCAGTCCAGCAAGGGTTGTGGGGTTTGAAGTTGATTGCCTCGGTTGACTCGAGCTTGGCTGAACCATGTGCGCCTCCGGTATGCTTTTGAGTGCGGTTGTTTTCAGGATGGCGAAGGGGCGAAAGGTCAAACCTTCGCCCCTCGAGTCTACGCGATTTGTTTACTTCTTGTAAGCAGCGTCAATATCATTCAGGACTGAATCGAGTGTACCGCCGCCCGTGACCCAATCGGTTGTGCCCTTCCAGAAGGCTTGGTTGACTGCCGATGGCATGGCGTCGCTTGCGTCAAAGCGGGCTGATTTTGCGCTCAGGATGATTTCGGTGAAGCTGCGCTCGAGCTTGGTCGAGTAAGCGTCAAGGTTTTGGTCTTTGTGTGGGAACAGACCGCCGCCAAGTTTTGACCAAGGGTCAGCCGAAGCGCCCGTTGCCAGGAATGACATGAATTTTTGAACTTCGGGACGGTTCTTGCCCTTGAACATCACCCATTGGTCGCCGCCAACTTCCAGGGTTGTTGGGAGCTTGGTGTTGATCATTGGGAGAACAAACACGCCAACGTTGGCATCGAGATTCTTTTTGATTGAGTCTTGCAAGAAGTCGGTGGCGAAGCTGCCTTGCATGTGCAACCAGCATTGTTGTGGGCTGGTGAACAAGCCTTTGGCAGAGTCGAGGAAGCTGGTGGCGGCGATGGAGCCTCGACCACCGTAAACGGCTTTTGGATTGCCCCAAATGCTGTCTACGATCTTGAAGGCATTTTTGACGGGTTCGGAGTTGAAGTGAACCGCGCCGCTGATCCACTGGTCATAAATTTTGGTGGTTTGGGTGCGGAGCATGATGTTCTCGAGCCAGTCTGTGGCAACCCAACCCGTCGCGCCGCCCGATTCCATACCGACGCACCAAGGCGCGGCTTTGGAGGATTCCATGGATTTGGTGAGCGCCTGGAGTTCGACCCATGTTTTGGGCACCTTGTAGCCTGCACCCTCGAACGCGGTTTTGTTGTAGAACACCAAGCCTTTGACGTTGACGCGGTGGAACACGCCATAAATTTTCTTGTCGTCCGCTTTGCCCAAATCTGCCCAGGCAGGTGCGTAGTTCTTGCGGATCAATGCAGAGGTGGCGGCGGCGACTGGAGCCAGAGCGCCCTGCGCAGCCAGGTCTTTCATCACGCCTGGTTGTGGAATACCGGCTATGTCTGGATAGTCACCGCTTTGAACACGGACGTTCAAAACCGTGTTGAAATCGGCGCTGGTCGAGTAATTGACTTTGATACCCGGGTTTTTGGCTTCAAAGACGGCGATCACCGCTTGAAATTTGGTGGCTTCGGCACCACCGAAGGCACCAAGGACGTTGATGGTCTTGGTTGCTTGTGCCAAAGCGAGCGTGGCGAGGCTTGCCGTGACCAGGGTCACTGCAAAGGCTATTTTTGCGTGCTTCATACTTCCTCCTTGCCCCAAGGGGCGACAAGCGCTATTGTGCTGTACGAACCCAAATGTTCGCCCAAGCCGCATATCCCTCAAGCGAAATGCTCGAGAAATATTATTTTCGTAAACGCTTACGAAAACCATAATCCTTGTGGGTTTGATTGTCAAGTCTTGAAAAACAAAATTTCACAAGCATTCTGAAAAAATCACTCGAGCCTACAAATTTTGACAAACCACCGAAATCATCGTTATGGTAGGCACGAAAGCGTTTACGAAAAATAACCCTGACCTCGGCACAACACTGACCGAATTAGTTCCATTTATGTTCAACAAGGCAGTCTTATGTCCAAACTCACAATTCATGACATTGCCAAACACGCTGGCGTCAGCACTGGCACAGTTTCCAGGGCTTTGAATGGACGCTTTGGAGTTAGTGCCGCCACCAGAGACCGGGTACTGAGGGTCGTCAGCGAACTGGGGTACGTGCCAGACCCCGATGCCAGGCAGCTCGCCAAAGGCTCGAGAACCGTGATTGGCATTACACGTTTTTCTGAGACCTCACTGCGCAACGCCTATTACACCTTGCTGCTCGATTTGATTCAGGAGGCATTGGTCGGCGCTGGTTACGCCGTGCGAATTCTGGACACCAAAGATGTCGCCCGTCCTGGCGTGGCGGGCATGATCGTGCCAGGGGTTTACCTGGCAGACCCAAGGTTTGAAGAACTGCGCTCCCATGACCGACCTTTTGTGGTCATCGGTGAAATGCCACCCGAATACACCTGGGTCGAGGTGGACAACCGCAACGGAATGCGTCAAGCCATCACGCACCTGCTGGGGCTTGGACACAAACGCATTGTTCACATGACCGGAAGTCCGATTGGACAAACCGCGCAATTGCGCCTCGAGACGTACCAAAACGTCATGAAAGACGCGAATCTCGAGCCAAATCCAGACTTGATTCTGGACGGGCGCTTCACCCAACTTGGGGCATACCGCGCCATGCAGCGTGCCTTGGCACAAAAACTCGAGTTCAGTGCCGTGGCTTGCGCCTCCGACGAGATGGCGTTCGGTGTTCTGGCAGCTTTAGAGGACGCAGGATTAAACGTTCCCAACGACATTTCTGTGACCGGCTTCGACGATCTGCCCTTGGACGACACCTTTGAGCACCTGCCGCTGACCACCGTTCATCAACCCATGCGCTTGATCGGACACACCGCCGCGCAACTGATGCTCGAGCTTCTGGAAGGCGCTGCCCCGCGCGGGGTGTTGCTGCCCACGAATTTGGTCACTCGAGCTTCCACTGCAGCAGCCATGCGCCAACCCCAGACGGCATAAAAAATGACTCGAGTAAACCTCGAGCCACCTTCTCATATTGTTTGTTACTTGCTCTTGCGGTACGAACCACCGAAGCGCTTGGTGAATTTCTCCACGCGACCCTCGGTGTCCAAAAAGCGTTGCTGACCAGTCCAGTACGGGTGAACACCGCTCCAAACGTCAACGTTAATTTCTGGTCTGGTCGAGAATGTTTCCATCACAACTTCGCCGTTGTAAATGATCTTGCACGGAATCAACTTCGGGTGAATATCAGCCTTCATTAAAGCCTCCAATGCCCAACGATTGCCGACCGTCGGGGAGTGAGCCGCGTTTGCGGCAGCCGTAGAAGTGTACGGGTTTAAGCCACAAGAGTCAACCAAAAACAAAATTGCAATCTCGAGACACGATAAAACCTGCACTCGAGTTTAGATTAAGCTGTGGACTCGAGAATTCTAATCTTGCTGCATTTGATTGCCACCGTGTTCATGACGGGCGTGATCTGGATTGTTCAAATACTGCACTACCCACTGTTCAACATGGTCGGACGCGAAAATTTCGCGGCTTACGAGGCAGCCCACACCAACCTGATAACACTGGTGGTCATGCCTGCAATGTTGGTCGAGCTTATTTTGACCGCCATGATTTTCTTTGCGCCGCCCGCCAGTGTTCCCTCGAGCCTGAACTGGTTGAATGCCGTATTGCTGGCTGTAATCTGGCTTTCAACAGCTTTTTTGCAAGTCCCGCAACACAGTATTCTGGCTGGCGGCTTTGATGAGAAAGCCTACCGAATGCTGGTCAACTCGAACTGGATTCGTACCGTTGCCTGGAGCGCCAAAGCCGTGATAGCCGCACTGATGGTCTGGTTGGTGATGAAAAGTTGAACTCGAGTTTTATGTCGCACTCGAGTTTCTGGTACACTGCACCCCTATGTCTATCGAACGAACTTACGCAATGGTCAAGCCCGACGGCGTGCGTCGCGGGCTGGTCGGTGAAATCATCTCTCGGCTCGAGAAAAAAGGTTTTAAAATCTTGGCTCTGAAGCAAATGGTCATTTCCAAAGAACTCGCCGAAAAGCACTACGGGGAGCACCAAGGCAAACCATTTTTTGACGGTCTGGTGAACTTTATCACCTCCGGTCCAGTGGTCGCCATCGCCATTGAGGGTGAAGCCGCCATCTCGAGTTGGCGCACCATGATGGGCGCAACCCGACCTTGGGACGCCGCCCCAGGCACGATTCGCTCCGATTTTGCGACCACCGTGGACGAGAACGTTTCGCACGGCAGCGACAGCGTTGAAAGCGCCGCTCGAGAGTTGGGATTGTTCTTCCCAGAACTTTAAACTCTACCCTCACCCCCGACCCCTCTCCTGTCTTGACCATAAAACGCACCTGTCTTGACCCTAAAGATGCACCTTACGGGCTGGGTCGCTGCGGGCATGGTCGCAACATCAGGAGGGTTTTGTTGCTCTACACGTTTGGCTCGAGGGGTTTGTCCTTCTCCCGTCGGCGGGAGAAGGTGGCGAGGAACGAGCCGGGTGAGGGTGGCAAGCGCGGCTGCCCACACAAAAGTGAATTTCCGTTTCTTACTGCGTCATCGTCTCAAGTTCGCGCAATTTCGCAATGCGCTCCTTGGCAGTCTGAAGTCCCATGTCTTCAAGGGTTTTGAACGCTTTTGCGACGGCGTTTGAATCGAGTTCACTGGAATTCCAGGCGGCGGTGAGTTGCGCCAGGTCTTGCAGCACACTTTTTTGGGATTCTTTGAAAAACATTTTTGCCACCTCGCTGGTTGCGGCAAAAGCGGGTGGTTGAGCCTCGAGCACTTCGACGCGCACTGCGGCGAGAAGCTGCATGAACGTCTGGTCGAATCGTTTGCGAATATCGGGGTCTACGGTCATTCTTTGCAGTGTACTGGTTTTAGAGTTGAACGTTTTGTGATCTGATCTCGAGTGGCTTGTCTTGGCGGGGTTTACGAACAATGTTGGAAAGCATGATTTGGGCAAAAGCGCCGTTGACTCGAGCCAACCAATTCAGCAATGGTATGGAAATGAATGTCAACGCCAGACCGATGGCAAAGGCAATTGCAGCATTTTCAAGTGAATCAATTTTAAAATTGTAACCATCAATGTTGAGCATTGACACGTCAAGTTTTGTCAAGAGCAACACGGGCGAAAGCACCAAGCCAACATCCAAGACGAGCAGCACAATTGTGGTAATGCTCGAGATCAAGCCGAGTGGGAATTTGAGGATCAGGTAAATAATTTCTTTCCAGGTGTTGAAGGCAGATAACTGCTCCCAGAAGCGACCAAGCCAGGTTTTGGCTGAATAAGATTGGGTTTCATAAGGGATGGTACGGTTCAGCAAGCCCTCGAGCAACCATCTTTCAAACCTTGCGAAACCGCCAGCCATAATCAACGTGGCATAAAGGACGGGCAAACCCACCCACAAAAGCACCAAGGGCACGCCGAGAGCAAAGCCAACAATCAGCATCACAAAGTACAAAATCCCGAATGGCAAACCCAGCAGCAAGTACGTGATGCTCGAGAGAATTTGATCTTCAAAATCGGTTTTGCTGGATGCTAAAGAGACAATTTTGCGCTTCAAACTTGGGCGGGTCCGAAGAGGCAATTGTTTTGCGCCCTCGAGCGGCAAGCTGACCCGAAATTCTGCGCCGCCACCCTGGGCGTTGCGAGCCAGAATGATTCCACCGTGGGCTTCGACCACGGCACGCACGATAGCCAATCCCAAACCTGACCCGCCAGAGGCACGGTTTCTCGAGGAGTCCACGCGGTAAAAACGCTCGAAGATTTGCTCAATGGCATCAATCGGAATGCCCACGCCAGAGTCGCGCACGGTCAATTCGGCGCTGAGTTCGCGGGCTTCCAGGTTGACGCGCACGAAACCGTCTTCGGGTGTGTGCCGAAGCGCATTCTCGAGCAAATTGCCGAGCACTTGATGGTAACGGTTTGGGTCGAGTTTGACCTCGAGCTGATCTGGGGTGGCAACTTCAAGACGCACACTTTTTTCGCCCGCCCTGGCTTCAAAACTGGAGACGATGCTGCGGGTCAAGCCAGCCAGGTCAGTGGTTTCGAGTTGCAGGGAGAGCTTTCCAGCCTCCGCCAAGGACAAGGTGCGCAGATCATTGACCAACCTCGAGAGCAGCTCAACTTGCTGCACCAACAAACTCGATTCGGCACTGTCAAGCTCGAGCACGCCGTCGCGGATCGCCTCGAGCCGACCGCGCAAAACGGTCAAGGGCGTGCGAAGTTCGTGGGCAATCGCGGCGACGCTGGCGGTGCGTTCAACTTCTAGGCGTTCGAGGGAATCTGCCATCGTGTTAAAATTTCTGACCAGCCTGGCGGTTTCAGAATTGCCACGCATCGCACGCTTGTGAACGCTGGCTCGAGCCGTCCATTCGCCCTCGGCAACTTGCTGCGCGGCTTTGGACACCGCCCAGAGCGGACGCGCAATTCGGCTTGAGACGAGGATCGCCGAGAACAATGCCACGATGACACTGGCAAAGGCAAAGGCAATTAAAATCCAGGCTTCGCTGTCCGAGAGCGACACTTTCTGGATGGCTTTTTGCAAGATGGCGCTCATGGTGTTGGTATCCGTTTTGGAAACATTGTTGGAAAATGCGTAGACCAAGTAACCCATCACAAACCATTGCCCGATTCCCGCGACAAAACCCACCGCGAGCATCGAAAACAAAAGGCGCACCCAAAGACGACTCATGGCAATTTATCCCTCGAGCCAGACGCGGTAACCGACGCCGCGCACCGTCTCGAGCACCGCACCTGCGCCCGCTTTCTCGAGTTTCTTGCGTAAATTTCCGAGGTGCGCGTCCACCACACGCTCCAAAGCGTCCGAATCGGGCAGGCACGCCTCGAGCAGTTCGGTGCGCGAAAACGTGCGGTTGGTGTTGCGTGCCAGATGCTCGAGCAACTTAAATTCGGTCAGGGTCAGATCAAGGCGTGCGCCGTGAACCCGCGCCACCATGCCTGTCGGATCAACCTCGAGCGAGCCAATTCGCACGGGTTGCAAAACGGGTACAGCCTGTGCGGCACGTCGCAACACCGCCTTGACCCGCGCCACCACCTCGAGCGGGCTGAACGGTTTGACCACGTAATCGTCTGCGCCCATGCGAAGCCCGAGCAGTTTGTCCAAATCTTCCGCCATCGCCGTGACCATGATGACGGGCGTGGGGCGTTCCTCACGGATTTTCTTTAAGACCTCAAAACCGTCCATGCCAGGAAGCTGCACGTCCAAGAGCACCAAATCTGGTTTGGCGACACGGTGCAACTGCACGGCTTTCACGCCGTCGTTGGCGACCTCGGTTCTGAAACCATCGCGGCGCAGATAACCCTCGAGCACCTGCGCGATGTGCGGTTCATCTTCGACAACCAAAATTAAAGGAGATGCGTTCACTTCCATGCCCACAGATTACGCCAGTCAAGTGCAGGGCAGCTCGAGGGTTTGTTAAGACTTGTCGAAGATGCCTGCCTACGCCAAGATGCAGATGTGAATTTTGACGCTCGAGCCTAAAATCTGGCAAAACCTTTGGAGGATTTTATGCCTGTGATGACAGAACTCGAGTTTAAGACGCTAGAATTACGCAACCTCAGCGATTCGGACGCCATCGCCCTCAACACCCTTTTCAACCTGGAGCGCTTTGAACGCATTCCAGAAGACCCACCCATCCCTTTGAGTGAACGCCTGGCAGATTGGCAAAACATACCCACGTATGTGAACGTCGAATCCTTTGCCTATTTTCAAGAAGATCGCGCCGTCGCCTACGGCGATCTGGGATTTGAACTCGAGGGCGAGAACACCCACCTGTGCGGCTCGGACATTTCCGTGCTGCCCGAATTCAGGCGCATGGGCTTGGGCAAAAAGCTACTCGAGAACGTTTTACGCGTCGCAAAACGCGAGAACCGCACCACCCTGATTTTTACCACCAGCGAACGCATTCCATCGGGCGCAGCCTTTGCCGAAAAAACTGGGGCAAAACGTGGCATTGAAAACCACATGAACCGTGTTCTGCTCGAGGAACTGAACCGTGCGATGTTGCAATCTTGGATTGCCAACGCACCCAATGACGAATTCGAGTTGCTGTTTTACACCCAAGATTACCCAGAATCAGAACTCGAGGCTTTCTGTGAGTTGTTCGATGTCATGAACACCGCACCAAAAGGCGAACTCGAGATCAACGACGAAAAAGCCACACCCGAAAAAATTCTCGAGTGGTACAACCAACGCAAGGCGGGCGGTTGGCAACGCTGCCTAGCGCTGGTTAAAGAACGCAGCACGGGTCGTTTCGCTGGCTTTAGCGAAACGGGTTGGCAACCCAATCGCCCGCACATCCTGGGGCAGTGGGGCACAGCGGTCAACCCTGTTTACCGTGGCAAGGGCTTGGGCAAATGGCTGAAAGCCGCGATGCTCGAGAAAGTCTTATCCGAGCGCCCCGAAATCAATCAAGTCCGAACGGGCAATGCCGACAGCAACGGTCCAATGCTGAAAATCAACCATGCAATGGGTTTCAAACCCTACATTGCCAACACCGACTGGCAACTCGAGGTGGATGCCGCCATGAAGCGTTTGAACATGAAATAAAATTTTGAGTTCAGGATGTTGAGTAAGCAACGATGTCACTCAACATCCTGAACTGCTGACTCGAGTTTGACTGGTCAAAATGTGGATCAACCGTCGCCGACTGAAACCGATGCGACATTTCGTGGTTTTTAATGCCTGTTTGACCAGCGAACTTGTGGTCAACACCCAATCTCGAGCACCATGATTTATCAACCATACTCGAGCCTTGCGTTCATTGCCTGCCAATAGTGAATTCGCGTAGAAGCCAGTCGCCAGATCAAGACAATCGAGCGACCAACCTAAACCACAACCTCGAGTCAAAACAGCGTGTTTGAACTGTGCGGCACTGGCTCGTGCAAGTTGCGGAAATTTGCGGGTTGCGTCAATGTACCTCGAGCCGTTCCATTGCAGCACCAACACCGAAGTTGCCCCGTGGGTCGAACCGTTGACATGACTGATCGCATCATTCTCGAGAATCAACTCTGAACGTCCGTCACGGTTTAAATCCCTGGCTGGTTTGTTCAAACGGTTCACGCCTTTGGTCAAATGAAATTCGTTTCCGGCAAAAATCAAAATATTCTTTAAAACTCGAGCGCGGTTAAAGACAACATCGCTATAACAACAGTACGCGCCGCCAGACCACGCCAGAAGGCGCAACTCTGGAATGCCGTCGCCCGTGAAATCCTCGAGCAGCGCCTGAGATTCGCTTGCGGCGTAGATGCCAACGCCGCGAACCTCACGCAAAACGCGCCCGTTTGACGCACGGATTTGGGCGACATCGGCAAATTTTGGGTTTTGATAGTGCGTAATCTTGACCGTGTAAGCGCCCCAAGCCAGGGTTTTCTCGAGCGTGCCATTCTCGAATTGCAAGACCGAAGCGTGCGCGTTAAAGAATAGAAAAACCATAAGGCTTAAGATTAAAAAAGAGCGCATGGATTATGTTATCAAGCTTTGGCGTTTTCTCTGGGATTCACAATTGCACCGAACACAAGACACTTTATTTCGGACCGCAGTAAGCTCCGTTGAACCGTCCACCAGCCGCTTTGCACGCCTGAAGGTATTGTGCCTGCGTGAATGACAACGCAAAAAAATACAAGCCCGCACTTGATTCTTTTGGCAAGTACCGCAGGTCAAGCGGCGTTCTCTGAACTGCATTCCCTTTGTTGCGTCCCACCAGATCGTACTCTTTACCATCAAACAAAAACACCTCGAGCCATCGATCCTTACCTGGCGGTGCTAATTTGAACGTGTAAGACAGGGCAGAATTTCCATTGGGTTGTCCTTTGAGCACAGCTTTGAAGATTGGACTGCGCACCATCCCCTGGGCAAACAACATCAGCATTCGGTAACCCGGTTGACGTTTCGGTGCTGGCAGCGTGACCCGTTTGTCTTGAGAGATACTGAGAATTCCTGGCAGTGAACCAAGTGGCAACTGAAGTGAGAAGGTCGCTTCAGGCGTACTGGCTTGCTGTGCTTGACACGCTCCTAACAGCACGCCAATCAGACATGTCCGCAAAACGGAAATGGGTCTCATATTGATGTTTCTACCCCACCCAGATGAGTCGTGTTTGAACACAGGTTGATGAGAGGTTGACAACTCGAGGTGGATGCCGCCATGAAACTTTTGAAACTGATTTAATCCGTACTCAAACCTTTAATGATTTGACCAACCGCCAAAATCTCCACCCTCAAACGGTTGGGCGTACCCCAATAACGTTGCCATACTGAGCAATTGCCCTCGGTGGTGCGTGCCGTGCGTGACCAGATGAAACACTTGATGCAAGCGCCGCTCGGAATCAAGAACGCCCAAGGCATCTGATGCTCGAGCCGCCAACAACCAAGCCTGACCCACGTCCTCGAATAGCAAACGAATGTTTTGTAAACTCGAGTTTTTGTTGTACGGCAGTGGTTCGACTCGCTCGAGTTCAGGTTTGACTTGAAAACTCCAGGTTCGCATCACGTTGGCAATATGAAACATGGTGTGGTGAAGGGTTCGCAGCCCAAAACCAAAATCGCGCTCGAGTTCTTGGTCTGACCGTTTCTCGAGGAACTGCATGGCTTGGTCGTTGCACCAAATCTCAAATTCGATCAATTCTGAAATGGTTTGAAAATAACCGTTCACAAGCTCGAGCATACCCAAAAATAGAATCGAGGGCTTCAAAAAAAAAGCAGTCTGGCGTACTATAGCGCCGTGTCTGAAATGTTCCACGATGCCTTTTACCGTTTCGTTCCCGTTCAAAACCCCGAAGCGTTGATCGTTGCGCTCGAGAAACTCTGCGTCGATGCTGGGGTGCTGGGCAGTATTTTGGTTGCCACTGAGGGCATCAACGCAATGCTCTGCGGCACACAGGACGCATTGCAGATCGTGCGGGATGGTTTGGAACAGGACACACGATTCAGGAGCTTGATGTACAAGCGCACCGCCTGCTGCGAGCAGGTTTTTAAAAAATTAAAAGTCCGTTTGAAGCCTGAAATTGTCGCGCTCGGCATTGAGGGCGTCGATGCCAGCCAATACCGAGGCACGGATGTTTCGCCGATCATCTGGCGCGACCTGATCAAACGCAAAGATGTGGTCTTGATCGACAACCGTAACGCTTTCGAGTACACGCTCGGGCATTTTAAGGGCGCGATCAACCCTGGCGTGGACAATTTTCGGGACTTTGCGGCGTTTATTGAAGACAACCTCTTAAATTGGCAGGACAAAACCATTTCGATGTATTGCACGGGCGGCATTCGCTGCGAGAAAACCAGCGCTTGGCTGGCTGAAAAGGGCATTCAGATCATGCAACTCGAGGGTGGGATTTTGAATTATTTTGCCGAAGTCCAAGACGCGCACCAGGATTACGAGGGCACGTGTTTTGTTTTTGACAAACGCCAAGAGTTGGACACGCGTTTGAAAATCGCCAGAACGACCCGCACGTCTGAGAATGAGGCACTCTTCTCGAGGTTCTTGTGGGACGGCATGACACCAGACGATGAAGTGACCAACGTGCAAAGCTCAAACTGAAACTCGGGTTGCCTCAAGCCCTGCTCTGAATGGTAAGGGGCAATTCGATGTTTTTAAAAAATTCTTGTATACTGTATACAATGTCTCTCAACCCCCAACTCGAGTCAAAAAGTAAATCTTTTGCCCGTCCAACGCTGGTGCGTCACGAGGTTTACGACCACCTCAAGCTCGAGATTCTGACCGGCAAACTTGGCAGCGGCTCAAGGCTCGCCGAGATTGCCTTGGCAAAACGTTTGGGCGTCTCGAGAACCCCCGTGCGTGAAGCGGTGCAGCGTTTGGCGCAAGATGGTCTGGTCGAAATCCAAGCCAACAAGGGCGCGAAAGTCCGTGCCGTCAATGCGACTGAGGTCGAGCACGTTTACGCCGTGCGTGAAGTGTTGGATGGACTGGCAGCCCGCGAAGCCGCCAGTCACGCCACGCCCGAAGACATTCGAGCCATGAAAGCGGCACTCGAAAAACTCGAGAATTGCCCAGCCAACGATTACAATAGCCAGATTCAAGCCGACCTCGAGTTTCACAACGCCATCGCCCAAGCCAGCCAGAACCCAACCCTGGTGACAGTCTTGCGTGGACTTGCCGAAAGCATCATTCGGGTCAAATTGCTGACCGCCAAATACATGCAGGACGCCATCACCCGCTCGAGTCACCATCAGATTCTGGCGGCAATCGAAGCCAAAAATCCAGAATTGTCCGAGCAAACCGCTCGAGCACACGTCCACGATTTTGGTGTACTCACTGTCGAAAACCTCAAAGCCGCCTTAAAAACCAAACGTGACCAATGGGACCTGGATTAAAGGAGCAACACCATGATGAATTTTGACCGTCTTTACCGTTCGGCTGTGCTTGGCGTGTCTAACAACACCACCATCAAAAACCTGGTTCATGACCGCGCCAAAGCCGCCGTCTCGAGGTTCGTGGCGGGTGAAAGTTTACCTGAGGCTGTGGCAGCCGTCGAAAAACTCGAGCAGGACAAGGTGCACGGCATTCTGGACTTGTTGGGCGAAATGGTCAATTCGGACACCGAAGCGAACGGTTTCACCGCCGAAATCCTCAGCATTTTTGATGCGCTCGAGGCGAAACCCTACCCGAAATACGCCAGCATCAAGCTCTCGCAATTGGGACTGGACATCAACCCAGAGTTGGCGCTGGCAAATGCCAAAAAGATTTTGACACTCGCCCAAAAAAGCGGCGCGTTCGTGCGCATTGACATGGAAGACAGCCCTCGGGTTGAGAAAACCATTGAAGTCTTCCGCACCTTGCGCAAGGACTTTGACAACGTAGGACTGGTCTTGCAAGCCATGTTGCGCCGCAGCGAAAAAGACCTCGAGAATCTGAGCGACCTGAAACCCAATCTACGCATTGTGAAGGGTGCATACCTCGAGCCTGAAGACCAAGCCTACCCAGAAAAAGTTGTAGTGGATCATCAATACCGCCGTCTTGTTTACCGCAACCTCGAGCTTGGAAACCACACCGCCATTGCCACGCACGACGAAAGCATCATCAAGGACGTGAAGATTTTTGTCGAAAAGTCCAAGATTCCGCCCAGTCAATTCGAGTTTCAAATGCTCTACGGCATCCGCCGCGATTTGCAAAAAAGCTTGGCGCAGGAAGGCTTCAACGTTCGGGCGTACATTCCTTACGGCAAAGATTGGTACGCGTACTTCTCGAGACGAATTGCGGAACGCCCAGCCAACATTGCCTTCGTGCTGCGCGGGTTGTTTCAAGGGTAGAACATGAAAGACTTGAAATTAGGTGGAAAAGGAGCAAAATAGAGCCATGAGTGTTGCAGAAGTTCTTGAAAAAGTACGGGAACTCAAACCTGAAGAGCGTAATTTGGTTCTTGCCGTTCTCGAGCAAGAGTTCAGTGACGATACGGTTGAGTTAAGCGATGCTTGGAAAGCTGAAATCGAGCGTCGTTTGAAAGCTTACGAATCAGGCGAAATGAAAACCTATTCGCGTGAGGAGGCATTTGCTCGTGCTCGAAAAGCCATTAAATGATGTCTTTCTCGAGGGTGCGATTGATGACCTAACTGAAGCTGAACGGTATTACACAATCGAAATGGGCAGCACGTTGCTCTTTGAACGAGCACTCAGTCAAGCTATAGAAGATACCAAATTATTTCCAGAAGCTGCTGCCTTAACAGGTGTAGGCGTGATACGCAAACGCAGCTTGAAACGCTTTCCATATCATTTAATTTACTTGGTGCAAAATCAAGAATTACTGATCCTTGCCATCGCGCACCACAAACGCGATCCATTTTATTGGATTGACCGTCTCGAGTCTCAATAGGAGCATCATGAACTTACCAACTTACGCCCCAGAAAATTACACCGATTACTCCCAACCCGCCCACCACGCCGATTACGAGGCAGCCCTCGAGAAAGTCCGAGGAATGCTCGGGCGCGATTACCCACTGATTATTGGTACGGAGCGCATCACCACCGAAGATAAAATCTCGAGCCTCAACCCGTGCAAACCAAGCCAAATCATTGGACGCACCTCGAGCGCCAGCCAAGACCATGCTTCGCTGGCGCTACAAGCCGCCTGGAAGGCTTTTGAAACTTGGAAGCACAGTCTACTCGAGACTCGGGTTGGCGTGCTCTTGAAAGCCGCCAGCATCATCAAAGCCAGAAAACTCGAGTTCAATGCGCTCCTCACCCTCGAGATTGGCAAGAACTTTGCCGAAGCCGAAGGTGAAACCGCCGAAGCGATTGATTTCCTCGAGTATTACGCCCGTCAGGCACTGATTCACTGCCAACCGATCCAAACCTTTCAAATGCCAGGTGAACGCGACCATGCCGAGTACATTCCGCTTGGCGTTGGTGTCAGCATCACGCCCTGGAATTTTCCGCTGGCAATCTTTTTGGGGCAAGCCGCCGCGCCCATCGTGGCGGGCAACACCATGATCGTCAAACCCGCCGAAGACGCGGGCGTGGTCGCGGCGTGGGCTGTAGACGTGCTGCTCGAGGCTGGATTGCCAGCAGGTGTAATTAACTTTTTGCCAGGGTTGGGAGAAATTGTCGGCAAGACGCTGGTTGAGCACCCGAAAACACGCTTTATCAACTTCACCGGATCAAAAAACGTGGGTTTGTGGATCAACGCCGAAGCCGCCAAAGTCCAACCAGGACAACGCTGGATCAAACGCGTGACCCTCGAGCTTGGCGGTAAAGACGGCATGGTGGTCGATGAAACCGCCGACCTTGACGCCGCAGCCGATGCCGCCGTGGCGGGCGCGTTCGGGTTCGCTGGACAAAAATGCAGCGCCCTCTCGAGGTTGATCGTGGTGCAAGATGTCTATCCGGCATTGCTCGAGAAGGTGGTTGCCAGAGCTACAAAATTGGTGATGGGACAAGCCGAAGACAATGCAAACGTCAACGCGGTCATCAACAAAGAGAGTTACGACAAATCAAAAATCTATCTCGAGCTTGCCCCCAAAGAGGGACGCGTCGCGCTCGGTGGCGCGGCTGGAGACGGTGAGGGTTACTTCATTCAACCGACCATCGTTGCCGACCTGAAACCAGAAGCTAGACTGGCGCAAGAAGAGATTTTTGGACCAATTTTGGCGGTGATTCCCGTCAAAGATTTTAACGAAGCCATGCACGTGGTCAACGACACCGAATACGGCTTGACTGGCGGTTTGTTCTCGAGCGATGAAAGCCGTTTGATGCACGCCGAACGCGAATTGCACGTCGGAAATTTGTACCTGAATCGCAAGATTACGGGCGCAATGGTGGGCAGTCACCCGTTCGGTGGGTTTAACTTGTCGGGAACGGATTCTAAAGGTGGTGGACCCGATTATTTGCTGCACTTTATGCAGATGAAAAGCATTGCCCGAAAAATTTAAGCAACCCAAATACTCGAGATGCAGATTTGATCTCGAGCATTTATATTATCAAAACCTGGTCTGATCTGCTACACTTGATCTGGTATGAAAACAACCACAGTCAATGTCTACGAAGCCAAAACCCAACTCTCGCAACTGATTGATCGTGCTTTAAACGGTGAAAAAATTGTGCTGGCACGACGCGGCAAGCCATTGATTGAACTTTCACCGTTGCAGAACAAACCCAAAAAACGTGAACTCGGCTTCTTGGATTTCGCCCCTGTTGGCGAGGACTTCGATCAGCGCTGCATGGAACAACTTGATATTGAATGGTTCAAATGAGTGCTTATTTGCTGGACACCCACACCCTGATCTGGGCTGTGCGAATACGGAAAAAACTTTCGAGCAAAGCCATTAAAATCCTCGAGAATCCCAACTCATTGCTGTACGTTTCCAGCCTCAGCGTTTGGGAAATTCACATGAAACACCGACTGGGCAAATTGCCCGAGGCAGACGACTTGGTTGCCGATTTTGAAGGCAGTTTGAGGCGTTTGAACGCGTTTGATTTACAGTTCACTCGAGAACACGCTGTCGAAGCTTCAAAAGTGAAATTACCGCATGGCGACCCGTTTGACCGTGGTTTGTTCGCCCAAGCCAAACTCGAGGGTTTCACGCTCATCAGTGCCGACACCGCCTTTGAAGACGCTGTTGGTGTCAAAATGCTTTGGTAATTATTTCCTCGAGCACCACCATTGCCGTCGCATGTTCGCGTTCGTGCGACAAGCTTAAATGCGTCACCCAGCCGCGCTCGAGCATCACATCTTGCAAGGCTGACGCGAAACGCAGTTGGGGTTTGACGCCCACGAATTCCACCCAGACATCCGTCCAGGCGTGCGTCTCGAGCCAGCATTTTTGAAAGGCTTCTTTGGCGGCAAACCGCACCGCCAAGCTGGGCACGGGATCAGTCTTGGAAAACGCGTACTCGAGTTCTGGCGCTGTAAAAGTTCGCTCGAGAAACCGATCTCGAGCGTCAGATTCTATAATTTTCCGAATCCGTTCGAGCGCAACAATGTCTGTGCCGATGGCAACGATCATGGACGCGTTGTCATTCTAAAACCCGAGTTTGAACGTCGCACCCGATTTGGATTGCAACACCCGACGTTGCAGGTTTAACTCGAGCGGTTGAGCCGTGCTCGAGTACGGGTCGCTTGGCAGTTTACTCAAATATTTTTCGGTCAAAAGCTCGGGTTTTTTCGGTAAATCTTTGTTCTCGAGTTGAAAGCCGCGCAGTGCCGCCACGGTCACGGTTGCCGCGAAATCGGTGGCAAGCTTGCAACGCGAACCGATAATCGAAGCAAAACTGGGAGTCAGCACCGTCAACAGCAAACGTCCTGTGGCATTTGGGGCGAACATGGCACTGCCCATTTGTTGAATCTTTGCGCCGATCTCGAGCATTGCTTTGGATTGTCCTGGACAACTGTGGCTGCTTTGAAGAAGGCTGTTGGAGTAATCGGCGAACACTCCTAAGGTGGTGTTGGGTTGAAAATTGTAACTCCGTGGCAGAAAGAACAGGATTTTTCGGGTCAAATTTGCACTTTGATTGCCTTCTAAGCTCTGGAGCAAACTGTCAGAATATTGAACCGCGAGTTGCTGGGTTCTAAATTCGGTTTTGATGGAATTCTGAAACTCTTCGGGTGTTGGACCCAAGACGCTCAGCGCATCAAGTCGAGATTTCCACTCGGCTGGCTTCATGTCCAAACTGAGCACCCCAGCCCGCAGCCGCTCGAGGGTTAGACGCAACATTTTCGAGCCAATCAGGTACTCGACAATCGTGCCCCCCGCGTCACGCATCTGTTTTGCCACCCGAGCGACGATCAACAAGTCATCCAAGAATCCTTTGGGGTCACTCGAGCGTCCCTTGAGTTCGGCACGCACCAGCATCAATTCGGCGAGTTTGGCAATATTTAACAGACTTGGATTCACGAGACTGGCATTGAACGATTCAAACGTGGTCAATTTTGGATCGCGCGAAATGCTGACCACACGGTTCAGTTTCGAGAACGCCTCGAAGTTTGCCAGATTGGCTTTGTACTCATCCAGCAAACGGTTCGCCTCGGAATTGCTCCAACCGCGTTGTTCAAAAAATTGTTTAGGCTCGAGCCTGAAAGTTTTTAATGTCTCGAGTTTGCTGGTGATCGCGGTTTGGGCGGCGCTGGCAACCTCGAGTTTGGCACTCAGGGCGCTGGTGTCAGGTGGGCTGGCGTCTTTGGGCGCGAAAAGCCAAAGCCCAGCGTAACCGAGCGCCAACGCACCAACCATTGACGCCAGCGTGCCAAGCACAAAACCGCCAACTTCGCGGGGTTTGGAAACAGGTTTTTGAACAGATTTCGAGGGTTGCATGGCTCAGAGTCTACCCAACAAGCGGCGTGACGTAAAATGACTTGTGCTGCCAAAAGTGTTCCAAGCCAAAATGCAAGCCTTTCTCGGTGATGAATACGCCGCGTTTGAAACTGCGTTTCAACAACCACGGGTCAACAGTTTGCGCCTCAACCTGCAAAAACTCGAGCCACCAGAATTGATGCAGCACTTTCCAAACCTCGATCCTGTTCCCTGGTGCGAGACAGGTTTTTACGTGCCGTTTGAAGCCAGAGCCGGATCGCACGTACTTCATGCCCTGGGCGCGTATTACGTACAGGAAGCCAGCGCGATGGCGGTCGCCCAAATCCTCGAGCCTGTGCCTGGAGAACGCGTGCTCGATTTGTGCGCCGCGCCAGGTGGCAAAAGTACACACCTCGCCAGCCTGATGCACGGACAAGGGCTGCTGGTCAGCAACGAAATTGTGCCATCTCGAGCCAGAATTCTGGCGGAAAACCTCGAGCGACTGGGTTTGCCTGGTGTCATCATGAACGAAGACCCAGCGCGTTTGGCAACCGCCTGGGGGTCGTACTTTGACCGCATTTTGATTGACGCGCCGTGCAGTGGCGAGGGCATGTTCCGCAAAAACCCTGACGCGATGCTCGAGTGGTCAGAAGCCAGTGTTCTAACGTGCGCAAACCGTCAAACTGAAATTTTAAAAAGCGCCGCGCAACTCCTCAAACCTGGCGGGACAATGGTGTACAGCACCTGCACTTTCTCGAGCGAAGAGAACGAAAATGTGATTGAGCGGTTTCTCGAGGATTATAAAGAATTTGAATTGATCGATATTTTTGATGAACAAAATGCGACGGATTGGGGATTTGATCGTGGACGTGACCGTGACGGTTTCACGGCGAGGTTGTGGGCGCACAAATTGCGCGGCGAAGGGCATTTCATTGCCAAACTTCGCAAAATATCAGGCGAGGACACCAGCACCGAACTCGGGTTTGAAGCCTTCGCGCAACCGTTCAAAGCCAAACTCGAGCGCAAATCTTGGCTTGAATTTCAGAAAGATTACGGCGTGCCCAACGGAAATTTTGCCGTGTTTCGCGGTGAGGTGCAATTGATTGCCCAACAAACACCACCGCTCGAGACGTTAAAAGTGGTTCGGGCGGGAGTGCCGATGGCGGAGGTCAAATTGGGCAGGCTCGAGCCGCACCATGCGCTCAGTCATTGGTTTCCTCGAGATATGCCTGATGTTCCTGTGCTTGACCTCGAGCTTGATGACCCTCGGGTACAAACGTTTTTACGGGGCGAGACGATTCACGCCGAAGGCGCGGCGGGTTGGGTGATCGTGCGCGTGCTCGGGCTGGGTTTGGCTTGGGGCAAACGTGTCGGCAGCACCATCAAAAACCACTACCCCAAGCATTTGCGCGACTCGAGAATTAACTTTGAGGATTGAAGCCTACAAAAAAAGTCCCACCGTTTGGCGGGACTTTTTGAAGATTCGATTTTACATGCAGCTTGAATCTGTGGCAGCCTCGAGCGGAATACCAGGCATGAGTTTGGTGTAGACCACCAACTGGCATTGATCTCCCGCTTGAACCTGATCACTTGGGAAGGTGGTGATGATGTTGGTCGGGTTCACGCCAGTGTCGGTGGCAAGCAAGGTGCTGGTCGTGCCGCGCTTGCGGTAAATCTCGAGCTTGTCGATGTTGTTCGCACCAATAAATGGAAAGCTCTTGTCGGTAAATCGTGTGACGCAAAGCCCGAAATTGTTGACGCCGCAAGCAAAAGACTCGAGCGTGAAATCCTGAGCCACTGGGGTGCTCGAGGAACTTGATGGTGGCAGCAATGCGCCCGCGTTCAAAAAATTCATGAGGTCATGAAATTCTGCGCCAGGACCTTGTGTGTGAAAGCGTTCGAGTGCGTAACTCGAGGCGTAATTTGGATCGCTAAATTGGTCGTTTAAGGTGGCAAGGTCGGCTTTGAAACGCAAACCATTTTGGTTCTTCCAGATATCAAACGCCAGTGGTCCCGCACGAAACACCCAGTTTTCAAAAACATAAGGGCTGGCAGAGAGTTTGATTCTCGAGATTGCCGCTCCGGTGTTGCTGTAGCGAATGGCAACGTTGTTGGTCGGCGTGACGCTGTTGAACGGGGTGATTGTTCCCGTATCCAAATCAAGCTTTGCCCCTGTCGAGTAGCTGATTGAACTGCTGCCCTCGGCATTAAAATTGGTACTGGGTCCACTGAAATTGCCCGAGAATGCAATGCCCAAACCCCGTTCTTCGCCAAGGCTGGTGAACATTGGCATTGGGACAGCGACCGCAACTGCGATTGGAGCACTGACGCGGCAATCAACCGTGCCGTTAAAGTTTCGGGTGATTCTTCCACTCAGCGTCATTGCCGCCGTCAGTTTCCCTGCAAAGCGTAAAACGATGGTGTTTGGTTGACCAAAACCAATATTGACGAACAAACCGGTTCTGTTTTCGTCGTTGTCATAACCGATGCTCATTTGTGGAATGCTTAGACTGATCGGTGGTGTGCCGCCCACACCACTGAGTTCGCACTCGAGACCGTTACCAACGTTGACAAAAGCTTGTGGTCGAACCAGTGCCTCGGCGGGCGGTTCGTAGGTGACGGGCGGCGGGATGATCGTTTGGCTTTGTGAAAAATCGATGTCCTCGTCGATGTTCAGTTGCTTGAACACCTCCTGGTACGGCACAACCTCGAGCGTGATCTTGTAGCGGTCCGACCCAAGGGCTTCGGCGGCGACGACTTTTCCGATCAAGCGCTGTCCATTCCTGCCCTCGGAATACCACTTTTTACCGACGGTTGGCAGGGCGCTGCGTTTGACAATCACCGAATACCGACTGCCAACACTCACGGCTCGAGGCGCAACATTTCTCGAGGTTGTGGCTGGCGTCTCGAACACAGGGTCCGATTCGACATCGCTGGCGGGAATGTTGGTCAAATCGCTGTTCAGTTCGGCAACGGCTGCCAGAATTGGCGCTGATTTGACAGCGCCCACGCTGGCACTGAGTTGACTCGAGCCGATGGCAACGCCGCTCGCCAGACCGTTTGCATCCACGCTGACGTTGTTTGGTTTGCTCGATAGCCAGTTGATCTTGGCGGTCACCAAGTTGCCTTGCGCATCAAAGGCTTTGGCAATCAGTTGTTGGCTGGCGTTTAAACCTGGCAGCAACACCGATGGTGTCTCGAGCGTCACTTTTGCCACCGCTACACTGGGCGGGGTGGTTGTGATTTCTGGGCAGGCGGTAAAGAAAAGTGCTAAAACGATGGGGCTGAGGATTTTCCAGTCATATTTCATGTTGATCTCCTTGAATAAGTTGAGGGCGTAAACGGTTGCCAGAAACAAAATCAGTACCTTTCAATTGCACCTCCGTAAGCCACGCTCGAGCTGCGTTTTGGCTTTGATGCAAGAAGCTTAGAAAAGTGGCGTTTCACGAGCGTTTCACTGGTAAAAATAATTTTGAGACGCTTGATAAAACAAAAACGCGACCACATCTGTTGTCGTGGTCGCGTTCAGATGAAATACGGTTTTTTGTTCAGTGCAAACCGCGCTTTTTTTGACGCTGCTCGAGGTGCTTGCTTAAAACCTCAAACGATTCAAACTCGAGTTTTTGCCCCGTGCGCAGGTCAAGCAATTCAATTTTTGGGCTTAAAGTTTCGCCACCAACCCGCAGCACAAAACTCGAGCGCCAAATTTTTTTGGTTTTCAAGACTCGAGATTCTGGCATGACACCAGTATTGATATTTGGCGTTTCAAGACCGTCTCAGGGGGTTGATTCAAACCAAGATCGTCCAAAACGACGTTTAAAGGCTTCTTCAAACTTTTGTTGTGCATACGGGTTAGAAAATGGTTTATTTTGAAGGTATGGCATTAATTTCTCGAGTTGTTCATCACTGCCGTAATCAAATACGTTAATCGCAATTCCAACCCGTGCCACTTCGTATTCGGTGTTTTCGAGCATGGCAATCCCTTGTTCCAGAGCCTGGTGTTTTTCAAGTTCAAGACCTTGTTGGGCATAAATTTTTGCCAAACGACTCCACGAAATGCAGCTCAGGGTTGGATCATCATTTTCGCGGATCAAGTCTTCACTCACAACTCGAGCCTCATCCAAACGACCAAGCTTGATGTAATCTGATGCGAGGTTGTTGCGAAGTGTGGCGGTATTGGTGAACTTGCCAAGAAGGAGGGCTTCTTCTTGTACACTCACCGATTCTTCAAAACGATCAAGTCGGGCAAGGGAATAGGCAAGATTCACTGCGGCGTTGACTTGAGTCAGTTTTGCACCAAGCATCTTGGCAATGTCCCAACCCTCCTTGTTGAGGTGCTCTGCAATTTCGTAATTGCCAAGCTCATTGTGTGCCGATCCTAGACTGATTAACGCCCCAGCAAGTTTGCTGTTTGTTGTTTGGGTTCGCCAATGTTCAATCATTGGCTCGAGCAAAGCTATCGCATCCTCGAAACGCCCTTCAGTTTGTGCAATGTGTGCGCCAGTCTTGCGAATGTTGGTGGTATCCAATGCTGCTCGCTCGCCAACTTCAAGCGCATTCGCGTTGGCTATTGCGGCTTGAACAATATGTCCGCCCCAAAGAAGAAGTTCAGCCCAGAGGTTAAGTGCAGAGGCATGAATTTCGGGAAGTTGCCCTTCGGCAAGGACAGGTTCAATCAGGCGTTGAGCTTCTTTAAAGTTCGACAAATAAAATTGAATCCAAGCCAAATCGGTTTGTGTCTCAAACTTTGAGCCAGGCGTTGGGGCGTGAATCAAAGCAAGTTGAAAAGCTTCCCGACTTTCTTCAAGTAGGCTGCGTTCACTGTAGTTCGTTGCCGCAAGATAAAACATTTGAAAAGCTCGCTTCACATCTCCAGCGCTCAACCAGTGTTCTGCCACCACCAGCGGTTCTGCATCACGCTCGAGCATTTGTGCGACATTGCCGTGCAAAACCTTGCGCCGCGCCTCGGGTAAATTCTGGTACATCCCCTGCCGGATCAGATCGTGCACAAAATGATCATTCACAATCAAACTCGAGTTTTGCGCCTCTTCTAACGCGTCCAAAACCGCAAATTCCGAGAATCCAACAATGCCCGCCAGCGTTTTTGGTGTGAACCCCTGGCGCATCACGCACGCCGCCTGAAGCGCCCGTTTGGCGGGTTCGGACAACCTCGAGACGCGTTGTTCAATGACCGCCGCGACTTTGCTCGGGACGCGTAACTCCTGGTAATCGAGGCTCAGGTCGTCAAGTTGGCTTGTCCATGCCCCATCCTTTTCTTGCAGCATCCCAGTTTCAAACAAAGCCTTCAGCGTCTCGAGGGCAAAGAATGGGTTGCCGCCCGATTGTTTCGAGAGCCAACTCGAGAAGCGCTGTGGTCCAGCCTCAAGACCGCTCAGGCTCGCCAGCAAGCTGTTGATGTGCTCCATTGTCAGCGGCTCGAGTTTGACTTCTAGCAAGGAATCACTCGAGCGCCAAGCAGTGATGACCTTCCCAAGCGCGGGGTTGATTTCACTTGACCGGTAACTACCAAAAATCTTCACCACGCCGCGCAACGCCAGAAAGCTCAGAAACTCGAGACTGGACGGGTCAGCCCATTGCAGATCGTCGATCACAATAGGTTTACCTTGGGCTTCAAAGCAACGCGCCAGCGCCTCGAGCAGCCTTGCTTTGGCGCTGATGGGGTCGTCGGTGTGCAGGCTGGCGTTTGGCAGCACCTCTGGAATCAGTCGCGCCAGGTCTTCACTGTAAACTCCCAAGTCGGGCAACGTGGACAGTTGCGACCTCAAAAACGCGATAAGCGGTTGATACGGCACATTTTCCAGACCTTCAAAACATGCCAGCCAGCGCGTGCGTCCCAGGACCTCCTCGAGCAGCCGCGTCTTGCCCGAGCCAGGTTCGCCGGACACCAAGATCACGGTCCGGCTGGCAGTCTCGAGGGCGGCGCGTTCTGCTCCCCGTCCGATCAATTGCGGTGGGCGCAAGACGGTCAATGGCACACTCGACTTGCCGACACTGGCAACTGAAATGGTCTCGAGCGGTGCGGCTTGACGAATGACTTGCACCAATTTCAGGGTGCTTTCGAGCGGCTCCAACGCCAGTTCGCTCTGCAGTTGATCGCGGAAACGCTCGAAGGTTTTTAGAGCCTCACTGCGCCCCCCAGCCAGGTATTGTTGCTCGAGGTACAGCGCCAGCACATCCTCGGAAAGTGCATCCAGTGCCAGCACATTGTGCAGCAAATGGCTGGCGGCGAGGTGGTCGTTTTGTGCCGCCAAATTTCTCGAGTACAACAGCGCCGCCTCCAGCCAAGCTTGCCGCCAGGTTTCGCGTTCGACCTCGAGCCAAGCCTCAAAACCGCTTGCCCGAATCTGAAAACCACTTAAAAATTCTGATCTGTACAATTCTGTCGCCCGTTGCCAATCGGCTGCCCCAATGGCTCGGCGGAACAATTGCAAATCGGTTTGAACGTTAAACCGCAAACGATTGTCCTCGAGTTCCAACGTTCCAGCCCAGCCAAATTTTCTGGCTCGAGACAAGATCACCCGCAGTTGGCGCAAGGCGTCGCCATCGGTGTTGTCATCGCCAAACAAGGCACTCAAGGTGTCTCGAGTGACCCAAGTCTGTTGACACGCCAAATACACCAACAACGCCACCGATTTGGTGCTGGCAAGCATTTCGCGGCGGCTGTCAACTTCGATGTGCGGATTGTCTAAAAATCGAAACAACACAGGGCAACACCTCCTGTTTCACTTCAATTTGCTGATGAAATGCTCGAGTTGCGACATGGCAACCTTCTCGCCCGCCTTGATCGCGTCGGTTTCGCGGTTGAAACTGAAAATCCCGATGCCGTCCATGTGAGGACGCAAAATCAAATCTGGCACGAACATGGCGAGCCGCGTTTCGGTCATCTGAAACTGCATGATTTCGATTGAACGCATCATGGCTTGCATTCCGGTCATGATCCGGTCACGCCCGAGCAGGTGCTCCCACCAGCGAATTGGTTTGTCTTCGAGGCTGAACTCGAGCGGCGCGAGTGGTCGGACATCGACCGCCAAAATCCGGTTCGCACCCAGAAAATGCAGCGCATCGACGGGCACTTGATTGAGCAGACCGCCGTCGGTCAGCAGGCGTTCACCAACCCAAGTTGCATCTATCGCCCCTGGAAAAGCGATGGTGCAACCGATTGCCTCGAGCAAATCACCCTGGTACAAGTATGCGCCGCGCCCAGTCACCAAATCGGTGGCGGTCAAGCAGAGCGGCATCGGCAATTCCTCGAAGGTTTTGGGAATGTGAGCGCTCAACATTTTTTTCAGTTCACCCAAACGCAGCAGGTCTCTTAATGGATTCAAATCGAGCAGACGCGCCAAGGAGACGTCCCGCACAAATTTTTCGGCGACATCACTCGAGCAGCCCGCCGCGAACAACGCCGCCAACAAACCGCCCATGCTGGTTCCAGCAATCATGTCGGGCTTGATGCCCTCACGTTCCAGCACCCGCATGACCCCAATGTGCGCAAAACCTCGAGCGCCACCGCCACCCAACGCCAGACCAAATTTGACATGCGAATGCGCCATAAGGCAGTTTACACGTGCACCGTTTAAACGCGCACGGTGACCCGAGCACCCTCACCCAGCAAATGCACGGTGTCAATAAACCGTACCACCCGCGTTTGAAAACCCATTGCAATTGTGCGCGTCCGAGCGCCATCACCAAAACGCCGCACGCCCTCGAGCAACTCGCCGTCGGTGATGCCCGTCGCGGAAAAGACAATGTTCTCGCCTGGGGCAAGGTCGTTTGTGGCGTAAATACGGTTTGGGTCAACGTTCATGGATTTGCAACGCTCGAGTTCGGCGTTGTCGGCTGGCAGAAACTTGCCTTGAAAATCCGCGCCCAAGCATTTGATGGCTGCCGCCGAAAGCACGCCCTCTGGCGCACCTCCCGAACCCATCAGCACATGCACGCCCGTCCCGCGCACCGCCACAGCAAGACTGGCGATCACATCACCGTCACCAATCAATTTGACTCGAGCGCCACACGCCCGAATTTCTTTGATTAAGTTCTCGTGCCTGGGGCGGTCAAGGACCACCACAACCACATCCTCGACAGGACGCTCGAGGCTCTTGGCAACGACTTGAAGATTGGTGGCGACCGACCAATCCAGACTGACTTTGCCCGCCGCCGGAGGTCCGACCACCAGTTTTTCCATGTACATGTCAGGCGCACCCAGAAGCCCACCCTTTTCGGAGAGCGCGATCACCGCAATCGAATTTGCCAGCCCCCGAGCGCAGGCGTTCGTGCCCTCCACGGGATCAACCGCAATGTCCACCTCGAGTCCACCCGCGCCAAGTTTTTCACCGATGTAAAGCATCGGGGCTTCGTCCATTTCGCCCTCACCGATGACCACCCGCCCAGAAATCGGCAGTTCGTTCAAGACGCGGCGCATGGCTTCAGTGCCAGCCTGATCTACCGC
>JANXTZ010000066.1 GCA_025352125.1 Deinococcales bacterium | reverse complement strand
CTATGAAAACCATTTCTACATTAATTTTTATCTTATTGAGTTTTGTTTTTAATCAAACATCACTAATTATGAATAGTTACCGCATAAGGAGCAGTAGTTCTGATTTTAAAATCTCGAGAATAAATTCTCCCTTTTTATTTTCGGCAAGAAAGATGTATTTTAAGTCGCAAAACGACGAATATAAACTTCTCGAGAAAGCACCCACTCAGATTGGCTGTGTCTCTTACATTTCATTTAAACCGCTTTCAATTATTGAAAACCAAGTTCAGTATCTTGAAACATCCAGAGATGATCCTGGAAAGAATTGTGCATTAAGAAACGTGGGTAACGTACAGGTAA
The DNA here is from genome assembly GCA_025352125.1 of Deinococcales bacterium. Taxonomy (GTDB): domain Bacteria; phylum Deinococcota; class Deinococci; order Deinococcales; family JAAFIG01; genus JANXTZ01. The sequence continues at coordinate 57,525 of JANXTZ010000066.1, read as the reverse complement.
TTTCATATGATTTTAAAAATAAAAAAAATACAAAAATCACCGATTTTTTTAATGAATCTGATATCGTAAAAAACGTATCGAGTGATAGTATTATACAAAAATTCTTGAATAATAAAAAAACAAATGTTGGATCGATAAATGAACTTATTGAAGAACTTTCTAATCACAATGAAAAAAATTGTGAAATTACCTTTGATAAAAACATAGTTTATAATTTTAGCTTTCATCATGCTGAAGGTTCTAAAATTGCCGTAAGACTCTGGCTGTCATACATGTGTGGTTTGGTGCCAGGAGACAGTGCATATAAGAAAGGTAACTTGCAAATCGGATTGTTGTTAAATCCAAATCAATACACCAAACAGCTTATCGCTGAGAAGAAATTTGTCTTCACAAAAGATTTAGAAAATCAAAAAGCCAACCCAACGATCAATTTTTATTATTCGGTGAAGTAAACCCAAATCAATTTGGAACCCAAGACAGACTTCCAACGCTCGAGTTTGAGCGCTGGAAGTGGTCACTCGTATTGCCGCTCAAATGTCAAAGGTTTGCAGTTCATGCCAAACCTCGTGCACGTTCAAACGGTGCTTCAAAACCAAATGAGCGAAGTCACCGCCGCCATTTAAACTCCAAAGTATTTGTGGCAAGTCAACGAAAAGCTGACAATTGAACGCAAGTGAAATACACTAAGCTGACAAAAGAACTCGAGACTGCTGCTCGGGTAAAATTTAGGGGGCGTGTATGAAAAAACGAGTTTTCGCTATCGCAGGGGCAATCACCGCCGCAATCGTCGCAGCCATCTCGAGTCAACCTGCTGGCGTGATCGCACAAAATGCGGAATCATGCCGATTGGTGCGGATGGGTTTTAACCCCGCCCAAGACGCGACCAAGGTTTTGGCGAGCGCCAAACCGATCACGGATTATTTGGAAAGCAAGGTTCGTGGCGTCGAATTTCGTGCCAGCGTCGCCCAGGATTACCGTGGATTGATCGAAGCGACCCGCAGTGGGCAACTCGATTTTGCTTGGCTCAACCCGAGCGGTTACGTGGACGCCAAAGCTGCTGGCATTGCCGATGTTCTTTTAAAAAGCGTGCGTGAGGCGGGTCCGTTTTACTGGTCGGCATTTATTGTGCGTACCGACTCGAGATTCAAAACCCTTGCTGATTTGCAAGGCGCTACTGTGGCTTGGGTCGATCCAAACTCGGCGGCTGGTTTCTTGTTCCCTCGAGCCACACTGGCTTTGAACGGCTTTGACCCGAATAAATTCTTTGGCAAGGAAGTTTTTGCCGGTGGTCACGACGCGGTGGTGCTCTCGGTCTTGAACGGCAGCGTTGACGTTGGTGCGACGTTTGCCAACAACACCAAAGGCACGAGCGGTTCTTGGACGCAATTTATCACCGACAAAGAACAACAAGCCAAGATACGTGTTCTGAAATACTCCAAGCCAATTCCTGGCGATACCGTGTCCGTTCGGACTGGTTACAACACCGCCTGCCGGAGCACCGTGGTTAAAGTGGTTGGTGCGTTGATTGGCATGAAAAGCAACCCTGCCACCAGGAAGATGCTCCAAGATTTGTACCGCATCAACGCCCTGACCGTCGCCAAAGACAGCGATTACGATATTGTGCGTGAAGCCAACAAATACCGCAAATAATTGCGATTCGAGCCAAACGCGAGGTGAATCTCACCTCGCGTTGTTTCTTTTGAGGAACGCCCATGATCGAAGTTAAAAACCTTTCCAAAGTTTTTCCTGATGGCACTCGAGCTTTAGATAACGTCAACCTTCAGATCAAAGACGGCGAGTTTATTGCCGTGATCGGTTTGAGTGGCGCGGGCAAAAGCACCTTCATGCGCTGCCTGAACCGTTTGAACGATCCAAGTGCTGGGCAGATTTTGCTCGAGGGTGAGGACATCGCTTTCGCTCAAGGGCGTGAGCTTCGCAAGTTGCGGCGTCGGATTGGTTTTGTCTTTCAACAATTTAACTTGGTCACGCGGCTGACTGCGTTTGAAAACGTGATTTCTGGGCGGCTGGGCTACCACGACCGACTGCGCGGTTTGTTCGGTCTGTACACCACCGACGACAAAGCCAAAGCCATACAGGCGCTCACCCGCGTCGGACTCGAGGAAAAAATGTACACCAAAGCCTCGAGCTTGTCGGGTGGGCAGCAGCAACGCGTGGCGATTGCCAGGGCATTGGTGCAAGAACCCAAACTCATGCTGGCAGACGAACCCACTGCCAGCATCGATCCCAAACTCTCTGGGGTGATTATGGGCTTGTTAAAATCCTTTTGCGACGATGGCATGACCGTGATCGTCAACATTCACGAGTTGCGACTCGCCAAAGATTTCGCAGGGCGCATTCTGGGGTTTAACAAGGGACAACTCGTGTTTGACGGTACGCCAGATCAACTGACACATCTCGAGGAAGAGCGCGTTTATGCCGGAAGCGTGGCGGATTTATGACCACCACATACGTAATGATTGGCATTCTCTTAAGCCTCGCCACCCTGCTGGCTCGAGGGTCGGCACGGCGCTTGATTGTGGCGGGCGCGGTGGGATTGCTGTTCTCGTTTGCACTGCAACCTTTCTCGGCGGTCTACGGCACGCTCTCGAGGTACACCATCACCCCCACACCGCTCGGATTGTCTGGCGTTGCGCCGTGGTTGTGGCTCGCACCCGTTCTGGCAGGACTGGCACTGTTCGTGATTTGGCGCATCAAACTAAACACTCGAGTCACGGCTGGTTTGGGTGTGCTGCTCGGCGCGGTGGCTTTGGGCATGTCCTGGTTTTGGACAACACAACAACAATTTCTGATTCAAATTTCGGGATTGTCTGGCGTTCTCGAGGTGTCCCTGCCAGTGATTGTGATTGCCATTGTGGGTTTGCTTGCCCTGATGTACCCCGCAGGACGGCAACGTGTGGTCACGCTCGGCTTTGGGGCTGTGCTGGCGGTGGCTTTCGGCGTGTATCTCTCCGGCAGTGGCGCACCCACCACTTTTGACTCGTTACGCGGTTATTACAAAGTCACAAGCCCGTTCAATACCGCCAACGACGCCAAACTCGCCCAAGAATTCAACGAAGATTTGGAGCGCGTAAACGAAGAACGCGCCCGAATTCTTGCCGACTGGACAACCGCCCAAAACAGCTTGAAAACCGCCGAAACCAGGCTCGAGAACGCCAAACAAGGACTTGCCATCTCGAGTGATGCGACCAAACTCGAGTTTTCACGCGCTCAAAGCGATTGGTTGGATGCGAGACGCAAATTTAATTTGCTGCACGAACAACAAGCCAGGGTCGGGGACAGCAAACCCTGGGGCAAAATCTCGAGCGCCAAAGAATTGCCATCGGGTTACGTGATCGAGCGCGACCTCGCCGAAACCGGTTTGGGACGTGACTCGAGCGATGCTGGTGTGCGCCGTGTCTTCCCAGATCAAGTTCGTTACGGTTTTGGCACGTGGTTGCTGTTCTCGATTTTGGCACTCATGGGCGGTGTTGGCTTGCTGGTGCGCGGTGATGAGGCGCTCGAGGCAGCCGATTTGCAAAGCGGTCTGATTCTGGCAGGTTTGATTGCCCTGCTCGGTTTTGGATTTCACGCCGTCGAATTTAATCTTTCCGTCCTGCTCGAGAAATTCCCGTTCATGTCCTTGATTGTGGGTCGCGCCATCAACCCAGATTTTCAAGGGATTCTGGGCGATGTGCTGAAAGCCACCACCATCACCGTTGCCACGGCTTTTGTTGGGACTTCACTGGCGGCGTTGATTGCCCTGCCATTGTCACTGCTTGCAGCTCGCAACCTCACTTTCAAAAGTCTGATCGGACGCATTTTGTACGTTCTGACCAGGGTTGGCTTTAACATCAATCGCGGTGTGGACACTTTAATTCTGGCGCTCGTGTTTGTTTCCGCCGTCGGTTTGGGACCGTTCGCTGGTGTGCTCGCCATGGCAATTCACTCCTCCGCCGATTTGGGAAAGTTATATTCTGAAGCCATCGAAAATGCCGACAAAGGACCCATCGAGGCGCTCGAGGCGAGCGGCGCTCCAGGCACGAGCGTGGTTCGCTGGGCGGTGCTGCCGCAAATACTCCCTCTGCTGGTTTCCTACACCGTCTACCGTTTCGAGATTAACTTTCGCGTGTCGGCAATCCTGGGGTTTGTTGGCGCGGGCGGTATTGGCTTTTTGATTCAAGAAACCATGCGCAGCGGCAAGTACGAACAGTTGGGCGTTTGCGTGTTGGTGGTGATTGTCATGGTGAATGTACTGGATTTCATCAGCGCTCTGGTGCGCCGACGTTTGATTGGATAAGAAAATCTGGTTTGATTGGAGCATTCGTAAGAAAAGTGCGTAATCACTCGAGATTTGTTCAGACACGGTTGAGCATTACTAAAAAATTTCAATGTCTAACTCGAGCGATTCGCGCAAGTTTGGGGTGGCGGAAAGTTTGATGTTGTACGAGATTTTACGTCACAAAAACGCTCGAGAGATCAAACCCTCGAGCGTCATGTCGTGATCTGAAATTTACTTTTCGCAATCGTATTTTTCGCAGGCGGCTTTAGCGTTCTCAGTGGTGATTTCGTCTGTGCCGAGCGTGATTTTCTTGGGTGGTTTCTCGCCCTTGGTCAGGATTTTGTGTGCCCAGTCAATGGCTTCGGCTGCACCGTTCGGGTACACGAACGTCGCGCCCAAACGACCCTGCAAGATGCTGACGATTGCGCCGTTCTTGTCGGGCAAACCATCGATACCCAGAAACAACATTTTCTTCAAATCCAAATTGGCATTTTGCGCGGCGATGTACGCACCCTCGGCGGAATCGTCATTGTGCGCATAAACCACATGAAAATTGGTTTTGGCTTGGAAGGCGGCGGCGGCGGCAGGCAAGGCTTTGACCTTCTGCCATTCGCTAGTAACGCTCGAGAGAATCTTGATATTGCGGTTCTTTTTGATGCCCTCACGGAAGCCCGCGCCGCGCTCTTGGGCTGGGGTCGAACCCGAAAGACCAGTCACCTCGAGCACGTTGCAGGGGCGGTATTTCATGGTGGTGCACCATTTGGCGACGTAAGCGCCGGCTTTGGTGCCGATAAATTTGTTGTCCGCGCCGATAAACATCGTGTAAGCCTCGCCGAGCACGTTGCGGTCAAGGACAATCACTGGAATGCCAGAGTCGTAGACTTTTTTGACAATCGTGGTTAACGGTGCAGCTTCGTTCGGTGAAATAATCAACAGATCAATTTTTTGTTGCACCAGGTTTTCGACATCTGCAACCTGCTTGGCGCTGTCGCGTTGCGCGTTGACCGTGACCAATTTAAAGTCCGAATACTTGCCTGCGGCTTTGTTCATCTGGTTGTTGAACGCCACACGCCACGGGTCATCGAATGCCAGTTGCGAGAAGCCAATCAGGTATTGCTTGGTCTGGGCGCTCGAGTGTTGCTGTACCGCAATCAAGCCAAGTGTGGCGGCTGCGGCGAGGATTGACAGGGGTTTGAAAAGTTTCATAAATCTCTCCTTGAAAAATCGGCGATGTGCTAACCTACCTTCGGACGGCATAAAACGCTTGTCTGTGGTGGCGAGGGAGGCGAATCAGCGCGTGTGGTTTCCAGTCCGTTTCGCGCTTGTTCTTGCCCTCGCTGCCGTGCATCACCTCCCTTAAATTTGAGGATGCTTGAGATTAAAATTGTTCGGGCAGGCTACGCCATGTGCACTGTTATGCACGTATCATTGGTGGGCACGACGCACCCTACGGGTTTTGCAAATGTGATCTCTTTTGGTTTATTTGGCTCGAGTTTCAAGCCCGACGTTGCAGGCGTTGCAGCGCCACCGCCGCCACAATCAAACCGCCTTTAATCAGAAGTTGCACGTCAGATTCGACGTTGTTGAGGTTGAGAATGTTGTCAATCATGCCGAGCATCCACGCGCCCGCCACCGACCCGACAATTGAGCCGATGCCACCTTGCAAGCTTGTACCACCGATGACCACGGCAGCGATGGCGGTCAGCTCGTAGGCGATGCCGTCGTTTGGTGCGCCTTGATGGAGTTGAATGGCTTGCATGAACGCTGCCAGCGCGGTCAGTGCGCCGCAAATCGAGAAGACAATGATTTTGGTCATGTCCACCCGAACACCAGAAAGTCGTGCGGCAATGGCGTTACCGCCCACGGCGTAAACATGACGACCAAAGGCGGTAAAACGCAGCAACAAAGCCGCCAGCAGCGCCACCAAAAACATCATCAGGGCTGGTACGGGGATTCCGCCCAGAATCCGTTGCTCGAAGAAAAATGCGCTTTCGGGTGCGTTGCCGCCCATCGAAACACCCAATAATGGTACCGCAATACCGCCGAACAACAACCGCGCCAAACCTCGAGCGAAACTCATCATGGCGAGGGTCACGACAAACGATGGGATGCGCAAGCCTGTGGTGATGGCACCGTTGACAAACCCCAGTCCCGCGCCAGCAGCACGATCGCCAGCGTCTCGAGCGTGCCCATGCCGCCGGTGGTCAGCAAAAACGCGGTCAGGGTGGCGACGAAGGCGAGCATCGAGCCGACGCTCAGGTCAATTTCGCCAATCAGAATCACCAGTGTCATGCCGATGGCAATAATGCCGGTGGTGGCAACGTAACGCACGATGTTCATTTGGTTGGTGATGTCCAAGAATAAATTGCTGTTGTCGCGCACGGGCGAGAACGCCGCGCCGAGCACGAAGACAATCAGCAAACCCAGGTAACCTTGAAAACGCAGTGCCGTCTCGAGGATTCGTTTTTGATTGCTGCTGCGCCGACTGGTTTGGGCTGGACTTGAGATCATGCGTTCCCCCGTGGATTTGAGGCTCGAGTATCGCTGGCAAAGCTGGTGGCAAGGTCAAGGATTTTTTCTTGGGTCGCGTCTGAACGGCTTAATTCTCCGGCAATTCGACCCTCGCACATCACCAGAATACGGTCGCACAACGCCAGCAATTCGGGCATGTCGCTCGAGGCGAGCAGCACAGCGGTGCCTTGCCCAGCGAGGCGGTCAATCAACGTGTAAATTTCGGCTTTTGCGCCAACGTCGATGCCCTGGGTTGGTTCGTCGAGCAAGAACAGTTTTGGCGTGTTGAGTAAGAATTTTGCCAGCACCACTTTTTGTTGATTGCCGCCCGAAAGCGCCACGACTGGCGTCTCGAGGTTGGGGGTTTTGACGCGCAATTGTTTGACCATCGCTCCAACCTCTTTGGTTTCGGTTTTCAAATTTAAGAACATGCCATTTCTGAAACGGTTCAAAGCTGCAAGGCTGACATTCTCGAGCACCGAGCGCGTCAAAATCAAACTTTGCCCTTTGCGGTCTTCGGTGATAAAACCAATGCCCTGCTTGATGGCGTGGTGCGGCGATTTGAAACGGGTTTGATTTGTACCAATTTTAATCTTGCCACTGACCAGCGCCGTGTTTGGCACACCGTAAATGGTTTCGAGCAACTCGGTTCGACCCGCGCCCAACAAACCTGCAAGTCCAACAATTTCACCTGCGTTCACCCTGAACGAAACATCACTTAATGCCTGCCGTCCCGCCGTGGCTTTGAGTGCCAAACCATTCACCTCGAGCACCACTGCGCCGATTTCTCGAGTGCCTGTTGGGTACAACTCCCTCAATTCGCGTCCGACCATCATGGTAATCAGGCTGTCGCGGGTCATATCGCCGCTCAGTTTTGAACCCACCAGTTTGCCGTCGCGCAGCACCGTGATGCGGTTCGAGATCGTAAAAATCTCGTCCATTCGGTGCGAGATGTAAACAATGCCCATGCCCGAATCGCGCAACCTCGAGATGACCTCGAACAACTGCTTGACCTCACTGGCGTTCAGGGCGGTGGTCGGTTCGTCCATCACCAAGACCCTGGCGTTCTGAGAGATGGCTTTGGCAATCTCGAGCAGTTGGCGTTCGGCAACCCGCAGGTTCTTGATTTTGCTGTCTGGGTCGATTTCCAAGCCCAGCTCATGCAGCCAGCGTCTTGTTTCTTGGCGCATGAAGGTGTTGTCGATCATGCCAAAACGATTGCGCTTTTCGCGTCCCAAAAAGAAATTTTCAAACGCGCTGAGCTCCATCACTTGATTGAGTTCCTGATGAATAATCGCCAGCCCGTTGCGTTGCGCGTTGCGCGGGTCCGACGCAACAAAAGCCTGTCCCTCGAGCGTGATTTTGCCGTCGTCGAGCGTGTAGACGCCCGTCAAAATTTTCATCAGCGTACTTTTGCCCGCCCCGTTTTCGCCCATAAGCGCATGGACTTCAAATGGATAAACAGCCAACGAAACTTGGTCCAGTGCAATCACGCCAGGGAACCGTTTGGTGATTGCTGTCATCTCGAGCATCGGCGTGTTGTTTGGCACGGCTCGAGCTGGCATGGTTTGATTGATGGTTTGCATCTTGAATCCTTTAGGTGAAATCACCAGGGCTTGTCCGTTTTTGACAGAGCTTGTGTTCGTTTACGTTTGAAATTGGTTGTAATAAGATTATATAAACAAGTTCAAACAATTTGTCAAGTCTCGAGGTTTGGACAAGGGTATTTTTCGAGCGCTGTGAGGGTTGGGGATGAGGGTGGAATAACCGTTGCCGCTCTCGTGCCAAGCAAAAAGTACAACAATCCAACCGCCCCCACTTGCCAGCCCATTCCCCTCTCGTGTATTCTCGAGCATCAAAACGAACATCAACGAACAGATACACCCAGGAGGCATTGATGCTGGCTGAAGAGCGCTTTGAAAACATTCTGACCTTGCTCAAAAGCCACGGTTTTTGCACCAGTCAATTTCTGGCGTCCGAACTCGAGGTGTCCGACATGACGATTCGGCGGGATTTGGCGGCGCTCGACAAGCAGGGCAAGATCAAACGGGTGCATGGTGGCGCCAGGATTTTGCAACGCGCCGAAAATGGGGTGCGTCAACGCGCCGAACTGCACATGCTCGAGAAAAAGGCGATAGCCGAGACGGCGGTGGATTTTGTCAAGGAGGGCGAAACGATTTTTATTGACGCGGGCAGCACCATGGTCGAGTTGGCGTATGCCCTGCGCGAACGCAACCTCAGGCATTTGCGGGTGGTGACGCACGCGGTGGCGGTGGCGGCAGTGCTGACCTCGGACGAGATCACGGTGGTGCAACTCGGCGGCGAGATTTACCGCTCGAGCGGTGCGGTGACGGGGCAACAGGCGTTAAAGTTTCTCGAGTCTTCACGGTTTGATCGCTGCTTTCTGGCGGCTTCGGCGGTGAACGTGGACTTTGGCGTTTCAGATCGTCATTTGCCCGAAATTGAGGTCAAACGCGCCGCAATGCAACACTCGAGCTGGACGGCGCTGTTGATTGACGCCTCCAAATGGGGGGCGCAGAGCATGTTGCGGGTCGCCTCGTTGCGCGAGTTGCAATGCGTGATCAGCGACGAAAATCTGAGTCAGGAGGCGCATCAGGCGCTTCGTTCGCGTGGACTCGAGATTGTGATTGCCGACAGCGAACGACTTGTGCTGCCATGACAACCCAGACCCATCCACAACAGGTACTCGAGATGAACACTGTTTCGATGCTCGAGATGGATGGGGTGTTCAAATCCTTCCCTGGCACGCAGGCGCTGCAAAATGTCAGTTTAAAAGTTCAATCTGGCGAGGTGTTGGCACTGATGGGTTTGAACGGCGCGGGTAAAAGTACGCTCTTGAAAATTTTGGCTGGCGCGTACCGTGTCGATCAAGGCAATATCCGCATTAACGGCATCAAAACCCAGATCAACTCGCCGCTCGAGGCTCGGGCGGCGGGGATCAATTTGATTTACCAGGAACCGAATTTGGTGTCCAGTCTGACCGTTGCCGAAAATATTTTCATGGGTTGCGAACTGCGGCGCGGTTTGCTGCTCGATTCCAAAACCATGAACATTCAATCCGAAATGATGCTCGAGCGGCTGTGTGCGCAGTTTAGCTCCAACACTGTTGTTCACGAGTTGTGTCTGGCGGAACGTCAACTGGTCGAAATTGCCAGGGCATTGATGTTCAAGGGTCGAATCTTGTTGATGGACGAACCCACGGCGGCGCTCTCCTTGATCGAAACGGCGGCGCTCTTCGAGGTGATCGCACAGTTACGGTCTGAGGGCATGGCGATTGTTTACACCTCGCACCGCATCAATGAAGTGTACGCGCTGGCAGACCGTGTCAGTGTCCTCCGGAACGGCGAAAACGTTGGTGTGCTCGAGCCTGACGAAATTTATCCAGACCGCATCGTTGAAATGATGATCGGTCAAAAACCTGAAGAATTCCAGCGCATCCCCTTACCAAAACTCGAGCTTCCAGCCGTGCTCGAGCTGCGAAATTTGAGCGATACCAGTAAAGTGAGTGCGACCAATTTGCAGGTTCGTGCCGGCGAGATTCTGGGTTTGGCTGGCATTCTGGGCGCTGGGCAAAGCGAGTTGTTCAAACTGATTTTTGGCGCGAATCGCAAAACTGGCGGCAGCGTTTTGATCGACGGTCAAACTCGAGCCATCAACTCGCCAACCGATGCGATTCGTTACGGCATTGGGTACGTGCCGAGCAACAACCAGGAGCAAGGTATTTTTCTTGAAATGAACGCCAGGGACAACGTGGTTTTAAGTATCTTAAGAAAGCACAGTTTGTTTGGGATTTTAAACCACCAAGCCCTCGATCAAGCTTTTGTCAACGTCACGCAAAACATTGCCCTGAGCAATCAGGAGCAAACTCGAGCGCAAGATTTTTCGTCTGGAATGCAGCAGAAACTGCTGATTGCGCGGTGGTTGGCGCTCAAACCCAGGGTCTTGCTGCTCGATGAACCCACCCGAGGCGTGGACATCGAAGCCAAATTCGAGATTTACCGTATTCTTGCCGAACTCGCCGAAACGGGCATCGGGATTGTGCTGATCTCATCTGAGCTTGCCGAACTCGAGTACCTGTGTGACCGCGTGATCGTCATGCGCAAAGGCGAGATCGTGGGTGAACTTGACCCCAGCAAGGGCGAAGCCATCACCCAGGCGCAGATCATGTCGCTGGCAACGGGCGTGCGTTCAACCACCGACTTGGCGTGAATCACTTTTTTTGCGCGACCAGAAAATACACGCCGTCGGGTCGTTTGACCACAAACAGCAACAGCGTTTTGCCGTTGTCATCGTTTTTAAATTCAATCCGAATACGTGTTTCAGTGCCGACCACGTTGCTCGAGTTTGAAGTCTCGAAGTAACCTGTGGTGGCAAAATTGGTGCGCAACTGAGCGATGAACGCATCGGACAATCGCGTTGCCAGACCTTTGGCAATATAAAGCTGAAAATTGCTGTACTTTGCCGCATCCGGCAGCAATGCCGCAAATTGGAGTGCATATTTTGGATTCGAGACAAACGAACTGCCCTGCGGCAAGCTGATGCTCGGGTCAAGAGCGCTCGAGATGGTGGACACCACGACCATTTCGGCTGCCGTTTGCGCACTGGCAAGCGAATTGAAGAACAAGACCAGCAAGAACAAACTCGAGATTTTCAAAAGCGTTTTCATAATTTTTAGTATGCGCCCGAAAACCTGAGATGGCTGGTTATTTTAACGGTCTGGGTTTAACGGTCTGGGTTTAACGGTGCTGCGCCCTGACCCATTCCCAGAAATTGGGGTTTTGGTACGAATTCGTCGCGTCATAGCCTTTGGTCCAGGCATCATGCCCCAAACCACTGCCGGTTGGACAGCTCGAGAGACTGCTGCGTACCACTGGCGCAGTTTTGCAGTAGTAATACTGCGTTATTTTTCCGCCATTTGTTACCAGTGCGCCACCGTTTGCCAGAAGCTGACCGATCAAACCATTTTGCGAGCCGCTGTCCTCGCCATTTGCGCCTGTGACGGGTAAAATGTTGGCGCTGTGCCAGTTTGGAATGCTGGCGGCTTTGGCGTACTCGGCGGCACTGGTGGCAAAGGTGCCTCGGTTGGACATGATGCTCCAACTGGCAACGGGTTTTGCGCCGCGCACGGCGTAACTCAGGCTTAAACCCGTTCCCGCGCTCAATCCCGTAATATGAAAGGCGTTGGTGTCCACACGGTAATTGCGCTCGAGGTAATCGCGCAGGGCGTCCATGAAGCGCAGGTCGCCGTCTTGTCCAAGGTTGTATGCCAGTTGGGGGCTGACCACAATCATGTCTGGACGAAAACTGGCATTGTAACGGATTTTTCCTGGTGGTGAGGTGGTTGCACCAAACAATTTGGTCAAGTTGGCGCGTCCTGAAGTGCCGCCGTACTCACCCGCGCCGTGTCTGAAAACAATGGTTGGGTAGCGTTTTCGGGCGTTTGCCGCATCAAAATAACCGCCTGGCAAATAGACAAAACCCCAGTAAGCCGTGAAAGGGGTGAACTGGTACGAACCGTCACTGGACAGTTTTTCGACCCGAAACTCAATCGGTTCTTGGTTATAGGTATTGAGAAGGTCGCCGCTCGTGGTCGCACTGACGCTCGCCCACAAGCTGTTGTCGTTGCTTTTATTTGCCCGCAAGCGATAAGAATATTTTGTGCCAGCCGTCACGATGTTGTTGACCAGCCCAAAATTGGGACTCGAGCCTGTGGTGCTGTTCTTGGACGTGTCGCTGTAATTGGTGGTGCTGGCGTCGAAATCGTTGATTTTATTAAACTCGCCATTTTGAATGGCTCGCTCGAGGGTGTAACCTGTCGCGCCTGAAACCGCCGTCCAACTGAGGTCAACTTGCGTGTCCGAGATCACGCTGGCGGCAAAATTCGTGGGTACATTCAAAGTCTCGAGGTACGCCGTGCCAGAGGTCGAAACCACTGGGTTGCCAATGCGGATGGTGCTGCAATTGCTGCAATTGGCGGTGTCGGAATCCGAGCCGACCAGTGCAATTTCGGTTGGGTTGCTGCGGTCTGTGAAATCCAAGGCTCGAGTCTGAGCTTGCGCCGTGGTTTCGCTCTGATCGCGTGTCACTCGGGTGTTGGTCATGCTTGCCAGCACGAAGGTCATGACGAACTTGTAAGGCTCGAGGTTTTGGTCAAACCGTGGAAGCTTCAAACCGATGGTCACGCTACCCGTTTGGTTGTTGCCCAATGTGCGGGTGTTGCCGTTGCGCACGACAAAACCGTACTCGAGCAACGAATCTGTGTTGCCGATCTGGTTTGCCACTCGAGCCTCCGATTGCAAACTGGCAACCTCGCTGCCGGTAAAGGCTTGAAAATCGGCGCGGTTGGCATCGACGCTGCCGGTTGAGGTCACGCCGTGCGCAGGTTTGATGCTTTGGGCGACGCTTGAATCGGTGATGCGCTGCGCCGCAAAATTATCGAGTTTTTTGACCGCACTGCCGCCAAGACTTGGGTTTGTGGTGTCGCTGAGGTTGTTGTAGGCGTACAGGGTGATGTTTTTAAGGCTTGCGCCCGAAATGTTTTTGACGCTGAACACGGCATTGATGTAACGACTCGAGCCAACATCAACGGTGCTGAAGGCGCTGGAGCTAAACTCGAGTTTGTTGTCTGCAATCAGTGTTTTGGCTTGTTTCAAAGATTGTCCCGCCTCAAGGTTTAACTCGAGTGTTCCGAAAACAGTGCTGCCCGAAGTCAACATCGGCGCGTTGTTGCAGGCGATAAGTGTGTAAAGAGCGAGCAGCAAAAGAATAAAGTGTTTAATCATAGTTTACTAAAACTATCACATCTTTGCCGATTTGCGGTCAGGTTCTTGCCAGTTGCAGCGCCACCAGCGTGGCTTGTCCCCAGTGGTATGCCATGTGCCGTATCTGCCCAACGACCATGCCCATGACCTCACGTTCACCGGTTGGCGTGGGGACTTTTTGCTCGAGCTGGCTTGGACTGGCATCACGCAAATCTTGCACGCCGCGTTCAAATTCGTGCGTCACAAACTCGAGAATCTTGGCTTTGGAATCGGTGATGCTGACAGGACCAATCCCAAAAACTGCCAATTGCCAGGGTTTGTCCTCCCAACCCAGGTAAGCAAAACGTTCGGTGGTTTTCACGCCCTCGAGCTTGATCGAGACCAGCACCCGATTCCAATCGGCGGTGTGCAGCGCGTGCCAAGCGACGCTGTGACCACCTGCGGGCGGGTCTGTAAAAAAGTGCTCTTCTGGGGTTTGGGTCAATGCCTTCAAAAAAGATTTGGCATGGTTCTCGAGTTGATTCGCCGCAAAGGTTTGTGCGTCCATGCCACAAGTTTACACTCTCAGGGTAGACTGGAGCTTCAGAAATTGGAGGTTTGGCATGAAAAAAACAGGCATTTTAAACCGTGATCTTTCCGATGTGATCGCCAGCCTTGGGCATCTGGATTTGATTGTGATTTCCGACGCGGGCTTGCCAGTTGCGCCAGGCGCTCGCCGCATTGAACTGGCACTCGCGCCAGATTTGCCAACCGTGACGCAGATGCTCGAGATTTTATTGCAAGAGGCGGTGTTTGAAAAAATCAGTTTTGCCGAAGAGCAAATGACCGCCAGCCCCAAATTTCATGAGCGCCTCAAGAATTTGGTCGGCAACATTCCGCTCGAGGCGCTGCCGCATTACGACGGCTTCAAACCGCTTGCCGAACGCGCCAAAGTCCATATTCGCACCGGAGATTTCACGCCCTATGCCAACATTGTGTTGACCGCAGGCTGGATTGGGCGCGGCACCCATGCGGGCGAGGGCGACGCGTGAGCCTCGAGCAGATAGAGATTGTCGTGGTCGGTTCATGCAATGTGGACCTGATCACCTACACGAACCGTTTTCCCAAAGTTGGCGAGACGATTGAAGGCACCGATTTTAAGCAAGGTTTTGGCGGTAAAGGCGCGAATCAAGCTGTGGCAGCCGCCAAACTGGGTGCGAAGGTCGCCATGATCGCGCGGCTTGGCATGGACGGTTTTGGCACGCAGACGCTCGAGAATTTCAAAACTCAAAATGTGGATGCCAGTTTTGTCACGCAACTCGAGGGTGTGCCGAGCGGGGTTGCACCCATTTTTGTGGATGCTAGCGGGCAGAACTTTATTGTGATCGTCTCGGGCGCGAACGCCAAACTGTTGGCGCAAGATTTGGAACCCGCCAAAGCACTCTTAAGCCGCGCCAAATTTGTGATCTGCCAACTCGAGATCAGACAAGAAACCGTGCTCGAAGCCTTCGGTATCGCTCGAGGGGCAGGGGTGAAAACCATTTTAAACCCTGCCCCCGCCGCCGCGTTGCTGCCAGGGTTGCTCGAACTGACCGATTTGATTTTGCCCAACGAAACCGAACTCGAGCTGCTGACTGGGAAACCTGTGACCAGCGTTTTGGAGGCTCGAGACGCGGCGAAAGACTTGATTGTAGCTGGCGCAAAAGAGGTCATCGTGACCCTGGGTGAACGCGGGGCACTGCATGTCACCGATCACAGCGCCGTGCATCATCAACCTCGAGTCGTCAAAGCCATCGATTCGACGGGTGCGGGAGATGCTTTTATTGGGGCGTTGGTCAGCGCGTTGTCGCGCGGTTTGGCGATGGAACACGCAATTGAATTTGCCAACGCGGCGGCGGCGGTCAGCGTCACCAGGACCGGCACGCAAACCTCTTTTGCGATCCTTGAGGAATTAAAACTTGCGCCGCCTGCCAGCGGAATGCCAGTTGAAGTGGCGTGAGCCTGGCATTTTTTGCTTCCTACCTCCTGCGCTTTGCACCCACCACATCTGGCAACCGATTGTTGAGACCAGCCATAATGGTTTTGACCTGCTCGAGCGATTCCTCGAGTAAATGCGTCCAACTTTTTTGATTGCTTGGGTTGATGTAACGTTCAAACACGGCTCTGAAAATGACGATGCCGATTTCGGCGCTGAGGCTGGCTGTGAATTCGTTGATGCCGCGTTGCTGTAGCGCCTCGGCAATGCCATGGGCAAGTGAGTTGAATTTGGTGAGTTCTCGGGCTTGCAACTCTGGGGTTTGGTTAATCACCGCTTGGCGTTGCCGCGACCACTCCAGGCGAGGGGCGAAAAGTTCTCCAAGAACCTCGAGTCCAACCGCGACCGCTTGGATCGGTGTGGCTGATTTGTGTGCTTGCATGATGGCGCTTACCACCAGCGCTTGCAATTGGTTTGAACTGCCAAAGAGCACTTCGCGCTTGTCGCTGAAGTGCCGAAAAAAGGTGCGTTCGGTCAGTCCGACGTGTGCCGCGATCTCGGCGACGGTTGTTCGCTCGAAACCGCGCTCGAGATAAAGCGTCAGTGCCGCCTGAGCGAGACGTTGCTGAGCATCAGATTGCCACCTGGACATGCTGCCATTGTACAGGATGTCAGTGATTGACATCATGATCGAAACGTGTATACTTGCTATGTCAGTGACTGACATCAATGCTGTTCAACCACCCATAACCACCCAATTCACGGAGGAAAGATCATGCGCGTATTCGTTACCGGAGCATCTGGTTTCATCGGCTCGGCGGTCGTCCCCGAACTCATCAATGCGGGTCACCAAGTTATTGGACTGGCACGCTCCGAAGCCTCAGCCGCCAAACTCGCTGCCGCAGGAGCGGATGTTCTTCGTGGCGACCTGGGCGACCCCGACAGCCTACGTTCAGGCGCAGCCAAGGCGGATGCCGTCATTCACCTCGCCTACATTCACGATTTCTCGCAAATCCAAGCCGCCGCTCGAGCTGACAGACAGGCAGTTGACATCATTGGCGCGGAACTTGAAGGCTCAAATCGCCCACTGGTGATCGCCTCTGGCGTCGCGGGGTTAAAATCAACCAAGGTCATCACCGAGCAAGACATGCCCAACAGCACCGCGCACCCACGCGTGGCGACAGCGCAAGCCACCCTCGATTTAGCCGCTCGAGGCGTGCGCTCGAGCGTGATACGGCTCGCGCCCAGCGTTCACGGTGAAGGCGATCCTGGTTTCCTCAGCACCCTGATCAACATTGCCCGTCAAAAGGGCGTGTCCAGTTACATCGAGGACGGTAGAAACTGTTGGCCAGCCGTGCATCGTCTCGATGCCGCGCGACTGTTCCGTCTCGCCATTGAAAAAGCTCCCGCCGGTTCGATTCTGCATGGAGTTGACGACGAAGGGGTCCCCACCCGAGAAATCGCCGAAGTCATTGGGCAACAACTGAACTTGCCAGTGACCTCCATTTCCAACCAAGCCGCCACCGAGCACTTTGGCTGGATGGCGATGTTCTTTGGTCTTGATGCACCAACCTCGAGCGCACAAACCCGAGAATTGCTGGGATGGCAACCCACGCAGCCAGGACTGATTGAAGACCTCAAGCTGGGTCATTACTTCAAATAGGGCATATGGTACTGAAACTTGCACCGCCTGCCAGCGGAATTCCAGTTGAACTTTAATCCTCAGTGAGTCTTGCTCGAGTAAGGTACACCATGCGCACCGTCTTTCAAGCGTTGGTGCGCATGGTGTACCTTACAAAAACCCAAGATTCAAACTGTTGAGTATTTTAAAACGGCAATCACTTGCCAATGCGTCCGAGGTGCGTGTCTTGAAAACTCGAGTTTTTCAGACCGTACCCAAATGTCCGGTCAAATTCAATGTGTGCCAGCCAGATCAGACCAATGAATGTGATTGTTGGTAGGCTCGAGATAAAACCGAACGCCCCAAGCCCCATGGCGAGAACTTGAAAATGTGCGAGGTTGTAGCTGATCGCGCCAAATTTGGGGTTGACCAAATAGCCGAGGAGGGCAAAGTCTGGCGTGAAAAACAACACGGCTGCCAACCACCAGGGGCAACCGAGGTGGATAAGGGCTGCGATGCAAACGCCGAGCAGGGCGGCACTCTCGAGGCGCAGGTAGAAGTTTGGGTTGATGTTGTGGGTTTGGGTTGCTTGAGTTTGGGTTGCTTGGTTCAGGTTCATGGGTTTCACCTCTTCAATTTCTCAAAACGAACAGTGTTCGTTTTGAATGCAAACACTGTACGCCTTGCTTTTTGTTTTGTCAAGACTTACACTGTTCATATGCCGTTTCCAGCCAAGACCGACTTTGACAGCATCCTGAATGCCGCCCTCGAAATCCTCGAGCGTGACGGACCAGAGGCGCTGTCGATGCGCAACCTGGCGTCTGCGCTGGAGATGAAAGCCCCCAGTTTGTATCGCCACTACCCAGACAAGGCAGCCCTCGAGACCGCGCTGAAAATGCGCGGCTCAGAACTGCTGCAAGCCGCGCTCGAGAGGGCAATCCGCGACCAAGACCCGATCCAAGCCATGCGAAAAGCCGCCAACGCAAGCCTCAAATTTGCCCGAGCACACCCATACCTTTATGACCTGATGAATGCCCCTGGCGGCGCACCGAGCACGGGTGCAGCCAAAAAGCTCTGGAATACGATCCTCGAGCTTGTTGGGGCGGTTACAGGCAACCCAGACGACACCGCCTCGAGCGTGGCATTCTGGGCTTACCTGCACGGTTTTTGCAGTTTGGAGCGCACTGGAATGTTTGGACAAAGTGGACCCAAGGGCGGCTTTAAAATTGGACTCGAGGCATTGATCGCAGGCTTCTCGAGCCGTCAAAAACCGCGTAAACTGTCAGCATGATCGTTCTGGTCGGCAACCATTTTTTACTCGACGAAACCGCCCGAGAAACCCTGAAAAAACGCGGCTTTCAATCCCGCGATGTTCCCTGGCTCGAGGCTGAGGATGTGACCGAGGCAGGAATCGCCGGGCATTTGCAGGGCGGTCTGTTTGGACCGGCGGCGTTGGTGGTCAACCTGCTGGGCGTCAAAGAATACAAACCCATCGTCGAACTGATCGTCGGTGCGCCAGATGCCGTGGCAATCGTGCTCGACCCAGAAAATTGGACCAGTGTTGAGACCAGCAGCGAACAGACCCGCAAGAAAAAAGCCCAGGAAGCCAGGGCAAAACATTACGAGAAAATCGGCGCAGAAATGCAAATACTTGCCACACCCTTGAAAGGTGCGTTGATCGCCTGGATTGCCGCCCGAGCCAAAAAAATGAAACTCGAGCTTTCAAGTGACGCCGCCAAAATGTTGTCCGAAATTTTCCCCGACGACCCGCCCGCGATTGCCAGCGAACTCGAGAAACTGAGCTTGCTGGAAGGTAAAATTGATGCCGAAACCGTGCGCCGCGTGGTCAACCATTTGCCGCCGACCACCATCTTTGCGGTACAAGATGCCATCGCCACCAAAAAACCGCTCGAGGCGAGCGAACACCTCGAGCGACTGTTGAACGCTGGCGAAGACCCGTTCAAGCTCTTGGGCGGAATTCAAGCGCAGTACAACCTGTTGGCAAGGGCTTTTGCGCTGCGTGAAC
Source organism: Deinococcales bacterium (assembly GCA_025352125.1). Classification (GTDB taxonomy): domain Bacteria; phylum Deinococcota; class Deinococci; order Deinococcales; family JAAFIG01; genus JANXTZ01. Next base: position 38,352 of record JANXTZ010000066.1, on the reverse strand, counting down.
GCGACCCGATGCTCAGCAAAGACGAGGCGGGCAAAGCCTTGAGCGTTCATTCGTTTCGCGCCGAGAAAGCGTTGTTCGCTGCCAAAAAATTAACGGAGCGAAAACTCAAAACCGATCTCGAGTATTTGCTCTCTGCCGATGTCGGCATGAAAAGCGGGCTTGACCCCCGCGTGACGCTCGAGCGACTGATTCTCGAGTTGAGTATTTGATATTCTAAAGCCATGAAACCGCTGAGTGCCAGCGCCCAAAAAGTCCAAGACGTGCTCGATGGCTTCAACCTCGAGCACCGCGTGATTGAAATCGAGATTCCAGTCAAGACTTCCCAACAAGCCGCCGATGTCGTTGGCTGCAACGTTGCGCAGATTGCCAAGTGCCTGATTTTTACCTCCGTTTCCGGCAAACCCGTGCTGGTGATCGCCTCCGGCATCAACCGCGTGAATGAGGCTCGGGTTGCCGAAATCATCGGTGAAAGTATCTCTCGAGCCACCCCAGATTTTGTTCGCTCGAGCACCGGCTTTGCGATAGGCGGCATTCCACCCGTCGGTCATGCCGTACAACCTATGGTGGTGATTGACCAAGATTTGCTTGAGCACGCCAGCATTTGGGCGGCGGCAGGACATCCGAACAGCTTGTTTGAACTGAACCCCGCAGACCTCGAGCAGATGACGGGCGGCATGGTTGCAGATATCCGCGAAGGGTAATCACGCTTTGGCTTTGGGCGCACCAACCACCAACGCCACTGCCACAGCGCACAACACCAAACCCAGCAACGCCGCAATGCCAAGGCGCTCACCAAACAAGAAATACGCCTCGAGCGCGGTCAACGGCGGCACAAGATAAAACAAACTCGAGACGCTGCTGGCAGAGGTTTGGCGGATCAGCCACATCAACAACAAAATCGCGCCCAAACTGATGACCAGCACAAACCACGACAACGCAAAGACAAACTGCAACGTCCAATCGATATGCACCGGCTCGAGCGTGAACGCCAAAACCGCGAACACCAGACCCGCCGCGATATATTGCACGATTGTTCCAGTCACCAGCGGAATTTGGGTCGCGTTGCGTTTTTGATAAATTGTTCCAACAGTGCTCGAGATCAGTGCCACCACGCAAGCCACGATTCCCCAAGGGTTGACAGGGTTTTGAGATGCAGCCAAAAATTTCTCACCCACCGCCAGCAGCACACCCACAAAACCCAGCGTCAAACCAAACCATTGACGTGTCGTCACCGTTTCGCCCAAGATTCTTGCGGCGAGGCTCGAGACGAGCACGGGTTGCAGGTTCACGATAATTGAACTGATGCCCGCCGAAACCCCAAGTTGAATCGCCATGAACACGCCGCCCAAATACCCAGCGTGCAACAACAAACCCGCCACCGCCGCATGGCGTACCTCGAGCCAGGATTTTGGGAAAGGTGTTTTCAAAACCCGAGCGATTAACAGCAACGCCATTGTTGCCAGCACCATGCGCAGCAGCAAAAATGTGAACGGCGGCGCGAAAGGCAAACCGTACTTCGCACCGATGTAACCCGTGCTCCACAAGAAAACGAAAACGACAGGTGCGACTCGAGCCAAGGTCATGGGTTTTAGTCTGGCTTGTAAGCTTGGGTTTTGTCTATGGGCGTTATGGCGTAAGGCGTGAGGTTGAGCGAATTTTATTGGAGTGTTTTGAGTTTTTAGACTTAAAATATGAACATCATGAAAGCCTCGTATGACATTAAAAAAGTTAGCTCGAGCGGTCAAGTTGCGCTCGGTAAACGTCTTGCAGGTAAATTCTTAAAAATTGAAGAAAAATCTGATGGCACAATGGTTTTAACGCCTGTGATTGACATTCCCGAATCACAGTTATGGGTTTTTCAAAAACCTGACAAATCAAAAATTCTTTCGGCGGTTGCGTGGGCAGAAAAATACCCAGCACAAGTTACTGCTCTTGATCAACTCCTCGAGCAAGGCAGTGTCAAACCCGAATAAATCGTTAAGCTACTCGAGTTTCACAACCACAACTTGATCTGCTGATCCGTCAAATTTCCACCACAAACAACCGTTGCCACACTCGAGCCTCTAAATTTTTCGGGTCGCTCGAGAATCGCGGCAACACCCACCGCGCCCGAAGGTTCAACCACAAGCCCAAGGTGTTGATGCAGTAATTTCATGGCGTGCAAAATTGTGCGGTCATCGACCAGCAACACATCATCGACCAAACCTCTCATGTCCTCGAGTGCTTCGGGAATCGGAAGGCGCACACCAATCCCGTCAGCGATTGTGTTGATTTTCTCGAGCGTCACAATTTTGTTTAAACGCCAAGATTGTTCCATCGCATCCGCACCTTTTGCTGAAATGCCAATCACTTGAATCTCTGGCTTGTGCGCTTTGACCCATCTTGCAATGCCGTTGATCATCGCGCCGTTGCCGAGCGGCACAAGCACCACGTCTAACGGTTCTGAGCTTTGCAGCAACTCGAGTCCCATCGTTCCCGAGCCTTCGGTGATGGCTTCCTGCAAACTGTCCTCGACCATGAGCGCAGAATGCTCGAGCGCGTATTGTTTGGCAATTTGCTTGGCGGCATCAAAATCTTCGCCTGCCAGAATCACGTTTGCACCCAGGTCGCGCATTCGTTCGATTTTGAGCGGGTTGGCGTTGACGCTGGCATACACCGTCAGTTCAAAACCGCGTTTGCGAGCCGCGAACGCCATCGCTTGCCCAAAATTTCCGGCGCTGGCACAAACAATTTTCGGACGCGGTGAAAGTGTCTCGAGGGTGGAAAGGTAATACTCTGCGCCGCGTCCTTTAAAAGACCGAATCGGGTTGAGGGTTTCGATTTTGGTCAGCAACCGACAACCCAGCACGCTCGAGAGCGGCTCGTTGACAAATTGCGGCGTGTTCAGAAAAACGGGGTCAATCACGTTCATGGCGGCTTGAATGTGCTCGAGTTTGATGCGGTGGTTCATGGTTTGCTCCTGACCTCAAAAATGGATGGGTTTAATACAAACCGTTGCGGTAATCCTCTTCAAGAATGGCATCGCCTTCTTCACTGGTTAAATCCGTGACATCGGCGTGGGCGAGAAACATTGCTCCCCGAGATGGGAAGTCTTTGGCATTTGCCCACGTGGTCGGTTCCCAAAGTTTTGATCGTTTGAAAGCTTTCCCACAATGCACGAATGCTTCTGAAACGCGCAAAACAATCACAAAACGTGGAATTTTATCTTGTACTGCAAAAGACTCGAGCACTGCTGAGTCACGCACAATTTGAGCGGTGCCATTCACGCGTAAACTCTCGAGAATCCCTGGCACCATGAACAACAGTCCAACACTGTTTGGACGCTCGAGTATGTTGGTCAGAGAATCTACACGGTTGTTGCCTGTTCGTTCTGGAATAGCAAGATGCTTGGAATCCAGCACCTGAACGAATCCGGGCGCATCACCTCGGGGGGAAACATCGGTTTGACCTTTTGCGTTTGTGGTTGCCAGCATCAGCATTGGTGAGGCTTTAATGATGGTCGCACAATGCTGGTCAATAAAATCAATTTGTTTATCTCGAGCGATCACGCCTGGTTCGCCAACAAGTTCACGTAATTCTTGGGTTGAAGTGATCAAGTTCTCAAATTTCATGTTCATCCCTTCTTGCCTGTAAACATTCAAGAACAGAATTCTTGAATCGTTTGAAAAAGAATTTCCTCGAGTTGCACAACAGAATTTAAATCCACCCATTCGTTGGCGCTGTGCGCTCCAGCGCCAACCGCACCGAACAAGAAACTGGGAATACCCACGCTCGAGAGCGCCGCGCAATCCGTCCAGAATGTCTCGCCGCGAATTTTTGGGGTTTTCTCGAGAATCTGACTGGCGTTTTTGAGCAACGTTTGAACAATTTCTTCAGATTCTGAAACTTCATGCGGCACGCGCTCGAGTCCCATTGTCAGGCTGTACTGAAAACTCGAGTCGCTGGCTTTGATCCCCTCGAGCATGGTGCGAAATTCTTGTTTAACCATAGCCGCAGTTTCACCTGGAATCGTGCGGCGTTCAACCTCGAGCTTGCAATGCGCGGGGTAACTCGAGAGTTCTTGCCCGCCGTTAATGATGCTGGCGTGAACGCTGCCACCTTTGAGCATGGCATGTGTTGAATTGCTGCGTAAATCTAAATCCATCTGCTCGAGCGCCACCAAGACCTTGCCCATTTTGGCTATCGCGTCCACGCCTTCAAGCGGGCGTGAACCGTGCGCGGCAACACCGTGCGTTTCAATGGTCAACCAAACAAAACCCTTGTGCGCCGTGACCAGTTCGAGTTCGGTGGGTTCGGTGACGATGGCGGCATCGGCTTTGAAATGCTCGATCAGTTCAAAACTACCGATGCTGCCGTGTTCCTCGTCGCTGACGCAAGCCACAACAATGTCGCCGCGCAAATTCAAATCTTTGGCTCGAGATGCGGCAACCAGCATGGCGGCGACACCGCATTTCATGTCATACGCACCCCTGGCGTACATCTTGCCGTTCTCGATGCGTGGAGTTGTACCGTCAGGATTTCCCGCCAAGGTCACGGTGTCAATATGCCCGTTCAGCATCAAACTTTTGCCGCCGCCTGAACCTTTTAGCACGCCAACCACGCTGGGACGACCTGAAATTTTCTCGAGCCAGTGCGTTTCAAAACCTCGAGTTTGAAGCCAAGATTTGATAAAGGTTGCAATCTCGGTTTCGCCTTTCCCGCCAGCCACAAGGCTGGGATTGACCGAGTCGATGCCGACCAAATCCTCGAGCAAACCAATAACTTCATTCATGCCGTCCTCCGATTCTCGAGCGCGTAATGCACCACCACGCCCGCCACCAAACCCCAAAAGGCGCTGCCCAGACCAAAAAATGGCACTTCGGCGGCAGTCACCAGCAGCGCGAAGATGCTCGAGTCACGGGTTTTGGTGTCTTGAAACGCGCCGACCAGGCAACCTTGAATCGTGCCCGCCAGCGCCAGCCCCGCCATGCCAGCGACGAGCGGTTTTGGGACCGCCAGAAAAAGTGCCACGATGGTTGTGCCGAACAACCCCAGCGCAATTTTGATGATGCCAGCCGCGATGCCAGCGCCGTAGCGCAAATCCTTGTTCGGGTGGGCGCTCTCGCTGTTGCCAATGGCAGCCGTGATTGCCGCCAGGGTAAAACCATGCCCCAACAACGGCGCAAAAATAACGCTCACAATGCCCGTGCTGACCAACGCACCCTTGACTGGGGGTTCATAACCATTTGCCCGCATGACCGCCAGCCCTGGGGCATTTTGGCTGGCAAGCGCCAGTGCCAGCAGCGGCAAGCCCAAACCAACAATGGCACGAATCGAAAACAGGGGCGCAATCAACACGGGTTGGGCAAACTCGAGCTTCAAACCAGCAACTTGAAATTTGCCCAACACAATGGCAATCAAAAATCCTGCCAGCAACGTCCACGCCATCGGCACGCGGCTGATGCGTTTGGCGATCAGAAACGCCAGAATCATCACGCCGACCAGCGCAGGCTCGAGGTTGAGGGCGCTGAAAATACCAAGCCCGTACTTGAGCAGCACGCCACCCAAAACCGCCATCGCCACACTTTGCGGCACGAGTTTCATGACGCGCTCGAACAGACCGGTCGCGCCCAAAAAGGCGATTGCCAGACCGACAAAAATGTACGCGCCCACGGCTTCGGACAGCGAATAATGCGCCAAGCTCGAGGCAAGCACCGCCAAGCCTGGGGTGCTCCAGGCGGTGATGACGGGTAACTTGTAGCAAAATGACAAGCCGATCATCAACAAGCCGCTGCCCACCGTGATTGCCAGCACCCAAGAACCGAGTTGCTGGCTCGAGAGGTGCGCTTTTTCGGCAACGTCAAAGGTCAAGACCAGCGAACCTGTAAAACCGACAATCACAATCAGAATGCCAGCCAACCACGCGGGAAGAATCAAGGCTTGACGCAATTCAGCGATACGATTCATGTGCTCCTTAACCGATATTTTCAAAGTCTCGAGGCTCGTGATGTTACGGATTTGACCGTTTGTTCCAACGGTCCAGCGCCCGAATCCAGTTCCAAGCCAGTTCGCGCTTGGCTTGCTCGAGGTTGCCCTGCCCAAGTGCGGCAATCAAACGTGCATGTTCTTGCACGCTTTGCAATGCCTGAGTACCAGCCTGCCAGTATGTGATCTCGAGGCGAATGTGATTGGTTTTCAGACCACCGAGAATGGCAATGAGTTCTGGGTTGCCACTTGCCACAATAAACACGTCATGAAAAGCCGAATCGACCAGCGCGGCTTTTTTGGCATCGTTCAACAACAGTGCCTGCTCGAGTTCGCTGTTTAAATCACGCAATTGTGCAAAGTGTTCTGGGGTTAAACTTTCAAACGCCATCTCGAGCGCCAGTGGCTCGAGCGTGCTGATGATCGGGTAAATTCGTTCGGCAAGATCAAAAGGCACTGGGGAGACTCGAGTCCAGGCGTTGTGTTTGGTTTCGACCAGTCCCTCATCCTCGAGCCGCCGCAACGCCTCACGGACGGGGGTTCTCGAAACGCCAAGTTTGGTTGCAAGGTCAATGTCTCGCAGTTTTTCGGTTGGCTCGAGCGTGCCTTGAACGATCATTTTCTTCAGATGCCCGTACACGTCGTCGCGCATTAAGCTTTTCTCGAGCGGTAAAAGATTGTCGGTTGGCATAAAGTAATATATCACATATCAATGTTGAATTTCAATCACACCTTAAACAAGGTCATGTCAATTGCGCTAGAATGAATTAAATTTCCAACCGATTGAGGTGATGCACCATGATTCTGGCAATCTTGTACTTGTGTTTTGCGGGACTTGCTTGGTGGATGGCGGCTTTTTTGTCTCGAGAAATCCAAAAGACCCGCCACTGGCAGACCGTCATGGGTTCAATCACCGGGCGTGACACCGACCAACCAATGCAAAGCGTCAGTTTCAGGTACGTTCCCAGTGTGCCGTACAGCTACCATGTGAATGGTCAAGAATACAAAAACAACCAAGTGTACCTGCACAAACAAACCGGCAACCTCCACTGGCAAAACCATAAACTCATCAACAACCTGCCCAACCCAGTCCCAGTGCATTACGACCCGCAACACCCAGAAAACTCGTATCTGATTGCCAATCCAAAATCAACCATCTGGATTATGGTGATTTTTGGAATTCTGGCGTTTGTTGTCGGACTGCTGCAACTGCTGTCATGATTTGAACATCACAACAACTTAAAAACCTTCTTTCTCGAGATCAACTTCTTGCCCCTGGCATCAAACGCCAGCAACTCGAGTGTGTGCAGACCAGCCTTGATGCTGTTGGTGTTCAGTTCAAATTGATACGGCAGACGGTCACTGCTCGAGATAAACCTCCCATCGAGCCAGAAGCCCACTTTGGCAATGTAGGGTTCAAAGGTTTTGACCCAAGCCCCAAGCCGCAAAATGCCGTACATTTTCAAGACTTCTGGAAATGGCATTGGGCGTTTGACGCTCGAGTTGAGATCAAAACCCGACAAAAAATAAGGCTCAAAAAACAGTTCACCGTAAGCCTCGCGTTTGCCAGGAACGAACAGGCGGTAATCGTTGCGCCGCTCGATCTGACGGCTGCCAACAAACCTGCCGTCAATCATGTCAATGTCCAACCAATTGATGTTTTTGAGCCTTGGGAATTTGAGGTACGCGCCCCAGAACAACATCCGCAATTTGGTCTGCGCAAACAGATCAAAATTTTGTCCTGGCGCGGCAAGTGTACGGTGACTGGCGGCAAACTCCGAAATTTGCATTGGATGACGAGCCGCGTACTTGGTGTAAAAACTTTTGATCGCATCGAGCGGATTTAGCTGCTCGCCACTGTCTCGAATATTTCCGTTGATAAACGGCAAACTGTACAAACTCAAACCCACCCAATCCACAAACGCATCGCCAGGAAAATACTGATCGATCACCTCGAGCCGACTCGCCATCGGCATCCAAACCATCGCCACGTTCGGCGCGTAAGCCGCCATGATGTCATGCACCATCTGAAATTTTTCGACGTACAACTTTGGATTTCGTGACCATTCGTTTGCAGGGTCGTTAAATTCGGCGGCAAAACGCAAAAAAATCGGCACACCACTCCGTCTCGCCTCCTTGGCAAACGCCGTGATCAACCCCCTCGAGACTTGAGCGAGCGGCATTTTCGGCTCGAGTGCGAGGTGCATCGCCGCCCCAGTGCGTTTGATTGCCGCCGCAAAACGCGTTGGGAAAAACGGTTTCTCAAACGTCGCGTCTCTGGGGTCGATCAAATTAAAATAACGAAAATACACCGCAAAACCCACACCCACCCGTTCCATCGTGTTGATCCGACCATCGCGCTTGTTGATGCCCGTCTCATCCACGTAAGACCCAAGCAGCATTCCAGAGCGAGGCTCGAGTTTGGCGGGTTTGACGTTTACGGGTTCGGCTCTGTCGAGCAGAAAAAACTCGCCCTCTTGACGGTACGGATTGGTTAAATTCTCGAGCGCCGCCGCCGTGATTTCCTGACCTTTGATGCTGCGGTACAAACCAATGGCTCTGTCAAACGCCAGCGTTGCACCGTCGTAATCCTCGAGCTTGACCCGAGCCTCGCCCAACCAACGCCAGTTTGCGGCGCTGGGATTGAGTTTGGCAGCGTTCTGAAACGCTAGCTCTGCCTGTTTGTAATCTCGGGTTCTCAAAAAATTCTGCCCTGCCGCGTACCACTGATCGGCATTTTGTGGTGTGCTTTGTGCGAGGACAACCAGAAAACCCGAGATGAAAAGCACGATCAAAACGGTGAAGCGCATGAATGATGTTACGACTTGAGGGGCGAAAAGGTTTCAAGGTCAAGCATCATTGACGCGATTGAATTGGCTTGTTAGCGTAAGTCATGGGTATTGTCACGAATCTCTCGAACAATGTGATTGAGCAAACTTCAACACGTTTGCAAATCAGGCAAAATACCCAAAGCACTTTCTACGTTATGGGCGGCTTGCTGTTTTTTGTTTTGATGCTGCTCGGTGGTTTATTACACGTGCTGCCTGTTTTAACAATTGTCGGACTGGTGCTTGCTGGATTCATGTGGTGGCTGATTCCAAGTTCATTAGAGCTATTCGCAGATCGAACAAGCGATCTGCTCGGGGTAAAACAATCTGGTTTAATCGGAAAAACCCGCAAGCGTCAATGCCAACTCTCGAGCATCACCAGCATCGAAATTCAATGGGATCAAAGCTTGAAAGTTTTTGGAATTCTATTGACGCTCGAGCATCAGATTCCTTTTTCGATCACGCAAGAATTCCCTTTTCGATCTCAACTTGAGGCTGAAAAGTTTTGCAAAATTTTGAACGGTTTTCTTCAAGTGCAATCAATCTGAAAAACGCAATACGCACTTCAGCCGATGTGCTCAAGCTTAGGTTCTTGTAACCTGCAATCGCTCGAGTTTCTCGAGACTTTTATCAGGAGGTCAGAACCATGCGAAAACGAGATTTGATTGAACAGGTGGGTTTTTGAGGTCACAAGCAAACGCCGCAAAGGATTCCCCAGTGAAACCAACGTAAAACGCGGTCATCGCGTGGTGCATGGCAACAAGGAATTGCTCGAGAAGCTTGGACGCAACGATTTATGCCCCTGCGATAGCAGGCGAAGGTTTCAAAAACTGTTGCTTGCACTCTGGACGTTATGACGGTGTGCAACGCAACCATTACTTCAGAAAATAGTTTCAGAACCTCGAGTATTACGCTCGAGGTTATTTTCAATTCATCGGCAGCATCTCAAGGTCAGAGAACGGCACGACAAAACTGCCTTGCGTGATGCCTGAAGGCGTGTGAAGCTCGAGTTCACGTTCAAGCTGTTTGGTCGTAATCTTTCCCTCGAGCGCCCGCCTGTAAGCGTCAATCACGCCCGAGACTTGCTCTGGGGTTTCATGCACGAACTCGAGCCTGAAACGTTTGATGCCTGCCTTGCGCCATGCGGTAAGGTGTGCCGCGCCAGATTGTGCACTCGCGCCAAAGACGGTGTTGCGACAACCCACATCCGCCATGACTGGATGCTCGAGTCCGCGTTCGTCGCGCAGGGCAATGCTGCTGGTTTCGCAGGGATGACCGCAATTGGTGTAATCCGTTCCCGAACTCATGAAGCGGCAAAACACGCAGTGTTCGGTGTGAAACACGGGCAAGTGATGGTGCAAGATGACCTCGAGTTTGCTGGGATCAGAAAAGTTGGTCAATTCCGTAATTTGCTTGGCGTTCAAATCATGCGTTGGCGCAAGTTTGCTCAAACCCATCTCGAGAAACGCATTTGCCGTAATGCCGTTCGCGGCGTTTAAACTGAAATCACCGTGCAATTCTGGATGGTCTTCATGCTCGAGCAAGGTATGCAGCAATCCGACCGAACGCACCAGAACCGCACTCGCGCCGAGATCGAGCAAGAACTTGTGAATCCGTTCCTCGGCTGGTTTTAACACCCGAGGGCTTGCCACGACAGCGCGTATACCTGCCTCGAGAATTTTCTCGACACTCGGACGCAAACCGTACAACTCCAAATAATCGAGCACAATCTCATCTGGATGTTCCGCGATTGCCGCCTCGAGTTGATCGGCTTTTCGCACCAGGACTGAAAGCTCAAAATCTCGAGTGGGCGCAATTTTGGGTTTTGGCGTGTGAAATGTCTGGAGTTGCCCTGGGTGCAATTCGCGTTTTTTTGGTTCGCGCCGCCACGCCATCAAATCCTCGAGCACGGCACGACGGGCTTTGGTCAGGCTCGAGAGTGGCAGGAACAAATCCCCCTCGAGTTCAACCTCAACTTTCTCGAGGTAAAACGGTGTGTCGCCCAGCTTGCCCAGTTCAACGAAAAGCGATTCGCGGTTTAAAGCGCGTTTGCTGGCGGTTTGCAACGGAATGTCGCTTACGCCTTCAACTTCGCGTCCCCGCTCATCTCGAGCCATTAGACGCAACGGTTCGCCCTCCGCACCCGAAACAAGCCAACTCAAACCGCGCCGCGCCACAGGATCGCCAGCATTCGTGAACTCACGGTATTCGCGCTCCAATTGCGCATCGTGGGAACGCCAAACCCAGTCGCCCTCACAGATTCTGCCAAGGTCAATCTGTCCGTTGCCAAAACGCAATTCGACCTCACGCATTCCGCTCGAGTCCTCGAGTTTGTTGCCTTTAAACAGCACCTCAAAGATTTGTCCACCCTCTTCGCGCTCTTGTGGGCTGCGCCAATCGGCGGCGTCAAACACCAGACCATCGCCAGGCTTCAAGGTGATGCCATCGAGCCAGACCCGCACGCCTTTCATGGTGATTCTTGTGACTGTCCCAACTTTCAGACCACGGTGGCGCGGCGCTCGACCAATCACGACCTGCTGATGGTTCGTGCCCTGCATGAACGCGGGCAGCAACCCCCGCGAATAGACTTGCTCGAGGTTTTGCTTCTCGAGTTTCGAGACTGGTTGAACGTGTCCATCCCAAGCTGAATCGATGGCTTTGCGGTAGGCGTTTGTGGTGGCGGCAACGTACTCGGCGTCTTTGTAACGCCCCTCAATCTTGAAACACTCCACGCCAATACGTACCAACTCTGGAATCTGCTCGAGCGCGAACAAATCTTGCGGCGAGAGCAAATAACGACTCGAGCCGAGGTCGCGCATCTCGCCGTCAACAATCAGTTCATAAGGCAACCTACACGCCTGAGCGCACGCGCCACGGTTGGCACTGCGCCCGCCCCAAGCCTCGCTCGAGAAACACTGCCCAGAATAACTGACGCAGAGCGCCCCGTGAACAAAAACCTCGAGTTCGACGCTGGTGTTCTGACGGATGTTCTCAATTTCTTTGAGGCTGAGTTCCCTCGCCAGCACCACGCGTTTTGCGCCCAAACTTTGCGCGAAATTTGCACCCTCGGCACTGGTCACGGTCATCTGCGTGCTGGCATGAAGCGCCAGTTTTGGCGCGAGTGCTCGAGCCAGTTGCATCACACCAACATCCTGCACGATGATCGCATCTGCACCTGCCGCCGCAATGCCCAAAAGCTCATCCTCGAGCCGCTCGAGTTCGCTGTCAAAGACCAGGGTGTTGACCGCCACGAAACCCATCACGCCGCGTTCGTGCAATTGTGCCATGACCTCTGGCAGGGTTTCCTGGGTAAAACTCATGGCTTTGGCGCGGGCGTTAAAGCCTTCCAAGCCGAAGTACACGGCATCCGCACCCGCCTCAATCGCGGCACGCATCTGGGACAGCCCACCGGCGGGGGACATCAGTTCGGGTTTTTTGGTCGCTCGAGAATTCACGGGTGCAGTATAGGCTTTTGGGGTGGGGCATTAATCTGTGCCCTTTCATCCCCGACCTGTCTTGACCATAAAACGCACCTTCGGGCATGGTCCCTTCTTTCCTCGGAGAGAAGGGAGTTTAAGTTCTTTACATGTGTGGCTCGAGATTTTCTGTCTTTTTTTGGCTTACGTTTAAGGGCTTCATGTGAAGCACCACACATTAAATTATGCTTTTGAAAATACCAACCTCACCAACAAACCACCCTGCGTGGCAGCACCCAACTCGAGGTTGCCCTGATGCTGTTTGACCACCGAATCCACCAATGCCAAACCCAAACCCGACCCTTCAATGTTCTGCAAACCCAAACCGCGTTGAAACGGCAATCGAATGCGCTCGAGGTCGGTTTCAGAGACGCCAGCGCCATTGTCGGCAAGCTCGAGAATGGACTGGGTTTTGCTGGTGCTGGTGGAAAGAAAGAGAGTCGAACCAACGGGGATGTGCAAAACTGCATTTTTCAGGATGTTGCCAATGGCTAGACGCAAATTTTCGGGATCACCTTTGATCGGGGCGCTCTGCAAATCAAGCTCGAGTTTTTGGTGTTTGGCTTGCAAGGCGTCCTCGGCGGCTTCGCTGCACTCGAGTGCGAGGTTGGCAAGGTCGAGGCGTTGCGGGTTGAGCAGTTGACCGCTGTTGGAAAACGTGAGTAAGTGCAGCACCAGGCGTTTCATCTGCGATGCCGATAGCTGCAAGCCCGTCAAGGCACTTTGATACTCGAGGATGGTGCGCGGTTGCTCCAAGGTCAGTTCGATACGTGCCAGCAGTTTGGTCAGCGGCGTGCGCAACTCGTGGGCGGCAGCCAGCGCAAAGACGCGTTCGCGTTGCAAGGACAATTCCAGACGCTCGAGCATGGCGTTGACGGTGGAGGTCAGGTGTACCATTTCGTCTTTCCCAATCGGCACGGGAACGCGTTCGTGAACCTCGCCGGACAGGGCAATGCGTTTTGCCAATTCTGCCACGGAATTCATGGGCGCAAATGCCCTGCCGACAAAAACATAACCGACGCCCAGACCGATTATTGACAGCACGGGAATACCGATCAGCAGAAATTTTAAGACCGCATCGAGGGTGGCTTGGGTTTGCGTCTCGAGCCTTGCGGTTTGCACCCAGTAACCATTTTGGGCTTGGATCATCGCCACGCGGTAGCCTGACAAACTGCGAATGCCTTCAGTAAAAACTGGCACGACTGGGCTTGGATCGAGATGCTGGTCTTGCTCGAGCGGTTGGCTGAAAATGGTAAAAAAAGCCGCATCGGGCGGTTTGTTGGTCTTATCGTGCAGCCCTGGTAATTTTTGGTTTTCATGTTCCGAGTACGGACGCGCAAAATCCTGGGCGGCTTGCCACAACCAACGGTCAAGGACTTGGTACAGTCCAGCCCGCACCGTAAAAAAAACGGCTGTTCCGATGACCGTGCCAATGACCACCAAAAGACTGGCATACAGCAGCGTCAAACGCCAACGCAGGCTCACGAAACCAACCTGTAACCGCGTCCTCGTACCGTCTCGAGCAAAGTTTCGGAAAGTTTACGGCGCAAACTCGAGATGTAAACGTCAACAATTTTAGGGGTCACGCTCGAGTCGCCAGACCAGATGCGTTCGATCAGGTCTTCTCGGGTAAAAATACGACCTGGGTTCAAAGCGAAAACCTCGAGCAGCGCGTACTCGCGTGGGGTCAGGTGCAGCTCTTTGCCCCCAGAAAAAACCTGCTGTGATTCTAACTGAACTTCAAAACCACCAGGTAAATTTAAACGGTTGCTCGAGTGACCGCTGGAACGACGCACCAAAGACCGCAAACGGGCGCGTAATTCACGGAAGTCAAAGGGTTTGGGCAGGTAATCGTCGCCGCCAATTTCCAAACCTTGAAGTTTTGAATTCATGTCGGCTCGAGCGGTCAAAAACAGAATTGGTGTGTGAACGTCGGCTTGACGTAATTTCCCCGCCACTTTAAAACCCGCATCTTGTCCTTCGGGCAGCATCACATCCACGATCAATGCCGCATAAGTCCCCAAACCAGCCAGCGCAAAACCCTCTTTGGCATTGCTTGCCAGTTCGGGTTCAAAGCCGTCTTTGGCGAGTCCCTCGAAAATCAGGGCAGCCAGTTCTTGGTCATCTTCGATCAGCAACACGCGCATACAAAAGTTTAAGCCCCCGTAACCCGTTCAACAAACCAGTACGCACCGGCGGCGATGACTGCCAGCGATGCCACACGGATGACGGGTACAACATTTTTTGGGTTGTATTTTCGCAGTAACATCAATAAGGGCGCGACCAGCAGCACAATGCACATCTGTCCAATTTCCACGCCAAGGTTAAAGGCAAACAAAGACCACGCAAGAGCATTTTGCGGCAGTGCCATCTCGGACAGGGCGTTGGCGAAACCAAAACCGTGAATAAAACCAAACGCAAAGGCGAACACCTGACGCCAATCGTGTTTGCTGCCGCGCAAGCTGTGCAAGCCAACAAAAACGATGCTGGCGGCAATCGCGGGTTCGATCAAGCTTGAAGGCGGATTGAGAATATGCAGCGTCGCCAGGACAAGCGTGACGCTGTGCGCCAGGGTAAACAGCGAAACGATTTTGAGGAGTTGCCACAAATTTCCACCCAGCAGCAACAAGCCCACGATAAACAAAATGTGATCGGGTCCGATAAAAATGTGGTGAATGCCCTCGAGCATAAAACTCCAGATCACTGTCAGGATGCCCTGGAGTTGGGTGGGCGAATAGCTGTACTCAGTGTTTCGGATGTCAAAAATAATTTGTTGCTCGAGGGTTTGATTGTGGTAAATGTCTAAAAAGGTTTTGTGCAAATTGTTGTCGGGAAACAGCAAAACCTTGATTTGAAACGCCGTGTTTTCCTGCAAATCAGGCATCGTCCAGGTGGCGCGAATTTCTTTTTGGATTGGCAGCGGCTCGAGTTGAAAATTGGTGAGGATAGGCTTTTGATTGTTGATCGAGAAACGCTTTTGTACCAGCTCGAGAATCTGGGGTTTGAATTCGTTCAAGCGATTCTTCTCGAGCAATTGCGCCCCCGCTGGCAGTTGCCGCGCCAAGTCAAGCACGGGCATCTCGAGTCGCACCAGCGTTTGGGTCTGTTCAAGCTCGAGCCTGAGATGGCTGAACGAAATCGTATGGGCAAAGGTGCTGCTCGAGAACACCAGCAGCGACAGCAGGAGAAATCTGAGTTTCACAACCTGACCACCTTTTGCGGTTTGGTCACCCGAGGCAACCAGAAAAAACCGAGCAACACTGGAAGAGCCAAACCCAGCCACCACCACGAAAAACCTTTGGCTGGCAGGGCGCTGCCTGCCAGCCCGAAGTTCACGCGAAACTCTTGTTGCAGCGTGTCGCGTTGCTGCGAAAGAATTCTGACATCAGCCGACTGCACAAACACATTGACCAAGTACGCGCTCTTGACGGGTTGAAAACGATTGTCAAAAACAAATTGATTTGACTCAAGCAGCCCACCGGGTGTACCGATCAAATTGAGTTGCAACTGACCACCGCCAAGTTTGACCGTCTTCACCTCGGGAATTTGGCTGGACTCGAGTTGCAATTTCACCGCTTTTCCGTTCATCTCGAGCCTCAATTTCTCGAGTACAGTATTTGAAAATTGGTTGACTTCCGCTGGACTGATGATGTCATCGTGGTTGAAATCGAGTTGGATCAGGAAGTTTTTTGCCACCAATTCTCCTGGCGTGAAATCCAACTCGAGCCTGATTTGTTGCGGCGTTACGGTGATGTACGCCGCCTGCACCAGACTGTCGGCTGGGTGAGCCGCCGCAACCAGCGGCAGCCACCCCAGCAAGACCAGACCAAGCAACAAGACGCGTTTCATTTGTACAAGTTGACGCCGTAATCGTTGGTCGGGTCACGGTACATTGAATGGATGTGGTTGCTGGGCGTGCCCCCCATGTTCTGCGGTGAAAACTCGAGCACCAGGGTCGGCGCACTCACCCGAAAGTACGCGCCCCCGTCAGCCGCCACCGCTCCGCTCCAGGCAAAGTAGGTGTTGGCGAGGTTGGCTTTGATTTCCTTCATTTTGACGCTCGCGTCCTCGTCGTTGACCAGTCCCACACGGGTTTCGATCAGGGCAGTCAGCAACGCCTGTTGCGCCGCGTTTAAGCTCGAGCCTTTGATGCCCTCATTTTGCAAGGTCTTACCGTCCTGTCCAGGTCCGAGCACCAGATCAATGAACTTCGAGCCGATGATGGCTTGCTTTTGTTGGGTCGCGTCCAGGCTGGTCAGAAGCTTGTATGCGGCTGTGGGTTCAGCAACAATTGGTTGCACGGTTTTGCCGTTTAAAGTGTACTTGGTCGGTTGACCGCCCGTCAGGCTTGGGGTCAGTACGATGTCCGCACCCGCGACTGTCGCGTTGATTGCCATGTGATGCCCACCGAATTGCAAAATCCAGGGACTGGTCGTGCTTGGCGCACCAATCAATGAGACATAATACAGAGCCTTACCAAAAAGCAGGTTGCCGCCGCTTTCGGTGTTTTTGAGAACTTCATCGCCGTCCATGACCTGAGAAATCTGGTCATAGCCTCTTTTGCTAAGAACAGCCTGCAAAAGTGCGAACAATGCCGTCTGCTGGGCGCTGCTCAGATCACCAAGTTTAACACCGTTGCGTTGAAAAATACCCGTGGGGAAATTTGACCATCTGGTTTTTTGCTGGCTATCACCCCAGGCAAATTGCGCTTTGCTTTGTTGGCTTGCACTCAGCGTTTTCAAAAAAGCGTTTGCCGCCGCGACCACTTTTTGCGTGGTGGCGTCGCTTGCCGTCTTGACGACGGGAATTTGGGCGGATGCCTGAATCTGCGAGGTCAACAACGCCAACGCACCTGTGCAAAGCAAACCAGACAAGGCAAGATAATATTTTTTTCGCATAAATCCTCCTCGAGATTCGAGTTCATCTCGTGAATGAAAGAATAAAAGGACTTGGCAAAAATTGGGTAAAGATTTTGTTGTTCATCATCTCGAGTCCTGTCAAAAAGTCCTCATCGCAGCTCATATTGGCGTGAAATTCTCAAAGCATGGATCGAAAATCGTACCAGGCAAGTTTGCCCAAAAAGCGCATGGCGGCAGGCTGTTTGTTTCGCAACAGCAGCAACCAAATTTTAATCGTGCAACCCATCTACAAACCTGTCTGGGAAATCCCTGGCGGAGTGACAGAAGAGAACGAAAGCCCGCGTGCTTGCTCGGCTCGAGAGGTGCTTGAAGAACTGAATCTCGAGATTGAAATTGGGCGTTTGCTGGTGGTGGATTACACCAGTGAAAACGAGGATTACACCGAGGCGTTAATGTGGGTTTTTGATGGCGGTATCTTGAGTGATATTCAAATTTCGAGCATCAAATTACCAATTTCAGAACTCGAGTTGTACCGTTTTGTTGATCTGCTCGAGTTGGAAACGCTGGTGATTCCCAGAATGTTCAGAAGGCTCGAGCAAGCCCTTTTTGCGGTGTTAAACCATCAAACCTTGTACCTCGAGAATCAATTGCCAGCCTGAGATCGTGCCACGCCCGAGATCAACCATGAGGGCATGAACTGCTGAGCGACAAAACAACGCTCGAGGTACAAGTCATCCCAGATTTCGTCGTCATTCAGGTACAACACGCGCTTGGAGAGTGCCATCTCGAGTCCGGCATTTCTGGCTTTGAGCACGCCACGCTCGGGGTTGAGAAAAGCTTTGATGCGAGGGTCGGCAAATTTCAGTGCCGCCTCGATTCCAGCGCCGTTGCCGTCGTCCACAACCAGCAATTCCCAATCTTGAAAATGTTGCGCCCGAACACCCTGCACGGCTCGAGACGCGCCTTCGGGATTGTTTCGGGTCACCAAGACCAGGCTGATCTCGAGTTTTAAATCACGCATCATGCAAGATATTTCCGCTCGAGAGACGACGCGCGTGGATTCACGGACGTTCAGTTTTTGTAAGACTTCCATACATCAAATCATGCCGAAGATTTGTCAGGTTTTACCCAGCCTGAAATGAGAAACCGCTAAAGAATAGTGACCCGAACAGGTTTTATTTCGTGTGGTACGCTGTGCCATCATGAATTTCGTGCAACCTCAAGTGCTCCAAACCTTGGCGACCGAGCGTTTGCTGTTAAATGACATCACCGAACTGCTCGCCCGCGACGGCGCACCCTCGGAGGACGCCCGAGAAACCCGTGCGGCACTGCGTGGACTCGAGGAAAGTTTTTTGCTGGTGGTGGTCGGCGAGTTCAATGCTGGCAAGTCAAGTTTGCTGAATGCGCTTTTGGGTGCGGATGTACTCGAGGAGGGCGTCACGCCAACCACAGACCGCATCAGTATCTTGGTGCATGGCGAGCACGACAAATCTGCGCCGTACACGAATGTGCTCGAGGGAACGCCAGGCTTGAACATCGACGAGTTCGTGACGCGCCGTGAATTGCCGTACCAGTTTCTCGAGGGTGTGGCATTGGTGGACACCCCTGGCACGAACGCGGTGATTCGGCGGCATCAGGCGCTGACCGAAGGGTTCTTGCCGCGTGCCGATCTGGTCTTGTTTTTGACCAGCGCGGATCGTCCGTTCACCGAATCCGAACGTCAATTTCTCGAGCTTTCACGCGCCTGGTCGCGCAAGGTCTTGATGGTGGTCAACAAAGTTGATTTGCTCGAGAGCGAATCTGACCGCGAGGAGGTGCGCGTGTTTGTGACCCGCAACGCCAAAGAGGTTTTGGGTGCTGCGCCTCAGGTGTTCATGGTCAGCGTCAAACGTTTCGAGCAGGGCGGCGATCAGGGTTTCACGCAATTGCAGAACACCCTGCGCGAAGTGCTGGGCGAACGTGACCGCTCGAGGTTGAAATTGCTCTCGCCGCTCGGGGTCGCGTCACGGCTGCTCGAACGTGCCAGGGAACGCACGCGGGTCAGTCTCGAGGTTCTGGGCGACGACACCAAAACCCTGAACGATCTCGAGCGACAACTCAGAGTCCATCAAGAAGATTTGAGTGCCGATTTGGACACGCAAACCAAAGGTTTGGATACGATTCTGGACGGCGTGAAAAAACGCGGCGTACTCTTTCTCGACGATCAACTGCGATTTCGCAAAACTTTAGACCTGTTAAACCCCGACAAGATTCGGCTCGAGTTTGAAAAAACCGTGATTGCCGACAGCGGCGTGCAACTCGAGCGACGGGTCAATGAAATCATCGACCGTTTTCTGGCAAGAAACCACAGATTCTGGGACGAAACAATGGCGTTCTTGAGCGCTCGAGCCAGTACCGAAAGTCCAGATGGAGACACCCGAGAGGCGCTTTTGCGCGGCGCAAAATTTGATTACGACCGCAAAGCCTTGCTCGAGACTTTGGGCACCTCGGTGCAAAACGAGGTTGAAGGCTTTAACCGCGAGGAGTTCAGCAAACGTCTGGCGGGTGAAGCCCAAACCGCCATCCTGCAATCGGGTGTGGCTGGCGTTGGGGGCTTGGGACTTGGGGCACTCCTTGCATCGGTCTTGGGGAGCTTCCTGCTCGATTTCACGGGCATTCTGGTGGGACTTGCCGCCGCCAGTCTGGGTTTGTTCATTCTGCCCCGCAAACGCGCCCAAGCCAAAAGTGACCTCGAGAATCGCATCAACACCCTGCGCGACAGGCTACACGAGGTCTTAAGCCGAGAGCACAAACTCGAGTCTGAACGCGCCACCGCCAGGTTGCGCGAAGCCAGTGCGCCGTACACCAGGTTTATTCGCTCTGAAACCGAAAGGCTCGAGAAATCACAAAACGATTCTCGAGGGTTGCTCGAGCAAGTGGCGGCGTTAAGGACAAAAATTGAGGGTTGGAATAGTTAATCGGGTTTTGCTGGTTGCGCAAACGCAATCACCGCACCCAACGCCAGCACTCCCGCCGACCATGCCAAACCGATGCGTAAACCACCCGCACCGTCGCTGAGCGCCCCAGAAATCAGTGGTCCAAAACTTTGCCCAGCCGCGAAGACCACGGTAAACAGGGCAATCCCAGCATTCCAGGCGCTGGCTGGCAAATCGCGCCGCGCCAGTGCCGTGGTCGATGCCACCACCGACAAGAACGACCCGCCGAACAACACCGCCGAAACCAGCATCACCACAAATTGACTCGAGATGAGCGGCAATCCAGCCCCGAATGCCAAACTGGTCATGGCGCTCCCCATCCCTCGAGCGCCGCGCCAACGGGTGATCGGGACGCTCCAAACCCTGGGTGCGAGCATGGCAGCCAGCCCGAGGGTCGCCCAGAAAACAGCAATTTGCAGCGTTGTTGCGCCGTTTGCTTTGATGAACGCCACCGAAAATGTCATGTATGCGATGTAGCCCAATGCAAAACAGGCGTATGCAAAAAACGGCAGCATCAAACCTCGAGCCGACCATGTTCCAGCCGTGGCGACTTGCGTTTGATGGGTTTTCAAGCCCCAAGCTGTGTAACTCGAGATGACACTGACGGCGAAACTTGCCAAGCCCAGAATGACCCAAAGCGTGCGCCAGTTGGTGTTGGCAGCCAGCGCAAAGGGCAGGCTGATGCCCGACAGGAAAATTCCGAATCCTGCGCCAGCGTAATACGTGGTCAGCATCAAACCCGCCAACCTTGGTGGGGCGCTCGAGGCGGCATGGCTGGTCAGTGCGCCGCCGGCAATAAAAATGATTGCGCCGCCAACTCCCGCTAACCCTCGAGCCAGCATCAACCAAACGTAATGGTCGCTCAGTCCAAGTCCGATCAGTGCCAGTGCGGTCACGAACAAGGCGGCAACAAACGCGAGTTTCGTACCGAACATTCGCATGGCTGGCGTGGCAATAATTGCGCCGACCAGATAGCCCAAAGCGTTGGCGGTGTTGATGCCGCCAGACAACGAGTACGTCCAGTGCAATTCGGCTCGCATGGCGGGCAGCAGCAGCGCATAGGCGAAACGCGCAAAGCCGAGCGCCACCGTCGGACCAAACGCCAATCCCAGCGCGGTCAGCAAAGCTCGAGTTGAGGGTGTGGTGTTCAAATCTCCGCCCAGGAATTCTTGCCCAGGCGTGCGCCCGTGCTGAAATAATGTCGAAACACGTAAAACAATGGATGCCATTGTTGCGGGTCGATGTGGTTTGTGTCAGGTACAACAATATCAGGATGGGCATGAACCCGCACCACTTGGGTTTCGACGGCGGCAAGTCCACAATCGCCAGCCAGCAAGTGAATTGCCAGTACCCGAGCCTCGAGTTGCAGTTTGCATTCGGCGATTCGCGGCGGGGCGACACAATCAGACTCGAGCTTTGTAAAACCGCCCAAAGCGAATTTGTCGGCTTCAAAACGGTATTCTCGCCCGACGATCAAAGGTGGATTGCGCCCAGTGGTGTCGGCTATTTTTCCAATGCCTTCAAGATTTTCTGGACTGGCGACGTTGATCACGCATTCGCGGTTTTGCTGCATGTTGAGAAAACCTTGGGCGTCGATGCCAAAGCCAAGCATCAAGCGGTTCCTCAACGCCCAGGAACTCGAGATCGGTGAGATGTTCGCCTCTCCCAGTTGGTTGACCGTGCTGATGAGCGTGATGGGCGTGCCGAAATACAAGATGCTCGGCGCGATGACGATTGATTTGTCCACAGGGTTATCCACAGGCTCGAGCTTATCCACAAGCCAGAACAAGTTGTTTCGACGCGCGTCGAAGCATTTTCAAAATTTTTGGTTTTAAACTGAACCCATGATCTTCGAGGCTCAGCTTGAAACCGACCTTTCCAGCGTCGCGGCGCTCATGGGCGAACCCGCCCGAGCCGCCATGCTCTGCGCCCTGATGGACGGTCTGGCATTGCCCGCAGGCGAACTGGCAGAACTGGCTGGCATCAGCCCGCAAACCGCCAGCACACACTTGCAAAAGTTGCTCGAGGGAAAATTGCTAAGCGTCGAATCTCACGGGCGGCATCGTTACTACCGACTCTCGAGCTTGGAGGTCGCGGCGGCGCTCGAGGCATTGATGGTGATTGCGCCCCAATCCAGAAAACAAAACTCGAGCGACACAGACTTGTGCTTTGCGAGAACTTGCTACGACCATCTGGCGGGCTGGCTGGGCGTGGAATTCGTGCAGGCGCTAAAAAAATCGGGTTGCCTCGAGCAGGACGGATTGCAATTTAACTTGACGCCCACGGGTTGGAAAACCTTTGAAGCGTTTGGGCTTGACCTCGAGACGTTGGCGCTTCAACGTCATTTCGCCAAAGCTTGCCTGGACTGGACCCAGCGCAAACACCATCTTGGCGGTGCGCTGGGTCGTGCGATCACCAGCAAAATGCTCGAGCTAAAATGGTTGGTGCGCTTGCCAAATGGTCGGGCGTTGCGGGTGACTGAAGCGGGGCGTTTGGGCTTGCAAAAAAGTTTTGGCGTCAGGCTTTAACGCTCGAGTTGAGGGTTCTCAATGTGTTCAAAATGCGTGAAATATCCACCAAAAACCTAGCCCAGACTTTACACTTTAAATGATTCAAGTTAGACTTAATCATGTCCTTCGAGCGCATCAAAAGACCAGAGCCTGTCAAGCTCGAGGAGAAAAAACCCAAACAAATTCAAACTTCAAACCAGAACAACACGTTTACCCCAAACCAAGACATCAGCACTCGAAATCGAGCAAAATTTCAGTACGACTCCACCCAACTCAACCGCGAAATTAACGCCAAAAAAGAACCAAATGTCACCCCAGAATCCATTCAAACCAACCTGACACAACCACCAACCCTAGAACAAAACCAGTATCCAACTGATTCCGTCAATCAAATCGGTTTTATCGACCAAACCGATGGCGCTCAACTTCGGGCGTACCCAGCAGGAACTAAAACCTGTAACCTCTTAAAACCAGCTACCCAAATCACTGTCATTGGTAAGTACAAATACGATCACGGTTGGTCTTACGTTCGCGCCATTGAAGACGGAATCATGCTCAACGGTTGGCTTCAAACCACCCGAGTGAACTTTAAACTTCCCGAACCTCGAGCCAAACTGCATTTGGTTCAACCTGGTGAAACCGCCGAAAAACTTGCGGTTCAAAACTTTAAAGACCACGTGCAACCAGGGCAAGACCTTCGTTTTTACGAGAATGTTCTTACATACGTCAATCAACAAGAGCAACGCGATGGTGTACAACCCGCCACCGAAGTTCTGGGAATCACCCTGGCAGGCGTCACGTTCACGGCTGGGAAACTGATTTGGTTGGTCAGTCCAGAATTTGCGAAAACCCTTCATGGTGTGGTTAAAAGTGGTAGTATTACAGGTGGCGCTGTCGCAAAAGCCAGAACCGCGAACCATGCTGTTACGGACACGCTCGAGAGTATCGTTCAAGCCATTGGTTTAGCTCCTGAAGTCATGAGCAAAGACGCTTGGGATGCGGTCAGTAAACACTGGTGCGAACTCTTGAATGGGTTGCTGTTATTCGTTGGCGCTGAAACCTTAAGTGGCGTGTTAGCCCTCGCACCAGACCCGACGATGCTCTCTAAGATAGCCGCAAGCGCAATTCAGTTTGGTTTAAGCGCTTGGGGTGCAACTGGCATTGTAGCTGCTGGTGGGGAAGCATTAAAATTCGGGAGTGCTTGGTTGGAAAAGGCAATTCAAGCGAACGGCGATCCGAAGAAAGTGCATCAAGCGAGTCTCGAGTTAATCAAGATGCTCGAGTTTACGGCGTTGGCTGCACTGGCAGCATTCGGAGCGAAAGGGAACGCCGTTAAAGGCTTGAAGCTTGCGAATGAAATTAAACTCCCTCCAATGGGCGGCGCGGGAGAACTCGTCACACCTGAAGGGGTGAAGCTCGAGAATCCTCAAAGTAATCCGAACTTAAATGAAGCTCAAAGCACACAACAAACTCAGAAGCCACTTGCAGGAGAATACAAAGAACCTGCCGTCATTGCTGCGCTCAAAAAATTACCCCATCAAGATTTGTTTTCGGCTGGTGCGCTCGAACACCTGATTTTTGGTGAGTTGAAAGGCACACGAATGACTGGCTGGCATCTTTACACTGCCAGACGACCAGGATTGCAAGTTCGGATTGTCAAATACTTTAATGAAGCTGATGGTCGAGGTGTGTATCAAGCACAAGTTGAGGGTTCTGTTGATGGTGGCAAAACTTGGAACTTAAAAACAGCTAAGGATCACACTTTTTTTTCGAATAACTGGAGTCAAGCACAACTTGTAGATGAGGTTGCAAGTGCTTTTAAAGAGGGACGAGAGGTGGCTGAAAAAGCTGGATCATGGAAGGGCATCTCAAAGTCTGGCTTAAAAATCGAGGGTTACCTTGATAGTACAGGGAAAATGAAAACGGCTTTTCCGATTTGGGGTCAGTAAATGAATACATTGAAGTTTGAAATTGTTAAAAACTTTTGGGTACATCCTGAATTAAATATTGGACGTGACCCTGGTTATAGAAAACAACTTGATTTTCGATTAGGCGAAGAAAAAACAGAGGCACTCATTGGATTTCTTAATTATGATGTCACTGCTCCTGAATCTTGTCAAGATTGGATTGATACCATTCGTCCTGCTGCAATCCATCCAAATTTTTTGGTTGAAAGTTCTGCAAATGCGACTTTTATAACCGTAACTCAATCAGGTGTTCGTATCGTTAACGAATACACCGATGACGTAACCGAACTTGGTTTGGCAGACATGAAAATCATTCTCGAGAGGTGGCTCGAGTTTCTGGAAAATGGCGAACCTGTCGAGTTTTCTTGGGAAACTCCAGTGCGAAAGTTTGTTTTCAGTGAAGAATTTAATTCTGACATTCCAGCACCAGAATAAAACTTGAGATATGATTTTCACGAATCCGATCTAAATTTCTCAAACTCGAGCGGCAATTGAAGATCAAAACGTTCACACAATGCCAGCACGTCGTGGTAGTCGTCGATATCCACCTCGTAACCCGTGTGAAACTTCACCAACCATTCGGGCGAAATACAGTTCACCTGCACACCAGCGATCACACCCGCTCCAGCTAGAGATTCTCGAGGGTAGGGCACACCAAAAATAATTTTGTCTTCGGCATCAAAAATAAACGAATGAAAATCGATTTGATGCCCGAAATCGTCACCCAGTACAAAATTGCAATCGCGGGTGTCATCCCGTGGTACGTCCTTAAAACCTTTCGCCTCAAGCAGTGCGCGAAGTTTGAGAACGTCTTTGTGGTCTAGGGCAATGTCGAGGTCGCTGTGAACCCGAGTTTGATGCTCAAGCAGGGCATCGACGCTCCAACCGCCATCAATCCAAATTTCAATTCCGTGCGTTCGGGTCAGTTCTAAAAACTCGAGCATGTCAGAACAGGTCATTTCGGGTTGCGGCATGAGATCAGTTTAGGCAAGATTTTCTCGAGCAAGATCAGTCAAATGGCGCATCAAACATTCACACAATCCTTGTTATGATGCCCAAAGCTTGAAGGTTGAATTCTTCTCGAGCCTCGAAAGGACATTTTATGCTTTTACGCTTGCTCAGGCAGTTTTCATTGCCGTACAGGGTCGGACTGGCGGTGGTGGTGGTGCTGCAACTGGTCAGCACCATTGCGGCGCTGTATTTGCCCACCCTGAACGCAGACATCATCGACAATGGTGTGTCCAAAGGCGACACCAATTACATTGTGCAAACGGGCGGCTGGATGCTGCTGGTGACGTTGCTGCAAATTGTGGCGACCATCGCGGCGGTGTACCTCAGCGCTCGAGCTTCAATGGGTTTGGGACGCGATTTACGGGCGGCAATTTACCATCATGTTGGTACTTTCTCGGCTCGAGAGGTCACCAAATTTGGTGCGCCCACATTGATTTCGCGCAGCACCAACGATGTCACGCAGGTTCAGACTTTAATGTTTATGGCACTTGCCATGATGGTTTCAGCCCCAATTTCGATGGTTGGCGGCATCATCATGGCGCTCAGGCAAGATGTTTCGATGTCGTGGTTGGTTGGCGTGTCCGTGCCAGTGCTCATCATCGCGGTTGGTCTGGTGATTCAGCGGATGTTGCCGCAATTCAGAATCATGCAAGAAGCCATTGATGGCGTCAACCGCGTGCTGCGCGAACAGATCACGGGTATCCGCGTGGTTCGGGCATTCGTGCGCGAAGATTTTGAAACCGCCAGGTTTGCGGGTGCGAACGGGACTTTGACCGATACAGCATTGGCAGTTGGGCGTTTGCAAGCGCTTATTTTTCCGATTGTGACCATCATTTTGAACGCTTCAACCGTGGCGGTCTTGTGGTTCGGCGCGGCTCGAGTCGAGTCGGGTCAAATGCAGGTTGGGGCGCTCACGGCGTTCATGGCGTACCTGATGCAAATTTTGATTGCGGTCATGATGGCGACGTTCATGTCAATGATGATTCCTCGAGCCTCGGTGTCCGCAGAACGCATTGCCCAAGTGCTGGACACCGAATCTTCGGTGATCCCGCCAAGCAATCCAATCCTCAAACTGCCAGCCTCGGCAAACCTCGAGTTGCGCGATGTCTCATTTCAGTACCCTGGCGCAGAAATTGCGGTGTTGCAACACATTTCGCTGACCGCCAAATCGGGGCAGACCACCGCCATTATTGGCAGCACCGGTGCGGGCAAAACCAGCCTCATCAACCTGATTCCGCGCCTGTTCGATGCCTCGAGTGGATCGGTGCGATTTGGCAATATAGACGTGCGTGACATCGAACTCGAGACGCTCTGGGCGCGAATCGGTTTGATCCCGCAAAAACCGTTTCTGTTCTCTGGAACGGTCGCCAGCAACCTGCGTTACGGCAAACCAGACGCGACAGATACTGAACTCTGGGACGCCCTCGAGATTGCCCAAGCCAAGAATTTTGTGACCGAAATGGGCGGTTTGGACTCGAGCATCTCGCAGGGCGGCTCGAACGTTTCGGGCGGTCAGCGTCAACGCCTCGCCATCGCTCGAGCCGTGGTGCGCAAACCCGAGGTCTACCTGTTTGACGATGCGTTCTCGGCGCTGGATTTGTCCACCGATGCCAGGTTGCGCAGCGCCCTAAAACCCGTGACTCGAGATGCGGTCGTGATCGTGGTGGCGCAGCGCGTGTCCACCATTGTCGATGCCGAGCACATTGTGGTGCTTGAGGCTGGCAAGGTGGTTGGTCAAGGCACGCACCTTGAACTGTTAAAGACCTGCGAAACCTATCAAGAAATTGTGCTCTCACAACGTGCCGCCGAAGCCCAGGAGGTGGCGGCATGAGTCGCGGCGAGGGTGTTCGCAGCGAGGAGGAACGCGCCGCCGAGGCACGTCGCGGTCCAGCCGCCGTGCGCCGTGGTCCGTTCATGCAGATGGGCGCTCCAGCCGAGAAAGCCAGCAACTTTGGTCCGTCCGCGCGGCGGCTTCTGGCAAGGCTTGCACCCTACCGAGCGCAAGTGATCTTGGTTCTGGTGCTTTCAGTCTCGAGCGTCGTCATGACCTCGGTCGGTCCAAAGATTTTGGGTCGCGCCACCGACCTGATTTTCTCGGGGTTTATTGGCGGCAAACTGCCCGCAGGTGCGACCAAAGAATCGGTGCTGGCGGGAATGCGCTCATCGGGTCAGACCAGAATCGCCGATGTGTTGCAAGGCATGGACATTGTTCCTGGGCGCGGTATTGACATGAGCGCCCTGGGTCAGGTGCTGATGCTGGCGATGGGTTTGTATTTAATTTCGGCAGCCTTGCAATGGTTGTCTGGCTATTTGCTGGCGGGTGTGATTCAATCCACGGTCTTCAAGCTCCGCGCCGATGTCGCGCAAAAACTCAACACCCTGCCACTGCCCTACATCGACGGTCAACCTCGAGGTGAACTGCTCAGCCGTGTCACCAACGATGTGGACAACGTTGGCACGAGCTTGCAGCAAACGCTCTCGCAATTGATGGTTTCTTTTCTGACGGTCATCGCGATGGTCGGCATGATGTTCAGCATTTCATGGTTGCTGGCGCTGATCGCACTGGTCACGATTCCGCTCTCAATGGTGCTGGCTGGTGCCATCGCCTCGAGATCACAAAAATTGTTTGTCAAACAGTGGCGCAACACCGGCGAATTGAACGGTTTGATCGAAGAGACCTTTACCGGTCACGGTCTGGTCAAGGTTTTTGGTCGTCAGCGCGAGGCGGACGCGACCTTCAAAATCAAAAATGATGAACTGTTCGGCGCGGCGTTTGGGGCGCAATTTATTTCGGGCATCATCATGCCCGCCATGACCTTTTTGGGCAATTTAAATTATGTCGCCATTGCCGTGGTCGGCGGTCTGCGGGTCGCTTCTGGCGCAATGACCATCGGCAGCGTTCAAGCCTTCATTCAATACTCGAGACAATTCACGCAGCCCCTCACGCAAATGGCTTCAATGGCAAACCTTTTGCAATCTGGGGTCGCCTCGGCAGAGCGCGTGTTTCAAGTGCTCGATGCCCAGGAACAGAGCCAGGACACCACCCAGGCTCGAGTTGTTTCAAGCGCCACAGACCGTGGGCAGGTGCGTTTTGAAGATGTCAGTTTTTCGTATGATCCTGCCAAACCACTGATTCAACACTTGAATTTGTCGGTGCAACCCGGGCAAACCGTGGCGATTGTCGGTCCGACGGGCGCAGGAAAAACGACCTTGGTCAACTTGATCATGCGATTTTACGAACTGAACAGCGGGCGCATCACACTGGACGGTGTGAACATCACCGATCTGGCACGCAAAGACCTGCGCTCGAGAATCGGCATGGTCTTGCAAGACACCTGGTTGTTCGCTGGCACCATCTTTGAAAACCTGGCTTACGGCAAACCAGGCGCGAGTGAGACCGAGGTGATGGCTGCGGCTCGAGCGACCTTCGTGGACCGTTTTGTTCATGCGCTTCCGCAAGGTTATCAGACCAAACTCGATGACGAAGCCAGCAACATCAGCGCGGGCGAGAAGCAACTCTTGACCATCGCTCGGGCATTTCTCTCAAACCCCGATCTGCTGATTCTGGACGAGGCGACCTCCTCGGTGGACACCCGTACCGAATTGCTGGTGCAAAAAGCCATGAACGCCCTGCGTTCGGACCGCACCAGTTTTGTGATCGCGCACCGTCTGTCCACCATTCGGGATGCAGATTTGATTCTGGTCATGGAAGCCGGGCAAATTGTCGAGCAAGGCACGCACGAGCAACTGCTGGCGGCACACGGGGCGTATTCCAGGTTGTATGCCGCGCAATTCAGCGGCGCTGGCGAAGAAACGAACAGCACCGTGGCAAAGACCTCAGCCAAGGACATCAAGCAACTTGTAAAAGCCTCGTAAGCTGTTTTGCCTGTTTTGGTTCGGGTTTCACGAGCCAAATCTAGTCATGTTTTTCGAGTTCAAGTTGGCTCAGGGCAATGATTTACTCTTTTTGTTTTGATTTTCGGGACAAAAACGATTGCGGTTTGAGAATCCTTATAATTGATTACAGGGATTCTCGAGCTGCGGTCACAACAAAAACTTCTCGAACGTTACCCAGTCAGGCTCGAGTTCAAACCCAAGTCGCTCGAGAATCTGAGCGTGGGCAATGTTGGCTTTTGCACCACCGTCGTTCACTTCCGTAAAACCTTGGGTTTTAGCCCATGTCACGGCTCGAGCCGCCAGCGCCAAACCAATGCCTTTTTGTCGTTCAGACCGCAACACGCCTGTGGCATCAAAGTGAACCACGGGTGTATCAATACGCCCATCCAAACTGCAAAAACCAAGCACTTCATCATCCCGAACCGCCACCCAGAACGGTTCGGGCAAACTTCGATTCTTAAAATCCATTTCGGCTGGAACAACCGGTTCGTAATTTGGCAAGTCCGCAATCGCCTCGGTTTGAATTTGCTCGAGTTCTGCATCTGACCCCGACCATTTTGATCGCCGCAAAATACGAATGTTCTGCTCGAGCAAGATTGACTCGAGGTTTAAAAACGCTTGAACGTCAAAATCTTTTAATTCGAGGTTCGCACCAAAAGACCTGAACACTTCCTTAAACCCGTGCTGCAAATAATGCGCGTTACCCAAGAAATCGTGGCGCACCGTTGCCAAAAGCCGTTTCGCCCCCGTCGCTCGAGTTAAAAGATTTTGTAAAAGCTCGAACGCAACCATTGCCGAATTCGTGTGAAGGCTCACGCGGTACGCCTGAACTTCAGACCACAACCAAGCGGCAGCAGTGCCAAGCACAACGCCATCTCGAGTTGCCACAGTACGCCAACCACTCGAATTCGTTTCATCTGAAAGCCGTAATTCTTCGGCACTGGATTGAAAATGAGGTTCGTTGTCATTATTGTGTAGCGATTCAATCACCGCGTAATCTTCAACTCGAGCATCACGAATTAGAAGGCTCATAAGACACCGCCGCAAAGGTTGACCTGCGAAGTTTTGAAAAGTTTAAATCGGTGACACTCAAAGACCGAAAAGTTTGGTGGTTGTAACATGAAAACTCCTGAAATCAAAACGAGAGGCGAGTGTTGAAATTGGTTTTAAAATCTGGAATTCAATCATCAACAACACCTCCTTTCAGGGTCAGGCACAGGTTAACACAACACTGGCACGCGCGAGTAAGTCATTTTGCTTATCAGGCTCGAGCTTTGGCAAGGCGCATGATGTGCTCGAGTTGCAAATAACGCTCGAGTTCAGAGCTTTCTTCGCTGTTCAAACCAATTATTTTTTCTCGAGCAATTAAATTTGTCACGCGCTCCCTAACTTCTTCAGAGGGTTTGAAATTGGCGACCGCTTGGGGTTGACTTCCAGCCGCAATAAAATCGATGATTTCCTCGTAAGCTTTGGTCATGCAAAAAGTTTAATGCAAAACTTGGTTGAGTGCAAAATCACAACTCGAGTCTTGACGACACGCCCGTAACCCGTTACCCTTAGCCTGTGGGTACACTTTCGCCATTTACAAGTTAGCGCAAACACCTTTTAACTGGTGTCTTGCGCGTTCGCTTCGGCTATCAGCCGAAGTTTTTTATTGCCAGAAAAGGAGCTACAGATGGTAAATGAAGCCAAAATAGAGATTGATGCAAGCTCGAGCCTAAATGAATTGCAAGAAGTCAAAGTGAAATACCTGGGCAAAAAGGGTTTACTCACGGCTGAATTAAAAACCCTCGGCAGCCTCGAGCCTGAAGCCCGTAAAGCCAAGGGTGCTGCCGTGAACATGGTCAAGAACGAACTCGAGATGATGTTTGAGGCTCGAGAAACCGCGCTGAAAGATGCGGAATTGGCGCGAAAACTCTCGAGCGAGGCGCTCGATGTCAGCTTGCCAGGCATTCCGTTTCAGGCGGGTGGTTTTCACCTGATCACCCGAATTATTGATGACCTGTCCGACATTTACCGTGGCATGGGTTATGCCGTGGTGCAAGGACAAGAGGTCGAAGACGAACTGCATAATTTCGATGCGCTGAACATTCCTGGCTACCATCCCGCTAGGGATCAATGGGACACCTTCTGGCTCAAGGACAACCGCGTGCTGCGGACGCACACCAGCCCCATGCAAATTCGTTTTATGGAAGCCCATGAAGCGCCATTCAAAATTGTTGTGCCCGGAAAAGTTTTTCGCTTTGAGCAGACCGATGCCACCCACGAAGCCATGTTCCATCAACTCGAGGGACTGGTGGTTGGTGAGGGCATCACGCTTGCCGACCAAAAAGGCACGCTGGCAGAAATGGCAAAAGGTTTGTTCGGCAGCCGTGCCAAAGTGCGTTTTCAACCCAGTTACTACCCGTTCACCGAACCCAGCGCCGACTTTGCCGTGTACTGGGAAAACCCTCGCACGGGCGCGGCAAAATGGCTCGAGCTTGGTGGTTGTGGCATGGTTCACCCGAGGGTGTTTGAAGCGGTTTGCAAGTTGCGTAATGATGACAAGTACGCGCACGCTCGAGGGTTCGCGTTTGGTTTGGGGATTGAACGCCTTGCCATGATTAAGTACGGCATTCCGGACATTCGGTATTTCTTTCAGAACGATTTGCGCGTGTTGAGGCAATTTCGTGGGAATCTCGATTGAAGATGCGCCAGTGATGCCAAACCTGCTTTGCAATCTCGAGGGAGATTTAAGAATTTGAGTCTAATTGTGCAGTCAGTGTCCGCACAATTCGAACAAATTTGGGAGACAGTGACTGCCGAATTGAATCTCAAAAATGATTTACATCAAACTACGGAGTCACTGACTCCGCAATTACAGGAGCAATCATGAAAGTACCGTATTCCTGGCTGGTCGAAATGCTGCCCGACCTTCCCAACAAAATCGATTACAACCCGCACAACCTCGAGCCAATCTTAGCCATGCTCGGCACGGGCATTGAAGAATTTCTCGAGAGTCCCACCCCGCCCGACGGCGTGATTTTTGGCGTGGTGCTTGAATGCACGCCCATGCCTGAAACGCATTTGTACGAATTGCTGGTGGATGTTGGTGACGGCACGTCAAAAACGATTGTCACGGGGGCTAGCAACGCTCGAGCGGGGGTTGGCGTGGCGGTGGCAACCCCTGGCACGCAACTCGCGGCGCATCAGAGTGTGGACATGGACGGGCAGGGCACGGTGGTCGGCATCCGCGAGATTCAGGGCAAAACCTCGTGGGGCATGTGTTGTTCGCCAAAGGAATTGGGCATTGGCGAGTACGCGGGCGGTCTGCTCGAGTTCCCAGCGAACAACGCCGCATCTGGCACAATCCTCTCGAGTTTGTGGGCTGAGGATGTTGTCTTGGATGTGGAGATCACGCCAAACCGTGCGGATGCGCTTTCGGTGTTGGGCATCGCTCGAGATTTAGCCGCGTTCTTGAAACTCGAGGTAAAACTGCCCTCGGGCGGTTTAGCCAGCTACCACGACACGAATTTTCCTGTGCAAGTTGAAGTCCTCGAGCCTGAATCCTGCCCTCGTTTTGTGGCACGAATGGCGAAGGGCGTAAAAGTTGTTCCAAGTCCCGCATGGTTGCAACGCCGTGTGACCAACGCTGGAATGCGAGCCATCAACAATCTGGTTGATGCCAGCAATTACGTGATGCTTGAACTTGGGCAACCAACGGCAGTTTACGATGCCAAAGATTTACCCGAACATAAGATCGTGGTTCGTCCCGCGAAGGACGTGGAAAGTATCATTTCACTTGACGATCAACCTCGGGTTTTGACCGCCAAAGATTTGGTGATTACTACCCCAGTCAACGCCGAATCTCGAGTGGTTGGGGTTGCGGGCGTGATTGGTGCGAAATACAGCGCGATTACCGATGCGACGACTGACGTGGTGCTCGAGGCAGCCAGTTTTAACCCTGTGCAATTGCGTTTGACCGCCCGCAGGCTCGGGTTGGCAACGGATGCCGTGTACCGTTTCGAGCGTGGCGTAGACCCGAATCTGCTCCTCTGGGCTGCAAACCGTTACATGCAGTTGATTCTCGAGTCTGGCGGCGGTGAGGTCGTGCCTGGGCATTTTGATGTTGGCGGCGAGCAACCTCGTTTGAGCGTGCCATTCCGTCCAGGTTTTGCCAACGAATACCTCGGCACAAGTTTCTCGAGCACTGACCAAAAAGCGGCGCTCGAGCGATTGGGTTTTCTGGTTGACGCGACCTCGGGCGAGGTTTGGACGGTACAACCTTCAACAAACCGCGTGAACATGGATTTGGAAGTCGATCTGGTCGAAGAGGTTGCCCGTATGCTCGGTTATGACGCGATTCCTGAAACCCTGCCCAATATTCGCGTCAACGATGGCGTGCGAGGTGTGGACGCGCCCGTCAAAGCAACTCGAGCCTTAAAAGAGGTACTGGTTGGACTGGGTTTTCAAGAAATTGTCAGTTACAGCTTCACCAACACGCTCGAGGCGGAACGCGCCCGAGTTCCCGCGCCAGTGCTCGAGTTGCAAAACGCGCAATCAACGGAGCGTACACACCTTCGCACGCAGTTGATCTCAAGCTTGTTGAACACCGCCAAAGTCAACCGTGCGCTCGAGAGTTTGTTGTTGTTCGAGGTTGGTAATGTTTTCCCGTACCCAATCTCGGATTCCAACCACCCTGGCGAGGAAAGGCTTGGCTTGCTGATGAGTGGCGCATTTGCCCCGAAGACCTGGCAGGCGGGGATTAACGGTGGCTTCTACGCGTTCAAAGGCTTACTCGAGGCAGCAGCGCATCGTCTTGGAGATTTACTCGAGGTTCACCAACACCCGAATGCCCCAGAGTTCTTACATCCTGGCATCGCAGGCGAGATTTTCTGGAACGGCGTTAGCGTCGGCATGATCGGCGCTTTGCACCCGCAAGTTGCCGCCAACCTCGAGCTTTCAAACAACACCCTGGTTGCCGAAATCAGGTTGCCGCTGCCGACTCGAGCTTGGAATTTTAAAGACCCCAGCCGTCTGCCCAGCGCCCTGCGCGACCTGGCAATCGTCGCACCAAACACCACGCCGTACAGCCACCTCGAGCAACTCACCAAAAAAGCCGCAGGACTCTTCCTCGAGAGTGTCCAACCGTTTGACGTGTTCGCTGGCGGCAAAATCCCTGAAGGTCATCGCAGCGTCGCCATTCGCCTCGAGTTTCGCGCCCCAGGGCGAACGCTGACCGATACCGAAGTGGACGGCGCGATGCAGAATGTCATGAATGCCATGAGGGAGGTAGGACTCGAGATTCGGGGGTAGGGAGCGGATGGCAGTTAGCAAAGAATCAAATCTCGGATTCCCGAGTTTGCAATGAGAAGCTGTCTTAGAGTAATTTTCATTTCTATGCAGTTTCTATTTCCATCTGACCCCTTCAACAAATCTGCCCCCGATGAGACTTATGCCGAAGAATATGATGCCGCTCGAGCTTTTGGGTTGACTTGCTTGCTCTTTTCATTTGAAGATTTTGAAGGAGGTCAATTCAAGACAAAGCCGTTTATCACTGCAAATGAAACCGTACTGTATCGCGGTTGGATGCTAACCCCCGAAAACTACACTCGATTACACCGCGCTATTTGTGACAAGGGTGGGATTCCAAGAACAAACCCAATGCAGTATCGCCGTTGCCATTATTTGCCCGAATGGTATTCGATTTGTAAAGATTTTACACCTGAAACAATTATTGTGCCAAGAAATGCAGACTTTGTTGCCACCCTTGCGGGAAAAGAATGGTCTGCTTACTTCGTAAAAGATTATGTAAAATCCCTCACCACACAACGCGGTTCGGTTGCCAAAACCCCGCAAGAAGTTGCTGAAGTCGTATCTCTGATTGAACAGTATCGGGGTTCAATTGAAGGTGGAGTTTGCATTCGTGAATTCGAGCAGTTAATCCCAGAAACTGAAGAACGGTACTTTGTGTTCAACGGACAAGCTCACGCTCGAGATGGCACTGTGCCAAACCTTGTACACGAGATTGCACAGCGTATTGAAAGTCCATTTTACTCGATTGATCTGGTGTTATCTGCAAACCGTGATCTTCGGCTGATTGAACTGGGCGATGGACAAGTTTCTGATCGAAAGAAATGGTCAGCGACGCAATTTATTTCCATATTCGATTCTTAAATGCAATTCTCGAGTTATGAATTGACAAGTCTCGAGCCATTTTTTGACACACTGTCCCAAGCCTTATCAGGAACTTTAGCTGCAAGCCGATCTAACGCCTCAAGCAATCGTGTTCCCGTACCTTTTTGGTGTTTGGGTTGGCGTTTTGGTCTTTTGAATTCGGTATTTACGGTCATACGATCAGTTTAGTCGAAATTCAAATTTTCACAAGTATTTCTCGAGCAATAAAAAACTTCCGCTCCAATCTCGAGGGTCAAGAAAATATCCTAAGGGTGAACCTGAACACAAAGTTCACCCTTACCACCAGTTCAGATTCAAACCAAAAATTTCAACACTTTGCCCTAATTTCAGCATTCGCCGCAAGGTGTAAGAATGCCCATCTGGTTGTGTGCAAACCTCGAGTTGTTCGGTGTTGACATGGTAAATCCAGTATTCGGGAATAAAATTTCGGGCGTAAGCCTCGAGTTTCGCACTTTGGTCATAATCCAGGGTTGAGTTGCTAATTTCGACGACCAGTATCGCATCGCTGGAGGTGGCGTTACGGGTTTTGTACTGGATGTTGGGAAGTTTTAAAAGCGCGAGGTCAGGCAGTACAAAATCTGGTGGTGGAGTCTCGAGAATCAAAGGCAGTTGCGTGCGTATCGTGCCAAATTGACCAAGTTGCGCATGAAATATCTCGGAAAGATTCTGAATCGCGTAAGCATGATCTTCACTTTGCAGTCCCTTCACGAGTATTTCTTCATTCAGCAATTCAACGTGTTTTTCGCCAAAATGCCCTGCGTCACTTAACGCCTCAAACATCTCGAGCGTAAATTTGAAACGCTGAGGTTGAGTGATCGGCGGGGTTGATTCGGCAAGCATAAAAGCAGTTTAGCGCACTTGTGTAATTTCGTGATTGAATCGCCTCGAGCGTTAAAAAAACTCCTGCTCAAATCTCGAGCGGGAGTTCCAAGTTTTTGCTACCTGCTTACTTCTCGCGTCCCAGGTATTCGCCGGTTCGAGTGTCCACCCGCACGAATTCGTCTTGTTCGACAAACAACGGCACTTGAATCAAAGCACCCGTCTCGAGCGTGGCAGGTTTGCTGCCACCTGAGATGGTGTCGCCCTTCAAACCTGGATCAGACCGTGTGACTTGCAACACAACTTGGTTTGGCAGGGTGATTTTCAGTGGTTTGTCTTTGTAAAATTGCACTTCGACGTTGGTATTTTCTTTCAAAAACCGCACCGAATCGCCCGCGAGTTTGGTCGGCAGGCTGATCTGGTCAAACGTGTCCATGTCCATGAACATGAAGTCGTCGCCGTCTTTGTAAAGGTATTGCATGGTGCGTCCCTCAATAAAAATGTCTTGCAATTTTTCGGTGGCGTTGAAGGTACGGTCCACGATTGATCCCGTCTCGAGGCTGCGGAATTTGGTGACGACTTTTGCGCCGCCGCGCCCGATTTTTTGGTGCATGTAGTCGATGGTTTCCCATAAGCCGCCGTCCATCTCGACTTTTGTGCCGCTGCGAAGGTCTGTAACGCTAATCATTTGAAGCTCCTTTTTTGCATCTTTAGCGCTCGAGGTTTCTCTCGAGGTGTCGCAAACGAACCCAGTTTACCTCATCTTCTTGACTTTTTAGAGACTTGATGTACTATATCCGTAACCGATATATCTATTGAAATGTTAAAAGGAGCTTATGTCAGAACCACTCACCCCCGCCGTTTTTCACATCCTGCTGGCACTTTCTGACCAGGAACGTCACGGTTACGCTATCGTCAAAGAAGTCAGTGAACAAACCAACGGTGCAATCAAACTTGGGGCAGGAACACTGTACGGCACAATAAAGCGCCTGCTCGAGAGTGCTTGGATCGAAGAGTCCGACACCCGCCCCGACCCCAGTCTGGACGACGAACGCCGCCGTTACTACCGCATCACGCCAAAAGGTCATGCCGCCGCCACCAGCGAAGCCGAACGCCTCGAGCAACTGGTACGCACTTCCAGGGCAAAAAAACTGTTGCCCAAATTCGGGCGAGCGTCATGAAACTCGAGCTTTGGGTTTACAAATTGATGTTGCAAGCGTACCCAAAAGATTTCAGACTCGAGTTTGGTCATGAAATGCTGCAAGTTTTTAAACTCCAATTTGAGGCTGCAAAACTCGCAAAATAGTTGCCCAAGTTCTGGCTGATTACGGTTTTTGATTGCGTCTCGAGCGCTGTGCAGCAACGATTCTCGAGGAAAGGTAAACGCATGAATTGGTTACAGAAGTTGGGTGCAATCTCGGGGTTTTTGTTTGCGTTTGAAACTGTGGCGTTTATTATTTTACGGTTGTTGCATTTTGATTTTTTGACTTCATCAGGGTATTTCGATTTTGCAACCACAATATTGTCGCTCGTGCATCGTGGTTTATTGGCTCTGCTCGGTATTGGTATTATTCTCGCATTCCCAGTCAAAAAGAATCGAGTCGAACAGTTTGGTGTTGCTGCGTTCGGCATCGGTTGGATTTATTGCGCGGTCATTTTGCACAGTTATTCACCCGACGATCCGAAGGTGAACTTAACCCTGATTGGAGTGTTTTCTGCACTGTCAACCTTAGAGCGTGTTTATGAAGGGTGAGGTTCATGTCAGACTCCTGCTGTGAAACGAAAAGCCTACTCAAGCGACCTCACCCTCAAACAGCTTACACGCCTCGAACCCCTCATTCCTGATGCCTCACCAGGTGGTGCGCCTAG
>JANXTZ010000081.1 GCA_025352125.1 Deinococcales bacterium | reverse complement strand
CAACTCGAGAGACGAATCTGGCAACAGTTCGTTTTGGTTACGCCGACGGTTATCCTCGAGCCGCAACAGGCAAGGCAAAAGTTGAAATCTGGGAGCAGCTTTTCCCCGTGGTTGGACGAATTTGCATGGATCAAATTCTGGTTGATATTGGAGAACTCGAGTTTGCTGTCGGCACGCCCGTCACGATTTTTGGAAACTCGAGCATCACGGCACAAAGCGTTGCAGATTGGGCTGGAACGAACGCGTATGAGATTTTAACCAGCGTTGGAAACCGACTCGAGCGAATATATCAAACCTGAAAAACGCCCAATTTGAGTTCTTCTCGGGTTGCATTTTGCGCACATACCTCGAGTGTGCGAATCAGTCGCGCTCGAGTCTCGAGCGGTTGGATGATGG
Organism: Deinococcales bacterium; assembly: GCA_025352125.1. Classification (GTDB taxonomy): domain Bacteria; phylum Deinococcota; class Deinococci; order Deinococcales; family JAAFIG01; genus JANXTZ01. The sequence continues at coordinate 203,135 of JANXTZ010000081.1, read as the reverse complement.
CATCCGCCCAAAGCCTGGACGCACCGTATCGCGGGTCGAGTTGATGGTTGTACTGCGTGGTGATTTCGGTTTGAAGTGCTTTTAAATCTTCATCGTCCAACTTCTTGCCTTGACGCTCGAGTTGGGCTTTTCGCACGTCGGTTAATGTTCTGGCGGCGGATTGTCCACTCATGACCGCGTACTTGGCGCTGCCCCAAAGGTACAAAAACCTTGGCGCGAAGGCGCGTCCAGCCATGGCGTAATTCCCTGCGCCGTAAGAGCCACCAGTGATGACCGTAATTTTTGGAACGACGCTGTTGCTGACGGCATTCACCATTTTTGCACCGCGACGGATGATGCCGGCTTGTTCGCTGTCGCGTCCGACCATAAAACCGGTCACGTCGGATAGGAAAATCAGTGGCACGCCCGCTTGGTTGGCGTTCAGAATAAATCTGGCGGCTTTGTCGGCTGAGTCACCATAAATCACACCACCGACTTCAATGCGGTTGCTTTTGCGAATGATCTGGCGTTGATTGGCGACAATGCCCACCGGAAATCCACCCAGACGCGCAAAACCAGCCAAGATCGTTTCGCCAAACGAAGCTTTGAATTCTTCAAAACTCGAGTTTCCAGATTCATCCGCGTCAAAAATTCGGGCGATAATTTCTCGAGCATCATAAGGCTTGCTGGCGTCCGTGCTGACCAATCCCAAAATGTCGTCTGGGTTCAGGGTTGGCTCGAGTGCGGGAATGCGATTTTTTGCCCAAGCGGCAATCTCGTTCGGGCTGTAACTGGCTGCCAAACTCCGAACGCGCCTCAGTGCCGCGTCATCGTCCGGCTCATGGTAATCGGCTGTACCAGCGATGCTCGAGTGCATGGTCGCACCGCCGAGTTCTTCAGAATCCACGGTCTGCCCTATCGCGGCTTTGACCAGCGCGGGTCCTGCAAGATACAAACCCGAGCCTTCGGTCATGACCAGCGTATCGCACATGACGGGCAGGTACGCGCCGCCAGCCACGCACAAGCCCATGATTGCACCAATTTGCGCAATTCCCAGCGCACTCATGCGGGCATTCAGGTAAAACACGCGCCCAAAATCGTCCTGGTCGGGGAACACCTCGTCCGCCATTGGCAAAAAAACCCCAGCAGAATCCACCAGGTAGACAATCGGCAAGCGATTCTCGAGCGCGATGGTCTGGGCGCGAATCACTTTTTTGGCGGTGATCGGGAAGAACGCGCCAGCTTTGACGGTGGCGTCGTTGGCAATCAACATCCAGTCGCGTCCGTTCAGTTTGCCGATGCCCGTAATCACGCCACCCGACGGACAGCCGCCCTCGTCGGGGTACATTTCAAAACCCGCGAACAGCATCAGCTCATCAAAGCTCGAGTTTGGGTCGATCAATTTGGCAATCCGCTCTCGAGCCGTCAGCCGTCCTTTGGCGTGTTGGCGCTCAGATGCTTTTAAACCGCCTCCAAGCCGAACCTGGGCTTCCGAGTCGGCAATACTCTCGAGAAGGCTTTCCCAGGCGTTCTGATTGGCGAGAAAGGCTGGTTTTTGACGCTCGAGTTCGGTGATTGCGGTTTGAAACTTCATGCGGACTCCAAAGGGCGACGAAACACCAAAATGGTTCGGTTGCAACGGCAGACAATTTCGCCCCGTTGATTGATGGCACGATGCTCGAGTCCGACAATCCCCGCATTCGGACGCGAATTTGAGGCGCGGCTCGAGGTCACGGTGGTTTCGGCATGAATGGTGTCGCCGTGAAAAACGGGTTTGGGGAATTCGATGTGCTCAAAACCGAGGTTTGCCACCAGCGTTCCGAGCGTGATCTCGGGAACGCTCAAGCCGATCAACAAACTGACAGTCAGCATACTGTTCACCAGTGGCTTTCCAAATTCTGACTGCGCCGCAAACTCATGGTCAAGATGCAAAGGCTGTGGGTTCATGGTCATGGTGCTGAAAAAAACGTTGTCGCTTTCAGTAATCGTGCGCCTGGTGCGGTGCGCAATCACCAGCCCAAGCTCGAGTTCTTCAAACCATTTTCCAGATACACTCATTTCATCACCTCGTCATCCGCCTCGAGCATCATTTTTGCGCGTGCCAGCATGGGTTCGTCCACCATCTGTCCTTCAAATTCAATCACGCCAGAGCCATAAAACGCGGCTTTTTCATAGGCATCCAAGAGTTTTTCGGCTCGCTCGAGGTCGCTGGCAGATGGACTGAAAACCCCGTTGGCGATGGCAACCTGATCTGGGTGAATGCACATTTTGCCCGTGTAACCAAGCGAACGCCCAGTTGTTCCACTGGCTCGAAACGCCTCGAGATCACGAAATTTTGCCTCAATAATGTCCAGCGCTTGCACCCCACGAACTCGAGCCGCCAACACGACTTGGGAACGTGCGTACAACACCTCGAGACTTTCAGTGGTGCGCACCCCATTCATGTCGGCAACAAAATCTTCAGCTCCAAAATACACGGCGGTCACGGGCGGGTGCAGCAGTTCTCGGACGCGTTCGACCCCTCGAGCGGTTTCGATGCCAACAATCAATTGCAAATCTTTCCCCTCGAGCGCCTCATCAACCGCGTCAAGTTGCTCAGGTCGCTCGATTTTGGGAACGACGATGCCAGTCAAGCCCCTGGTGAATTCCATGTCGGCTTGAAACCACCCGCTCGAGACGGCATTGACCCGCAAGAACACGGCACATTTTGGGTTTGAAGTCAGCAGTTTCTCGATTGAGACTCGAGCGATCTCCCTAGCTTCCGTTTTGGCGTTTTCATTGTTTGGAATCGCATCCTCGAGGTCAATCACCACCGCATCAGGTTGTGAGCGCGGCAATTTTTCGATCAGGTCGGCACGGTTTCCAGGCGCGAACAACACACTGCGATAACGAGGCATCTTTACAACCCCATCTGCTTGGCGACCACCTCGAGCATGATCTCGTCCGTGCCACCACCGATGCGTAAAATTCTGGCGTCCCGAAAATGCAGCGCGATTCGGGTTTCCTCGAGATAACCCATGCCACCAAAAACTTGCATGGCATGGTCGGCTATCGTGTTCGCCACGCGGCAGCAATGGTATTTTGCCATGCTGACGACACTGAGCGAATCGTGCGCATTCGCATCCAGTTTTTGCGCCGCATCGAGCGCCAGCAATCTCGAGGTTTTTAAGTCAATCGCCATCTGTGCGAGTTGATGCCGAATCGCTTGAAACTTGCCAATCGTGTGACCAAACGCCATCCGTTGCTTGGCGTACTCGAGCGACAAATCCAGGCAGACTTGCGCGTGACCGAGCGCCATGCCGCACAACACCAGACGCTCGGTTTGAAAGGCACTGGCAATCTGGTAAAACCCGCGTCCCACCTCGCCAACCAGGCGGTCATCGGGCACAAAGCAATCGTCAAAGCGCAATTCTCGGGTGTCGGAGCTGTGCCAACCCAGTTTCTCGAGTGGACGACCCACACCAAAACCTGCGTCGGATGGCAAAACGATAAATTGAGAAATACCTTTGTGTCGCTCCGCTGGGTCGGTTTTTGCCGCGACGATCAACCAATCGGCAATACCGCCATTGGTGATAAAAATTTTAGAACCATTGATGAGGTAACCACCGTCAACTTTTCGAGCCACACTCGAGATTCCCGCCACATCTGACCCCGCGCCAGGTTCGGTGATCGCAATGGCGGCAACCATTTTTCCCGCAATCATCGGCTCGAGATAGGTTTTTTGCTGGCTTGGCGTGCCAAATTTTGCCAGGTACGGACCACCCAGATACGAACTGGCAATCGGCGTGATCGCAATGCCGCCAGAGGCTTTGGAAAGCTCCTCGGCGAAGATCATCATGGCGACCGAATCGGCTTCACCCGTACCGCCAGCATGTTCGGGCAAGCCAATGCCCAGCACGCCCAAACCTGCCAGTTTGGACCAGAGTTGCTTGGGGAAAGATTTGCTTTTTTCGCTTTCATCCACGATTGGCAAGACTTGATCGCGCACGAAAGCACGCAACACGCTACGAAATTCCAGGTGGACACCATCAAGCTCACTCCTCGAGACTGGCGTTAAAGCCGTAATTGTCATGATTCTTACCTCCTGCGGTGAGGTTGAGCCTATCACGCTCGAGTGTCAGCAAAATTGCAGGTTTTTAGAATTCCACGCCTCGGTAAATGTCTTCAAGTGCAATACTGAGGTTTAAGCACGGAATGTCGAGTTTACCACCAGATTCAAGCGGTTTGTATTGCCAAGTTTCATCGTCAAGTCGCTGGTAAACTTCGGCTCGAATTTGCGTCTGGTCAAGCAGGACATACGTTTTCAGACTCTCGAGCTTTTGATAATTTTGCCATTTTTCGCTACGTTCAATGTCAGCGGTACTACTCGAAAGCACTTCAATGATGGCGCATGGACGGGTTTGTGCATTCTTGCCAAGATCAATCTCCAAACACGTCACCATCACGTCTGGATAATAAAAAATCTCGCCGATCTGAAGTCTCATATCACTGCTGAAAGTACGGCAATGACCAGTTTCCGCATCGAGCAACAATGCTGCAAGCCTGAGCGTGATTCGATTATGCGCATTACTTGCTCCTGCCATCGCAAAAACCTGACCGTTCACAAATTCATGTTTGTCCGTCGCGGTTTCTTCAAACTCGAGGTATTCACTGACGGTCACAATGTTTGTTTGTTCAGTAACTCGAGGCATGGTTTAGTATAGCCAAAAATTGGGATTTCATCAGGTTTCTCGAGCCAGTCAAAGTTCAATCACCAGGATGCAACGTTGAAGCACGTTCAACCAATCTTGGTTCAAACCTCACCTTGCGCGGCGCACCGTCATAACCCGAAAGCCTGTCCACCAACAATTCCGCCGCCGCTGCACCCATCGCCTCGACGGGTTGATGCACGCTGGTCAAACCACGTTCCGCCGACCAAGGATGATCGTCAAAACCAATCACGCGCACGTCACGTCCAACCTCGAGGTTGAGTCGTGCCGCCTCCTCGAGCACCCCGAGTGCGACCAGATCGGCTGCGGCAAAAATATTGACGGGCATGGTGGTGTTTTCTAAAATTTCTCGGGCGGCAATTCTGGCATTGTCCAAATTGAACGACACGGTGCTGACATGGGACTCGAGCAGTGGTTTGCCCGCCTCCTCGAGCGCGGCTTTAAAGCCTTCGATGCGTTCGTCAAACACGGTTTTGGCGAACACCTCGTCGATGTCTTGATGCACGCTAATCGCGTACATTTGACCATCAAAACCCGACAAGGCTCGAGCCGCAAGTTCGCCGCCGAAACGGTTGTCCAAATAAACGCTGTCGTAATTGAGATTCATGCCGTCCACGATCACCACGGGTTGACGGGTGGGCAATTTGCCGTCTGGGTACAGCTCGCCGAGGTTGTGGGTTGCCATGACAATGCCGTCAGACTGATACGCCAGCGTGCTCGAGTTGAGGTATCGTTCGATGCGTTCGCGCCCAATCAATGGGAACAATGCGCTGTCGTAACGGTGCGCCTCCAGGGTTTTCTCGAGACCGTTTAACAGGCGCAAGTAAAATTCTGTGCCGATGACTTGCAAAATAATCGATACCGTGTAACTTTTACCGCCAGCCACGCGCCGAGCGTGCGGGTTTGGCACAAAACCCATCTCAAACATGGCGGCTTGAACGCGTTCTCGGGTTTCTGGACGGACACTTTTGTGGTTGTTCAAAACCCTCGAGACTGTCCCGACGCCAACGCCCGCTTTTTCTGCCACCTCTTGAATCGTCAGTTTCACGCCAATCCCTTCAAAAATCTTTGTTTGTCACCCAGTTTACTGGAAACATTTCCAAGTTGTGTTTCACAAACTCAATTTAGAATCTTGGGTCAGCAAAAGTTTTGCTAGCGTAACACAAAATACAATTTGAGGCTCGAGAATTTTCACCTCGAGCCTCAATGTTCTGACGAGCGCAGCAAGACGGGCGCAGCAAGGGACTGTGCCCGTTAGCGGTTTCGCCCGTTAGGTGCGTTTTGAAACCAAGAAGGTGCATTTTTTTAAAGTCAAGAAGCGACTCAAGACCGTGAGGTGCTGCTTTAAGGGTCAAGAAGCAGCGCCCCTACTAAAACTGTTCGAGCACCACCTTTAAACGCTCGAGTTGTGCTCCAAAATCAATCACGCGACGGTTTTCTTCCTCGATCACTTCGGCAGGTGCTCGAGCCACAAAACCTTCGTTTGAGAGTTTCCCTTTGGCTTGCGCGATCTGCTTTTCAAATTCGATCACCCGTTTTTTGGATTTCTCGAGCCAATCGTTCACATCCACCAAGCCTTCAAACGCCACGCGAACTTCAAGCCCTGGCGCGACACTGGCAAGGGTCTTGCCCTCGAGCGCACCGATTTCGGCTTTTGCAAGCGCTTTGAACGTCTCGAGGTTTTTATTGACCGCTTCCAGTCCTTCGCCAGCCACGCCCACCGTAATGGTTTGTGCCGGTGAAAGGTTGAGTTCCGAACGCAACGAACGCACCAACGAAATTGCCTCTTTCACGTACCCGAACTCACGCAGCGCACCAGGGTCTTCGTAACCCGCCTCGGGTGTCGGAAACTCGAGCTTGGACAGTTGATCCGCATTCGGATTGAGTGCCGCAAAGATTTCTGACGTGATGAACGGCATGAACGGCGCGAGCATTTTCAAGATACTCTCGAGCGTGTGCTTCAAAATTTCTTGCGTGGCTGGGTTGCCAACCTTAAGCGCTGGCTTCGCCGCCTCAATGTACCAATCGCAGAATTCGTCCCAGGTAAACGCGTAAATCGTGCGAATCGCCGCCGCCAGATCAAACGCCTCGAGGTCGCGGGTGGCTTGTTCAATCACCACGTTCAACCTCGAGACAATCCAGCGGTCTGCAAGCGTTGGAATCGGGTCGCCCGACGCTGGAATCTCGAGATTCATCATGGCAAACCGTGACGCATTCCAGAGTTTGTTGGCAAAATTCCGCCCCTGCTCATAACGCCGCTCATCATGCTTGATGTCCTGCCCACCCGTCGCCAAGAACGCCCAGGCAAAACGACAAGCGTCCGCCCCGAACTTGTCCATCAACTCGAGCGGGTCAATGCCGTTGTTTTTGGACTTCGACATTTTCTGACCCTTGGCGTCCAGGTACAAACCATGCAAGACAATCGTGTGAAACGGGGCTTTTCCCGTAAACTCGAGTCCAGCCATTTGCATTCGGGCAACCCAAAAGAACAAAATATCGTAACCTGTCACCAGCACATCGTTTGGGTAGAATTTTTTGAAATCTGGGGTGATTTCAGGCCAGCCCAGCGTCGAAAATGGCCACAGCGCACTCGAGAACCAGGTGTCAAAAACGTCCGTGTCCCTGGTCAATTTTTTGTCGGCATACCTTGGGTCTTTGTCACAATCCAAATCGGGATTCTTGAGGTCAGGCACGTACAAATTTTCAGCCTCATCGTACCAGGCTGGCAGTTGATGTCCCCACCAGATTTGCCGCCCGATTGCCCATTCCCGAATGTTCTCGAGCCAATCGCGGTTGACTTTTTCATGGCGCTCTGGCACAAGTTTCATCTCGCCCCTGTCGAGCGATTCGAGCACTTTACGCGCTGGTTCTCGCATGTTGCACCACCACTGCGTCATCACGAGCGGCTCGACAGGTTCTTTGGTGCGCTCAGAAATGCCCAAACTCACCTTGTAATCTTTGGCTTCAAACATCAACTCTTGCGCCTCGAGTTCCTTCACCACAAGTTTACGCGCCGCGAAACGATCAAGCCCACGGTACGCTTCAGGCACGAGGTCACTGGTCAGTTTCGCATTCTTGTCAATCACGCTCGGCATCGCAAGATTATGGCGCTTGCCAATCTCGAAATCGGTCAGGTCATGCGCTGGCGTGATCTTCAAACATCCCGTACCAAAATCCATCTCCACCGATTCATCCGCAATGATCGGCACAAAACGGTTGGTGAGCGGAATCTGCACCCGTTTCCCAACCAAACTCGAGAAACGCGCATCGTTTGGATGCACCGCCACCGCCTGATCCGCAAAAATCGTCTCGGGACGCACCGTCGCCACCATCATCTGCCCACTGCCATCCTCGAGCTTGTAAACCAGCGTGTACATCTTCCCCTGGCGTTCCTCACGGTCAACCTCGAGATCGGACAACACCGTTTGCGCCACGGGGTCCCAGTTCACGATGCGCTCACCACGGTACGCCATGCCCTTGTGAAAATATTGAACGAACGTGTGCCGCACCGCCCGAGACAAGCCTTCATCCATCGTGAAGCGTTCCCGCGACCAGTCCGCGCTGACCCCAAGGCGTTGCAACTGCTTTAAGATCGTGCCCCCATTTTTTTCTTTGAACTCCCAGACCCGCTCGAGAAACTTTTCGCGCCCGAGATCGTGACGGGTTTTGCCCTCCGCCGTCAACTCTTTTTCGACCAGCACTTGCGTACTGATGCCCGCGTGATCCGTTCCAGGCAAGTACAACGCCTCGAAACCCGCCATGCGTTTAAAGCGCGTTAAAATATCAATGATCGTGTTGTCCAGCGCGTGACCCAAATGTAAACTGCCCGTCACGTTCGGCGGGGGAATGACAATCGTAAACGCGGGCTTGCTCGAGTTTTCATCGGCGCGGAATGTGCCTGGTTTCGCCCATTGTTCAGCCCAGGTTGGTTCGACGGTGGCGGGATCGTAAGTTTTATTCAATTCATTCATAATTTTCTCCAATATTTAATACTTTTTAGAGTTTAATAAAATTAATTTCTTTTTTATTAGTTTTTGTTTAATTTTTTCATCACGCAAAAAATACTTAAAAAATGCTTCAACGCCATTTTCTATGTTTTTTAATTGGTTTTCTTCAACACCAAGATATGGATTTTCTATTTCAAAATCAATCCCGTAATGAAAAATTTCTTTACGCTCTAGTCTCACCAATTCAATTATTGAGCAGACATATTTTTCGTCAAAATTACTAGAGAAAAGACCCAAAAATAATCCGAGATCATATTCCCAGACTTTAAGTTTTCTCCCGTCTTCTTTACAGTATCGAGCCATCAAAAGCAAAGCAAGATGACAATTATGATGCGAGAAACTACCACCATTTCCTTTTCCTGACAAATAGATACACAGACGCTTTTCACTCCAAGCACCTTTTTTATATAATTCAGGGAAACTTGATTTCTCATTTAAGTGGTGTCTCTCAGGGTTTTCAATATTTTCTGGTGGGTCAGTTAGTTTTAGTTTTCTGTAAGAACCTATTTTACTCTGCAAATTTTCTTGGTTTATTCTTTCTATTTCTCTATTCAAATTTTTACTAAATGAAGGCTCATTTTCAACAATACGTTTATCTTTCACAATTTACTCCTTTAAGAAAATTCTAATATTGAGGATGATTTTTGAATGTTATATCAGTTTAATGTCTTGATTTTTCTTCGTTCTTTCAACTTTATAAAACTGCTCTATTTTCACCTCAAATATTTTTTACCATGAATTCATGCCTTCAAAAACCATTTTTTCATCTCGAAAAACCGTTCAAAAACCTTGAAAGCATCCTGTGTTTTGCATTCTCGAGACCAGTGCTTTTTGGCATGTGGATATTCGTGGTATTGAAATGAAAATTCGTTTTTTGATCCATCAAAATGCACAACCAAAACTTCGTGATACATCTCAAATTTTTCAGTTTGAGAAATCCATAAATCGTGCATAGAAGTCGTAGCAAACAATCCAGAAGCATATTTTGAACTTACAATTTCCAAAACGAATTGGTTCATGGATTGAAAATAAGAATTCGACTCAGCAAGTTTCGTAAAAAAACTCGAGATTTCTGTCCAAGACTTGGTTTTGACGAGGACTGATTGTGATTTCATGATTCCTTCCCTCGAGCTTGCTTTACTTCAACTTCATCCAATCGCGCCAATTCCACCTCGAGTTGGGCAATGCTTGGTAAATCCGTCTCGAGATTTGTTTCTCGGCGAATTGTATTTGTCCCACAAGTTGTGGGACTATTTCCCCAGCCTCGAGCAAAAGTTTGCAACAATTGTGCCGCAGCTTGTGGCACAAATAAAGAAGTAGTTTGCCGTATGCACTGATTTGAAAAACTATTCATGGTTTCAACCTCTCGAGCATCAAATCTAATTTCCATGCCAGCTTCACATTCTCGAGTTTCACAAATTGCTGTTGGTACACTTCCCCAGCCTCACCGCCGCCTGTGACCGTGTGATTCCAGGCATCTCGAGGGTCAGTGGTTTCAAACCAGAAGTAATGCCAGAGTTGCGGGTTTGTGTTGCCTGTAAAACCTGGCGGGGATTGAATCAATTCCGAACCCAAAAAAATGGGGTTATTAAGCTTTAAACCAGATTCTTCCAGCACTTCTCGAGTTGCGGCTTGCGTCAGCGTTTCACCGTCGTCAATGCCGCCAGCCACAACTTGAGTCTCGGGCGTAATATGCGGGTCGTTGTGATCGAACACCAGCAGTTCTTCTCGGTTTCGGGTGATGTAGCAAACAACTCTTTCTCGAGAAGCCATGCGTTTTTTCAACTGAGGCAAGAACCAATCCATTTCCCAGTCAATACCTGGTTGCTCGAGTGGCACAAATTCGTGATGAAAGTTCATGCCGCTATCGAGTTCGCCAGCGCTGACGTTGTGCGTCCAGGCGTCGGATGTGCTGGGGTCAACCTCGAGCCAGAAGTAATGTTCAAACTGTGGTCCGTATTGCGCGGATTGCCGAACTCGAGCGCCCAAAAACGCGGGTGTCCCAGTCAAACTCAAACCTGTTTCCTCGAGAATTTCGCGCATCACACCAAGTTCGAGGGTTTCGTTTTCCTCGAGTCCACCGCCTAAAACTTGTACACCCCCGTCGGGGTAAATGTCGTCATGTTTGAACACCAGAATTTCGGCTCGGTTGCGCGTGATGTAGGCAAGCACTCGGGTTCGTGCGGTCAACGCCTCGAGCAATTTCGGCAGTCCCACCGCCATTTCCCACTCGAGTTTTATGTCCTCGAGCGGCACAAACTTGTGCTGGTAGGTTCTGGGTTGATCAAATTCGTTGCTCGAGCCGTCGATTGTCCAGGCACTGGGGGTTTCAGGTGGGGCTTGAAACCAGATGTAATGCACCAGTTCGGCATTGGTCTCCCCTTCCCAACTGAATTCCCAAACTTGGGATTCCAGCACGACTGGATGCGGCAGTGTCAAACCCGTCTCGAGTTGCAAAATTCGGCTGGCGGCTTGCAATGGGGTTTCGGAAGGCTCGAGTGCGCCTTTGATAACTTGCATGGTTGACCAGCGCGGGTTTGATTGTTCAAACACCAGCAATTGTTTGTTTTTAGAAATGTAAAGAACGCGTTGTTGTTTCACGGCTTCTCCCTGGCACACAAAAATCCCATCCGCTGACCATCATGCGGACGAGACGAGAAGTCCCGCGATACCACCGCTTTTCCCGTGTTAGGGGCGCTCAATCACGCTGTCACGGGCGCTCCCGAAGGGTTCTAGTTTGGCGGCAAAGCCATTTCTTCCCTTGACCTGCTCGGGCGACGTTCGCTGGTTTGCGATTCAGGATTCCTCTCAGCCCGCGAAAATCGGACGCGCACGATTTCGCTCGAGAATCCCTCTCTTGGAGTGCAACACCAGGTACTCTTCCCGAAATTCAGTATAGCTCGAGTTTGGGTTTTGGGAAAGTCCATAAGCGATTTTGCTGATGGCTGCTCGAGTGAAGGTTACGGTTTTGCGCCAGGAAAACGTTAAACTGGGTTCAACATGACTGCCATTGCCAATTCCCTGCCACATTGGAACACATCCAGCCTTTTCTCCAGCCTCGGGTCGAGCGAATTTGAAACGGCGTTCAAAGAGGTGTTCGCACATGTCCAAAACCTCGAGCACATTTGTGACACGCACAACATCCAGAAGCTCGAGACTCCACCCAGCACCGAGGCTGCGTTAAAGGCGTTCGAGGACTATTTTCCAGAATCCGTTAAGTTCATGACCACCTCGAAACTGGTCAGCGCCTTCATTTCGTGTTTTACCAGCACCGACTCGAGGAATGATTTGGCGCAAGCCAAAGCCAGCGAGTTGCAACAGGCATACGTGCGCAGCAGCAAAGTCTCGACGCGGTTTTACGCTTGGCTTGAAAACATTGATTTAAATGCCTTGCTCGAGCAATCCGCGCTCGCCAAAGACCATCAGTTTGCGCTCGAGAAAATCCAAAGCGATGCCAAGCATCAAATGTCACCGCTCGAGGAGGACTTGGCGGCGAGCCTCAACCCGAGCGGCTCGAGCGCCTGGGCGAAATTGCACGGCAACATCACCTCGAGATTGATGGTGCAGGTCAGCGATGCGGTGCTGCCGATGAGCACGGTACGCGGCTTGGCGCGACATCTGGACGCTGCGACCAGAGAAGATGCCTTCAAAGCTGAACTCGAGGCTTGGGAGACTGTGAGTGTGCCGCTCGCTGCCGCCCTCAATTCGATCAAGGGCGAGGTCAACGTTAAAAATACTCGGCGCGGTTATATCGATTCGCTCGAGCCAAGTCTGAACACCGCCAACATTGACCGTGAAATCCTGAGCGCCATGCAGGCGGCGTGTGCGGCATCATTTCCAGATTTCAGGCGTTACTTTAAAGCCAAAGCGAAATTGCTGGGGCGCAAAAACGGTTTGTTGTGGTGCGATTTGTTCGCGCCTGTCGGCACAAGCTCGAGAAGCTGGAGTTATGCCGACAGCACCGAGTTTGTGGCAGCGAATTTTGGCACGTACTCGAAAAAACTCGAGGATTACGCCCGTGAAGCTTTTGAGAAAGATTGGATTGATGCCGAACCGCGCAACGGCAAACGCGACGGCGCATTCTGCATGGGCGTGCGCGACGGCGAAAGCCGAATCCTGATGAATTTTGAACCCAGCCTCGACAGCGTTTCGACCCTGGCGCACGAACTCGGGCATGGCTATCACAACCTCTGCCTGAAAGACCGCACACCCTGGCAGCGCCAAACCCCGATGACCCTCGCCGAGACCGCCAGCATTTTTTGTGAAACCATCATCATGAAAGCAGCGCTGACAAAAGCCACAGACACGGAAAAACTTGGAATGCTCGAGAATGACATTCAAGGACATGGGCAGGTCGTGGTTGACATTCACTCGAGGTTCTTGTTTGAATCACGGCTTTTCAAGGCACGCGAAAAACGCGAACTCAGCGTGGAAGAACTCAAAAACCTCATGCTCGAGGCGCAACTCGAGACTTACGGTGACGGTCTTGACCCAAATGCCTTGCATCCGTACATGTGGGCGGTCAAAGGGCATTATTATTCGGGTGGCTTGTCGTATTATAACTACCCGTACACGTTTGGGTTGTTGTTCGGTTTGGGCTTGTACGCCAAATACACCCAAGACCCCGAAAGTTTTAAAACCAGTTACGACGACCTACTCTCGAGCACCGGCATGGCGGACGCCGCGACGCTGGGTACACGGTTTGGGATTGACACCAGGGACACGGCGTTTTGGACGGCAAGTTTGGATCAGATTCGGGAGAACATCAACGAATTCGTGGCTTTGGTCGGATAACATGAACTTTCTTGCCGAATGCGTGACCACCCAAACCGAAGAAGACTTCTGGATGGTTGGATTCGCAGATCATGAGTTTGAAACAACACATGAACACATATTACTTCGAGCTGGGCGATCAGGCTTGCTCGAGTTATGGTGGCATCAAGCGATTTGAACTTCAACGCAATTCAGCCCAAGTTGAACTCGAGCCTCAAAAAGCTGCATCTTTAAAAATTAGAAAAGTGCTCGAGGTTCAATTGAATCTCGAGCACGACAAGTGGAGTGAATTAACAACTTTTCTCGAGAACATTTTTTTGGATACCAATGTTCTCAAGATGAAAACCTAATTCAAATCTTTTGCCAACCAACGCACCATGTTCACGGCAAGTTTGGCGTTGTCCAAGTTCGCCCAGTTGTTGTACTTGTTGCGCGTGCCATCCGAAAACGTTCCGTCTGAAAACATACTCGAGTCTCCGTAGGCGGCAACACGACCATTTTGCACGGTGTTGACCGCGAAATAGGTTTTGCCGTTCACGCCCATCAATGCCGTGCCGCTCGAGACATCGACACTTGTACCAACATAAATTCCTGTTTTGTTCACACCCTCGAGCATCAGGTTTTTCACCAGTGGCGCAATGGTCAGCACGGGGTCTTGGAATGAACTTTGCAAACTGAAACTGAGTCCAAAGGTTTTGGCGGCATCAAGGCTTTTCTGGTACTCGAGCGGTACGTTCGCAGGCGATTTTTGATCCCAACCGTTGAAGACCTCGGGCGAATCCCAACCGTCATTGTCGCGGTCACTGTCGCGGTGGTCGGCAATCATCAGCAAGCCGCCACCGCCAGCCACAAAGCTCGAGATGACACTTCGTTCGGTGTCCGAGAATGGATTTTGGGGTTCGGGAATCACCAGCACGCCCGCGCCGTTCAGGTCGTTGCTCGAGATGCTTTTACCGGTCAAACTCGAGACTTCAAACCCGAGTTTCTTGAGCGCATCCGCCCATTCGCTGTAACCGCCGTCGATGCGCCAATCGCTGTTGCCTGCGGCTTCGTGTTTGGTCAGGTCAAACAGAATGCGGCGTTTCAAACTCGGGTTTTGGGTGGTGTTTGGTGCCGAAGGTGCTGGCTTTAAAGGGCTTGGACTGACCGAACTGACAGGTACGCTCGAGCCGTTTGCCACGCCTGGGCTGGGTTTGGAAACCATGAAATCTTTGGCATTGTTGTCCGTGTCTGTACCATCAGGAATTCGAGCCAGACTCGAGCCTGAAGGCGTGTCTTTCGCGGCTTGAGCCTCGCCTTTGGCTGTGCCAGCATTGCCGTAAGCCACGGCATCAACAGTGCTCGAGCCGTTCATAAGTTGCACCGCGCCACCTTTGTTGACCAGGTTGGCGGCTTCGTTGATCTGGTTTGCGCCAGCCACGGTGTTGTCCTGGCTAATCACAAAATAACCGACCCTGGGAATGCTTCCCTCGAGTTTGATGCTGTTGGTCAGGTTGCCTTTTGCGTTCTGGGTCTGAATTGTAAAACCATTCAAACTGCTGCCAGGTGTTCCTTTTAACTCGAGGAAACTGCCGTGATCCTCGCCAGGGCTGTCGTAATAGATTTCGTTGATGACGATTTTATTGGTTTGCGCCTTTAGCGATGGCGCAACCAGACCGATTGCGCCGAATGCCAAAGCGATGGCGAGTTGAGAAGTGATTTTCACGCCTTCAGATTACCCGAGAATTCTCGGGTTCGTCTAAACGAAATCTTAAGCTTTAGGGTTAATACTTGACCCCGATTTTTGCCAGATCGGTTTTGAACTCGGCTTCGCTGCTGATGCCGCCCCGCAAGGCTCTGGTGTTGCCTTTGGCATCAATAAAAAAACTCCAGGGTTGACCGTAAATGCCGTAGCGTTTGGTGACGGCATCAATCGTGTCTGCGTTTGTTGCACCTTGCGGCGGGTTGACCAGCACGTGCGAAAACGTCCACTTTTGGGGTTTGACGAAATCAATCACTTCTTTGGCGGCTTGCGAGCCATCACGGCTGACCGCCAAGAACACGAGTTTGTTTTTGAGTTTTGCAAAGCGTTTTGAAAGCAGCGGCATTTCAACCGCGCAAACTTCGCACCAGGTCGCCCAGAAGGTCACGATCACGGGCTTGCCCAAAAAACTCGAGCGTTTGACAATTTTTCCGGCGGTGTCGTACATCGTAAAATCTGGTGCGGCTTGATTTTGGGCGAAACCAAAACCCAGTGTGAGCACGAGCAACAACATCACAAATTTCATGCGGTTCACCTCGAGAATCTTTTTGATACGAATGAATTGATGGGTTTCAGGCATTTTTGAATTTCGTGCATCAACGAGAATCTCGAGCGGCAAGGCTTAATTTCTGAAAGGCATAACGCCAGACCAGTAAAAAACTGACCATGGAGACCAGGGTCAAACCAGCGTACATCCAACCCATGTTGTTTGCGAACCAGAGCGCCACTTGTGTGCCTGCCAGCAAACCCAGAATGATTGGGGCGATCAATGGTACACAGCACGGGCTGGTCAGACACGCCACCCCGAGCAAGACCGCGCTCACCACTGAATTGGATTTTTGAGGCTCAGTTTTGTCAGGTTGCTTGGCTTGGTTCGCACTCGAGCAACCACAAGCCTGATCGCTCAAAGCTGCTGGTGTACACGCGCTAAGTCCGTCTTTGGTGGTGCAAGATTGCTCTGACATCACACGCCCTCTTCTTTTAAGACCTGCGGGACATTGAGCATTGCCCCGACCAATTTGGTCTTCAATGCGGTATCAGCACCAGTTTCAAACAATTGCTCGAGCACTTCGGCTTTGAGCGACCCATCCAAGACGGTTTTCAGCATTTCCTTGACGCCGTCTCCCTCCAGACTGAGCCACAACGCGCCGTTGTTGGGTTCAATCTCGAGTTTGAAATGATAAAACGGGCAGCACAGCCGTTCATGGTTGATAAAGGCTACCAAGTCCATAAAGTAATGATCTTGATTGGGAAGTTGAAAGCCGTACCCTGTGGGCAATTCCGTGACTTTTTCGACGGCTTGAAAAATCTGGGTCGCATTGGTGATGTGCTCTTGACGGTTCTGGGCTGGGATTGCCGAGTAGTTGCAGACCAGTGACGGTTCTTGGGTGCTCATTTTGCCTCCCTCAAAAGTGTCTTTTGATACTTCAGGCTTCGATCCTAAAACTTAAAGTGAACTTGAAGTCAAGCGGAGGTCTGATGAACTCAGAAACATTAAGCATCGGAGCAGTCGCTCGAGCGGCGGGCGTGGCAACTTCGGCATTGCGGTATTACGAAAGCATCGGTTTGCTGCCAGCCCCAAGTCGTCAGGGCGGGCAACGACGTTATGACCCCAGCACGATTCGTACCATCGGGTTTATCAAACTGGCGCAACATGCTGGGTTTTCAATACTCGAAATTCAAACCCTGCTTCATGGATTCCCAACGGACACACCGCCCAGCACCCGTTGGAAAGAACTTGCCGAGCACAAATTGCTGGAAATTCAAAACCAACTCGAACGCATCCTCGAGATGAAACGCACGTTAGAAGACGGCTTAAAATGCGGCTGTTTGACGATAGATGAATGCAGTCCGCTGTGCAATCAAGAGTCTCGGGTTTTAATGCAAATGAGTTCGTAAACGCCGATTCTCAGACGCGCTACGATTACACTTCAAAACACATGACACCCTTTCAGGCTCGAGTTTCGGCACTGCTTTTGATTGCAAGTTGCGTCTGTGTGTTGGTGGTTGCCTGTGCGGGCACAAGTCCCATCATTCAAAATCCGACTCCCAGTTCGTGCAGCAATTTCAAGGACCCTGCAAAGCTCGAGAATGCAACCGTAAAAGATGGTGATAAACGCAATCGGGACTTTCAGGTTTTGATTTCACAAAAATTTGATCCGAAGCGATCAACACCTGTGGTTTTTGTGTTTCACGGAAACGGTGGCAACATTGACACCTCAAAATCTTTTGGTTTTCAGGATGCGATCAACACGGCTGGCGATCAGGGGATCGTGGTGATTCCGCAGGGCAATCAGTTCGAGAATTTTGGTATCGGTTGGAATCAACACGCCAACGGTTACGACATGCCCTTTTTTGATGCCATGTTGACCTACCTCGAGCAGCATTATTGCGTTGACAAAACCAGGATTTTCTCGACAGGTTTCAGTTGGGGCGCAGACATGACCAACGCTTTGGCTTGCGCCAGGGGCGATCAGTTGCGTGGGGTTGCGCCTTTTTCGGGGGCAGAGACGGATTACAACCCGACTTGCAGCACCAAAAAGTATCCCGCCGTGCGGTTTCGGTACGGTTCGGTTTTGGGTGACAAGGGTGATGGTGGGTACACGCTCAAAGAGTTTCAGGACACCACCCTGTTTTACCGCAAGGCGCACAATTGCAGTACCGCCTCAGACCCGTTCCCGCCAGTGCCGTGCATTTTGTACCAAGGCTGCGGGCAGCCCGTGGTTGAGTGCCGATTTGTCAACATGGGGCATCAAGGACCAGCCTCAGATGAGGCGCTCGATGTTTGGGAGTTCTGGAAATCGCTAATCTAAAATAACGTCACTCGAGACGATTTTGGTACTCTTTTAATTCATCGTCGCTTAACTGATTGGTTTGTACCAAACGATAATGTCGTTCTTGGGTTAAACGTACACCATCTTGGGTTTCTTGAAAACCGAACAAGGCAATTTTGTTCTCTGAGATAAACTGAGCACCAATAGACAGGCAGATTAAATCCGAAAATTTATTTTTGCACAGAGCGATGTCTTGTTCGATCTGCACAATACTTAGGCGATCTGTACCGCCTTTGGCTTGGATGGGAAAAACATGATGTGCACCTCGTTTGTCCAAACCAACGTAGATTTCATCAGTTTCAACTTGTCCCATACCTGGAACAGTGGTGCGAAAATGATTTTGCAAACTGTATGAAGTCACACCTGTAAAAATATCGATCAGACGGTTGTAACGCAATTTGGCTAACAGTGCTTGCTCGTCATTTCCACAATAGCGCAAGACCAAACCTGGTGTGGAATCGGGAATTTTGGTTTCGGCAAGTAGTGTGTTTGGTACAATAGGCGCGTCTGGTATTAAGGCAAATTGATACTGTGCACGTCCCGCAGGGCGAATCACCCAAACCTCACCTTGCGGGGCAGTGCTGGTAATGCTAAACGGGAAATTTGCACGGTAACGAAATGAATAAATCAAGTCGCCCAAATTTTTTGGAAGTACGATGCCAAGTTTGGCTGCAACTCGAGTAATTTCTTCACGTTCAAAAGCAACGATACGAGCGTCATTTTTGTAATGGTGCGCAAAGATTTCTTCGATAATTTGTGCGTAACGATTTTGCTTTGCCATTTTTGACCTCAACCACGCCAGCGCAACACAACGACTTCTTCGCGCAGTAATTCGCGGGTTGTGGTCGAGAATCGAGTGCGAAATAAATCAATGCCAACCAACTCATAACCAAGTGATTGCGCGATTTCCGCAACGATTTGCCCTGTACGAATAAGAACACGGAGATACGAAGCCTGATCGCCAACAACATAACCAAGGTATGCTCCTGGACGTAATATGGAACGCAATGTCATGAGATGCCGAACAATTCCACCAAAATAAAGTTTGGTCACTCGGGCATAGAGTTTTTCAAAACCACTTGTTTTCTCGAGTTCAATCCTACGGTTTTCGATTGCACTGGCGAGACTCATGACAGAATCAAAATTTTGAATCCACTGGTCATCGTCATCGTTTTTGTAAACATTACGGGTGTTGGAACGTAAAAATCGTTGTTTCTGATCTTTTAAGTCACTTTTTGTTTTCAAAAAATCCAGCAGCACAGACTCTAAACGTGTTGTGCGCGTATAATCCTTTTCATTTGGGTACGGTGGGGAAGTAAACACAGCATGAACACTGTTTGGTTCAACAAGCGAATCGATCACTCGAGCATCCGCATGAATCACATGACATTCATACGTTTTAAGGTCTTGGACAAGCCTTAAATCTCCTGCCATGTCTTTAATATTGTTTAACCAAGCACCAGTAACGTCTGCATCCAATTTTTTCTTGGTGCTCACCCCAACCTCTGGACCAAATCGTAAATTGCTGGCATCTGCAACAATAGTTTTTGCAAGTGCCAACAATTCATGTGGCAGAAACCGTTCATCACGCATCTCGAGCAAACATTCTTTTAAGATCAGTGCTTTGTGAAGTGGTAATGGGCTGATCGAATCGGTCAAGAGTAATGATTGGGCTTCGGCTGGCAACTCACGATAAGATTGATTGTTGGTTTCAAGCAAGGTTTTTGCAGCTTGAGCAACAAGCTGCGCGTGTTGCAATAAACCGTTTGGGTCAGGAGACCAGTCCGTTTTTGTGCGTGACGCAAAATACGCCATTGCGTTCGCATCCACTCCAAATGCTCTAAAACCAAGTTTTTTTGCTTCGAGAATTGTTGATCCTGTTCCGCAAAACGGGTCAAGAATGGTCTGACCAGCACGTAAATCCCAGTGGTTTAAGTAATCTCGTACCAGATGTGCTGGAAAAGACAACACAAACCTATACCAGTCATGAATGCCACGATCCTCGAGCAGCAAACGATTGGATGGATTGGATATAATTGGGGGTTCCAGAAGAGCTTGCAATGTAATTCCTCCGTAACATCTTAAACCACTTGCCAGAAACTTGGCTCAGATGCTAGCCTAAACTTGTGATTGTCCTTTCCCCGCGACCAACCAACAACGCCCACGGACTGCGGTGTCGCTGGGCGTAATTGGTTTTGTCTCTCGAGCATTTTTTCCGAACCCGCACGGTTCGGATTTTTTTATTTAAGGAGTTCTATGCGCCGTTCGCAGCTTCACGCCCCAACCATTCGTGAAAATCCAACCGAAGCCGAAACCGTCTCGCACCGTTTGCTTTTGAGAGCCGGTTTTATCCGTCCTCTCTCGAGCGGAATTTATTCGATGCTGCCAATGGGCTTAAAGGTCAAACGCAAGCTCGAGAACATCATTCGTGGGGAATTAAACAATATTGGGGCGCTCGAGTTTGACCTGCCAAGTTTGCAACCCGCCGAGGTCTGGAAAGAGTCTGGGCGTTGGAATGCAATTGGCACAGAAATGCTGCGGCTTCGTGACCGCTCGGGGCGCGAGATGTGTCTGGGCATGACGCACGAGGAAATTTTTACGGGTTTGGCAAAAGAACTTCGCTCCTACCGCGAGTTGCCCAGCATCTGGTATCAGATTGCCAGAAAATTTCGTGACGAACCGCGCCCGCGTGGCGGCATGATTCGCTTGCGCGAGTTCACAATGAAAGACAGTTACAGTTTTGCGATAGATGAGGCGGGTTTGGACGCGCAATTTGACGCGCACGAAAGTGCCTACCGAAAAATTTTTGAACGTTGCGGACTCGAGTTTGTGGTCGCCAGCGCCGACAACGGCTCGATGGGCGGCAGTGCCTCCAAAGAATTCGTGGCGCTCTGCGAGGCGGGCGAGGATTGGGTGGCAATCAGCACGGGGGGTTATGCCGCGAATCTCGAGGTGGCAACCAGCATTCTAGCGCCTGTGAACGACGATGCGGTAAGCACGGTGCTCGAGGAATTCGCCACGCCAGACGTTCACACGATTGATGATTTAGAGCGATTTGGCGTGCCAGCCGTGCAACAGATGAAAACGCTGGTCATGATGGCGCAGGGCGAACCGATTGTGGTGATGCTGCGCGGCGACCATCAATTAAATGAAACCAAACTGGCTCGGGTCCTTGGCACGGACGATTTGCGCCCAGCCGAAGCCAGTGAAGCGCATCAGATCATGGGTGCGAATTTTGGCAGCCTCGGACCGATTGGCGTCAACGCCAGAATTGTTGCCGACAGGGCGCTCGAGGGGCGGCGCGGCATGGTCAGCGGCGCGAACAAAGACGGTTTTCACCTGCGCGGACTTTCTCCAGGACGGGATTTTCAGGCGCGGTTTGCCGATGTGCGCAGCGTCAAGGCGGGAGAACTCGCACCCGATGGGAGTGGGATACTCGAGGTGCGGCGCGGTCTGGAACTCGGGCATATTTTCAAGCTCGGCACGAGATACGCCTCGGCGCTGGGCGCAACCGTGCAAACCCAAGACGGGAAATCTGCGCCGCTCGTCATGGGGTCTTACGGCATCGGGATTGAACGGTTGATGGCGGCAATTGTTGAACGCCACCACGACGAGAAGGGTTTGAAGTGGCTGCCCAACCTTGCACCGTTTGAAATCATGTTGCTCGAGCTTGGCAACACGGGCGGCGCGGCAACAAGGATTTACGAGGATTTGAAACGCGCTGGTTTTGACGTGCTGTTTGATGACCGCGACGAGCGGGCGGGCAGTAAATTCTCTGAAGCCGAATTGTTTGGCATTCCAATTGCCATTGTGGCGGGCGCAAAAAGTTTGGAACGTGGCGTGCTCGAGGTGCGAAACCGACTGTCAAACGAGGTGATTGAGGTCAAACTCGAGGAATTGAAAAGTTTTTTGATGGATTGGAAAAACGAGAACACGGAAAATAAATCATGAAAGTCTTGTTTCTCGAGGTCACGCTCGAGCGGCAAGACCAAACCACCATTCAACATTTGCAGACGATCAAAACCCAACTCGAGGCGCAACCAGGTTGCCAGCAGGCGCGGTTGCTTCAGAACACCCAAGACCCGAACGTGGTTTTACTTGAAAGCACTTGGAGGCTCGAGATGCCAGAGGTGATTGAAGATTTTCCGCTTTCAAATTTGAAATGCCGCAGGTGGTCGTTTGAATCAATTTAAGTACAACCTGGGTAAAGATTTGAGGCTTTATCCAAATCTTTACCCCGACCAACGGGAGTAAGGAAGACGTACCACATGCTGGAATAAAAGATTTGGAGCGTAGCGGAAAATCTAAAATGTAAGCATGAGGTACTTAATGGCGCAACAGGTTTTCCAAACGATCCACCAGGTTGAGTTTCGAGAGCGTCCTCATGCGGCGATGGGCGCCCTCGGTCCGAACCTCGGCTTCGATTCGCCCTGCCTGCTCGAGGTTTTGCAATGCGGCTTCAAAATGCCCCAGATTCTTGTTGGCTTGCGCCAAAGTGCGCCGCACCGAGACTTCCAGACCCCGCAATTTGGTCTGCACGGCAAGCTCGAGGGCTTGGGCGGCAACCTCTTGGGCTTCTTGATTTTTGCCCTGCGCCAGCCGAACCTGAGCCAGCAGCGACAAACACTGGGCTTCACCCTCTTTGATGCCCTGCGCCTGAAGCACCTCGAGCGCCTGATTGGCTTCCAAAAGAGCTTCCTCGAGTTTGCCCAGACCAATCAGGATTTCGGCGCGGTTGACGCGGTTGCGCAACTTTAAATCCTCGAGTTTTAATTCATTGCACAGTTTTTGTGAGCGTTCAATGGTGTTCAAACCCGCCTGAAATTGCGACAAGCCATTGCACGCCACGGCGGCATTCGAGAGCGCGATGGCTTCACGCACGCGGTCACCCAGAGCCACAGCGCGTTCGATGGCTTCCTGGGCGTACTCGAGTGAGGTCAAATTTTGACCCAATTGATGGTACATGATGCTGATGTTGTTCAGGCAAGAACTGACCGTGGCATGGTCTTGAAGCTCCAAACTCAGACGGTAGGCTTCGTTGACCAAACCAACGGCGCGTTCCAGATCACCAAACCAGTTGTGCACCTGGGCGAGCAAGTTCAGGCTGTCACGCTCGAGCACCTGATTGAGGTTGGTGCGGGCTATCTCCAAAGCGCGGGTGAGCGGCTCGAGGCTTTGTTCGGGTTGTCCAGCCATCAAAAACGCGTGCGCGATTGAACGCAACGCAAACCCCTGTCCCAGTTCATCAGCGCCCTCTTCGGCTAATTCCAGAGCTTGACGGCTGAGGGCTTCGCTGGCTTGGCGGTCGGTGTAACGAGCCTGCCAGGCGCTTTGATTCAGTTCCTGAACGGTTTTACTCATACGTCACCGCCAATAACCAACAAGAGAATTCGAGGACAGCAAACCTGGAAAAAAACGTGGAAGTCTGACATCAGTTTCCGCTCACCGCCCACGTGATGGCGGCATTGAGCAACAAACCGCCAGCCCAATCGAGTTTTGACGCACCGTTGTCGCCCAGCATCAGGGCAACCCTTCGCCCTGGGGCAGTCATGCCGACCATTTGTGTGCCCTTGTCGTAAGCAAAGATGGTTGCCAAACTCGAGTTTGAAGCCAGCGTCGCAATCTTGATGGCAGTGCCGGCAGGCTTGCCCCAACTGATCGTGTCGGCACTGGTGTAAGAAGCGTAAGTCGTGTTGTACAAACCTGCCGTCAGTGGATGCGTTCCCGAAACATTGATGTTGTTTTCCAAGCTGTAGGCACCCGTATTGGCTTGAAGGTCAACCATGCCCAGATCGTCAAACAGGGCACTTTCCCAGACGATCACCGGGGCGCTGACACTGCGAAATTTTGTGTTGACATCGGTTGGCGTTACCGTCGAAGAAATCAGTATCAAATCTTTGGCTGTCGCATCGGCTGCCACCGCCCCTGCACCAGTTTTGAGGCTGACAGCGTAACCCATATGCTCGAGGTTATATTTGACGGCAGCATCACCGACGTTCAGGGTTGTTGAACCGACGACCATCAAGGCTTTTTTAAACGTAAAGTCTGGTAACTGCTGCATGGCATACGCCATGCTGACCATGCTGTAACCACCTGCGAACTGAGCCGCACTGTCAAGCAGGTACTTTTGCAAGTTGGAGCGATTGACGCTTGCGGTATCCATCATCAACAATGCCAGCAAGCCCGAAATTTGTGGCGCGGCAAAAGATGTACCGCTGCCGTAAGCACCTTTATTGCCAGGCAAAGCCCCAAAAATCAGTTCTCCAGGCGCGGTAATCTCGAGTGCAGAACTTTTATTGGAAAAAATTGACAGCAAACTGGTCGAAGCCACGCTGCCGACACTGATCAGATACTTTTCATTCGGCGCAGTTTTTGCCCGTTGCGCAGGATAGGTGAGCAGTGAGGTACTGCCATTGTTGCCTGCCGAAACCACAACATACACTCCGCGACTGGTCGCATAATCAATTTCTGCCTCGAGTGCCGCGTTGTCAGTCGTCGCACCCAAACTGAGGTTGATGATCTGAGCGCCCTTTTGAATTGCCCAGTCGATGCCTGAAATGACCGCCGTTTCGCTGCCGGAACCGTCTGGTTTTAAAACCCGAATCGGCAAGATGGTGGCTTTGGGCGCAACCTGAAGAATCAGGCTGGAGATGAACGTGCCATGACCGTAACCATTGCCGCCCGAGACTTCCTGGGGATTCAGGTCAAAATCGACAAAGTCATACCATTCGCTGGCGGGCGCGAGGCGACCCGCAAACGCAGGGTGTGTTACATCAATGCCGCTGTCAACCACAGCGATTTTTGCGCCAGCCCCAAAGTTTTTGGCGACAGCCTGCGCCGAGGGCAAACGGGTCAGGTTCCAAAGATAACGGTTTTCGCCTGGTGTGGCTGGCAATGTGGTGGTTGAACTGCCACTGCTCCAAGTGGACCAAGCACTGCCCCAAGTTGTCCAACTGCCGCCCCAGGTTGTCCAACTGCTGCCCCAAGTTGACCAGCTTTCACTGCCAACCACCCGAGGGACAACATTGGACTTGCTTTCTGGTAACTCGAGTCTTCCAGTGTTGGCTTCAAAAGCGGTAACCGCCGCACTTGGCACAGGCGCACTGTTGACACCCAGCACGGCAAAACCTGCGTCGGGGTGAAACACCTGGACTTTTCCAGCGTACTGAGACTCGAGTGCAGCAATGTTGTCGGTGGCAGATACTTTTACAGTCAAGGCATAGGCATACGTATCCTGACCCTGACCCGTAGAAATATTTGTGATACCGCAGCCAGTCAGGAACATCAGTGCGCTCAAAAACGTTGGTGCCAACCAGCGTGCCCTAAGACGATCTTTCTGGTTTTTTGGAGGTTCAACAGACAAAGTCGAGTGATTCATGAAGTTAGATTACGAAAGGATCATCACCGTTTTCTTACTCTGACCACATTATTTTTCTCGAGTGGTGTACAAGATATGATACTTGAATTCGGTAAACTTCAAGCCTTCAACAGGCTCCACAAGACCCAAGCGCCTCGGGTCATTGGGTTAAAAATTATCCAAACCCTCTTTAATTGAAACCTTGAGCGACCAATTCATACTCAAATCAAAACCTCGAGCATCAAACACAGGCTCGAGGGGTATCTATTGCCATGACTTCTTCTCAATCCTCATCGTTGCTGGCGGCGGCGGTGGCACGGTTTCCAGCTTGCCATTCCAAACCAGCCCAAATAAAATCGTCAATGTCCCCGTCGAGCACGTTAAACGGATCGTGGCGCATCACGCCCGTGCGGTGGTCTTTGACGTACTGCTTGTCGAGCACATAACTGCGAATCTGGCTGCCCCACTCGATGGATTTTTGCTGCCCACGCAATTTATCCTCGAGATCGCGGCGTTTTTTGTCTTGCTGCTCAAAGAGCCTCGAGCGCAAGACGGTGAAGGCTTTGTCTTTGTTTTTCAGTTGGCTGCGACCATCCTGGCAGACAACCACCAGCATCTCTGGCGTGCCGGCTTTGTAGGTCAAACGCACGGCGCTGTCTGTCGTGTTGACGCCCTGTCCACCGTGACCACCGCTGCGAAACACATCGATGCGCACGTCGGCAACGTTGATTTCGACTTCACTTGCGTCCTCGATTTCGGGCACAATTTCGATGTTGGAAAAACTGGTTTGGCGCTTCCCCTGCGCGTTAAACGGCGAAACCCGCACCAGACGGTGCACGCCCGCCTCGGCGCGAAGCAAGCCAAAAGCCCGTTCGCCGCGAACAATAAATTCGGCTTCGGTGATGCCCGCCTGTTCGGCAGCCGTGACATCCAGAATCTCGACCGCAAAATCGTGACGCTCGGCAAAACGTCGCATCATGCGCAGCAGCATTTCCGCCCAGTCATTGGATTCCGTGCCGCCCGCCCCAGGTTTGATCGTGATGATTGCCGCAGAATCCGCGTGACCCACATTGAACAACGTCTCGCGGTACAGGTTCTCAACTCGAGCCGTGGCTTCGATCACATCGGGTTGCAAGCTGAGCGCCTCTTCAGGATTTGCCATCTCGAGCATTTCCGAAAGCCCTGTCACGTCTGACTCGAGCTTGGCGAAATCATCGACCACGCGCCGCGCCCGCGTGCTTTCTTGCGTGACCTTGCGGGCGTTCTCAGGATCATTCCAGAGATTTTGGTCGTTCAGTTCGACATCGAGTTGAACGAGGCGTTTTTGTTTGCCAGGGATGTCAAAGATACCCCCGAAGGGCTTCAATTTTTTCTTGTAATTCGATCATGGCTGGTTTCTCCCTCTGTTCTCTCGAGCATCAAGCTCGAGTTTGACGGGGAAGCTTATCACATGAACAGCTCGGATTGCCCCTGAAACTCTCACCCGACTCGCCGAGGCTCGTCACCCTCTCTCGCAAGCGAAAGAGGGTTTAGAACAGGATATTTCAGCTTCTCAAGAAATCAAACAATCTCCCTTCTTCCGCTGGCGGAAGAAGGGTCGGGGATGAGAGTGGATTGGGAACGATTTCAAACCCAATGTCGTATTCTCGGGATATGACCAGCGAAATTCCAGCCATCAAACTCGAGGGTTTGCAAAAACGTTTTGGTTCTGTCACCGCCGTCTCGAGCATCAACCTAAGCATCGCCCAAGGGCAGTTGTACGGATTGCTGGGACCGAACGGCGCGGGCAAAACCACGACCTTGCGGATGATCGCGGGTTTGCTGAAACCCGATACGGGCGATGTGCAAATTCTGGGACAAAGCGTGACCAAACAACCCAAACTGGCAAAACAACCGCTTGCGTACCTGCCCGACGACCCACTGTTGTACGGCAAACTGCGTCCGCTCGAGTACCTGGAATTTGTGGCGGGCTTGTGGGGCATTGATGCGAGTGTCGCCGCGCCAAAAGCCGTCAGCCTGCTCGGGTTGATGGGCTTGTGGAACAACCGTCTGGAATTGGTCGAGGGTTTCTCGAGGGGCATGAAACAAAAACTGGCTTTGGCTGGGGCAATGGTGCACGAACCCAAGATCATGATTCTGGATGAGCCATTGACGGGCTTGGATGCCGCCGCCGCGCGTCAGGTCAAAGATTTGCTGGTCGATTACGTCAAAGCTGGCAACACCGTGGTCTTGACCACCCACATCCTCGAGGTGGCAGAACGACTTGCAGACCGCATTGGCATCATTGCCCGTGGCGCTTTGATCGCCGAGGGAACGCTCGAGGAACTTCGCGGCAAAAGTCATGAAGCCAGTGCTTACGGCGCGAAAGCCTCACTCGAGGATGTGTTTCTCGAGTTGACCCAAGCTGGTGAGGCGCAATGAATGCCGTCGGCAGTTTGGGGTGGTTGATTCGCAACGAATTGCGCCTGGCTTGGCGTGCCCTGACCGCCAAAACAAAACCGTGGGTCTGGGCGTTATTGATCGTTTTGGGACTTGCAATCGTGATCGTTCCAGTCTTTTTTTTGGCTCAGGACATTCGCGGAAAACTGGCATTTCAGGGCGCACCGCCCACCATTGCGCTGGTGGCAGCTCAGGGTTTTGTGCTTGTGACTTTCACCCTGCTGCTTTCGGGCAGCATCGCCTCGAGCGTCGAAGCCCTGTTTGAACGCGGCGACCTGGATTTGCTCGTCTCCAGCCCGCTCGATTCCAAAGTGATTTTTGCGTCTCGAGCCTTGTCGGTGGCATTAAAAACCTTTTTGAGCAGTCTGGCGTTTGTCTTGCTGGCGGTGATCGCCGGACTGATTCTGGGCATCTGGCAAATCCTGGGCTTGATTCCATTGCTCGCCGCCATTTCTTTGATCTCGAGCGCCTTTGGAATGCTCCTGACCCTGGGTCTGGTACGCGCCATCGGAGCGCGTCGCGCCAAAACCGTGGCACAGGTTTTGAGCGCCCTCGTCGGTGCAGCCATCTACCTGGCATCGCAAAGTTTTAGATTCCTGGGCGACTCGAGCACCACCGGCGGCATGACGGGCTGGCTGATCAAACTCTTCAGGGGCAACGTGGACACCTCGGGTTTTTGGTGGACGCCTGCTCGAGCCGCGTTTCTTGATCCGCTCAGTTCGATCTTGATGCTGGCACTGGGCGCAGGTTTGCTGTGGTTTACAACCAATTTGGTTCACAACACCTTTATTCTTGGCACGCAAACCGCCACGATGGGCGGCGGCAAACGCCTGAGCGCAAAATCCTCTGACTCGAGTCAACCCGTCAAATTCACCTCGGGTTTGACCCGCATCGTCATGAACAAAGAATGGCGTCTGATCGCCCGCGACCCGTATTTGATCTCGCAACTGGGTTTGCAAATGCTCTACCTGCTGCCCGCCGTTTTCGTCTTCTGGCAACCTGGCAGCAGCAGTTTCTCGCTTTTTGGCTCGAGCTTTGCGAGTTACGCCGTCAATATTTTTATCGTGCTGCTCGGTGGCACGCTGATCTCGAGGCTCACCCAAATTATTGTGGCTGGCGAGGAAGCCCCAGAGTTACTGGCAATGAGTCCGGCGGGCGGCGAGAATTTACGCTGGATCAAATTCGCTGGCGTGCTGATTCCGACCATTTTATTGTTTTCACCGCTTCTGGTTTTGGTCGTGGTCAGGAACATGCACCCACTGGTTGGCTTGCTGGCGTTTTTTGGAACGGTGCTGTCACTTGGCATTTTGCAAGTCTGGACGGCAAAACCACAACCTCGAGCCGACCTGATGAAACGCGGCGGACGCAGCGATTTTCTGACGGGACTCGTTCAAGGACTGGTCACGTTCGCGTGGCTGGCAGTGGTTTTGGGACTCGAGTCTGGAGCGTGGTGGGGCTGGCTTGGGCTGGGTGTGGGGGCATTGCTGCCGTTGGTGTCGTTGTTGCGTCCACGCTCAAGCTTGGGATATTAGGTTTTTTGCGCTCGCTCGAGCAAATCCAACACACCAATCACGGCTGCCCATTTGCTCAGGTATTCAATATCAAGATTTGGTTGGGTTCGCAGAATTCCAAGAATGTCATTCCATTGACGCTCGCTGGTTTCATCACCCAGGCGATACCACTCGAGTTTACCAAGCAGCACATCTTCAGCGCTCATGAACGACAAGGTTTCTCCAGAGCGTCGGTTTAAAGCCACACGGTCATACTCGCGGGGTTTTAAGATAAAAAAATCGAGTTTTGTGCCAGTCTCGAGGTGCAAAGCGTTGAAGCTCGAGTGTTGGGCGATGGCTTGTGAAATCAAAATTTCATCGACATAAAATTCTGGTCGTAAGGCATCAACCAAACCCGAAATCTGGGCTGGCTTTAAATCGGTCACGATGTCCACATCCATCGTGGCACGGTGCAGACCAAAGCGCGAACTCGCCACTGAACCAACAACGGCGTGGGGTATATCGAGGGTGTTGAGGATACTGGCAACCTGCTCGAGAATCCCTGAGAATTCTTGATCGCTCACACATCATCACCGCGTTTTCGGAGGGCAATTCGGTAGCGTTTCGCCAAATCCTCGCCGTAATTCAAACGCACCCATTCAATTCGCGCCTCAATTTTTGAAAACCGCTTCTCGAGTTCGGCACGTGACAGGTTAATAATGTACGCCGAAAACGCGAACGCGAGTCGCATTCTTTCGTCCGGTGAACGTTTTCGTTGCAACTCGAGTTGCAAGGCTTCAATGCTTGGGTGCGTGTCGTTCATGCAAGTCTCAAACCTCGAGTTTTGAGGTAACTTTGTTTGACGGTTGGTTTGATTGGCTTGGTCAAATTCAGTTTAAAAATCTTTTCCGAACGGCTGGTGCTGCTGCCCGTTTTCTTCTCGTGAACCAAATGCAGTTCGACATTCTCGAGCGGAATTCCTGGGGGTGCGTTGCGCCGTATCACATCACCGATTTGATTGGCAATTTGTTGCGCTTGAGCGCCCTGGCTTGGATCAAACGGCACTTTGACCGTGATCTTGACGGTGTTGACGCCATTGACGCTGCTCGAGTTGATGTTAAAGCCGCCACCTGGCACAATTTTTTCGACTTCTTTTTGGGCGTTGGTGATCGCACTGACACCACTTTGAATTGCTGGCGCGTACTTTTGATAGAGCAAAAACCCGCCAACGCCCAGGGCAACCAGCAGCAGGAAACCGACGGCGAACGAACCGAGCACAAATTTGAGGCATCCATTCATGGCTTTTATGCTACCCGAGAATCATGATTTTAAGCTCAAGGTTGTGATGTAACTTCGCTTGGAGTTCGTCCTGATGCTCAATTGGTGCCCGAAGTGGAATACCTCATTTTTGACGTTTAGAATGGTGCTCGAGATGCCAAACAATTCTGATTTTCTTGCGATCAACACCTTACGCGCCCTGGCGATGGATGCCGTTTGCAAAGCCAAAGAGGGTCATCCTGGAGCGCCGCTCGGCATGGCTCCGATGGCGTATGCGCTGTTCACGACGGCGTTGCGCTTCAACCCGAAAAACCCGAACTGGGCGAACCGTGACCGTTTTGTGCTCTCGGCGGGTCATGCCAGCATGTTGCTGTACGGCGTGCTGCACCTGACGGGTTATGATTTGACAATCACAGATTTAAAGCAGTTCAGGCAGTACGAGTCTCGGACGCCTGGGCATCCTGAGTTTGGTTTTACGCCAGGGGTCGAAGTGACCACGGGTCCGCTCGGGCAGGGCTTTGGCAATGCGGTTGGGCTGGCGCTGGGCGGTTCGCACCTGGCGGCACGTTTCAACAAACCAGGGCATGAAGTGATTGATTACACGGTTTTCGGCATTTGCTCCGACGGCGATTTGCAGGAGGGCATCTCGCACGAGGCGGCAAGTTTCGCGGGGCATTTGGGTTTAGGCAATCTGGTGATGCTCTACGACGACAACAACATTCAACTTGACGGTCCGACCTCTTGGGCGTTTTCTGAAGATATTACAAAACGCTTTGAGGCTTACGGCTGGCACGTGCAAAGCATTAAAGACGGTGACACCGATCTGGCTGGACTCGAGAATGCGATAGCGGTTGCCAAAGCCGATTCGCGCCCAAGTTTGATTCGGGTGCACACCACCATCGGCTACGGTCTGCCCAAGGCGGGCACGGCTGACGTTCACGGCAAAGCCCCCAGCCCTGCCGAGGTCGAATCTGCCAAACAGAAACTCGAGTACCCCAATCTGGAACCGTTCTGGGTGTCTCCAGAGGGCGCTCAACCCTGGCAGGAGGCTGGCGCAAAGGGTGGTAAGCTCGAGAGCGATTGGAACGCCCAATTTGCGGCGTACAAGACTGCATTCCCAGACCTTGCCGCCGAACTCGAGGGGATTTTAAACGGCACGCCTGTGAATGTGCCGCTCGAGGTCTACCCGAAGTATGATCCGTATGGCAAACCCGTGCGCACGCGCAACGCGAGCCATGACAGCATCAATGCCCTGATGCCAGTTGTACCAAGTTTGATCGGTGGCAGCGCCGACCTTTCAGGCTCGAACATGACCACGTTTAAAGGCAGTGGATTTATCGGCACGGGCGATTTTGCGGGGCGCAACATCCATTACGGCGTCCGTGAACACGCGATGGCAGCCATCGCCAACGGTTTGGTTCGCACGGGTTTGCGTCCGTTCGTTTCAACCTTTTTCACCTTTTCCGATTACATGAAAAACAGCATTCGCCTCTCGAGTTTAATGGGTCTGCCCGTCATTTATGTTTTCACCCACGACAGCATCGGCGTCGGTACGGACGGTCCAACCCACCAGCCCGTCGAGCACCTGGCAGGCTTGCGTGCCATTCCAAACCTGAATGTGATTCGTCCGAGCGACGCCAACGAAACCAGCGTCGCCTGGAAACTCGCGCTCGAGCGCACCAATGGACCGACAGCGCTGGTGCTCTCGAGGCAAGACATTCCGGTCTTGACGCCAAACTGGGAGGGAACCTTAAAGGGCGGTTACATCGTTCAAGACTCGAGCGGCACGCCAGATGTGATCTTGATTGCCACGGGTTCGGAGGTGGGTCTGGCAATGGACGCGCAAGCCAAATTGCTTGAGCAGAACGTCAACGCTCGGGTGGTGGCGCTGCCGTGCTGGGAGATTTTTGATGGGCAACCGCTCGAGTACCGCGAAAGCGTCCTGCCATCACACATTCGCGCCAGGGTTGGAATTGAGGCGGCGGCAAGCTTTGGTTGGGCGCGTTACGTCGGCTTGGATGGCAAAACCGTGACCCTGGATCGTTTCGGCGCGAGTGCGCCAGATGCGGAGGTCTTTGAGAAACTTGGATTTAACGTCGATAACGTGGTCAAGACCGTGCTCGAGGTCATCAAGAGATAAGTGAACAACTCGGCGTGTTCTGGCTTGAGGAATCCATCTGGCTGGCAAGCCCCAGATGGATTTGCTTTTGACATGGACTTCACATGACGCAGACCACAGATAACATTCTGAAACGATCACGACAATCACCAGATTTGGGGCGGTCGCAACCACCTCGAGCTGTTACTCGAGGATCAAGCCATTTTATTGCTTTGCTCGAGTGTCCTGGGCTTGCATTTTACCCCACGATTGCTGGTATTGTGCTGGATGTCGGAGGTGCAAAAACTGTTATGTCCATGACTGCTGCCTTACCTCCACCTTTGGTTTTCTTTTTGCATTGACTTCGGTTTGAATTGACTTCGGTTTGAATTGCAAACCCTTCTAAGCCCCGAAAGCAACTTGTTTGGGGATCGTCAAGTATTAAGGAAATCATGAAAGCAAAACTTGTTTCTCTGGCGGCTGGCTCAATAATGGTCTTGGGTTTACTGGCGGGTCAACCGCAAGCCCAACAAAATGTTTTAAACGTTTTCAACTGGTCCGAGTACATTGACCCAGGCATCCTCAAAGATTTCGAGAAGAAATTCAACGTCAAAGTCAATTACAGCCTCTATGAATCCAACGAGGACCTGATCGCCAAGCTCGAGATGGGCGGCAAAGAACAGTACGATGTGGTCGTGCCAGGGCAGTACGCCGTGCCGATCATGGTCAAAAAGGGCTTGCTGTTGAAACTCGATAAAGCCCAGATTCCAAATTTCAAGAACCTCTCCAAAAAGTTTGTCAACACCAGTTATGACCCAAACAATGCTTACAGCATCGCGTACCAGTGGGGTACGGTGGGGATCGTTTACGACAAGAAAAAACTGAAAAACCCAGATCAAACCTGGGGTTTGTTGTTCGACAAATCCAAACAAAAAGGCGCATTTGTCATGATGGACAGCGTGCGTGAAATGATTGGACCCGCGCTGCGTTACCTGGGCAAAAGTTTGAACTCGACCAAACCCGAGGATTTAAAACAGGCGCTCGATTTGATGGTTCAAGCCAAAGGGCGCAGCCTGGGCTTTGATGGCGGCGTCGGCGCTCGCAACAAGGTTGCCGCAGGGCAAGCCGTGTACGGCGTGGCGTACAACGGTGACTGCATCAAAATGCAGGACGAAAACCCGAACATTGGTTATTTTGTGCCCAAAGAGGGTTCGGTTGTTTTCGTGGACAACATGTCAATTTCGGCGGGCGCAAGAAATCCAAAAATGGCATACGCTTTCATCAATTACATGCTCGAACCTAAAGTTGGTGCAAGGTTGAGCAATTACAACCGTTACGCCACACCCAACGAAGCCGCCAAGCCATTCATCAATCCCAAAGATGTCAAAAATCCTGGCGTGTACCCACCCGCAAGTGTGGTCAACAACCTCGAGTTTATTCTGGACTTGGGCGCGGGCAACAAACTGTACGACGCGGTGTGGACCAAATTGAAAGCTCGGTAATCTGTGATTCGCCGCGAACGCTTGCACGCGCTCTTGGAGCTTGAAGAGCAGACATTCATTGCCAATCATCCAAAGTCCAGCGCTTTGTTTGAACGTTCCAAAACCCATCTTTTGGGTGGTGTGCCCATGCACTGGATGGTGCGTTGGGCTGGCGCATTTCCGATTTTTGTGGACCATGCCCAAGGCTCGAGGTTCTGGGACGTGGACGGTTTTGAATACCTGGATTTTTGCTTGGGTGACACGGGCGCGATGACGGGTCACGCGCCGGTCGCCAGCGTTGCCGCCGTCTCGAGTCAAGTCGCCAGGGGCAGCACGACCATGCTGCCCAGCCTTGACGCGATTCTGGCAGCCGAGTTATTAAGTGCACGTTTTGGACTACCGTACTGGCAGTTCGCCGTCACCGCCACCGATGCCAACCGCTTCTCGATTCGCCTGGCGCGGCACGTCACCAAACGCCCCAAGATACTGGTCTTCAACTGGTGTTATCACGGCACGGTGGATGAAACGTTTGCGACGCTCGAGCACGGAAAAGTGGTGCCGAGGGTCGGGCATATTGGCGCACCCGTGAATCCAGACTTGACCACCAAAGTCATCGAATGGAACGACGTGGATGCTTTACGCGCCGCCCTCGAACCTGGGGATGTCGCCTGCGTGCTGGCAGAACCCGTCATGACCAACATCGGCATCATTCATCCGAATCCAGGCTTTCATGACGCGCTGCGCCAATTGACCAGGGAAACAGGCACGATCCTGATTCTCGATGAAACCCACACCATCTGCACTGGCGTTGGTGGTTACACCACCGAGCATCACCTCGAGCCTGACATTCTGACCATCGGCAAACCCATCGCGGGCGGGATTCCTGCCGCCGCATACGGCTTTAGCGAAACACTGGCAGAACGCGTGAACTCGAGCATCGAACGCGACCTGTCCGACACTGGCGGCATCGGTGGCACGCTTGCGGGCAATGTCCTTGCCGCTGCCGCCATGCGAGCCACACTCGAGGAGGTCTTGACGCCCGAAGCTTACGGGCAGATGATTCCAGTCGCAAGTCATTTTACCAGCAGTGTTCAAGCCGTGATTGACGAATTCAAACTGCCCTGGGTGGTCAACCAACTCGGTTGCCGCGCCGAATACTGGTTCCGAGCCAGCCTGCCCCAAAACGGTGGCGAAGCCGCAAGCTCGAGCGATGCCGATTTGGACCGCTTCATGCACCTCTGGGCATTAAATCGCGGGATACTGATGACGCCATTTCACAACATGGCACTGATGAGTCCGCAGACAACGTTTGCTGACGTGAA
Organism: Deinococcales bacterium; assembly: GCA_025352125.1. Lineage (GTDB taxonomy): Bacteria > Deinococcota > Deinococci > Deinococcales > JAAFIG01 > JANXTZ01. The sequence goes on along the minus strand of JANXTZ010000081.1, from coordinate 167,627 downwards.
CGTGCACACTCGGGTTTTTCGTGAGGCGGTTATGGCACTGCTCGAGCTTGATTAAACTTGCTCCGCCCTCTGTTGACCCTAAAATGCACCTTCTTGCTCACAAGACAGCACCTAACGGGCTGTTCGCGCTTCTTGCTCACAAGACAGCACCTAACGGGCTGTTCGCGCTTCAGGTGGTCGAGTTATAATTCCTCGAGCCTCAACCCACCTTCAGGAGAACCCATGAATCACGCGAACATCCCGCACCTCGAGAAACCCGTGTCCAGACTTGTGATGGGCGTTGACAATCAAACCGAACTCGAGCCTGCGGGTGTGGTATTCGATGATTTTGTGGCTCGGGGTGGGAATTGTTTTGACACGGCGTTTGTGTACGGCGCTGGAGTCTGCGAAACAGTTTTTGGACGGTGGTTGACGGCTCGAGGATTGCGCGAGAGCGTGGTGATTATTGGCAAGGGCGGTCACACGCCGTACTGCAATCCAGATGACATCAGCAAGCAACTTTTGACGAGCCTCGAGCGGTTGCAAACAGATTACGTGGACATTTACATGATGCACCGCGACAACCTGGAGCTTCCGGTCAGCGCGTTTGTGGACGTGTTGAACGTTCACGCGAGGGCGGGACGGATCAAAACCTTTGGTGGCTCGAATTGGAGTGTGGAGCGGGTGCAGGAGGCGAACGATTACGCGAAGTCAAAAGGCTTGCAGGGCTTTAGCGTGGTCAGCAATAATTTTAGTCTCGCCCGAATGGTTGACCCGCCCTGGGCAGGTTGCATCAGCGCCTCTGACGCGGATTCTCGAGCCTGGTTGACCCAAAACCAAATCACCCTGCTGCCGTGGTCAAGCCAAGCCCGAGGGTTTTTTGTGCGTGGCAATCCAGATTTTCTCGAGGATGAAGAATTGGTGCGCTGCTGGTACAGTTCCGATAATTTCCAGAGGCTCGAGCGGGCAAAAGAATTGGCGCACGAAAATGACTGCGACCCGATTCAGATTGCGCTGGCGTATGTCCTCTGGCAACCGTTTCCAACCATTCCACTGATTGGACCTCGCAACATCACTGAAACCGCCAGTTCGTTCAAAGCTTTGGAGCTTGAACTCACACCACTCGAGGTGAAATGGTTGAATCTCGAGCTTGAGACGCGCTGAAAATTTGGGCTTCTCGAGCGAGAACGGTAAACTGGGTTCATGTCAGAACCACAAGCCAGCGCCACGCAAACCACCGCACAAAAAGGTCAGCTCAAAAAACTGATTCTGGATTTGATTTTCACGCTCGCCATTCCGGTGGCGCTGCTCAGCCCAAGTTTGTTGGGCAAAGATGCCAAAGGCGACGGCATCGGTTTTTCCGATATTTTTGGCACGGTCACAACCTACATTATCGCCGCGTTGATTCCGGTCACGTACATTGCGATTGATCTTTTCAGAACCAGGGTTTTTAATCCTGTCACACTGCTGGCGGGTTCTGGCGCGTTGGCGGGAGGAGCGCTGGCATTCTTGCGGATTGATGGCGCGGCATTCGCCTTAAAAGATTCGTACCGTCATATTTTGACTGCGCTCGTGATGGGCGGCTCGTTGCTGCTCGGGACACCATTTTTTAAATTCATGCTGAAAGTTGGTTTGGGCGCTGCCAGTCCACCCGAAAAACAGGGTTTTCTCGAGCGCATCTTGAACGCTCCCAGCACCGTCAAAGGCTTGCGTTACGCCACGATCATCATGATGCTCGAGGGGTTGATTTTTGGCGCGGTGAATTTCGTGGTGAATTTTAGAATTGTGACCGCGAAATTTGGAACCAAAGACTTCAATGCCCAAATCGCCACCGCCAACACGACGTTGTACCTGCCCAGTTTGATTGCCACTTTTATCGCTTTGGGTTTCGCGTATTACCTGGTGCAGCGCGGCATTCATCAAGATTTTGGCAAGCAGGTGCAACTGTTTGACGAGGATTCCTGGGAAAAAATGAATGCTCCAATTGCAGAACTTCCCGCACTCGAATAATCATAAATACTCGAGCGTCAGTTCAGTTTCGCCACGTTTGAAGCGTTCCAAACCCAATCTTGCCAGCGCCAATGGGTTTGGCGCAGCATCTGAAAGTTTGATGGCGTGCTCTGGAATAAGCGCTTGAAATCCCTCGAGCGAACGTTTTTCAACACCCTGCAAAACCTCGAGAATTCTGCCATTTGAAACTTGATAAATCGCGCTGTAAACATTTCCACGCCTTGCATCCAAGCTGACGGCGACAACACCATCTTGGGTGGCGGCAATGGCTTCGAGGGTGGTCACGCCAACCAATTTGGCTTTCCAAACCCTCGCCAAACCCAAACCCAAACTGGCAGCCACCCGAACTCCAGTGTAAGAACCTGGACCCGTGCCAACCACAATCAAATCTGCCCCAGGCTTGAGGTTCGCAGACAAAAATAAACTCTGAATTTTTTCGATGCCCAATTCCGCATGGGCGCGATCCACAAAATCAATTTGCTCGAGTTTCAAAACCTCAAGATCGTTTTCCACCTCGAGCAAGCCCGCACAAAAATACGGCGTGCTCGTCTCGAGTGCCAAAATCCTCATGACCACAGCCTCGAGATCATGTCACGCACCCGCCACGCGCCAGGTTCCTGCATGGGTTGCAAAAACCGCCAGGCTTGCGAACGCAGCAGCGCCGAGAACAGGAACAACCAATGGTAATTCGTCCAATGAAAACCGTATCCCTCGCCGGACGGCAAGCTCGAGAACCAATCGAACAGCACGCCACTGATTAACCCACCGACAAACCCCGCCAAACCCGTGACCGCGCTCATGACCGCAATAAAACTCGAGCGGTTGTTTTGTGGGGCGCTCGAGAGTGCCAGGTTAAACTGTGCAGGTCCAATTGCACCCCAAACGAAAGCGTCAAACACGGCGGCAATCCAGATTGGAAAGATGATGCCAGGTTGCGCCAGCATCCAAGAACCAGGCAGCAAGAACGCACAAAACACGGTTGCCAATTGCAGCACCGGCTTGTTGCCCGCACGGTCCGCAATGCGACCCCACCACGGCGAGAACAGCAAACCGCTGACACTGGCAATGGTCGTCCAGATGGCAATCTGGGTGTAGGTCATGCCCAGGTATTTGATGAAATACGGAAAAACAAACGGCGCGGCGGTCAAGACCGAAAACGTCCAGTACACCGCAAAGACCATGAACTGACGAAAGTTTGCATTCTGAAACGGTACGGTAAAGGTTTCTTTAAGCCGCAAACGCACCGTGGTCACTTTGGGTTCGTCATGTGCCAACAGCAACATGGCGGCAATCAAACCAATCCCAATTGCCACGCCGAGGACCACCTGAAAATCGAGAGGCGACGGTGTGGCATCTATGTAAAAACCAGCCAACAAACTGGCGAGCGTCCCGACCACGCCCAAAATGCCGCCGCGCAACCCGAAATACCGACCCCGTTCTTTGGCGGGCACAATATCGCCCATCCAAGCCGTCCAGAGCGTGCCATTGCCAGCCATCAGGATGCTCGAGAGCGCCACAATCAAAATCAGCAAACCCGCTCGAGATTCTTTGGGCGCAATCATCGGCAGCATGGCTGCCAGAATCCACAAGCCGCGCCCAACAAACGCCAGCCAGGACGCCAGGAACTTGCGCCGCCCGAGCCGCCCCGCCCACCAGGCAATAAATGGCGACAAGACCTGCCCAAACAATGGCACGCTCGAGAGCAAGCCAAGCTCGAACGGATTTGCGCCGCAGAACAGTGCAAAGCCCGTCAAGACGCTGCCCTGCGTCAAATTGATAAAAAACATGGATGGCATCCCCTCGATGATCGAGAGGTTCATGGTGCGGCGCACTCGAGCTTCGGGAAGGATTTCGTGGGTTGGTGTTGGCTCGAGGCTCACGGTTTGAAGTGTACCGCGTTTTGAATTCTGGGCAGCCCTTCAAAACGCTGGTTGAAATTCCCCCCATTCCCGCCTCAACACCCCGCAAATCTCACCCAGCGTCGCTTTGGCTCGGAAAGCCTCAATCACAAACCCAAACAAATTCTCCGAGCCTCGAGCCGCAACAGCCAGTTTCTCGAGCGCGGTGTTGGTCGCATTTTGATCTCGAGCCGCACGGTAGGCTTTGACTTGCGCGGCGCGTCTCGCATCGGTGCTCGAGTCAATCTTTTGAATCGGTACGCTGGCGCTGCTGGCAGTTTGGAATTTATTCACACCCACCATAATTCGCTCGAGTTTTTCGATGTCGCGCTGAAAGCGGTAGGCTGCCTCTTCAATTTCTTTTTGAATGAAGCCCTGCTCGACGGCGGCGACACTGCCGCCCAAACTTTCGATACGGTTTATTATTTCCAGGGCTTCGCGCTCGAGTTGGTCGGTTAAGGCTTCAACATAGTAACTGCCGCCGAGCGGGTCTGGTGCTTTCGTGACCCCACTTTCAAACGCCAGCACCTGCTGGGTGCGAAGCGCAAGCGTGGCACTTTCGGAGGTTGGCAGCCCCAGCGCCTCGTCGAAGGCATTGGTGTGAAGGCTTTGTGTGCCGCCCAGAACGGCTGCCAGGGCTTGATAGGCGGTTCTGACCGTATTTACCTCGGGTTGTTGCGCCGTCAGGGTGCTGCCGCCCGTCTGCGTGTGAAAGCGCAGCATCCAGGATTTCTCGAGTTTCGCGCCAAATTCGTGGCGCATCATGTGCGCCCACATGCGCCGTGCCGCCCGAAACTTGGCGGCTTCCTCGAGAATGTCGTTGTGGCTGGCGAAAAAAAAGCTTAAACGCGGTGCGAATTCGTCAAGTTTCAAACCTCGAGCCAGGGCGGCTTTGACGTAAGCGCGGGCGTTGGAGAGCGTGAAGGCGATTTCTTGAGCGGCGGTGCTGCCCGCCTCGCGGATGTGATAGCCACTGATGCTGATCGTGTTCCATTTGGGAATGTGGTGCGTGCAAAACTCGAAGACATCGGTGATTAATCGCATCGACTGCTTGGGCGGGTAAATATAAGTCCCTCGGGCAATGTATTCTTTTAAAATATCGTTTTGCACCGTGCCACCAATTTGATCAAAACCCACGCCCTGTTCTTCGGCAACCAGCGCGTACAATGCCAGCAGCATCATGGCTGGCGCGTTGATGGTCATGCTGGTCGTGACGCGTTCGAGTGGGATTTCGTGAAACAAAGCCCGCATGTCATCCAGCGTCGCAATGCTCACGCCAACGCGTCCAACCTCGCCCAAACTGAGGGCATCGTCAGGGTCTAAACCAAGTTGGGTGGGCAGGTCGAACGCCACCGAAAGCCCCGTCGTGCCTTGCTCGAGCAAATATTTATAACGCTTGTTGGATTCTTCGGCGCTGCCAAACCCCGCGTACTGGCGCATTGTCCAAGCCCTGGTTTTGTACATGTCCGTGTGAATGCCACGGGTGAAAGGATACTGTCCTGCCTGCTCGAGCGGAGCGAGGCGCTGATTTAAGGACTGCTCGAGGTTTGTGTTGCTCATGATCTCAGAATTATAGGCGTTTGACTGAGCACTTCGGGCTTTTGCCTGTTAAACTCGAGGCATTCAAAGACCGATGGTTCGCAAGCTTTCTCGCAGATACCTAAAAATTGACGTTAACCGAGGGTGAACACGAGGTTCGCCCCTACAAGCCCAAAACGTTTTGAACCAATCAAATCCTGGAGGCGCAAGTATGTTTGAACTTTCAACGCTCGAGAAACTTTTGTTCGTCTTGATCGCTGGTGTGTTTGGTTCGTGGGCGGTCACGTATTTTTACCGTATTTTCAAAGCCATTTCCAGGGGGCAAGCCGACCCCGATGACCGTTTTGACAACATCGTCTCGAGGGTTGGCGCGGCGCTCTGGACGACCTTAACGCAGCAACGGGTTTTCAGGGACCGCATTGTCATCAGCACCTTGCACAGTTTTATCTTTTTTGGCTTTACGTTTTATCTGCTGGTCAACTTGATTGACGCACTCGAGGCGTTTTTTGGTTTGGATGTTTCCTCGAGCAACTGGGCTGGAGCGATTTATAACCTGAGCGCGGATTTATTAACCGGCGCAATTTTGTTTGGCGTTGTTGGCTTGTGGATCAGGCGGTTTTTTTCGGCGGACGGCGCAAAAGTGTTTCGCTTCAACTCGAGCACCTTGCTGCACGAGGACGTGAAGAACGGCAAGATTCCCAGCGACAGTGCCATCGTCAGCGGTTTTATCACGTTTCACGTCGGGATGCGCTTGATCGGACAGGCTTACAAAATGCTCGAGCAGGGTGGCGATGTGTTTCAACCCGTTGCCAGCACAATGGCGGGTCTGCTCAACTCGAGTTTCGGACCGACACAAACCGCGATAGAACTCGGGCGACACGTTGGATTTTGGGGCGCATTGGGCAGCATTTTGTTGTTTTTGCCGTACTTTGCCCGCAGCAAGCACATCCATATTTTCATGGCGACCGTCAAATACTCGCTCGAGCGCAGACGGAACGGCGAAAGCTTGGGCAGTGGCGTGCTGCCCGCCATGAATTTAGAAGCTGAAACCTTTGGCGCAGCAAAACTAGAGGAACTCTCGTTTGCCAGGTTGCTCGACGCCTACGCCTGTATTCAATGCAATCGCTGCCAGGATGTCTGCCCCGCCAACGTCACTGGCAAGTCGCTCTCCCCTGCCGCGCTCGAGATCAACAAACGCATGGAACTCAATCACCTGATCGGCAGTCCGTTCGAGTTGCGCCCCGCGTTTATCGAGGGCGCTCCCAGCCCGCGAGGCTTGCTCGAGTTTGCGATTTCTGAAGAGGCGGTCTGGGCTTGCACAACTTGCGGGGCGTGCATGGAAGTTTGCCCGACCCAAAACGAGCAGATGCTCGACATTGTGGACATTCGCCGCGAGCGCGTGATGATGCAGGGCGAGTTTCCCAAGCAACTCCAAACTGCCTTCACGGGCATGGAACGCCAGGGCAACCCGTGGGGCATCGGAAGCGACAAACGCATGGAATGGGCGGAAGGTTTGAACGTGCCGACCATAGACCAAAACCCAAATCCCGACGTGTTGTACTGGGTGGGATGCGCCGCAAGCTACGACCCGAGCGCCCAGAAAACATCTCGGGCTTTTGTGCAACTGCTCGAGAAGGCGAACGTGAATTTTGCGGTCTTGGGCAAGAAGGAAAGTTGCACGGGTGACACCGCCAGACGTGCGGGTAACGAGTATTTGTACGTTGAAATGGCAAGCAAAAACGTGGGAGTCCTAAACACCGTCAAACCAAAATTGATCGTGGCAACCTGCCCGCACTGCATGAACAACATCGGCAACGAATACAAACAACTCGGCGGGGATTACACCGTCATGCACCACACGCAGTACCTCGAGCAACTGGTCAGTCAAAAACAACTCGACGCGATTCCGTCGCTCGAGGGCAGCATCACGTATCACGACCCCTGTTATTTGGGACGGCACAACGGCATTTACGATGCGCCGCGCGAGGTCATCGCCAGCATGGGTTTGGAGCTTCTGGAACTCGAGCGTCACCATGAAAAAAGTTTTTGCTGCGGTGCAGGCGGGGCACAATTCTGGAAAGAGGAAGAACACGGCACGGAACGCGTGAGTGACAACCGTTTCAATGAAATCAAACACACGCTCGAGGGACAAGAACAAAAAACCGTTGCCGTCGGTTGCCCGTTTTGCAAGTCCATGCTGGCATCCAGCCCTGCCGCGCAAGACAGTGGCGTTGCGATTCGGGACGTGGCGGAATTGATGCTCGAGAATCTCGAGAAGGGCAGGGTGAAGGTGGGAAGCTCGAGGGCGAATGATGCGGCGTTTGTGGGTGGAAATGATTGAAGCTCAAAGTTCATGTTAAACTCGAGCCGACCCGTGAAACACAATGCAACTCCTTCTTGTTCTCGAGGTGATCTTTTGTGAATGTCGTGTTTCTCTCACCGCATTTCCCACCTAATTTTTATCAGTTTTGTGTTGGGCTTCGTCAGGCTGGCGCGACGGTCATTGGCGTGGGCGACGAGCATTTTGACAATCTTCGCGCTGAATTGCGCTCGAGTTTCCGCGAGTATTACCGCGTGGACGACATGGGCAGCTATGACGAGTTGTTAAAAGCATTTGGGTTTTTGACCTTTAAGCACGGCAAACTCGAGCGTCTGGACAGCCTGAATGAGCATTGGCTCGAGACTGAAGCCAGATTGCGCACGGATTTTAATATCACGGGCATCAAAACCGATGGCATTGGGTTTATCAAGCACAAGTCGGAGATGAAAAAATTGTTTCTCGAGGCTGGGGTTCGTGTGGCTCGAGGGCGCGTGTGTCTGACGCCTGCCGAGACTCGGGCGTTTGCCAAAGAGGTGGGTTTCCCGATTGTCGGAAAACCTGACGTTGGGGTTGGCGCGGCAAAAACCTACAAGATCACGGACGATTACGAACTCGAGCATTATTTGAACGACAAATTGCCCGTGCCGTACATTTTAGAAGAGTTTATTTCTGGTGAGATCGTGACCTTTGATGGTCTGACCGATCTGTTTGGGAACGTCTTGTTTTCGGCTTCGCACCGCTATTCAAAAGGTGTGATGGAAACCGTCAACGAGGACGGTGATATTTTTTATTACAGCGTGCGCAAAATCCCTGAAAAACTCGAGCAGGCTGGGTTGGCGGCGTTAAAGTCCTTCAAGGTCAAAGAACGGTTTTTTCACCTCGAGTTTTTCGATGTCAGTGAAAACAAGGATTGCTCGGAGATCGTGGCGCTCGAGGCGAACATTCGTCCGCCTGGTGGCTTGACGGTGGACATGTTCAATTATGCCAACGATATTGATGTCTACAAACTCTGGGCGGAGTTGCTGGTGACGGGCAAGTTTAATGCGGTTTGCGAACGACCGTATTTTGTCTTGTACGTGGGGCGCAAAAACCATCTGAATTACGCACTTTCCAACAGCGATGTCGGTGCGCAATTCTCAAACTTGATCTGCCACCAGGAACGCATCATGGATGTGTTCGCGCCCGCAATTGGAAATTACGGATTTTTGTTGCGCCACCCTGACCTCGAGCCGTTGCTGGCGGCGGCATTTGAGATTCAACGGAAAGCTTGACGCGACTCGAGCCTACCCTCAAGCCACAAAATGATTGGCTTTCAAATCGCTGATCGTCATCTCGAGCTTCTCTTGTTCCTGTTGTGAGAGCGGCAGGTGCAGGGTTTCTTCGACGCCGTGCAGGCCCAGCAAGCGCGGCAGCGAGAACGCCACCTCGCCTGGTTTGGTCACGGCACTGAGGACAAATACGCTTTTTGTGTTGTGCAAAATCGCGTCGCTCAGGTCGGCAAGAATAGCACCAATGCCGTAGGAGGTCGCGCCCTTGCCTTCGATCACGCGCTGGTTGGAGCGCACGACCTCGTCGGTCAGGCTTTGGTAATCAAAGTTGTTCCAGCTTAGATTTCGGGTTTTTAAGAACGCCTCGAGCGGCATTCCCGCCACAATGACACTCGACCAGATCACAACTGCAATGTTGCCCTCTTCGCCGATCACGTAACCGTGAACGTTTTCAAAGTTGACCTCGAGCTTGCGGGCGATGGCGGCACGAAGTTGCAGGGTTTGCAGGGCAGTGCCGACGCCGATCACCCGAGCGCTGGCGTCAACCGGAACAAGTTGCGTGGTCAGCATGGTCAGGGCGTCCACAGGTTGCGACGCGACCAGCAGCACGGCTTTGGGCGCAACCGCGAGCACCTCTGGAATCAGTTTGCGGTACAGTTCAGAATTTTCCTCGAGCAGCAATTTACGATCACGACCACTTTTTTGGCGCGACCCTGGGGTCAGTATGATCAGACTGGCGTCTTTCAAATCGCTGGTGTTGCCACTGCCCACTCGGGTGGCGCGTTTGGTCAGGGCGGCGTCGCGCAGGTCTGCGGCTTGCGCCTCGGCTTTGGCTTGGTTCATGTCGACCATGACAATTTCATCACCGATGCCACGCAACACGATGGCGTTGGCTGCGGCTGAACCGATTGCACCTGCGCCGATAATTCCAATTTTCATGATGTTCTCCTGAAGATTACGTTGAGGTCATTTGTTTGAACCCATTTTGAGCCATAAAGCGTGTTTACTCACGTGCCTTGCGTTCACCCTCAAGACCAGTTGCGTCGGTGTGCGTGACGGGCGCGGCGATGGTGATCAAAATCGCGCTTTCCTCAAGCGCCTCAACCGAGTGCAAGACCTTGGCAGGCAGCGTGACCAGATCGTGCCGTCCAAGCTCGAGCCGTTCGCCGTTGGCGCTGAAGGCAATTCGACCATCGAGCACGATGACGCTGATGGCACCAGGTGCTTTGTGTTCTGGCAGTTGCCCACCAGCATTCAGGGCAACCAAAATAAGGTCAAAGCCAGGATCGCGGATCAGGGTGAGCGAGTCGCGTCCATGCGCCCGAATCGGCGCGTCGGCACGTAAACGCACGAGTTGCTCCTCGAGATTGCTGCGCTGGAAGTGAATGGGTTGTGGTCGGTCGGTTCGTGCGCTGGTCATGACAGTCTCCTTGGCGTTCTGGGTAAAAGTATTCAAGCTTGAAAGTACGCTCGGACCCTCGATCATTTGCCTGAATTTGCTTGTGCGCGTTTTTCTTGTTGGTGTGCCCGTTGTCCCGCCCGAACCAACATGACCGGAGGCTTTGCCAGGTGCGCCACACGTTCTGCCACGCTACCGAGCAGCACCTTGTCAAAACCTTGCCGTCCGTGCGTGCCCATGACGATCAAATCAACGTTTTCTTCGTGGGCAACCCTGGTGATGACATCTGCCACGCGCTCATTGTGAGCTTCAAATCTTAAGGGTTTGGCGTGGCTGTAACCCAGGGATTGAATGGCGTCGTTTAAGATTCCGTTCGAGTCCCTGTCCTGTTCGTGATGTACAGCTTTTTCGGTGCTTGTCACGCCTGGTTGGGTGTTTGGGTAGAACAGGTCTGGGATCACGTGCAAGACCAGCAGCAGCGATCCCATTGGTCGTGCCAGGTCGGCGGCGACTTGCAAGGCTTCGTTGGAGAGTTCACTGCCATCGGTGGTGACGAGAACACGGTCAAACATGGGTTGTTCCTCCATCGGGTTTTGCGTTTTGAGGCTCAGCAGAACGCTTGGCGTGTTCAGCTTCGTCGGAACGCTTGGCGTGTTCAGCTTCGCCGAGATGCCAGCGTGGATCGGTGTCCTTGCGCCTGGCAATCATCACCGGAATGCTCGAGAGTCGTGCCACGCGTTCGGCAACGCTGCCGAGCAGGCTGTAATCAAAACCGTTGCGTCCGTGCGTGCCAATCAGCAAGTAATCGTAATCCTCGCTTTCGGCGTAGGCGACAATTTCTTGTGCCACGTGCTCACCCTCGAGCAACTTGGAATCCACAGAAATTTCCCAACCCGTTTCGCCAATTCGCGCCCAGCGCTGCAAGAGTTCTTGGGTTTCGGTCTTTTGATGCACAAAATTTTGCCAAGCCCATTCGCTGGGATTGTGTGGTTTGATCACCACGCTGGTCAGCACCACCCGAGCACCCATGCGACGCGCCATTGCGAAGGCGGTACAGGCGGCGTTTTCGCTGCAAGGTGTGCCGTCCACCGCCACCAAGATTTTCTTTAACATCCAAGACCTCCTCTGACTGGTCTTAGAATGCTTGACCTGCATTACCAGGGCATTACAATGCTGTTCGACACGGGCAATTGACGCAATGAGGGTGGCTTGTGTTTCGGCACGTATTGTTCAGTGATTGTCCAGTGAGCAACAACTCGTACCCCGACCCCAGCCGCGAACCTCGAGATTTCCCAGCGTCAAACCCCACCTGATCGTCCAAGCGTGCCTCGAGCAACGCCGCAGCTCGAGGTGTGAACGTCAGTAAACCTGCCCAAGTCTCATTGCGTGACCGTGCCGCGCTGACCGATTTGGAGTGACCCGACATTCAGGGTGTGCAGGTGATGCCCGAACAAGACCGCCTTGCCGAAGCGACGGTATTTGGACAGCGTCCGAAGCGGCTCGACCCCGATGTCGCCGCTCAAAGGCTCGAGGTTGACCACCATGCAGCGGGCGCAGGCTTCGTGCGGTCTGAACTCGAGTTCCCCGAAGCGCAGACTGATCCAGCGATCCTCCGCGTAGGGTTGGCTGCCGCGAACCACGAGGTTCGGGCGGAACCGCTCGACCGCCACCGCCGCACCGACGCGCGATTCCAGGTCGCTCAGGGACGATTCACTGACGAGGTGGATGGGGTTGCCGTCGGCGAAGCTGAGATGTGAGGGTCCAAAGGCTGGATTCATGCGCCGGTCACTGTGATCCGGCATCCAGACGAGGCTCAGGGGCGCACCAAGAAACTCGGAAAACCAGGCACTCGAGTCCTCGCCGACCACCACGCCAGGCATCCAGTCAAACCAGACCCGCACCTGCCGTTCCAAGCCCTCGAGCCTGAGCGGGACGCGCAACTCGGTCATTCCTGGGGCGTTGATGATCAGGCTGTCATCTGAGAGTGCGGTATTTACCCGCAACAATCCTGGGTGTCGCCGTGCGGTCGCCAGGTTGCCGCCCTGATCCACCAGCATGAAGCGCCGGTCATGCTCGAGTCCACGCTCGAGCACTTGTGCTTGGCTGACCTCGATGCCCCGTGCCGACTTGATCGGGTAAACAAAAAGCCTGGTCAACTCGAGTTCGTTCAGATGGTTCATGGGTCCTCCCGTGACAGATCAGGTTTGAAACAGCGTTTCATCAGGCAGGCTCGAGCCGAGGTTGTCCCAAACGTTCTCGGTCACGACCGCACCCGACTGCTCGAAGGCGAGCAGCACCGCGCCAGCCACCGGCTCGAGCGGGCATTGCACCAGTCTGGCTCCTGGCGCGACCTGTTGCATTCGGGCGAGCAACGCCTGCGCCATCAGGCGCGACGGATGGCGCATGACCCCTCCGGCGGTGACGAGCGCGAATTCTGCGCGTGGGTCAGTCAGCAGCCCGACCTTGCGTGCCGCCGTGATGGCGTAATCGCCCAGTGCCGCACCGTGGTCGAGGGCGATCCGGCGGGCGGTCGCGTCCCCAGCCGCCGCCTCGTCCAGCAGAATTTTCGCCAGTTGTCCGACGTTTCGTTTGTGGCGCTCATCGCGGGCGGTGTAGGCGTGCAACAGGGCTTCGACGTTGTTCAGCCCGTGATGCTCGAGCAGGCGGGCGCTCAGTGAGGTCGGCGGGTCAAGCTCCAATTCCGAGCGGTAAACCGCCCTCAGCGCCAAATTCCCAAGTTGTTCTGCCCCCTCGGGTTCCTGCCAGAAGCTCGAGTGCCACTCGAGTCCAAGTGCGGACTTTGCGCCGATTCCGGCGGCGGTTCCGCAGACCACGACCACGCCCGTACCACACATCGAGCCTGCCCGTAGCGCCCCCATCGCATCGTTGACCACGCGAAAACACCTGTGACCGCGCTCAGTCAGACCGCGCTCGAGCAGCGCGAAGTCCTCAGACCAGTCCGCGCCCGTGGCGCTCAAACAGGTCGCCGTGACCTGATGCAGATTGATGCCTGCCGTTGTCAGCGCCGCCGATACAGCACTGTCAAGCGCGGCGAATGCCGAACGCACGGAAGTGTAAATGTTGGACGCCCCAGAGCGTCCCGCACCGACCACGACCCCAGCAGAATTGGCGATGAGTGCCACGGTTTTGGTGCCGCCCGCGTCGATGCCGAGAAACAGCTTGTCTTTGGGGGAAATAGACTTGACGGTTGCCGAGTGTGCGCTCACAGCTCGCCCCAAGCCGCACGGTCCGCAATCACCGTCAGGTTTGCGCCGCGCAGCAGCGAGGCGGGCACATCTGGTGTGGGCGGCTCGAGCAGGGCACGGCGCAGGATTTCGCGCTTGCGCTCGCCGCTGACCAGCAGCAGCACCCGCTTTGAGCCGAGGATCAAATTCATGCCCGCCGTGACGGCGCGGCGCGGAACCGCCAGCCCGTTCCAGTACGGGGCGTTGCTCTCGAGGCTCGCGGGGGTCAGATCGAGCGCCCGCGTGGGCGCGTCCGGCGGGGACGGCGGCTCGTTGAAGCCCAGATGTCCATTGGGTCCAAGTCCGAGCACCGCCAGATCGACCCCGCCCCACCGTGCGATGCCGGCATCAAACTCGCGGCAGTCCGCATCTGGGTCGGCGGCGTTGCCGTGGAAGCGCAAAAGCCGTTCCGTCGTCACCCCGAGCGGTCTGGTCAGGCTGGACTCGAGCCAGCGATACAGTGAGCGAGGATCGTCGTCGCTCACACCGAGGTACTCGTCAAGCTGGGCAACCCGCAGGTTTGAGACCTCGAGCGTTCCCGCCTCGTGCCGCGCCTCGAGTTCGGCGTAGGTTCCCATCGGCGTGTTGCCGGTCGCCGCCAGAAGGCAGAGGTTGGGTTTCAACGTCATCTCGAGCGCGATCTCGTCGGCGGCGCGTGACGCCAGGTCTTTCGCATCTCGGGCGACGATGACCTGAACATTTTCGGGCAAGCCTCTCACCGTCCCTCCAAGAGCTTAGCGGGCAGGTGGGCGCGGTGGGCGGCGCTCATTTCGTTGTACAGCGATTCCGCCCTCGAGAGTGACAGCACCAGGGGATTTGACGCCAGGGCGCGAATCGCATCGCGTCTCGAGCCGCCCCAGGCGGCTTCGGCGGTCAACCACTGGTATTCGGCGAGCATCTGGGTCAATCCCATGACCTGGCGCGGCAGGGCGGGTTGGGTCAGCGGTGTGACACCGTGACGGTCACAATACCCTGGGACTTCCACCACCAGACGGTCGTCTAACCCTGGAATCGCGCCGCGATTGGGCACGTTCACCGTCCAGACCTCGCGGCGGTCATTGAAGACCGCAGCCATCACATCCACCGCCAGCTCGAGTTCAAACAATCCGCCCCTCGAGCGGGCTGGGTCGAGCACGGGGTGATCGGACTTCGCCTGCTCAATGTAATGGGTCCAGTAATCTGGCAACTCGAGCAAGATATCTTCAGCCCGAGTGGTGGGTTTGGCAATAAGTTCATTGAGCACTTCATCACGAAAATAATAATACTTCATGTACGACGCACCAATCGAACCCATGGTGACCGAGAGTTCCAGCCAGCGCCGCAACTCGAGCGGCAGTTTGGGTGCGTGACGGTCTGATTCCAGCACGCGCTCGAGTATGGGCATCAGGTCTGCGCCATCGTACAGGTGGCGCACCGTCCAGGAGGCATGGTTTAGCCCGATCATCACGGTGTCCAGCCGCGCTGGGTCGAGTCCGACGCCGCGCACCAGCTCGCTCGGGAAGACCATCGGACCCTCGCAGAGTGAGACAGTTTGAATGCTCGAGTGCAAGGTAACAGCTTGGGAGACGATGTTGACCGGATTGGTGTAATTGAACAGCCGCGCCCTGGGGCAGACCGCCTCCATGTCCGCCACGATGCCGCGCATCACCTGAATCGAGCGCAGCGCCATGAAGAATCCGCCCGCCCCCTGCGTTTCCTGACCGATCACGCCCTGCGAGAGTGGGATGCGTTCGTCGAGTCGTCGCGCCTCGAAGCCGCCAGGACGAAAGCTGCTCAGCACCGCGTCGCAGTCCGTCAAACCGGCTCGGCGGTCTGTGGTGGTCGTGATCTTCAGGTCGATTCCTGACGCTCTAGCCATCTTGGTGGCAATCGTTCGCACAATTTCCAAACGCTCCGGCTCGAGGTCAATCAGCACGATCTCGGAACCTGCAAAGTCCGCGCCGCGCTGGATGAAGGCGGCGAGGGTTCCTGGCGCTCGGGTGCTGCCGCCGCCGATGTAGGCAATTTTGAGTCGAGCCATCAGGCGCTCGCTCTCTGGGTGGTTGCGGCAATCTCAGCGATGCCTGGCGCTCCGAGTTCTGGGTAATACAGCACGCAGCGCACCTGGTGAGCCGATTGACCAGGCAACTCGACCATCCTCGGCAGTGCGGCGCGACACTCGGCGCGGGCGTGCGGACAGCGCGGCTCGAAGGGGCAACCGGGCGGGAGCTGCGTCAGGTCGGGGATTTCGCCGCGTGCGTCAACCCGGGTTGCCGCCAGACCAGATTCCGGTTTCGGGGCGGCACTTTTCAAGAGTTGCGTGTACGGGTGGGCGGGCGAGCCGATCAGACCAGCGCTTGGACCAATCTCGACCAGATGCCCGGCGTACATCACCGCTACGCGGTCGCTCATGTACCGCGCCCCAGCCAGATCGTGCGTGATAAACAGGTATGACAGTCCCTCCTGGTCGCGCAGGTCCAGCATCAGGTTCATGATGTCGAGCCTGATCGAGACATCCAGCATCGAGGTCGGCTCGTCCGCCAAAATCAAGAGCGGTTGCACCGCCAGCGCCCGCGCGATGCCGACGCGCTGGCGCTGACCGCCTGAGAGTTCGTGCGGAAATTTCTGCTCGTAGAGCGCCCCGGGCGACAAGCCCACGCGCTCGAGCAGTGAGCGCACGGCGGGCGCAGTCTCGCGTCCCCGCGTCAGCCCGTGAATCTCGAGCGGGCGGGACAGTGCGTAACCGACGGTGTGCGTCGGGTTGAGGCTCGAGAACGGGTCCTGAAAAATCATCTGCACCTTGCGGCGGTACGCCAGCAGCGCCCGCGCGTTTGGTCGTGTCGGCAGCGCCGTTCCGTTGAGGCGAATCGTGCCGGCACTGGCTCGATGAAGCTGCGCCGTGAGCCGCGCCACGGTGGACTTCCCCGAGCCGGACTCGCCGACCAGCCCGACGACCTCGCCTCGGGCGATCTCGAGGTTGAAATCCGTGACGGCTTTGACGCTGCGCCGCCCGGAACGAAAGACCTTCTCGAGTCCCTCGAGCCGCAGCACGGGTTCGCTTGGCATTGCAGACAGGTTAGGTTTAATCGGCAGCGATGGCATGGTCTTCTGCCCGTCCTTTCATGACGTTTGGATCGTACAAATGGCAGGCGACCACGTGACCGGCGCTGACCTCGAGCCTGAGGGGCGCGACGACCTCACACAGCCCCGTCATCGCGCGGTCGCAGCGCGGCGCGAACGGGCAGCCCTGAATGACCCTCCCCAGGTCTGGTGGGCGACCCGCGATGCCGTCGCGGCGCGTGCGCTCACCCTCGAGCGGCGGGAAGGCGTTCATCAGGCGGCGCGTGTAGGGGTGCAGCGGGTTGGCGTAGAGGTCATGCGACGGGGCAAGCTCGACGATTTCGCCAGCGTACATGATCGCCACGCGGTCGCTCATCTCGACCAGCAAGGACAGATCGTGGGTGATGAAGACGATGGATAGGTTCAGCCGGCGGCGCACGGCGTCAATCTCCTGCAAGATGGAGCGCTGCACGACGACATCGAGCGCCGTGGTGGGTTCGTCCATGATGACCAGCCTTGGTTCCAGCGCCAGCGCAATGGCAATCACGACGCGCTGCTTCATGCCGCCAGAAAGCTGGTGCGGGTAGGCAACCATGTACTCTGGACGAATCCCGACCATGCCGAACAGTTCTTTGACTCGAGCCTCAATTAAGCTTTTGTCGCTCACGCCGTGGGCACGCATCGCGTCGGCGATCTGATCGCCGACGCGCATCACCGGATTGAGCGCGTTCATGGAGGATTGAAAGACCATCGAAAAATCCTTCCAGCGCGTCTGACGCAGTGCCTCCGGCGGCAGTCGCACCAGTTCCTGACCGTTCAACCAGACCTCGCCCGACAGCACCTGCCCTGGTGGGCGCAGCAGTTGCGCGACCGCGAACGCCAAGGTGCTTTTGCCGCAACCCGATTCGCCGGCGATGCCGAGAAACTCACCGCGATGCACCTCCAGGTTCACGTCTTTGACCGCGCGGACGGTGCCCTTCTCGGTCAAATAGCCCGCTTCGAGATGACGCAACTGCAAGAGTGCATCCCCTGCGGGCGGCGCTCCGGCGGGTTTGAGCGCCAGGGGTTTGGACTCCGCGGCGACCCGCTCGGAGCGCAGGCGCGGGTTGGCAACCTCGTCCACGGCGAAATTAAGCAGCGCGAAGGCTGTACCCAGGGCGGCGATGCACAAGCCCGGGGTGGCAATCCATGGCCACGCCCCCTGCAAGAGCGCCTGGCTCGATTGCGCCCAGTAGAGCATCGTGCCCCATGTGACCTGACTGACATCGCCGACCCCGAGAAACTCGAGTCCAGCCTCCGCCAAGACCGCATAGAGCGCCGCGCCGAAAAAATTGGCGGCGATCAGACCGACCATGTTCGGCAGAATCTCGGCGAAGATCACGCGCAGCGGACCCTCGCCGCCCGCAACGGCAGCCTGGACAAAATCGCGGTCGCGCAACGAGAGCGCCTGCGAGCGCAACACCCTCGCGCCCCAAGCCCAGCCCGTGAACGAGATCACCGCGATCACCGGCACGACGCCTGACACTTGCAGGTAGGCGGCGGCGACGATCACCAGCGGCAAACCTGGCAGCACCAGAAAAATGTTGGTGATGCCGCTCAAGATATCGTCCACAACGCCGCCAAAAAATGCGCTCGCCAGACCCACGATCACAGATATGACCGTGGCGATCAGACCGGTCACCAGTCCCACCAGCAGCGACAACCTCGAGCCGTACAGAAGCTGCGAGAACACGTCCTGCCCGAGCGCGGTCGTGCCCAGCCAGTGCTGGCTGTTGGGATGCAGCCAGGTGTCGTTGCTCAGTTGGCTCGGCGGGTGCTGCGCCAAGAGCGGCGCGAGCAGCGCCATCAATCCCAGCACGATCAGGATGAGTGCCCCAACCACGGCGCGGCGGTCGTTGAAGGCGCGTTTCAGCGTTTCCATGTCAGCACCACCTCAAGCCTGTCCCGTGCGAACTCGAGGGTCAAGCAGTGCGTAGGTCGCGTCCACCAGGAAATTGGCAACCAAAACCGCCAGTGAGATAAACAGAAAAATTGCCTGCATCAAAGGATAGTCGAGGCTGGTGACCGAATGGTAGAGCAGCGTCCCCAAACCAGGATAGCCGAAGACCACCTCGGTCAGGATCGAACCGCCCAGCACGAAGCCCAGCGCCATGCCAAAGGCGGTCAGGCTCGGCAAAATCGCGTTGCGGATTCCATAGGCGTACAAGACTCGAGTTTCACTTAAGCCCTTGGCTCGAGCGAAGGCAACGTAATCTTCGCCCAAGGTGGATACGAGGTTGTTTCGCATGGCGATCAGCCAGCCGCCCATTGCGGTCAGGACAATCGTCGCGCCCGGCAGAATCGCGTGTGCGACCACCGAGAGTATCCAGCTCAAACTCCAATTCGGTCCAGTCACGATGTCCACCCCGCCGCCCAGTGGAAACCAGCCCAGCAAAAATGCGAACACGTACAGTGCGATCAGGGCGAACCAAAAATACGGCACAGAATTCAAAAACAGTGCCAGCGGCACGAGCGCATCGGCAAACCTCGAGCCTCGCCTCGCCGCCGTGTAGACGCCCAGCCCCGAACCGAGCAAAAACGAAAAAACCGTGCTGACCCCGACCAGTCCAATGGTCCACGGAGCCGCCCCGCCGATCATCTCGGTCACGGGCGCGGGGAAGAAACTGATCGAGCGACCCAGGTCGCCCTTGGTGAGCTTGAACAAGTAATCGCCGTACTGCGTGAGCACATTCTTGTCGTGACCCTCCAAGCCATAGGCGATCATCAAGGCTTTGGCAGCGTTCGGGTCGAGCCGCCCCTGGTACTTGGCGATCATCGCCCCGATGGGGTTGCCCGGAACCAAACGCGGCAGGAAAAAGTTGATGGTCAGCGCCGCCCACAAGGTCAGGAGCAGCAGCGCGAATTTGTGCAGGAGGTAGAGCACGGTGCACCTTTCCAGAATGGGTCTAGCCTCGAGGCGAGCGATTTGCGAAAAACACGTTGCGCGGTTTCAATTTTTGGTTGTCGTTTATGAATGAAAACATTGTGTCGTCCTGCAAATTTGTGTCACTAGAAGAAAATTGATTCGTGTCAGCCCATCATTGCTTGGTGTCATCGGTTGGATTCTCGAGCAGTCGTTCGCGCACCATTGCGCCACCAACCTCGAGCTTCGTGATGCTTGGATCAGTCTCGAGCCAGAATAGTGTTGACCGCATGACTCGAGAAAACAAAACCAAGTTCCTCGAGTCATGCGGTAAAAATCATTTCAAAGAGACGTTGAGGTACATCAGGCGTGCGCCGATGCCATCATCGGGGCTGCCGTCGTTGTACGGGTTCTTGTCCGATGGGAAGCCGGTGAAGCGCGTGGCGTTGAACAGACAAAATTGTGAACGGTCGGTCAATGGCACGAATGGCACGTCGCTGATGACCTGCTTGACCATCTGGTTGATTGCGGTCTTGCGCTTCGTCGCGTCGCTGGTGGCGCGGAAGGTTTGCAAGGCTTTGGTGACGGTCGCGTTGGTGTAACGCGTCAGGTTGGAATCTGCCTGCTTGCCGACGGCAGCGGAGAGTTCTGGCGAGAATGATTTGTAGAACAGGTCATACGGCGTGTCGCCGTTGCCCCAGCCCCAGGAGATGCCCATGTCATAGGTTCCGGTCTGGAGTGCCCCGGCGTAACCGCTCCATTGTTGCTGGTCTATCGAGGTGCTCAGTCCGATCTTCTTGAGGTTCTCGGAGATGACCTGCGCCATGGCGATGAAGTCCGTCCAGCCCGCACCGACCAGAATCTTCAGCGTGCCCAGAGGCTTGCCGTCTTTGCCCAGCAGTCCACCGCTCGAGTCGGTCTTGTAACCAGCCTTGTTCAGCGCCGCTTGGGCTTTCTCGAGGTTGAAGGTGTAGGCGTTTTTCGTGGCGGCGGCGGTCAACCACTTGCCGCGCTGCGCGGGAATCACGCCGCTCGGGTCGGCGGCGGCGACGGTTCCGTTGTAGCCCTTTTGCGCCACGTCTTTGGTGTCCACGGACATGGCGATGGCGCGGCGGAAATTCACGTCGTTAAACGGTGCTTTGGCATTGTTCATGTACAGGAAGTTGGCGTTGTTGACGGGCCACCAGTAAAGGTTCAGGGCGGGGTTCTTGTCGGCGTAATCCGCCTTGACGTTGGTCACACCGACGTAACCAAAGTCCACCTCACCCTTCAAGAGCCGCAACAGTGCGCCGTCGTTGCCGCCAGCGACAGTCCAGACGATGCTGTCCACGGCAGGTTTGTTTGGCATCCAGTAGTTGGGGTTTTTGGTGACTTTAAGAGCCTGTACCGAGTAGGTGTCAAAGACGAACGGTCCGGTGGCAACCGGTTTCTGGTTGGTGAAGGTCAGCGGCTCGCTGATGCTGGACCAGATGTGCTCTGGGATGATCGGCATGTGTGCCACATAGGTGAAAATCGGGGTGTTGGCTTTGGTGAAGGTGAAGGTCACACTGTCTGTGCCGTTTGCCTTGACGCTCGCCAGCCCGTTGTTCCAGACGCCCGAGGTGTCCAGTGCCGGATACTTCTTGACGTAGTTGAACGTGAACTCGACATCCTTGGCGTCGAAGGCTTGTCCGTCGTTCCACTTGACGTTCTTCCTGGTGGTGACGTTCAAGGAAAGGGCGTCCTTGCTCCACTTGTATTCCGTTCCCAACACGTCCGTCACATCGCCAGAGATGCTGTTGACAAAGAACAGGGTTTCAAAAATGGCAGAGAGCGTCGGCAACAGGTGCTGATCGCCGGGCAGGAAGGGGTTGAGGTTGTACGCGCCCCACTGATTGTCGCGCACGACGATGAACGTGCCACCGTTCTTGACCTGCGCAGACCCAGACGAGAGTGAAGCGCCCAGCGCGAGCGCCAGAGTGCCAACGATGACGAGCGGTTTCCAAAACTTGATGTTCATAGCGACCTCTTTCTTCCTGCAATTTCTCCGTGCAATTTTTTCCTGCAATTCGGATTGCCTGGCTGCGGGTGTGTGCTTCAACAGTGTGTGCTTTAACAGTGTGGTGCGATGAGGCTCGAGGGTTGCGTTCAGGATTGTTCGAGTGTTGATGTTCAGATTTTAGGATTGCGCTGCCGCTGCTGCTGTCGAACCGCGCACGACCAGTTCAGGCTCGAACAGGACAGGCTGACGTGCCAGGCTCTCCGGCAACTCGAGGGTGTAACTGTGTAAGAGCAGTCGCGCGGCGGCAGCTCCCATGTCCCTGGCGGGCTGGCGCACGGTGGTCAGCGGAGGCTCGAGCATTCCGGCAAAATCGGCGTCGTCAAAGCCGATCACAGCCACGTCCTCGGGGATGCGCAGCCCAGCCTCCCGCAGTTCGCGCATGGCTCCGGCAGCCATCACGTCGCCTGCCAAAAACAAGCCGTCCAGTCCGTCCAATCCGACACGGTCCAAGATGGCACGGGTGGCGACGCGCCCTGCGACTTCGGAGTAATCGCCGCTGGCAGCGGCGACCGGCTCGACTCCGGCGGCTTGAAGCGCCTCGCGCCAGCCCAAATCGCGCTCCGTACCCTCGCGTCCGTAACCAGCCACGTGCGCCAGACGGCGGCGTCCAGTCTCGAGAAAGTGGTTCGCGGCGAGCCGACCCCCGGCACGGTTGTCGAGTTCCACCGCGCCCGACATGCCCACCGCCTCTGGCGCGATGTGAACCCAGGGGAAGCGCGGTCCGCACGGCAGGCGATCATTGGCACGCGAGTTGATCACGATCCCGCCGTCCACGGCGTGGCGCAACAACGAGTGTGCCGCCTCGATCTCGCGCTCCTCGTCGTCGTCGCTCGAGGCGAGCAGCGCCCGCAGACCGAGTGGTTCAAGAACGTCCTCGAGACTGCGAGCCATCAAGCCGTAAAGTGGAAAGCCGATGTTCGGCACGATCAATCCAATCAGGTGGCTGCGCCCGACAACAAGGTTGCGTCCCAGCGGGTTGGGTCGGTAGCCGACCTGCGCCGCCGCCGCCAGCACCCGGTCTCGGGTTTCAGGCGTGACCCGTTGCGGCGTGTTCAGCGCCCTCGAAACCGTTGCAATGGACACGCCGGTCATCTCGGCGATTTGCCGTGCGCTGCTGGTTCTGTGGGTCCGCCGAATCAACACGAACACTCCCCTCGAGTGAACTCACCCAGGATCAAGAATTGCGGCTGGAACAACAATGTAAACGTTACACGAAATGTAGCACGACTGGGGTCAAAATGCAAATACCACCCCCGTTTGCTGAGAACAATCGCACCAACGGTGCCCTGACAGACAACCCAATTGACGACAAAAAGCAATCAGAATTCATCAACACCCTCAATTGCTTGCGCTATTTTGAGATGTTCAAACCCACATCCAAATTCAATACATTCAACGCCAACCCACGAATCAAACCCAAATTCTCAGCCGCAAATCCTCGACGTGTTCGACTCGTGTCTTCAGGAAAAAATCACTTCCAACACGCAATGGTGATCCCTGCGGTTTTAACGGGTGTAGCAGTTTCGTGTTTGAATTCGGCTGTGAAGGTTCTGTATTTGAATATTTTTTTGCTTTCATGGCTTGAAACTTGCCAGCCACCAAATCTTAGTCGTTTCAGGATGGGTGCTTCAGGCGAGGCAAAGAACAGTTTCTGGTGCGAGAATTGAGTTTTTGGATCAACTCGGAATGCGTGAGGGTCCGCTTGCTGCTGCGACACATTGATTATGCGTAATCGTAAAAACCGCGTTTGGATTTGCGTCCCAACAATCCCGCCTGCACCATTTTTCGCAGCAACGGCGATGGTCGGTATTTGTCGTCACCCAAGCCCTCATGCAGCACTTCCATGATCGCCAAACAGGTGTCAAGTCCAATGAAATCGGCAAGGGTGAGCGGACCCATTGGGTGATTCATACCAAGTTTCATGATCTGATCAATTGCCTCGGGTTCGGCAACGCCTTCCATCACGCACTGAATGGCTTCGTTCAGCATTGGCATCAGAATGCGGTTGCTGACAAAACCAGGAAAGTCATTGCACTGCACTGGCGTTTTGCCCATCTTGCGTGCCGTACTGATCGTAAACTCGAGCGTTGAATCTGAAGTCGAATAACCACGAATCACTTCCACCAACGCCATCAGTGGTACAGGATTCATGAAGTGCATCCCAATAAACTGCGCGGGACGCTTTGACGCCGTAGCAAGTTCCGTGATCGGGATGCTCGAGGTGTTGCTGGCAAGAATCCCACTTGGTTTTACAATCCGTCCAAGGTTCTGGAACAACTCGAGTTTTAAATTCTTGTTCTCGAGAATCGCCTCAACCACCAGATCACAACCCGCAAAATCCTCGAGCGAGGTCGTGTACTGAATTCTGGAAAGTGTGGCGTTGCGGTCATCAATCTCGAGTTTGCCTTTTTCGACAAACTTGTCCAGACTCTTTTCAATGATGCTTTTCCCACGCTCGAGAAAACGCTCTTCGACATCGCGCAGCACAACCTCAAACCCGCTCAAAGCTGCCACCTGCGCGATGCCTGCACCCATCTGACCCGCACCGACCACACCAAATTTCATCATGGTTTTAGATTACGCCAGAGCGTTTAACATGCCAAGCACGCTGTCCAACTCGAGGCTCGCGCCACCCACCAACGCGCCGTCCACGTTGCTGCGGGCGCACAAGGCTTTGATGTTATCGGGTTTGACGCTGCCACCGTACAAAATACGAATGTGCGCCGATGCAGCGCCGTACTTGCCATCCAAGAACGCCCGAATCGCGTTGCCCATGTTTTCGGCATCGTCAGGCGTGGCGGTTTTGCCCGTGCCTATCGCCCAGATCGGTTCGTAAGCGATCACCAGCGAATCATCAGCATTCACTTCAACGCCGTTCAGCGCCACCTCGAGTTGCCCCACCGTGAAGCTTTCGGCATTTCCAGCCTCACGCACCTCGAGTTTTTCACCCACGCACAAAATCGGGGTTAACCCTGCCGCTTGCGTTGCCTTCACTTTCGCGTTTGCAATAAAGTCCGTCTCACCGTGGTACTCGCGGCGTTCAGAATGCCCAATGACTGCGAACTTGCAACCCAACTCGAGCAACCAAGCGGCGGCGGTTTCACCCGTGAACGCGCCCTTGCCCTGTGCACTGACATCCTGCGCCCCAAACGCCACCTTCGAGCCAAGCAACACGCCCGAAACCGCACTCAAACTGATGGTGGGCGACATGATCGCCAAATCTGCCGCCAAGTTTGAGGGCAGTTTCTCGAGCAACGATTTGCTCCAACTCAGGGCTTCGGCAGGTCCTTTTTGCAATTTCCAATTCAATGCCAGTAATGGTTTCATATTGTCCTCCAAGAAAGCGTTTTATTGTACCCGACGGAACAAAGGGCTGGCAAACTCGAGATTAATTTTGATTTGCGCTATACTTTTTTTATGCCTCGAGTTGCGACCAACACCGAACCGCTTACCTTCGAGCAGTACCTCAAACTCGAGGAACAACACGAAATTCGCCACGAGTTTGTGGATGGTTTTATGTTTGCGATGGCTGGCGGAACCAAAGCGCACAACACCATCGCAGGAAATATTTACGCCAAAGCCAGAATTGCGGCTCGAGCCAAACCCAATTGCGGCGCGTACATGGAAAACGTCAAACTTCGCACCAAAAACGGTGTTGGATACTATCCCGATGTCGTGGTCAGTTGCGACGACGATGTTGACGACTTACTGATTCACAACCCTTGCCTGATCGTTGAAGTTCTATCGAACAGCACCGAAGACCTCGACCGCAGCGAAAAATGGTTGAACTACCAAAAATCCGCCAGCCTTCAAATGTACGTTCTGATTCATCAGAACAAGAAATTTCTCGAGACGTTCAAACGCAACCTTGACGGCACATGGCAGTACGCGATTCTCGAGGAAACAGGAACGCTCGAGAATCAAAGTTTGAATTTTGCCATGACGCTTGAAGAGTTTTTTGAGGACGTTGTGATTGAAACAAAAACTTGAATTTGTTGATTCAAAAACAAGACTCGAGCAACAAAAGGCTTCTCGAGTTTTAATTGCATGAAACCAATGATGAAATGGTTTTCATGACAGGTTTGCTATGGTTTTGAAGTTCGAGAGGTGCTGAAAATGAACTTGAAAAATCAATCTAAATTTGCACTGTTTGTTTATAAATTTCTCACTTTTGAACTTGTAGGACAGTTGCTTTTATCGCTTTTGCCAAGCAATTGGCGTGATGGATTTTATACTGAGTTTTTCTTACGTGGATTTTTATTCGTAAGTCTTTTTGGGGTGACTCTTTGGTCATTTTTACGGATATTCTGGGACTTCAAATCTCAAGGTTTTTTTTCATTTATTCCGTTGGCACTTCTTGTTTTGCGAATTGTTTTTATTCCAACGATTTCTCAGTTAACTCAAAGCTCCAAATTTTACATCGCACAAAAAATGTATTCAGAAGTTATTACTGATGCTGAAAAAAGTATGTCAAAACAAAAGAATAAAAATTTCTACGTAAAATTACCGTCAAAATACTGGTATATAAGTGATGGAATTAAGGAGAGAGTAGAATTTTCTTCTTATAATAATCAAAAAATAGTTTTTTTTGAGGAATTCATACCCTCAGGTTTCCCACTTGATTTGAATTTAACATCTTGTGGATTTATGTACGCTTCTATGCCTGTGAATTGGGAAGAACTAAAAGAAATAGGAGTGGGAGATGCTTTCGATTTTTGGCGAGTGTCTGAAAAGTGGTTTTTCGGATGCAGAGTTTTCGGCTGGTAGCTCGAGAAATTGTTGACACTCAAGCTTTACCGAGTATCTCCCGAACCTTTAATTTGATCCCGCTTGAGCCTATCAAATCATCACACCTTAAGAATGGCAGGGCGGAGCAAGCAGCGCCCTTACGGTAAAACGGATAGACAATGAAATTCAATCCTGAAAAACATCATCGAAAATCTATGCGATTAAAAAATTACGATTACTCGAGTTCAGGTGCGTATTTTGTGACGGTTTGTGTGTTTCGACGAGAATGTATTTTTGGGGAAATCATCAATAGTGAAATGCTTCGTAGGACGTACTGAACGACCCGCATGGCAGAAAAGATTTTGGGATCGTATTGTTTGGGATGAAACCGAACTCGAGCGAATTCGTGGATACATTTTCAACAATCCGCAATCCTGGTCAGAAGACGAAGAAAACCCAAACAATCCATGACCATGTAGGGGCGCTGCTTCTTGACCATAAAACGCACCTTACGGGCATGGCCGCTTGCTGCGCCCTTTCTGGCGCGTTCAATTTGCAATCAAAACCCTGAGTTAAATCGCTTCTGCAACAAGCACACCTCGAGCTTCAATCTTCAGACT
This sequence comes from Deinococcales bacterium, assembly GCA_025352125.1. GTDB lineage: Bacteria > Deinococcota > Deinococci > Deinococcales > JAAFIG01 > JANXTZ01. The sequence continues at coordinate 140,639 of JANXTZ010000081.1, read as the reverse complement.
GCCTGTAAATGTTTGACCGCTTAACAAATCACGCATTGGTTTCTCGAGCGGCATGGTTTGGGTGCTGCTGGTGTGGTTGAGAATAAAATAATAATCGTGTCCGTCTTTGCTGCGCTTGGTGACTTTGACGCCTGTTGGAACGCCTTGCATCACGGGTTGCACGTTGTTTTCGCGGCAAAGGTGCTGAACAAAATCGTTCAAGAAGTTTGAATCTGGACTCGAGGCGACAAACCAGGCTTGCCCTGCCCCAAATTGGTTGCGGGTGAGTACGGGCGTGCCCGCGTAAAAATCTTGTCCGTAAGTCGCTATCGTTTCGGCAGTCTCGAGGCGCACAATGGCGAACAAGAGGTTGCAGGTGTATTCGTAGTTGCTCCTCGAGCCGAACGCGTTTTGAACCAGCATGGTGTTGTGTTGTTCGGGTGGCAGGGCATCAATTTCTTCGACCCACAAGCCCAGGGTCTCGCGCAGCAAGCCAGGAGGTCCTCCTGGGAACACGCGGTCATTCTGGTCGGCAACACCGCTTAAAAAACTGGTGACGAGCGTGCCACCGTTGTCCACAAAAGTCTTGATGCGCTCGTTCACGCCAGGTTGCAGCAGGTACAACACGGGCGCGACCAAAATCTTGTACTGGTCCAAGCTCGAGTCTGGTCCGATCATGTCCACAGAAATGTTGGCATCGTGAAACGCCGTGTGGTATTTGGCAATTTCTTCGGTGTAATGCAGTCCTGCGCTTGGTCCAAGTGAATTTTCAACCGCCCACCAGCTTTCCCAGTCAAACCAGATTGCCACATCGCTCTGGATTCTCGAGCCAATGATTTTATTGCCAAGTTGTTGTAATTCTCTGCCCAGCGCGGCAACTTCTTGGAAAACCCGAGTGTCGGAACGCCCCGAGTGTTCAATGACCGCGCCGTGGAATTTTTCGCCTGCGCCGATGGAGCGCCGCATTTGAAAGAACATGATGGCATCTGCGCCGTGCGCCACGGCTTGCCAACTTTGAAGGCGCATCACGCCAGGGCGTTTGAGGGCATTGTATGGCTGCCAGTTGGTTTGGCTTGGGGTTTGTTCCATCAGTAAAAATGGTTGCCCGTCTTTCAAGCTACGCATTAAATCGTGTGCCAGCGCGGTTTGAGCCGCACTGTGGTTTGGCGAGGGGTACGAATCCCAGGCGATCACGTCAATGCGTTTCGCCCATTTTCGGTAATTGAGCGGGCGGTACATGCCCATCATGTTGGTGGTGATCATTGCTTCGGGAATGATGGCTTTGATCGCGTCATACTCGAGGTTGTACATGCCCAGAATATTTTCGGAATTAAAGCGCATGAAATCCAGTGCCAAGCCTTGCATGGCTGTGCCACGGTCTGACCACTGCACGCTGAGTTGATTTGGCACGACAATTTCGTTCCAATCGGTGATGATCTGACTCCAGAAGGTTGCGTTCCAGGCGGTGTTCAGCGCCTCGAGCGTGATGTATTGTTGTTGCAACCAGACTCGAAAGCGTTTCTCGCAGTTTTCGCAGTAACAACTGCCGCCAAATTCGTTTGAAATATGCCATAACTCGAGCGCAGGATGATTCTGGTAACGGGTTGCCAGGGCTGTTGCAAGTTTCGGCGCAAATGTGGCATAGGCGCTGCTCGAGGGGCAAGAATTGTGCCGATCACCGAATTTGCGCTTGCGTCCCTGGTGATCGACGCGCAGGATGTCAGGGTATTTGGTTGCCATCCAGGCGGGGTGCGCGGCGGTGCTGGTGGCGAGACAAATTTTGATGTTGTTGGCGTGCAGCAGCGCAAAAATTTCGTCGAGTTGCGAGAAGTCAAACGTGTCTTCGCTCGGTTGCAACAGTGTCCAAGCAAAAATATTGATGCTCAAAAAATCGATGCCCGCTTCTTTGAACAAGCGCACATCTTCGTCCCAGACCGCGCGATCCCATTGTTCGGGATTCCAGTCGCCGCCGTAAGAAATCTTGCCTAAATTCATGGTGTACTCCTTGTGAATACTCGAGTTTCTCTCGCCTCGAGTTGCCAAGTCTGGTGCAAATTTTGATAACGAATCTCGAGTTTGCAGGTTCTTGTTGCGGTAATGCTTGCGGATGTCAATTCATGGTTTTGCCAGTGCATGTCCACCATCAGTCCACCTCGAGCGCGAAGCCCCGTGACACTGCCTGAAGCCCAGGCTGTGGGCAGGGCGGGCAGCAGGTCAATTTGGCTGTCGTGGCTGTGCAGGAGCATTTCGGCAATGCCTGCCGTGCCACCAAAATTGCCATCGATTTGAAATGGCGGGTGGTTGTCGAACAAATTGGGCAGTGTGGATTTTTTTAAGAGTTGTTGCAACATCGCGTAAGCGGCGTCTGCATTCTCGAGCCTCGCAAATAAATTGATGATCCAGGCAGCACTCCAGCCCGTGTGACCGCCGCCGTACTCGAGTCGCAATTCCAAACTTTTTTGACACGCGGTCCGTAGCTCTGGTTGGTCGGCAAACAAATTCGCTGGGTATAAACCGTACAGGTGCGAGACGTGCCGATGTCCTGGTTCAACCTCGAGAAATTCTTTTTCCCACTCGAGCAGTTGTCCTTTTGACCCAATCTTGAACGGCTCGAGGCGCGGTAAAACACTTTGAATTTGCTGCTGCAATTCAGTTTCGAGTTTGAGATGCTTGATGGCTTGTAAAGTGCTTTCCAAAATGTCTCGAGCGATGGACAAATCGATGGTTGAAGAATGGCTGATGGCGCATTTGTTTTGCGCCTCGTCAAAAAACATGTTCTCTGGACTGCTCGAGGGACTTGTGCCGAGGTTTCCATTTTGGGTTTCGATCAACCAATCGAGGATAAATTGGCTTGCGCCTTTTAAAATTGGCAGGGCGCGTTGCTCGAGAAAAACTTCATCATGGTTGAACAACCAGTGGTCCCAGAGTTGCCGTGCCAACCATGCGCCAGCCAGCGGAAAAAATGCCCAACTGGCACTGCCGTCAGTCGGCGTGGTCTTGCGCCACAAATCGGTGTTGTGATGTGCTGTCCAACCCTGGCAACCGTAAAGGATTTGGGCGGTGGCTAGTCCCGCCAGACTCAAATCCTCGAGCAGCGCGAACAAGGGTTCGCTGCATTCGGGCAGGGCGCAGGTTTCGGACAACCAGTAATTCATCTGGGTGTTGATGTTGATCGTGTAATCGCTGCACCACGGCGGTTGCAGGTACGGATTCCAAATGCCTTGTAGGTTCGCGGCTTGCCCACCTTTTCTCGAGCAGGCAATTAGCAAGTAACGTCCAAATTGAAAGTACAGCGCCTCGAGTGCCGTGTCTGGCGTACCGTTCTGGTATTGCTCGAGTCTTTTGTCGGTGGGCAAGTGCGCAAATTCATCGCTTCCCAATTCGAGACTTACCCGAGAGAACAAGTTTTGATAATCTTCAATGTGCCGCTCGAGTAAAGTTTTCCAGCCCAATGTCACTGCCTGCTCGAGTCTTGCCTGACAGCGCTCTGCGGGTTCTGGGTTTTGCGGGTTTGGTGTGGTTTTCCAGTTTTGGTAATTGCTGGCAGCCGTGAAAAACACTGTGAATTCGCTCGCGCCAACCACCGTCAAAGCATCTTTTGAGGCGCTGATTGTTCCACCGGTGGCTTGCACTTGTAGCAAACCATGAAAGCACAAACCATTGCCAATCTGTCCCTCCAAAGTCAACCTCGAGCCTTCAGATCGTAGCGAATGTTTGTGCAGAGACTCGAGGCTGATGGTCATGACGTTGCAGGGTTTGCCAAAACGCCAACGGTAAACCAGAACGTTATCGGGATAACTGATAAATGTTTCGCGTCGCTGCGTTTCAGACTCGACCGAAACCACAGCCGTCTCGAGATTTAATTCTCGGCGGTACGATCCAGCCTCGAGATGAGGTTGTCCTGAAATCAGCAACGTCCCGAGCGGTTGATAGGCTTGCGAGGAAGTCCCGAGCATGTTCTCCTCGAGCAACTGCTGCGCCGCAAACCACTGCTGACCGCGCAACAATGCCCGTACAGGCTCGAGAAAGGTCTTCGCATCTGGCTTGAGATGATTGTCTGGTGTTCCTGTCCAAAGGGTGCTCTCGTTCAACTCGATGCGTTCGGTAAAAGCGTCCGCGTAGACCATGGCGCCCAACAAACCATTGCCAATCGGTAGGGCTTTGTTCCAACGTGTGGCGGGTTGCAAGTACATGAGTTTCATAAGACCTCGAGAAAAAACCTGCCACCTCGAGAACAGATGACAGGTTCTGAATTCCAAAAAGGGTTACTTCAAGATTTTCCAGAGCTTCAGACGGTCCTGCACCAATTGGGTTTGCAACTTTGAATACTTGCTGATTTTTGTTTCAAGCTCTGCGAGCAGGGTGTCGTAAATCTTGTCGAAATCGGCTGGTTTTGCCAAGATCGCTTGCGGAATGTACTTGCGGGTGATGTCTTGTTCGGCGTTCCAGAATTCATTTAATGGGTTGTCCTGAGCGACTGGAATTGACCAGGCGGCAGCCCAGGGCTTGGCTTTGAATGATGATGGTTTGGGCAGCAGATCGTTCCAGAATTTGACATTGTAGGCAGCCAGCGCCGACTTTTCCTCGTCGGAGTAATTGGCAAGAATTTGATCTGGGAAATTGGTGGTGTAATAATTGCCAGTCGCGTCTTTCACGCCGTCGCCGTAACGAATCGACCAGTTGTAACTGCCAATGCCGGTGGCTCGAGCAAAGGCATTGTTGTTGTTGCTCTTTTCTTTTTGCACGGCTTCGGGAATCACGCGTTTGCCGCCCACCATGTTGTAATGCTTGCCTTCGATGCCCCAGCTATTGAGCACCTGTCCTTCTGGGCTGGCAAGGTAATCCAGGAATTTGATCGCACGTACAGGGTCTTTGCACGATGTGGTGATGCCGATGCCCCAACCGCCCCTGAAGCCCGTGGGTTGGTTGTAGGCGGCTTTCATGTTTGGTTTGAGGGTCGCGCCAAAACGCCCATAGGTTTGCTCAAATTTGCCGGCGGCTTTCAATGAATTGACGGCTTGTCCAATTTCCCAACTGGCGTCGATCAAACCGACCACGCGCCCAGAGGCAATTTTTGCCAGGTACTGGTCATACTTTTGGGTAAAACTCTCTTTGTCGAGCAGTCCAATATCGTTCATGTGGTTCAGCCACCTGAAGTACTCGCGCTCTTCTGGGCGGGTCAAGTGCACTTTGGCTTCGTAGGTGGTTGGGTCGATGTACCATTCGCCGTCATCGGACGCGCCCGTCGCCCAGAAGCCAGGGTTGGTCACAGAGATCACGAAACGCCAATCGTCGGCAAGCAAACTCAAGCCCACGGTTGGTTTGCCGTCACTGGTGGTTGGGTGTTTTTTGACGTAGGTGGTGATGACTTTCTCGTAATCTTGTAAACTTTTGATTCGAGGATATTTTTGTTCTTTTAAAGCACCCAATTGCAACTTGTACCAGGCATCGGTGTCAAAATCGATTTGTCCAATCGAATCGAGGTTTGGAATAAAATAAATTTTTGGGTCTTTGAGGGTAAAACGCATCCGATCAAATTGTTTGCCAATCACTTTTTTGATGTTTGGCGCGTATTTGTTGATCAAATCTGTCAAGTCAAGCATGGCTCCCGCATCGACCAGGACGCCCTGTTGTCCTTTTGGCACGATAAAATCTGGGTATTGCCCAGAGGCGGCAATCAAATTGATTTTGGCGATGGGGTCGCCGACAGCAAATTCTGGTTTCAAGGTGACACCCGTTTTTTGGGTCAGGAACTTACCAACATCGTCTTGCATGTTGTTCCAGTTGGCATTTGGATCGGAAGCGAAAGCGGTGAAGGTGATCGGGGTTGTCGCACTGTTTTGCGCCAAAGCCATGATCGAGGTGATGCCCACTGTGGCAATGCAGCCAACGGCGATCAGACGGTTCCAACGGTTCTTAGGGGTTTTCATACTGCCTCCTTGTGAAAAACCAAACGAATAACAAAAAACCTGATTGACTTAACCTTTCACCGAACCCAGTGTCATGCCTTTGACAAAATAGCGCTGCAAGAATGGATAAACCACGAGTATTGGTGTGATTGTGACAATAGTGATCGCCATTTTGATTGAATCGGGGCTGATCTGCTGCATTTGTTTGGCAATGTCATTGCCGTAAGCGGCATCGCGTCCAATTTGGGTCGATTGCAATATTTTCATCAGTTCAAATTGCAAGGTGCTCAAGCTTTGGTTGCTGCCATTGTATAAATAAGTATCAAACCAAGAATTCCATTGTCCAACCGCCACAAACAGGGCAACAGTCGCCAGAACGGGAGCGCAGAGTGGCAAGATCACCCGCCAGTAGATTGTAAAATCGTTTGCGCCATCTATTTTTGCCGATTCTTGCAACTCGTAAGGTAAACCATCAATATATGACCGAATCATAAAAATGTTAAAAGCGTTCACCATGCCTGGAATAATGTAAACCAAAAATGTATTCATCAGATGCAGGTCGCGCATCAGTAAAAAACCAGGGATTAACCCACCAGAAATAAACAAGGTGATTGCCAAAAACCGTGACAAAAACGCCCTGCCCTGAAAATCCCTGCGACTGAGCACAAATGCCACCATCGAACAGGCGGCAACGCTTAGAAAAGTGCCAGAGACGGTGCGCAGCACAGAAATCAAAAAAGCTTGCGGGATGTTGCTGAACGCAAAAATAGTGCGGAAATTTTCGAGCGTCAAAACCCGAGGAAAAACGGTGATCCCACCGCGAACGGTGTCGTCTGAGTTGTTGAATGCGATTGCAAGAACGTTCAAAAATGGGTATAGGGTCACGATCAAAACCAACGTTAAAAGCACGACATTAAAAGCGTAAAAAAAATCGAACGGTTTTTTGGTTTTCACAGGATTGATTTTCACAGGATTGATTTTCATAGGACACTCTCACCGGTGCGCCACTTGAAAAAAGCATTCGTGCCAAAAAGCAAAATGACCCCCACCACCGAGTTGATGACGCTGATTGCCGTACCGAAAGAGAAATTATTGGCACCCAAACCGTAATTGAGGGCGTACAAATCGAGCACCTGTGAGGCGTCTTTGACCATTGGATTGCCCAACAACAATTGTTTTTCAAAGCCAATGGCAATCAAATGCCCTATGGCCAAAACAAGCAGCACCATGATGACTCGACTGATTCCAGGCAGGGTGATGTGCCACATCAATTGCCAACGGTCAGCCCCGTCCACCCGAGCGGCATCGTATTGTTCGGTGTCGATGGCGGTCATGGCGGCAAGGTAGATGATGGTGTTCCAACCGAGTTCTTTCCAGAGGTCTGAAACGGTGACAATGCCCCAGAAATATTCGTTCTTTGCCATGAATTGCACGGGTTGCTGTCCAAAAAACTGTAGCAATTGATTGATCGCGCCGTCATCGGTGGAAAGCATTTTGTAAACGATGCCTGCAACCACCACCCAGGAAACGAAGTGCGGCAAGTAAGAAACAGTTTGCACAAAACGCTTGAAAACACCGTTGCTCAGTTCATTTAACAGCAGTGCAAAAACAATTGGAATGGTAAAACCGACCACCAAGCCCATGCAGCTCATCGCCAGGGTGTTCCAGAGCGCATTGTAAAACCGATCATCTTGAAACAGCAGCACGAACTGTTGAAAACCCACCCATTCTTGCGCCCAGAATGGCTTGCCGATGCGGTATTTTTGGAATGCCATGATCCAGCCCCAAATCGGCACGTAATTGAAAACCAAGACCATCAAGGCAAACGGTGCGGACATCAGGTACAGATACCGCTGATCGAGGAATGTTTTCCAGAACCGAGCGCGGGTATTGCGGCGCGGCAGGCTAGGCTCGAGTGAGGCGTTGCTTTGGTTGCTGGTTACGCTATTCATCAATCACCTAAAAACGTGAAGTGCTGCGAAAGTGAAGCCTCGAGTGCGGGGCGTGGGCGTGAGCCAGGTTGCATTTGAATGTGAATATATCCTACAATCGAATCGATTCGATTGTCAACAGTTTTGGTATCACAGCACACCAAGCCACTGGGGTAAGGTAAACTCCTGGAAAGGCATTATGGCAACCATCAAAGACGTCGCGGCACGCGCAGGAGTTTCACAAAGTACGGTTCATTACGCCCTCAACGGCAAACGATCCATTTCCGATTCGGTCAGGCAACGCGTCATCGCGGTGGTCGCCGAACTCGATTACAGCGCCAGCGCCCTCGGGCAACGCCTGCGCCAGAGCCGCAGTTACAGCATTGGCATGATCGCCCCACAACTGCCAACCTGGGACGCCTCGAGCATGGAAATGCTGATGTCCACCAGCGCCACCGCCGGTGCCGCCCATCACAGCATGGCTATTTTTGTCGGGCAGAGCGCCGACCAGACCGTGCAATTGCTGCGCAATCAAACTGTGGACGGTCTGATCCTGATCGAAACCACCCACAACGACCCACGCATCGAGGCACTGCGGGAGGGCAAATACCCGTTTGTGCTGCTCGGACGAACCGAGAACTTGACTGGACTGACTTCAGTCGATTTTGACTTTGAGCAAGCCGTTTTTGTGGCGCTCGAGAATCTGGTCAAACTTGGACACCGGCGCATCGGCTTGATCGCGCCCGAACCATCGACGCTCGAGAACAGGTATTACGTGCAACGCGGTATTGAACGCGCCCAAGCCACCTATGATTTTGTCGCCACCAGCGTTTTTGAAGGACAGCGCCTGAACGTCGAAGATGGTTATCGTATCACCGAAAAACTCTTGACGCTCGAGCCGAACGTGACCGCCATTTTTGCCGCCGGTCACAGCCACGTTGGTGTTTTGCGTTCCCTGTACAGCCACAACATTCGTGTTCCCGACGATTGTTCGGTCATAGGGATCACCACCGCGCAGGTGGCTGAGTGGAGCATTCCCAAACTGACCTCGGTGGACATACCACTGTTTGACATGAGCCAAATTGCAACCAAATTGCTCTTGAAAAAACTGGCAGGCGAAGAGATTTGCGAACAAATCCTCGCACCCGCCAAGCTGGTGACTCGAGAGAGCACCGCCGCACCAAAAAACACTTGATGCCGTGGCTTTTTTAAGCAATCTCGAGTCTGATTTCTTGATGGTCCTTGTCGATTCGCTGGTCAATGTTCGTACCCGAAATTTTGAATTGAAACGCTCGAGCATTCCCCAAACGGTTTATTGAGATATTGTCTCCTTGACGTGTTGCCTTCACTGTAAAATCGGTTTCGCCCGGTAAGGTCGGCACAATCGCGCTGGCACTTTCACCATCCTCAAGGGCGTACAAGACCAGCGTTGGCATTGCGCCGTAATCGTAATCTGGGCGATCAATGTTCGAGCCTAAAACCAGCAATGTGTTTGGACGCACCAACAATGGCACGCTGAGAAAATCGTGTTGTTCCGTGATCCAGCGCCCACCAGTGACGGGCAAACCCGTCAAAAATTGAGTCCAAGTGCCTGTCGGCAGGTAATACGTGACCGTGTCATCGCTGCGAAACACCGGCGCAACCAGCAGCGCATCGCCAAGCATGTACTGCCGATCCAGTCCGTCAGACATCGGGTCGCTGGGAAACTCGAGCATCATGGCTCGCATCATTGGGATGCCCGTGTCGTGCGCCTCGACGGCTTTCTGAAACAGGTACGGCATGAGGCGGTATTTGAGTTTGGTGAAATGCCGCAGCACATCGACAGCTTCATCATCGAACAACCACGGCACGCGGTACGAGGTGCTGCCATGCAAACGGCTGTGCGAACCGAGCAAGCCGAATGCAATCCAACGCTTGTACAACTCGAGCGGTGGCATTCCCTCAAAACCACCAATGTCATGCGACCAAAAGCCAAAACCTGACAGGCACAGCGACAAACCGCCGCGCAAACTTTCCGCCATGCTCTCAAAACTCGAGTCGCAATCGCCGCCCCAGTGGACTGGAAATTGTTGTGAACCCGCCGTGGCGCTTCTGGCAAATACTGTGGCGGAATTGCTGTGGGCTTGAAGCGTGTTGAAAACGATTTGATTGTACAAGAACGCGTAATAATTGTGCATTCTTGCAGGGTCGCTGCCGTCAAACCATTGCACATCCTGGGTCGGAATGCGTTCTCCAAAATCGGTTTTGAAACTGTCCACGCCCATGTCCATCAAACGCGTCAGGTGCGAGGCGTACCAAGTGCAGGCAGCGGGATTGGTGAAATCGACTATCGCCATGCCAGGTTGCCACATGTCCCACTGCCAAACGCTGCCATCTTTGCGCTTGAGTAAGTATCCTCGAGCTTGACCTTCGTTAAACAATTTGGAGCGCTGGGCAATGTAGGGGTTGATCCAAACACAGACTTTTAAGCCACGGTCATGCAACCTTGTCAACATGCCTTTGGGGTCAGGAAACACCGCAGGGTCCCATTCAAAATCGCACCAGTGAAACGCCCGCATCCAAAAACAATCAAAATGAAACACGGATAACGGCAAATCGCGCTCATTCATTCCATCCAAGAAACCATTCACCGTCGCCTCGTCGTAATTGGTGGTGAACGAGGTGGACAACCACAAGCCAAACGTCCAAGCTGGCGGCAACGCGGGGCGACCCGTCAATGCCGTGTACTTCCCCAGAATTTCCTTGGGCGTCGCGCCGTAAATCAGAAAATACTCGAGCGATTCGCCAGCCACACTGAACTGAACTCGAGACACTTTTTCGGTGGCGACCTCGAATTCCACGCGTTCTGGCTGGTTGACGAACACGCCGTAACCGCGATTGGTCAGGTAAAACGGGATGTTCTTGTACGCCTGATCGCTGCCCGTGCCACCGTCTCGATTCCAGATATCGACGTGCTGACCGTTTTTGACAAATGCCGTGAACCGTTCGCCCAGACCGTAAACGTTCTCTCCGACGCCCAGCGTCAACTGTTCAACCATAAAATTTCCAGCGTTTTCGGTGCGAATAAACCCCATCCCTCGAGACGGACTGCGCGTGAGCACCTGAGCGTTCGCCAGGAACTCCACAGACCAGTTCTGACGGTTGATTCGAGCGGTCAACGCACCACTGGTCAGACTCGCCATTTCAGGGGCAATGACATGCTCGAGGACCACATTTGAGCTTGTTACAGCAAAATGTGGTCCTCGAGCCTCGGTTCCCGTAAAATGTTCGATCCGCACCCGAATCACATCCGCCAGCGGCGAGGATAATTTTACCGTCAAGATTGGACCCTCGAGCGTGTCGCCACGGTGTCGAATGTGGCGCGTCGGAGCGCACAACTCGAGCGTGCCATTTGCGAACGACGCCTCCAAACCCTCAGCGGGATACGCGGCGCGAATCCCAGGCTGCATCAACCAAGCACCATCGGAAAATTTCATCTTGGTGCGAGTATAACCACAAGTTTTTCGAACGTGCTTGTCGAACGCGCAACAAGCCTCGAACAAACCCAAGTCTAAAAATAAATCTCGAGATTTGAATACTGAGCTTTTAATACGTCTTTTAATACGTCAATTTGCCCATGCCAGCCCAGCATCACTCGAGTTAAACTGTTTTATTCATGATTGAAGTTGCCAACCTCGAGAAACATTACACGGTCAATGAAAAAGAACCTGGCATTGCGGGCAGTTTAAGGTCGTTTTTCAGTCGCAAGACCAAAACCGTCAAAGCCGTCGATGGTGTCAGTTTTAAGATTGCTGCGGGTGAGATGGTGGGCTTTCTGGGCGCGAACGGCGCGGGCAAAACCACCACCCTGAAAATGCTGGCGGGATTGCTGCACCCGACGGCTGGCACGGCAAAAGTCGCTGGCTTCACGCCGTTTGAACGACGCTCGAGTTTTCTGAAAACCATCACGCTGGTGATGGGACAAAAGCAGCAGTTGCTGTGGGATTTGCCCGCCTCGGACAGTTTTTTGGTCAATCAGGCGATTTACGAAATTCCCGATCTCGAGTACCGCGCGACCATGAAAGAATTTACCGAATTGCTGGATTTGGACGGCATCCTGAAAAAACAGGTGCGCAAACTCTCCCTGGGTGAGCGGATGAAATGCGAACTCGCGGCGGCGTTGTTGCACCGTCCGAAAGTCTTGTTTCTGGACGAACCGACCATTGGTCTGGATGTCAACATGCAAGTCCGAATCCGAGAATTTGTCGCGGCTTACAACCAACGTTTTAACGCCACCGTGATTCTGACCTCGCATTACATGGCAGATGTCACGGCGCTGTGCAAACGCATCATCGTGGTGGACAAGGGTCATATCATTTTTGACGGCGACCTCTCGGCGCTGATTGAACGCTCCAGCCCTGCCAAAATTGTCAAGCTCGAGCTTTCCAAAGTCATCCCTCGAGAAATTCTGGAATCTTACGCGCCGGTCAAAAGTCTGGACGGTTTGTTCGCCGAACTGCTCGTGCCGCGCCTCGAGACGAGTAAAATTGCTGGGCGGCTGCTCTCCGAACTTCCCGTGGCTGACGTGACGATAGAGGACCCCGACATTGAAGAAATCATTGGACAGTTGTTCCAAAGCCAGACGGTGAAATCATGAAACCCGAAGCCAGAATTGAACTGGGTTTGCTCGAGAACATGTGGCGCAAATCCAGAACCATGTTCGCGTTGTGGTTCGCGCACATGACCGTGTACCGTGCCGAAATTTTTATTTGGATGCTCTCGGGCGTCGTGCCCTTAATCATGATGAGCGTCTGGATCGGCAAAGCCAGCGCGAACGGCGGCACGCTCGAGAAGTTTGATGCCGCCAGTTTTGCCGCATACTTTCTGGCAGCCTGGGTGTCGCAACAACTGACCGTGGCGTGGGTGGCTTGGGAAATGAATTTTCAAATCCGTCAAGGCGAACTTTCATCTCGGTTGTTGCGTCCAATCGACCCGCTTTGGGAGCATGTCTTCAGGCATTTCACCGAACGTTTCGTGCGAGGACCTTTTATTCTGGTGTTCGTGATTGCTGGAACCTTCGTTGTTCCTGGCACCAAACTCACCCCCGATGTTTGGCATGTGCTCGAGTTTCTACTGGTCATTCACCTGGCGTTTCTGATTCGGTTTTTAATGCAATGCTGCGTTGGCACACTGAGCTTCTGGTTCGAGAACGCCACCGCCTTCGACGAATTCTTGTACGTCTTGCAAACCTTCCTGGCAGGCGGTTTTGCCCCGCTCGAGTTTTACCCGCCCGCCATTCGGGCTGTTGTTGAGTGGACACCGTTTCCGTACATGGTTTATTACCCCGCAAAAATTTTAACCGGCACGTTGACCCCATCTGAGACATGGCGCGTCATGCTGATAACCTTAGCTTGGGTGCTGGCTTTTGGAATTCTGCGCAGTATTTTATGGCGTTTTGGCATCAAAAAATACGGCGCGGTGGGCGCGTGAGCCGCCACTGGCAACTGATCAAAATTTTTTACGGCGCGAGCATCGCCGTACAACTCGAGTACCGCGTCAATTTTGTGGTCAACCTGATCGGTTCCTTACTGACCGCCATCGGCAGCCTGTTCGGACTTTCAATCTTAATCGCTGGCGGCTCGAGCCTGGGTGGGTGGAATCAGACCGAAGCCATCGTGGTTGTCGGCGTGTTCACCCTCATGGAAGGTTTTATGGGCGTGTTCTTGTACCCAAACCTGAACAAAATTGGTGAGGGTGTGCGCACTGGCAGCATGGATTTCACACTTTTAAAACCGCTCGACGCGCAATTTTTGATCTCGAGCCGCGATGTCAACATTTTACGGGTTGCCGATTTGCTGATTGGCGTGGGTTTGATCGTGTACGCCAGTTTGAAACTCTCGAGCGTTCAAAGTCCAGGCATTTTGATCGCGGTGTTGCTGATTCTGGCTGGGTTTGCGTCCATTTATTCAATCTGGTTCATGCTTTGCACCACCGCCTTTTGGTGGGTTGGCGTCGAAAATATTACCGAATTGTTCTGGGGATTTTTTCGCGCTGGACAGTTTCCAGTCACCGCCTTCCCGGGTTGGGGACGAATCTTGTTCACCTTCGTGATTCCCGTGGCGTTCATCACGACCGTTCCCGCCGAGGCGCTGATCGGACGCGGGAAACTCGAGACTGCGATTGGCGCTTTGGGCGTGGCGGTATTGTTGTTGATCGTCTCGAGGTTGTTCTGGAAATTTGCGCTCAAGAATTACACCAGCGCCAGTTCTTGACCACGTAAATCCTGACCGTGCGCATCTCATCTTTGAGCCATTAATACTGTTTAAACTCGAGTTATGAAACTTCTGATGACACTGTTGTTCATGCTTGGGATTGCACTTGGAGCCAATTCGCTTGAGGATGCAAAAACCTTGTTCAACGACGGCAAGTTTTCAGAAGCCGCCAAAGTTGCCCTGACGCTCGAGAGCAGTGCGGGTTACGCCCTGGCTGCCAGAAGTTTGTTTGAATTTTCCAACCAGCAACCCAAAGATTCGCGTTTGGCAATTCTCGAGCAAGCCGAAAAGTACGCTCAAAAAGCCCTCAAACTTGATGCGCAAAATGCCGACGCCTATTTCGAGTTGGGATCGACGGCTGGGCAACTTGGCGTTTTGCGCGGTGCGGCGTATGCCTTCGCTTCGGGTGTGGCTGTGACCGTCCGTGAAAATTTTGAGAAAGCGCTTGCCCTTGACGCCAAGCACGTTCAATCCATGATCGCGCTCGGTTCCTGGCACGCCGAGATTGTCTCTCGAGGGGTCGGATTCTTGTACGGTGGGAAACTCGAGCAAGTTTTTTCGTTGTTTGAAAATGCGCTGCGAACCGCGCCAAAGTCGATTGTGGTGCATTTGTTTTACGCCAAAGCCATGCTGAAATTGGACGGGCAAAAATACCGCAATCAAGCCAAAAACCAACTCGAGCTTGCCGTGAAACTCGAAGCGAATGATTATCTCGAGAAACGCGCTTTGGAAAATGCGAAGGAAATGCTGGCGGGTTTGAAATGAATGTTCAGACTGACATTTCCCAATGCTTCAGCGCTGCCACCCGAACCAGCACACCCATTTTGTGCGGTTGAGCTTGCACGGTCGGCTTAAATCCAAGCTCGAGGATCGCTTCGTCGCAGGCGGGTCCAATGCTGGCAATACGGACTTTCTCGAGGGCGGTTTTGAAGTCGGTGACCAAACCCAAAGTTCTGGCAAAATCCACGGCGTGCCAGAGTTGCACGCCACTGGTCAACAACAACCACTGAAATTTGTCCGCAATCACATCTCGCACGGCTCGCTCGAGCGGCGCGGTGTCTTCGGGCAGTGCCCAACGGTAGACGGGCAGCAGATGAACCCTCGCGCCAAGTTTCTCGAGCGCGGTGACGAATGCTTTGGGCGTGTCCTCGCCAAATTCGGCAATCCAAACGTGTCGTTGCTCGAGTTTGCCGATGTTGTGGTAATACCCGAGCACCTCATGCCAGGTGTGCGGTTCGTTGACCAGCGTTCCGGTCAGATCATGTTCGCGCAAGACAGCCACAGCTTTGTTGCTGCGCAAAACCAAATTCACGTTTTTCAGTGCGGCAATGGCTTCGGGTGACAATTGCCGCAACAAGAATTTTGTGCCAACTCCCGTCATGCAGACCAAATCCGTCACGTTTTTTTGCACCAACGCATCATCAAACCCGAGCAATTCTGCATTGTGCTCGAGCAGCACTTCACGAATGCTGGGCGCAACCGTGGCAAGTCCGCCAAAACCCTCGATCAGGGTTTGCATGTCGCTGGCACGACGGCTCTCGAGTGCCAGAACTGTTGCGCCATTAAAATTTGCGGGTGCTGTCATAAACGCAGTTTACGGCACAGCATCACCAAAGCACCCCAATCAAAACCCGTCCAGCCTCGAGCTTCACATTAAAAACCCGCAAGAACACGCTCAAATCATCAAAGCTTTGCCCGGTCTCGAGGTCGAACGTGTTCTTCAAAATTGGGGATGCAATCTTGTAAACATCGCGTCCATCGCGTTTGGTGCTGCCAAAAATACCTCGAGACATGACGTTGGCTTTGGAAAACGGGTCAAAGTTAGAAACCGCAAAAAGCTTGTTTTCTCGGGTTCGGAAAATCGCAACTTGGGTGTTTTCAACCAAGGCATTCACGCCGCCAGCAACGGGAATTTGCTCGAGGTTGCAGATGTCTGTCCAGGTGGTTTCGAGTGGTTTTGTGGCGATTGCTGTAGACATGGGTTCTCCTTTTTTGGGGAAGAAATGGTTATTCTCCTCTCATCCCCGACCCTTCTCTCCCAGGAGAGAAGGGAGTTTTATTCATTTCTCGAGTAGCGAAAATTTGGTGTTTTGAACCCTCTTTCGCGTATGCGAGAGAGGGTGACGAGCCTCAGCGAGTCGGGTGAGAGTTTCAGGTGAGATAGAAGACACTTTTTATTTCAATTGTTGGCGATGTTCAACATCGGCAGCGCCTCGAGCCTTTCAAAATCGTAAATTGGTCTGTGCTGGTCGCGGTCTTTGACGAAAACAATGTTGTCGTCTTGCAGATCGGAATTCACAAAATGTTTGAAGGTCGCCATTTTTTCTGGATTCTCGAGCGTCGCAGCCCATTCGCACTGGTAATTTTGGACGTGCTTTTCCATGTCGGCTTCCAACTCGGCGCAAATACCGAGTGAATCTTTGACAATCACTTGCCTGAGGTATTCAATGCCTCCTGGCATTTTCTCGAGCCAGACGCTGGTGCGTTGCAGTCGGTCGGCGGTGCGGATGTAAAACATCAAAAAGCGGTCAATGTAACGAATCAATGTTTCGTCATCGAGGTCGCTGGCAAACAGGTCGGCGTGGCGTGGTTTCATGCCGCCGTTGCCGCAGACGAACAGGTTGTAACCGCGTTCGGTGGCGATGATGCCAAAATCTTTGCTTTGGGCTTCGGCGCATTCTCGGGTGCAGCCCGAAACCGCAGATTTCAGTTTGTGCGGGGCGCGTAAGCCCTTGTAACGGTTCTCGAGCAACACTGCCATTGCGGTGCTGTCTTGGACGCCGTAACGACACCAGGTGCTGCCAACGCAACTTTTGACGGTGCGCAAGGCTTTGCCGTAGGCGTGACCACTTTCAAACCCTGCCGCGATCAATTCCTGCCAGATGAAAGGCAGTTGCTCGAGCCTCGCGCCGAACATGTCCACGCGTTGCCCGCCAGTCAGTTTGGTGTACAAACCGTATTTTTTGGCGACGCTGCCGACGGCGATCAAACCTTCTGGCGTGACCTCGCCGCCCGCCATGCGCGGCACAACGCTGTACGTGCCGTCGCGCTGCATGTTGGCGAGGAATCGGTCATTGGTGTCTTGCAAGACTTCCAGACCGTCTTTGAGAACGTATTCTTCATACAGGCTGGCGAGGATGCTGGCGACGGCGGGCTTGCAAACTTCGCAGCCCTCACCGTTTCCATGATGCCCGAGTACCTGGTCAAAGTTTTGGTAGTGGCGCACCCGAATGATGTCGTAAAGTTCTTGTCTCGAGAGTTCAAAATGCTCGCAGACATAATTGTTAACGATTTGACCCATAGCGACCAACTCGGCATTGAGCACGTCTTTGCAGAGCGCCGCGCAACCGCCGCAACCGGTGCAGGCTTTGGTGGCGGTTTTGATGCCAGCCAAATCGCTTGCGCCGTCACGAATGGCAGTCACAATCGCGCCTTTGGAAACGTTCTCGCAGGAGCAGATCATGGCGCTGTTAGGCAATGCGGCTTTGACTCGAGCACCGTCAAAACTTGGCACGATCAATTCGGCTGGGTTGGTCAGAACAGTGTTGGCTTGCACTTGAGCCACCAACATGCCGTAATCGCTGGTGTCACCAACCAGCACGCCACCGAGCAATTTTGTTCCGTCGCTCGAGAGGACGATTTTTTTGTAAGAGCCTTTGATCGGGTCAATGAAGCTCATCTCTTCCGCGCCTGGTGTCTTGGCGAACGAATCACCGAACGAGGCGACATCGACGCCGAGGAGTTTGAGTTTGGTGCTGAGGTCAGCGCCCTCAAAACGTTGCTCGCCGCCCGTAAGCACATCGGCGAGAACCCTTGCCATTGTGTAGCCTGGTGCGACCAGACCGTAAATTCGCCCACTGTGCAGGGCGCACTCGCCAATGGCGTAAATGCTGGGGTCGCTGGTGCGGCAGGAATCGTTGATGACAATGCCGCCACGCTCACCCACTTCAATTCCCGAGGCTCGAGCCAGTTCGTCGCGGGGGCGAATTCCCGCGCTGAAGACCACCATGTCCGTCTCGAGGGTTTGACCGTCGGCGAATTTTAAACCTGCGACGTTGCCGGAATCGTCCGTGTCAAAAATACATTCGGTGCTTTTGGCAACATGAACGCCAATGCCCATATCCTCGATTTTGCGCTTGAGCATTTTGCCGCCCGCCTCGTCCACCTGCACGGGCATCAGACGCGGGGCGAACTCAACCACGTGCGCGGTCAAGCCAAGGTTTTTCAGTGCGCCCGCCGCCTCGAGTCCGAGCAGACCGCCACCGATGACCACACCCGTTTTGCTGTTCTGGCTGTAATTTCTGATCTTGTCCAAATCCTCGAGCGTTCGGTAGACAAAAACGCCGTTTAAATCCTTGCCCGGAACGGGTGGCACGAATGGGAACGAACCCGTTGCCAGCACCAGAATGTCGTAAGCAAAACGCTGATCGCCGACGTAAACATTCTTGGTTTCGCGGTCAATGCTGCTGGCTTTACCCCAGGCGACTTTGACGCCCCAAGCCTCGTAATCGGCGGCACGCCCGAGGCTCAAATCTGGGGCGGGCGTCTCGAAGTACGAACTGAGGTGAACGCGGTCATACGCCAGGTGCGCCTCCTCGTTGATGATCGTGATGTCAAAATGTTGCCCCGAACCCATCAAGGACTCGAGGAACTTGTGTCCAACCATGCCGTTTCCAATCACAACGATTGCTTGGTGCGCCATTGTGC
Source organism: Deinococcales bacterium (assembly GCA_025352125.1). GTDB lineage: Bacteria > Deinococcota > Deinococci > Deinococcales > JAAFIG01 > JANXTZ01. Next base: position 121,862 of record JANXTZ010000081.1, on the reverse strand, counting down.
GACCTCCTGTCACATGCACATCGTGACCTTGAATACATGCTAGTCAAATATTTGCAAACTGTCAATCAAAATATGAATAAGTGTAACTTTCTGATGTACACCTCGAAATCAAGGTTTTGTGGTTTTTGGATGCTTGAGGTTTCTAAACATTTTCTTGAGTATTCAGATTTTCGCTGCTATTTAAGCTTTGTTTTGAATTTTTATCTAAACTTTGTACGATCTTGAGCAAAAATTCAGTTTAAATTTCTAAACTTTGCATTTGCAATTTGTGCATCAATTTATTGACATGATGCAAGTTTTTGCTTGACACTTTGCAATTGTTGTTTTAGATTGACCTCGAGAAGATTTATATTTACCAAATCACAAAATTTTTGGTAAATACCGTTTCAAACAAGGAAAAACCATCATGACCTCGTATCTGCACACGCCAAAACCAAAATCAGGTCAAGTGTGAGTGCCGCATTGCTCGAGGTTTGTCCAGTGACGGTGGTCCAACCTGTCTTAACCCGCACCACCTGCCCGTACTGCGCGGTGCAGTGCAGTTTTGACATAGCAATTCAAACGGGTGCAGCGATTGCCATGAAACCCACCAAGGATTGCCCCGTGGCGGGCGGTTCGGTCTGCAAAAAAGGTTTGAATGCGCTCGAGCTGGTCAACCATCCAGAACGCCTTTTAACGCCCTTGGTGCGCAAGAACGGGATTCTCGAGCCTGCAAGTTGGGAAGAAGCCATGACGCGGGTCGTGGAGGGCATGAAATCCGTTCGGGCGGCGCACGGCTCGAACGCTTACGGCGTGTTTGGTGGCGGGAGCCTCAGCAACGAACACGTGTATCTTCTGTCCAAATTCGCCCGGGTCGCCATGCAAACCGCCAACATCGATTACAACGGACGCTTCTGCATGAGCACCGCCGCCGCCGCCATGCGAGCTGTCTACGGCATGGATCGCGGCTTGCCGTTCCCGCTCGAGAAACTGACCGAAAAAGACTGCATTGTGCTGTGGGGCGCGAACCTTGCCGAAACCCTGCCGCCCGTCTCGCAGTTCATTTTGAAGGCACGCAAGGCGGGTGCGCCGATCATCGTGATCGACCCGCGTCCGACCCGCACCTCGAGCCTGGCGACGCATTACCTGCCCGTCAAACCTGGCGGCGATTTGGCGCTGGCGCTGGCGCTGCTGCACGTGATCATCGACGAAGCCTATGAGCGTTGGGCGTTTCTCGAGAAGCGCACGGTGGGCTGGGACAAGGTCATGAAATCTGTAACGGACTGCACCCCAGAATGGGCGAGCGACAAGTGCGGACTGGGTGCGAAAATGATTCGGGACACGGCGAGACTCATGGCTCGAGCCGTCAGTGCGCCCAATGCCAAATTTGGCGGTCTGGTGATCTTGTCTGGGCGCGGTCCAGAGCAGCAATCCAAGGGTGTGGACACGATCAAGGCAATCATCAACCTGGCACTCAGCTTGGGAGGCATTTACGCCCCGCTGACGGGTCAGGGCAATGGTCAGGGTGGACGCGAACACGGGCAGAAAGCCGATCAGCTCCCAGGTTACCGCAGCATTCAAGACCCGCTCGCTCGAGGTTATTTTGCCGCGCACTGGGGCATTGATGAAGACGACCTTCCAGGCAAGGGTTTGAGCGCCCAAGAAATGCTCGAGGCGTGCGGAGGCAGTGTCAAAGGCTTGTTCGTGATTGGCTCGAACGTGGTGGTCAGCGCCCCGAACGCAAACAAACTCGAGGAGCGCCTGAAAAAACTCGAGAATCTGGTGGTCGTGGATTTTTTTCTGTCCGAAACCGCCGCACTTGCCGAGGTGGTGCTGCCAGGGTCAATGTGGCTCGAGACGGACGGCACGATGACCAACTTAGAGGGTCGCGTGTTGCGTCGCCGCAAGGTGCAGGACACTCCAGGCGAGGCTCGGGAAGATTGGAAAATCTTGTGCGAAATTGGCGCGAGGCTCGGGCATCCAGAAAAATTTTTGTATCAAAATATCGAAGAAATTTTTGAAGATTTTGTGGTTTCCACGCGTGGCGCTCCCGCCGATTATTCTGGCTTGACCTATGAAAAAATTGGAACGCGCGGCGTGTTTTGGCCCTGCCCTCACCCAAACCATCCTGGCACGCCAGAACCGTTCGCCAAATTTTTTGCCCATCAAGACGGACGCGCACACTTGGCGGTCGTCAAATACCGTGAGGGCGCGGAAATGCCAGACCTCGAGTACCCGCTTTTTTTAACCACGGGGCGCGATGTCAACCATTACCAGAGCGGCACGCAAACGCGGCGCAGCAGCCTGAATGCCAAAAGCCCGCACGCCTTGGCGCAAATGCACCCCAGCCTCGCTTTAAGGCATCAACTCGAGAATGGTGCAGCCGTCAAGCTCGAGACACGGCGCGGTGTCGGTGATTTCAAGGTTTTATTTGACGCGAAAATGCGAACCGATACCGTCTTTGTTTCCTTTCATTACGCGGGTTCCGAAGCCATAAACCGTTTGACTTCAGCCGCACTTGATCCAACCTCAAAAATGCCAGAATTTAAGGTTTGCGCCGTAAAAATCGTGGTTTCAACGCAAGTTCTGGTTTGAAACAGTAACTTGCAAACATTTTAAGGAGTTGTTTATGACCAAGAAAAAAGTTTCGCTCGAGTCCCAATTTTCCCGCCGCGATTTTTTGAAAGTCGCTGCCGGAACGGCTGCCAGTTTCGCCCTGCCGAACATCTGGATTCAATCCAAAGCCGCCAGCACCATCAAACTGGGTTTTATCGCCCTGACCGATTCCGCCAGCGTCATCATGGCAAAAGAATTGGGTTTGTATAAAAAGTACGGCGTCGATGTCGAGGTCGTGAAGCAAGCCTCATGGGCTGCGCTTCGTGATGGCGTTTTGAATGGCGACATTCAGGGCGCTCACTGCCTGTTTGGAATGCCGTTCAGCGTCTACTCGGGCATTGGTGGGCAGGCGGGCAAGGAAATGCCAATCGCCATGATCTTGAACAACAACGGTCAGGGCATCACCTTATCAAACGCTCTCGGCAGCGTCGGGCGCGACCCCAGCAAACTCAAGGGGGCGCTCGAGAAATTGGTGGCGGACGGCAAGGACACGACCTTTGCCATGACCTTCCCGGGTGGCACGCACGACATGTGGTTGCGCAATTACCTCGAGTTTGCGGGCATTGACGCCAGCGTGACGGGCAAGCAACGCATCATCACGATTCCACCGCCGCAAATGGTTGCCAACATGAAGGTCGGCAACATGATCGGATACTCGGTGGGCGAACCCTGGAACGGCGTTGCGGTGCAGCAAAAAATTGGTTTCACCGCCATCACCAGTCAGGAAATCTGGAAGCATCACCCCGAAAAGGCGCTGGTCTTGAACAAAGCCTTCAGCAGCCAGAAAGATGAGGTCAAAGCCATCATGAAAGCCGTGCTCGAGGCATCCACCTGGCTCGATGAGGTCGGCAACATTCGCAAAGCCGCCACCACCATCGGCGCGGCACAGTACGTCAATGCCAGCCCCGACGTGATCGGCGCGAGGCTCGAGGGACGATATGACTTTGGCAACGGGCTGGGGACAAAGCAATTTCTCGATGACCGCATGTTGTTCTCGCGGGGCGGCAAGGTGTCGATGCCGCGCCTGGCGCACGGCATCTGGTTTTTGGCACAGTACGCCCGCTTTGGTTACAAACCATTTCCAACAGATGCCAAAGCCATTGCCGACAAGCTGATCATGCAAGATTTGTACCGCGAGGTCGCCAAAGAAGTTGGCTTGAGCCTGCCCACCGACGACATGAAACCCTGGACGATGACCCTGGACAAGTCCAAATTTGATCCGAGCAACCCAGCCGCCTACCTCAAAGAAGCCAGCAAATAAAAAGGAGCGTCATGAACCGAGAAATCAGCCGTTCAAACACGAACCTCGAGACGCCAAAACCCCCAGTCATCCCCGCCTGGCTGCGCTCGAGCCTCACGACCCTGGCATTTACCCTCGGCAGTTTGAGCCTGATCGTGGCGGTCTGGTTGATCGTGCGGGCATTTGTGGGCACGGATTTGCCATCGCCGCTGGCAACGGTAGCCGTGTTCTGGAACTTGATCAAAAACCCATTTCATTACGGCGGACCCAACGACCAAGGTGTGGGCTTGCTGTTGCTCTCGAGTTTGGGGCGCGTCGGTTTGGGTTGGTTTCTTGGGGCGGTTGTCGCCGTGCCGCTCGGCATTTTGATGGGATCGGTGCAATTTATTCACCGGCTCGTCAACCCAATTGTGCAGGTCTTGCGTCCAGTCTCGCCGCTCGCCTGGTATCCGTTGGCGTTGGTCGCCATCAAAAGTGCGCCCAATGCGCTGGTCTTCGTAATTTTCATTACCAGCCTGTGGCCAACAGTTATCAACACTTACTTTGGTGTGGCAGCCGTGCCAAAAGACTTTAAAAACGTTGCCAAGGTCTTCAATTTCTCGAGCGACCGTTACGTGCGCCGCGTGCTCTTGCCATTTGCGTTGCCGCACATCGTCACAGGTTTGCGCGTCAGCCTCGGCATTGCCTGGATGGTGATTGTCGCCGCCGAAATGCTCTCCGGCGCGAGTGGCATCGGATTTTTTGCCTGGGATTCGTACAACGCGCTTTCATATGAAAAAGTCATCAGCGCGATTGCCTTGATTGGTTTGACGGGTTTGCTGTTTGACAAGGGTTTTGACTGGCTCTCGAGAAAAGTTTCTTACGGCGGGTGATTTTAACGAATCGGTGTCTGATAAAAACGAAACACTTCATTTTGTCTGAGCAACCATTGTGCCACCCTCATCCGGCGAGCAACCTCGCCACCTTCTCCCGCCGTGCGGGAGAAGGACGAGAAGACCCTCGAGTCACATGTTGAAAGAAGTAAGCTCCCTTCTCCCAACATCAGGAGAAGGGTTGGGAAGGAGGGTAGACCAAGCAATTGCTGGTTTTTGTCTTTGATAAAGAAAAATTAAGTTAGAGCCTAAGGCGCACCCTGATTCGGAGGATTTCATGACTTTAAAACTCGAAAATTCAAACACTGGCATTGAAATCAAAAACCTTTCCAAGCACTTCGCAGGCAAGAACGGCGGTTACACCGCACTCGAGGCGGTTGACCTCGAGATTGCGGCAGGGGAGTTCGTCAGTTTGATCGGGCATTCGGGTTGCGGCAAAAGCACGTTATTGTCGATGATCGCCGGACTCGAGAAGCCCAGCACAGGTTTTGTCAAGCTCGAGGGGCAGGAGATCAAGGGTCCTGGTCCTGACCGTGCGGTGGTGTTTCAAAATTATTCGTTGCTGCCGTGGTTGACCGTCGAGGACAATGTGCTCGAGGCGGTGGAGGCATCGTGTCCCGAGATGGAGACTTTAAAGCAGGTTGGACGCAGCGAGGAGTATTTGCGAGCCGTGGGATTATGGCAGCACCGTCACAAGCGCCCTCACGAGATTTCGGGCGGCATGAAGCAGCGCGTGGCAATTGCCAGGGCTTTTGCAATAAATCCTCGGGTGATGCTGCTGGACGAACCGTTTGGGGCGCTGGACGCCTTGACCCGTGGCGGCTTGCAGGAGCAGTTGAACAAGATGTTGTACGGCGAAGCCAATGCCGAGACGGTGGTGATGGTGACGCACGATATTGACGAGGCAATGTATTTGTCTGATCGAATCGTGATTATGACCAATGGTCCCAAAGCCAGAATTTTTGATGTGATCGACGTGCCGTTTGAACGCCCTCGCAACCGCAGCGAGATGACCAAAACCGCAGAATATACTGCTTTGCGCGAGCGTCTGGTCAGGATTTTGACGGTGGATTTGGCGGTCAAAGAGGCGGCTTAAAACGGCTGGGGGAATAAGTTGTACACGCTCGAGTCTCGCGGATTCGGGCGTGATTTTTGTTGTGCTGCTCAAGATTTGGAGCAGTATTTTTTCCTGTGCCTTGGTCTTGTATTCCAGCAAACGAAACTTTGCAGGCAAATACGTTTAAGATAAACAAAAGTTATAAGTTTATAAGTCTTGTAAACTACATTCAAAGGACACCATGCTCGAGCAAAACCACAACACCCGAATGTCCACAGTCACAGGCTGTTGTTCTTGTTGTTGACCCTTCGAGCTTTCGGGCACACAACAATTCAACCATGACCCAAAAAGGGCGCAAGGTATCACGCCCAAGGGAGGAATTTTGATGTCCAACATAAACCCATTACGATGTCGAATGCGTCAACCATTCCCGAATTCAAAGCACACATCATTTCTTTGAGGAGCAAAAACATGAGCGGAGCAGTCATTTGGTTTACAGGATTATCGGGCGCAGGCAAAACCACCATCGTAAAAGCACTCGAGCCAGTGCTGATTGAAGCTGGGCATAAAGTCCAAATATTGGACGGCGACGCCGTGCGCGAAACGCTCTCCAAAGGTCTGGGATTTTCCAGGGAAGACCGCGACACCAACATTCGCCGCATCGGATTTGTGGCAAACCTTCTTGCCAAACACGGCGTTGTGACCCTGGTCAGCGCCATCAGCCCGTACCGTGACACGCGCCGCGAGGTGCTCGATCAAGCCGACAAAAGTTTAGAGGTTTTCGTAGACGCCCCCTTTGAGACTGTCTCGAGCCGCGATGTGAAGGGCTTGTACAAAAAAGCACTGGCAGGCGAGATTCAGCATTTTACAGGCGTCAGCGACCCTTACGAAGCCCCAACGCACCCCGAACTTCACCTTCGCACCGACCTGGAAAGCCTCGAGCAAAGCGTGGACCGTGTGCTAGAGAAACTTGCCAGCCTCGGAATTCGAGTCCCAGTCAGCGCATGAACAGCGTTCTTGAGCAACCTTCACCCAGCCATGACCCGCTCGAGTTTATGGCGTGGGCGTTAAAGGCGTATCCCGATGCTGTCATGCCGAGCGCGTTTAATTTAAACGGCATTGTGCTGATTGATCTTGCCGCTCGAGCCGGTTACACGGGAAAAGTGATTTTTGTGGACACTGATTATCACTTCCGTGAAACACTTCAAACTCGAGATTCCCTGAAAACCAGATACCCGCAACTCGATTTTGTGACCTTGCACGCTGGCTTGCCGCTCGATGATTTATATTTGACCGACACCGATGCCTGCTGCGCCGCACGCAAAGTTGCGCCACTGCAACATTACCTTGCACAACAAAACCCAAGCGCCGTCCTGAATGCCCGCAGCCGTGACCAAGCCAACACTCGAGCCGACATCCCACTGATCGAACACGGCGGCGCTCGAGTCAAACTCAACCCGCTTGCCAACTGGACACGCGTTGACCTCGAGGCTTACGCCAAAGAACACGAGCTGCCCGTCAACCCACTGTATTTTGATGGATTCTTAAGCATCGGTTGCGCCCCCTGCACCCGCGCCGTGCGCCCAGGTGAAGACGCTCGAGCCGGACGTTGGGCAGGACAAGGCAAGACCGAATGCGGGTTGTGGGTCGGGCAGAACGCGATTTGAGCAAGAATCAACAATGCAAAGGCAGGGTACAGCAAGCGATTATGCCCGATAGCGGTTTCGCCCGTTAGGTGCGTCTTGAAACCAAGAAGGTGCGTTTTATAATCAAGAAGCAGCGCCCCTACAACAAAAAATAAAACCAACATTGCACCCACACCAAAAAACAATAAAACTCCCTTCTCCCGATGTTGGAAGAAGCGCCCCAAGCCCGTAAGGTGCTGCTGTAAGGGGCAAGAAGGGCTGGGATGAGGGTAAACAAATACCCGCCCAACCGAAAAGGAAACCCATGACTTTGACCTTAGAAACCGCAAACCTCGAGAACAGCCTCATCACCCCACTCGGCGGCAAACTGATTAACCGCGTCAAAAACCTTGATCCAAAAGACTTTGCACACCTTCCAACCCTCGAGTTAAGTGAGCGCAATTACGCCGACCTCGAGTTGATTGCGACGGGCGTGTATTCGCCGCTCACAGGTTTCGTGGGTTCCAAAGACCATGCCAGCATCGTCGAGAATCTGCGCCTGGCGAACGGTTTACCGTGGAGCATTCCGATCACCTTGGGCGTCTCGAGCGAGGCAGCCAAAACGTTAACGGGTCAAATTTTGCTCAATTACCGCAACGCGCCCGTTGGTTTGCTCGAGGTGTCTGAGCAGTACACGCCCGACAAGCAAGAAGAGGCGCTCAAAGTGTATCGCACCACGGACGAGAAGCATCCTGGCGTGGCGGCGTTGCTCGAGCAGGGGGAGGTCAACTTGGCGGGTGATATCACGTTGTTCGAGATTTCGCGTGGCGATTACCCCGAGCACCATCACACCCCACTCGAGACCCGAGAGCAGTTTGCCAAGAAAGGTTGGAAGACCGTGGTGGCATTCCAGACCCGCAACCCAATTCACCGTGCGCACGAGTATTTGCACAAGGTCGCGCTCGAGACGATTGACGGGCTGTTCTTGAATCCATTGGTCGGCAGCACCAAATCTGATGATGTGCCTGCCGCAACCCGAGTCAAAGCCTACGAGGTCTTGCTCGAGGGTTACTATCCAGCCAGTCGGGTGCTTTTTGGCGTGTATCCCGCCGCGATGCGTTACGCAGGACCTCGAGAAGCCGTTTTGCACGCCATCTCGAGACGCAATTACGGTTGCACCCATTTTATTGTCGGACGCGACCACGCTGGCGTTGGCACGTATTACGGCACGTACGACGCGCAAGAAATTTTTGACACCTACAGCAAAGAAGAACTCGGCATCGAGATCATCAAATTCGAGCACACATTTTACTGCCGCACCTGCGGTTCGCTCGTCTCGAGCCGCACCTGCCCGCACGACAGCAGTCACCACCTCGTCTTGTCTGGTACAAAAGTCCGCGAGAAGCTGACCGCCGGCGAGGAATTGCCCGTCGAATTCACCCGCAAAGAGGTGGCTGAGGTCTTGCGTGCCGCGTATCTCGAGGCACGGACATGATTGAGCCACCCGTGCTGGTGGCGCTCGGCGCGGTCACAGGTTTCTTGATCGGCACGACAGGGCTTGGTGGCGGCAGTTTGCTGACCCCTGCCTTGCTGTTGCTTGGACTGCCAACACCTGTTCTGATCGGCACGGACTTGATTACCGCCAGCATCACCAAAATGGGCGCGTCGTGGCGGCATCATTTAAGCGGCACCATTGATTGGAAAACGGTTGCGCTGCTGGCAATCGGCAGCCTTCCCGCAGGTTATGCCACCAGTTTGATGAACCTGAAGGTCACGTTCTTGCTGCGTTTATTGGCAATCGCTTTAATTTTTACTGGCATTGCGATTTTATGGCGTTGGAAGTATCCGCCCAAAGTGGTTAAAGCCATCCCAATTCCGTTGCCGCTGATTGGGGCGTTGGTCGGTGCAATTGTTGGTCTGACCAGCATTGGTAGCGGCGCAATGCTCGCGCTGGCACTGACGTTCATCATGCCGCAACTCAAAGTCTCGAGGCTGGCTGGCACAGACGTTGCCCACGGCGTGCTGCTGTCCCTGGTGGCTGCCGCAGGGCACGCGCAACGATCTGCCGTGGACTTCCCCACCGTTGGTTGGTTGCTGCTTGGCGCACTGCCCAGCACTTGGCTTGCCAGCGGTTACGCACCCAAACTCTCGGAGAACATTGCCCGTCCACTTCTTGGTACAGTGCTGTCAATTGTTGGAACGGTATTGATCCTCAGATCGGTGCTGAGTAGCTAAGCAGGGCAGTTGGGACGGATTAAAATCCGTTTTCTCGAGAGGATAGGATCAATGGCAAAAGCAAATCACATGGAGGAAATCAAGGCGGTCAAGCCACCGTATCAAGTGCTGGCAGACATTTACAATTACGCCAAAACGGGTTTCTTGAGCATCACCCCCGACGATCTGGATTTGTTCAAATGGTACGGTCTGTACCCGCAACGTCCGCAAGAGGACGGTTTTTTCATGCTGCGCATCAAGATCACGGCTGGAAGCTACACCAGCCAGATCATGCGCGTGGTGGTCGGTATCGCCAACGATTTTGGTCGTGGCGTGCTGGACATCACCGACAGACAGTGTTTTCAATTTCACTGGCTGAAAATTGAGGATGTTCCAGAAATTTTTGACCGACTCGAGAAGGTCGGTCTGCATTCGGTCGGCGCATGTGGTGACACGGTTCGCAACGTGATCGCCTGCCCGCTCGAGGGACTTGACGGCAGGCAAATTCTGGACACTCGAGGGTTGTCGCAAACGCTGTCCAACCATTTTTCGGGCAATGTCGAGTTCGGTGATCTGCCGCGCAAGTTTAAAATCTCAATCACCGCGTGCCCCGAACAGTGCGCCTGCCATCACATCAACGACATTGGTTTTATCGCGCACCAACATATTGACGGACGAATTGGTTTTGATGTCTGGGTTGGTGGCGGTCTGGGCGCGATCCCGCACCTCGCCAAACGCCTCGGCGTGTTTGTAATGCCAGAGGACGTGCTCGAGGTTTCACGGGCGATCACAGCCGCCTACCGCGATCATGGATATCGGGTGAGCCGCAAGAAAGCCCGCCTGAAGTTTTTGCTCGCCGATTGGGGAAGTGACAAATTCCGCGATGTCGTCGAGCGCGAATACCTGGGGCGCAAGTTTGAGAATGGTCTCGAAGCCCCCAGGGCACCCAGCAACGCCAGCGATCACCTGGGAATCATTCCTCAAAACAACGGACAGTATGCCATTGGGCTTGCCACCACCGTCGGGCGCATCACGACAGCCCACGCCCTCGAGCTTGCCCGCATTGCCGAGACCTACGGCTCTGGCGACCTGCGCAACACCCCGCGCCAGAACGTGATTGTCGTGAATGTGGCGCGAGAAAAACTCGAGGCTGCCATTGCTGAACTCGAGAGAATTGGTCTTCACGCCAACAACTTCTTTCGTGGCAGCACGATTGCCTGCACGGGCATCGAATTTTGCAGGCTTGCCCTGACCGAAACCAAAGCCAAAACCACCAAACTTGTGGAACACCTCGAGTCAAAATTTGGCAACACGTTCCCGCACGCGTTCAGCATCAATCTCACGGGTTGCTCAAACGCCTGCGCACGGTATCAAGTGGCTGATCTCGGTTTTATGGGCGCGAACCGCAGCGACACGAACGGCGGACAAGAAGAAGTTTATCAAGTTCACCTTTCGGGCGGTCTGGATGTCGAGGCACGTCTTGGTGACAAACTTAAAAGCGTGATTCCGGCATCGCAACTCGAGGAATACTCCGAAAAAGTGATCGCCGGTTTTTTAGCGCATCGGGTTGGTTCTGAAAGCTGGCGTGAGTACACCATGCGCATCGGTGCCGGTGCGTTTGAACCATCACTTGTGCTCGAGCTTGCCCACGCCGCAGATTAAAAAATAATTATATTCTTGTGGGGGATGGTCTCAGACCATCCCCATTGATATTCTTGGAGGAAGGTCATGTCTTATTACCCCGTCATGCTCAACCTGAAAAATCGCAAGGTCTTGTTCGTCGGTGGCGGTTGGGAAACCGAGCACAAGGTGCGCGGCTTGCTCGAGGCTGGCGCAGACCTGACCCTGCTTTCACCGTATCAACACCCAGAACTGGATGCGCTCGAGCAAGACGGCAAAGTCACTTGGCTGCGGCGCGGGTTTGAGGCGGGTGATTTGGCGGGTGTATGGCTGGTGATGTCGCACACCAAAGACAAAGCCGACAACCTGGCAATTTATGCCGAAGCCGAGGCTCGAGGTGTCTTGTGCAACAGCGTGGACGACCCTGAGCGTTGTTCGCTAATTCTGCCCAGCGTGGTGCGCCGTGGCGATCTGATCATTGGCATTTCGACCAGTGGCACAGCCCCCGCTTTGGGTGTGCGGATCAAACAAAAACTGAACCTCGAGTACGGCGAGGAGTACACGGAATTTCTGGCAATCTTGCGCTCGATGCGCTCGAGCATCACGGCAGGTTTTGCCAGTTTTGATCTGCGCAAAAAACTCTGGTACGACCTGATGGATTCAAACGCACTGCAACTGGTGAAAGACGGTCAACCCATTGAGGCTCGAGCCGAAATCAAACGCGGCGTGCTGGCACAGCGCGAGGCTTGCAAGCTAACGCCGTGCAAGGGCTGCACGCCCCAGAATTGCGCGGTGTTCTCAAAACCCGAGATGAACTTGTGAGCGCTGGCAAAGTTTTTATTGTTGGCGCTGGACCTGGCGACCCAGAATTACTGACCATCAAAGCACTTCGCGCCCTCGAGCAAGCCGACGTGGTGCTCTATGACCGTCTGGTGGCATCCGCGATTCTCGAGTTGATTCCCAGCAGCAGCGAGCGCGTGTACGTCGGCAAAAACCACGGCGAGCAGGACAGCGTGCAAACCGAGATCATGGTCTTGCTCGAGCGTTACGCCCTGGCAGGCAAAAACGTGGTGCGACTGAAAGGCGGCGACCCGTTCGTGTTTGGTCGCGGCGCGGAAGAATGGGCGCACCTTGCCGCGCTGGGCGTGTCTGTGCAGATTGTTCCTGGCATCAGCTCGAGCCTTGCCGTGCCAGCCCTGGCAGGAATTCCATTGACCTACCGCAACCTCGCTCGAGGCTTTGCGGTGGTGACCGGAAATCACTCCGAGGAATCTGCTCCAGAATGGCGCAATTACGCCCACGTGGAAACCCTGGTGGTCTTGATGGGCGTGGGCGAACGCGCCCATATTGCCCAAAATTTAATCTCACTTGGGCGGGACAAGCTCGAGCCTTGCGCCTTCATCGAACGCGGCAGCACCCCCAGAGAACGCGTGGTGATCTCGAGCCTGCAAGCGGTGGCGAACGGCGAAACCAGCATTGAAGCGCCAGCCGTCTGGGTGATCGGGCATGTGGTGGTGGTGCGCGAACAATTGCTGCCCCAAAGCTAAAAAATTCGGGCAAACTCGAGACCCACATACATCTCTGTGTGTGGCGGTTTTGGTTTGCGGCTGTCCCAAATTTTGCTTCTTGTGACCACCACGTGACTGAGGCTCGAATAGCCTGACCCAACACCACTCGAACCTGACAAAACACCAGTTTGGCTTCGGGAAGGTCTGATTGAAAGGGGTCGAAGATGAAGAATCGATGGCTGCTGTTGGGCTTGTTTACAACTTTGGTACTGGGGGGTTGCAGCAATACATCAGAACCAAATCCGACAGACATCAATGCCGAATCGGCGAGCCTGTCCACTCAGGCTTTTCCTGATCCCAACTTGCGAGCGTTTCTCAATGCCAGCGGTTGGTCCAGAACCGTCTCGCTCGAGGGTCACATTGACACCGGCAATCCATTTTTTCAAAGCATCGGCAGCAACGGGCGCAGTTGCCTGACCTGTCATCAACCAGGCGAGGGTTGGACGGTCACGCCAGCGGGCGTTCAAAGACGCTTTCTGTTTTCCCTCGGCACAGACCCGATTTTCAGGCTGGTGGACGGCGCGAACTCGCCCAGCGCAGATGTCTCGAGCCTGCACGCCCGCCGCAAAGCCTACAGCATGTTGCTCGAGAAGGGCTTGATTCGGGTTGGTCTGCCAATTCCAGCCAACGCCGAGTTCACACTCGAGGCTGTCGATGACCCTTACGGTTTTGCCAGCGCCCAAGAACTCTCGTTGTTTCGCCGCCCGATGCCGACCACCAACCTCAGCTTTCTGAGTGCCGCCATGTGGGACGGACGCGAAAGTATTGTGGATGCCGCCAAGCACATTGACCTGAACGCCTCGCTCTTGCATCAATCCAATTCTGCCACCCGAACTCACGCCCAAAGTGCCAGGGATTTGACCGACAATGAGCGCCAGAGCATCGTCAATTTCGAGACCAAGCTTTTCTCGACCCAAGTTTTTGACTTTGAGGCGGGTCGTTTGAACGTCAAGGGGGCAACCGGTGGACCAGAGGCTTTGGCGTTGCAAGAATTCTTTATCGGCATCAATGACCCGCTGGGCTTAAACCCAAGCGGCAAAGCATTTGACCCCAGTGCCATGACCTTGTACACGCCCTGGCAAAACCTGGCAGCCGAGGGCGAACTCAACGGGGCGCGGCGAGCGGTGGCTCGAGGGCAACAGATTTTTAACACCAAACCGATCAACATTGTCGGCGTGAACGGCTTGAACGACAACCTGGGCGTGCCAAGTATTCCTGGCACATGCACCACCTGCCACGATTCGCCAAATATTGGCAATCACTCGGTAATCGCCCCGCTCAACATCGGTCTGACCGATCTCTCGAGACGCACACCGGACCTGCCGCTGTACACCCTGAAAAACAAGCTCAGCCTCGAGACGCGCCAAACCACCGACCCTGGGCGAGCACTGATTACCGGCAAATGGGCAGACATTGGCAAGTTCAAAGGACCGATCTTGCGCAACCTGGCAGCACGAGCGCCCTACTTTCACAACGGTTCGGCGGCAACCCTGCGCGATGCGGTCAATTTTTACAACCAACGTTTTTTGATAGGTTTATCCGAACCGGAGATGCAAGATTTGGTGGCATTCTTGAAAACCATCTGATGCAAAACCTGTTAGGGGATGGTCTGAGACCATCCCCTTCTTGAAACACGTAAAATAAAACATGGGCAAATCAAAACCGTTGCGGTTGTTGCAAATTGGCATGGGTGGCTGGGGACGAAGTTGGGCTGAGAGTGTAGTCCCAAAGCTCAAAACCGTCAAAGCCGTCGCCTGGGTCGATGCCAACCCAGACGCGCTCGAGGCAGCGAGACAAGCACTGAAGCCACCGAAAAAATCTTGTTTTGCAAGCCTTGAAAATGCGCTCGAGGTTTCGGACGTGGATGCGGTTTTGATTACCGCCTCTGCCGTGGCTCACGCACCAATTGCGATTGAAGCTTTAAAGGCTGGTTTGCATGTGCTGGTCGAAAAACCTTTTGCCTTGACACTTGAGGATGCAAAAGCGGTCATTGATGTGGCTCGAGTTCAAAAACGCACGGTCATGGTCAGTCAAAATTACCGTCATCAACCCGCGCCGCAACTGGTGGCGCGACTGGTCCAAGAGCAAACGCTGGGGCAAGTTGGCGTGGTTCAGGTCGATTTTCGCCGCGACAACATGTACCCATCACCCGACATGGCACACTTGCAATGGGCGCAACCTTTGCTCTTGGACATGGCAATCCATCACTTTGACCTGATGCGATTTATCTTGCAAAAAGATGTGCTCGAGCTGTACGCGCACGCCTGGAATCCAGCTTGGAGTTTGTACCGCGATCCCGCCAGCGCCGCCGTCAACCTTGAATTTGAGAACAACACCGTCGTCAATTACCGAGGAAGTTGGGTTTCTCCCAGCCCCGTCACCCCCTGGGCGGGCGAATGGAAACTCGGGTGCGAACACGGCGAGATCAGTTTTACCAGCCGCGACAACAACGTGCCTGACACGGTGAAAATCCGAAAGTGCGGCAAACGAGAACAAAAACTCGAGCTGCCAAACCTCGAGTTTGTCGGACGGGTCGGAAGTTTGAATGCTTTTGTCCAGGCGATCCACACGGGAACAGAACCCGCAACTTCGGGGCGGGACAACATCAAAAGCCTGCGACTCTCGCTCGAATCAATTCGTTCGGCGCAAGAAAAACGTGTGATTCATCTCGAGAGGTAACAATAATCAATACCATTTTTATTTGGGTTCTCAATCCAACTTCACTGGCGCAATCCCAGAAGCTCGAGTTTCGCCGCGTAAAACCCTCTTTAATGCCCCCAGCGCTTCTGGTCGGTAGCCATAAGTCATTAAAGCGGGTGCTGGCACGTCAGCGACCGTGTAGGCGTTCCACAGCGCAAGGTGCAGGTCTGGTTGCGCGGCTCGTGCTAATTCCCTTACAGCCTCGATCATGCGGTGACGGCTGGTGCTGGCGTAAACAATAAAATCCTCAACTTCTCGAGCGGCTTTGACTTGCTCGAGCACCGAAAGCGGATCACGGGCGGGATGAAGAATTGCTTTGACTTTGTAATCGCTCGAGAGCAGTTTGACGAGGTTCGCACCCGCCACGCCAACTTCAGAAACATTTTCTTCGGGGGCAACATCGGGCGCGATCAGGGTGATGCTCGAGCCTGGTTTTGGCAGCACAACATTGCCAAATTCGCTAATGCCCGCACCCCAAGCTCGAGATGCAAGCGCACGGTCTAAAGCCTCGAGTTCTGGTGCGTAATCGAGCGGCGCAATTGGAAAACGTGTAGCCAGATGGTGCAATCGCTCGAGTGAGGCTGTCATTTTCTGGTACGAGATGACACCGTTTTTTTCGGCATTCTCGAGGGCTTCCATCGTTGTGGCTTGGGCTTCCCGAGCGCCGAGTGCCTCAACCATGTCCGAACCCGCATTGATGCTCAGAATGGCAGCCTCGCCGCGCCCCCAGTTTTTGTCTATCGCGTGCATTCCCATCGAATCGGTCACGATCACGCCCTCAAACTGACCACGTTCGCGCAGCAAACCCGTCAAGATTTTTTTGGACAACGTTGCAGGCAAATCTGGGTCGATGCTTGGGTAAACAATATGCGCCGTCATGATGCTTGGAAGGTGCGGTGCTGCCATGCGGAACGGTACAAGCTCGTACTCTTCCAAACCCTCGAGGTTTCTTGAAACGGTGGGCAGTGAAAGGTGCGAGTCAAGTTTGGTGTCGCCGTGTCCGGGAAAGTGCTTGCCGCACGCCGCAACGCCCTCAAGCATCAAGCCTTCCGCCCACGCCAGCGCGAGTTCGGTGGCGCGTTTCGGGTCTTCACCAAACGAACGGTCACTGATGACCGGATTGAGTGGATTGTTGTTCAGATCGAGCACGGGCGCAAAATTCCAATTGATGCCCATGGAGCGCAAGCCTCGAGCCACCATTGCGCCAACATCTCGAGCCAGACCGAGGTCGTTGGCAGCACCCAAACACATGGCGCTTGGTGCGTTTGGAAGGTCGGTGGTGCGCCAGACACCGCCGCCTTCGGCATCAATCGCCAGCAGCAGACCATCACCCAGAATGCTTTTTAAATCTTCAACCAAAGCTCTGGTTTGTCCTCGATCCACAATATTCTTGCGGAACAAAATGATTCCACCAGGCTTAAACCGCGTTAAATGTGCTCGAGTCTCATCGTCGAGGCTCGTCCCTGGAATGTCCACCATCACCATACGATTGACGCTCATGACAGCAGTATTACAGGTTTCTGGTGTTGGAGGTCATCAATGCCACGCCGAGCGGCACCAGACCCGCGATCATGCCGATCACACCCAGGATTGGAAAACCGAAGGTTCCGGCGATCAAACCACCGCCCAGTGCCCCCGTTGCGGCAAAAATCCAGACCATCGTCTCCGCGCCGCCCTGAACTCGAGCACGTTCCGAAGGCTCGAGGTTGTCGGTTAACAATGTGCTGCCACCGACAGAACAAAAATTCCAACCCGTGCCGAGCAAGAATAAACTCATGCCCATCTCGAGCGGACGCGTGGCAAAAATTGCAATAAAACCCGAGAGCGCAAATTGCAACGCCCCAAGCATGATGATGGTGCGACGCCCCCATTTGTCCGCCAGACTGCCCGTCAGCCAGGAAAAGCCAAACATGCCAAAAATATGTGACGTGATTAAAGATGTGATCGTGAGCGGCGCAATTCCCAAGTGATCGGCATGAAGCGGCATCAAGACCATCAGCATGACCATGACCAACTGCCCAAACGTCATGGAGCTTAATGCCAAACGAATATTCGGGACTTGCAGCAATGCACTCCAACTCCGAACCTCGAGGTGGCTGGAGAAATTTTCGGTCGTGACGCTCGAGGTCTGTGGCGCGAGTGTTAACGGTTCTGGGCGCAAGAAAAACCAGACGATCAAGCCAGCGATCAGCATAAACGCCGATCCCAGATACCAACCGAATTCAATCTCGGGCAAATTGATGCCCTTCGCATACGCTCGCACGTAACCCGAGATGAGATTGCTCAAAATTGATCCCAGCACACTGCCCGTCAAAATCCAACCCATGACTGTGCCCCTCACCTTTGCACCAACCATGTCCGCCACGGCATAACGCCCCTGCTGAACCGCACCGTTCGCCACGCCGACCAACGCGCCGCCAATCAAAAAACCAATCAGGTTCTTCTCGAGTGCCATCGTTGCCGCCAGCGCCGCGCCAACAAAACCAATCGCGTACCCCAAACTCAAACCAATCCGTCTCCCTCGAGCCGCCATCAAACGCCCAGCCCAGAATGCGGCAATCGCGCTCATGAAAAAATTGATCGTGCTCGGCAAACCAGACAGTTGATCCGCGCCCGTGATGTGCACAATGATGATGCTCGAGAGAGAAGTCGAAACCGTGGTCGCGCCCGTGTTTAGGGCTTGGGCGCTGAACAACACAAGCAGGTTTTTTTGTACTGCTTTGGAAAACGAATTGATCAAACCAGAACCCGATGTGAACGCGCTGACACCCATGGCTCGAGTCTACTCCCAAGTCATTGGGTTGTATTCTGAATGTGGTCTCAGGGCAAATCAAAAAACCGGTGGACGCAACAAAGACCTTGCCGATCTCGACGACCTTCCAGAAGTTTGAGAAACGCTTGCTCGAGGTGTTGAAAGCCCGGGTTGAGCCAGATTGTATAGTCAAACAAATGAAGCAATTTTTATTTTTCAAACGGTTCTGGGTTTTACTGGCAATGCTTTGGTTCGCCGTGGCATTCGCCCACCTGGAACCAGTCCGTGTGCTGGCATCTTTTCCGACAGCCGCGTCATCGCAACTGCAAGTCAATTTGTTGGGCGCAGACAGCGGGTCGGCGGTGACTGGAGCCATCATCGACCTCGAGATCAAAGCCTTTGGCAGCAGCGATCCTGTTCAAATTTTCAAACTGAGAGAGGTCATGCCTGGAAGGTACGAAGCCAGCCTGAGTGTCCCGCCAGGGTCTTACCAGTTGGGCATTGTTGACCACACCTTCCCGCAGGAGGCACTTCGTTACAATTTCAAAGGCGACTTGCCCCGACCTGCAAACCTGAGCATTGCCTCCTGGGTTTGGGCTGCCACCAAAGCCAGAACGGCAACGCCAGCAACACCGTCGGTCATTCTGGTGCTGGTTGTGCCCATCGTCATCACTTTCCTGGCGTTCATTTTTGTGTTTTTCAGGCTGAGTTCAAAACCTCGGGCGACTGGCGATCAAAGCAAATGAGCATTTCAAATCTCGAGTTGCCTTCAAGCGCTTTCACTCGAGATCACCCGTGGCGTTTTGGCGATTGCCAACTGTCCACACGCCGCGCCCGCATCGCGTCCCCTCGAGCGGCGCACACTGACCGGCACACCTCGAGCTTGCAGGGTGTCGTAAAATTCTTGAATTCGGGTCTCACTTGAGCTTCTAAAACCCGATTCCGCCCAGGGGTTCATGGGGATTAAATTGACGTGTGAAACCAGTCCTCGCAAAATGTCCGCCAGCAGTTCGGCTTGCCAGATTGCGTCGTTCACCCCCGCCAGCATGGCGTACTCGAGGGTCACGCGCCGACCCGAGGCGCGTTGGTACTCTCTTGCCGATTCCAGAATGGCTTCGATGGTGTGCGCGTGCGCGGTTGGGATGATGGTCTTACGGGTTTCTTCGTCTGGGGCGTGCAAACTGATGGCAAGTTTGACGGTCACATCTTCACTGGCAAGCTTGACAATTTTGTCGGGCAATCCCACGGTGGACAGCGTGACGCGGCGTTGGCTCATGCCCAGTCCGTCTGGGTGCAGTAAAATTCGGGCAGCCTCGAGCGTGTTGTCGTAGTTCAACAACGGTTCGCCCATGCCCATGAAGACCAGATTGCGAATTTCGGTGGGGGCAAGCTCCTGATCCCTGGCAGCCACCAGCACCTGCTCGACAATCTCGCCAGCCGTCAGGTTGCGTCCAAACCCCATGCGTCCAGTCGCGCAGAACGCGCAACCCGCAGGGCAACCCACCATCGTCGAGACGCAAATCGTCACGCGGTCCTGGTAGGGCATTAAAACAGCTTCCATCTGCTTGCCGTCGCGCAGGGTAAACAAGTATTTGCTCGAGCCGTCGCTGCTTGGAAAAACCTCAACTTTGGGGAATGCCGTCAACTCAAAATTTTCCTCGAGAAACGCAATTGCACTTTTGGGTAGGTTCGAGATTTCATTAAAGCTCGAGATGCCGTGTTTGAACACCCATTCAAGCAATTGCTTGCGGCGGTACGACTCGAGCGGGTATTGGTCTGGGTGGTGGTCCAAAAGGTAAGTCATGAAGTTTGCCCTAAATTCTGTGTAGGGGCGCTGTTTACTGCGCTCTGCCGTTTGGGAAGTATACCCGTTCCCTCAAAAGTCATTTGTGCATCTCGAGTGAAACCAAATTTGGCGTTAAACTGCTGTTATGAATTTAGAACTTCAAAACAAGGTTGTCCTCGTCACGGGCGGTTCGGATGGTTTGGGCGCGGCGACGGCGCAAGAACTGGCGCTCGAGGGGGCGAGTGTGGCGATCTGTGCCCGTGGGCAGGACAAGCTTCGGGCGGTGGCACAGGGCATCAACGCCTCCGGCGGGAAAGCCCTGGCTGTGACCACGGATGTCACCAAACTCGAGGATTTAACGCGTTTTGTGGATTTGACCATTCAGCATTTTGGGCGAATTGATGCGCTGGTGAACAATGCGGGAAAGGCGGCTGCCATGCCCTTCGAGAACATTTCAGATGAACTCTGGGCTGAAGACCTCGACCTGAAATTTCATGCAGCAATTCGACTCTCAAAGCTTGTGATCCCACATTTGCGTGCAGTTGGTGGCGGCAGCATCATCAACATTCTGGCGACGGGTGGCAAGACGCCCGCCGCCAGTTCGATGCCCTCCAGCGTGTCTCGAGCGGCTGGAATGGCGCTGATGAAAGCCATGAGCAAGGATTTGGGCAAGGACAATATTCGCGTCAATGGTGTCTTGATTGGTTTTGTCGAGTCTGACCAGTGGGTGCGAAAGGCAGAATTGACAGGTCAGACCCTCGAGCAGGTGTACGCGGGTTTAACACCAACCATTCCGCTCGGGCGGGTGGCGAGGGCGCAGGAATTCGCGGATTTGATTGCGTTTTTGGTCAGCGCCAGGGCGGCGTTTGTGTCTGGTTGCGCGATCAATTTTGATGGCGGCATGAGCGCGGCGGTTTAAATCGGTTAAACTTA
This sequence comes from Deinococcales bacterium, assembly GCA_025352125.1. Classification (GTDB taxonomy): domain Bacteria; phylum Deinococcota; class Deinococci; order Deinococcales; family JAAFIG01; genus JANXTZ01. Next base: position 100,900 of record JANXTZ010000081.1, on the reverse strand, counting down.
AAACATGATTGCTCGGGTTTTAGTTGCTGTGCTTGCCCTGGTTGGTTTTGTCTTGGCGCAAGAACAAGCCGATTGGAACCCCGCTTGCAGTCTCGTTCTGAAATACAATCCCGATGGTTTTTTAGCCGAGTACGGCAAACGCACCGATTTTGGCGGTTCTGAGGCGGGTCAAGACCAGGGCGCGGGCGTCTGGGCGGATTGCAAGAACGCACAGAATATTTTGAGCCTGAAAAACTTTCCCAAACTCAAAGCGCGTTTGATTCACTTGCGCAAACTCGAGTGGGATTTTATTCTTGCCGAGTCGGATTTGGCATCGCAAACTTCGGGCGGCGGCACCATGTACGCGCACACGCCAGCACGTTTTGCGACCAGCATCGAGTTGCACCTCGAAAAATTGATCAAATTGACCACGACCAAGGCTGGGGCTGTGACCTCGAGCGGTATTCAAGCAAAGTACAAGAAAGCCAGTTTTGCACTTGTGGCACGCTTCAAGCGCGTCAACAATCCCAGCAAAGCCACGCTCGAGTACACCACCAAAACCGCTTGGCTCGAGACAGTCAAAAAGTACCAGACTGCGTTTATGGGCATCAAATCGATTCTGGGCAACAAAGTTGATGCCGCCAGCCTCGAGATTATAGAATTTTTGGCGCAGGGCTTGTTTGCCGACACGATTTAAAACCTATCCCGTGCCTTTGTCCTCGTTGCGTTCAACGCTGTCAAGGTAGGTGGTCAATAACGCCCGAAATTGCGAGAGGAACATGGATTTCTCGCTGCGCACGCGTTCAATGTCGAGGCGAATGTCTCGGGCTTTGGAGAGCGCCTCGCGGTAAAGGTGCTCTTTGGCGCTTTCGGCTTCGGCGAGCATGGCGGCAGAACGGGTTTCGGCGTCTTTCAGGGTGATTGTGGCGTCTCGTTCGGCGTTCTGTTTCATCTCGTTGCCGATACGTTCGGCACTCACCACCACGCGGCGCAGGCTTTCCTCGCCTTGACGCAGCTCGTTGACTTGATTCTCGAGTTGCAGCAGTCGTTCCTGCATTCCTCGGTGTTGGCGTTCCAGTTCCTCAAAGTCGTCGGCGACGCCAGCCAGAAATTCTTTGACTTCGCGTTTGCTGTAACCGTTTAATTGATTGACAAATTCTTTGTGCCGAACATCCAAGGGTGTGTATTTCATGCGTTTGCCCCGTACAAAGCCCGTCCGATACGAAGCATGGTTGCGCCCTGTTCTATGGCAATCACAAAATCATCACTCATTCCCATGGATAGTTCCTCGAGTCCTAGGGTATCACGCATCAAGCGCAAGTCACGAAAAACGGTTCGCACAACCTCTTCAGTGGCAATCGGGGCAACGGTCATCAAGCCACGCACGTTCACGCCCAATTCTCGAGCGGTGTTTAAAACACCTGCAACGTCTTCGGGCATCAAACCGTGTTTCTGGGGTTCTCTGGCAATGTTCACCTCCAAAAGCACTGGCGGCACAAACCCCCAGCCCGCGCCGCGCCGCGCCAGTTCCTCGAGAATCCTGGTGTTGTCCACGCCGTGCAGCAGTTTGAAATCTTTGCAGGATTTGACTTTGTTGGTTTGCAACTGCCCGAGCATGTGAAATTCGGCGTTCGGCAGCGCCTCGAGTTTGGGCAATGCCTCTTGCACACGGTTTTCACCGAGCGCAAAATTGCCGTGCTCGAGAATGAAATGCTGTATTTCAGCAACGCTTTTGGTTTTGGTCACGGCAATCAATTGCACGCTCTTCAACTCGCGTCCGACTCGAGCGCAGGTGCTTTGGATTTTTTCAAGAATGTCAGGCAGCATGAAAATACAGGTTAACGGGTAAAGGTGAAGGTCAACAGTAAGTAAACTCGAGCTTTCACGCAATTGGCAAGTAAAATTGTGTGCGAAGAACAAAACCTCGAGCCACACGTGTAAAAGAAGTAAGCTCCCTTCTCCTGATGTTGCGACCATGCCCGAAGCGATCCCGCCCGCCAGGTGGGTCTTGGTTTCAAGAAGGTGCGTTTTATGGTCAAGAGATGGTAGAGAGATTGCTACTTTTCGTGTCTGAGCGCTAAAAACCCATTCTTTTGCGCCTACTCCATCCTACGGATAATGCTTTTCACCAATTTTCTAAAATTCGGTCCGGTTTTTTGCGCCTGTTCAATCACGGCTTGTTCGTTGGTTTCAGAGTGGTCTTCACGGTCTGCCACCGCCATGTCGGTCACGCTGGACAAGCCCAGCACCCGCATTCCAAGGTAAAGCGCCTGAATCACCTCGAGCACGGTGCTCATGCCGATGGCGTCCGCGCCCCACTGGCGGTACATGCGCAACTCGGCTTTGGGGGCGTACATGGGTCCGGTAATGCCCAGATACACGCCTTCGCGCAAGGGCAGGTCGCAGGCTCGAGCGGCTTGACGGGCGAGGCTGGCGAGGTGCTTGTCGTAACCGCCCATGAGCGGCAAAAACCTTGGTCCGAGGCTGGCGTCGTTGGGTCCGAGCAGTGGGTTTGTGCCTGTAAAATTAATAAAATCGTTTTGCAGCATGATGTCGCCCGCTTCCCAGGCGGGATTCAAACCGCCGCAGGCGTTGGAGACGAACAAGGTTTTCGCGCCCAAGGCGTGTGCCAAGGAAACAGGCATCACGACCTCTTTGGCGTTGTAACCCTCGTACAGGTGCACCCGCCCCTGAAAGGCGATCACGCGCTTATTCTCGAGCGTTCCGAGCACGGCTTTTCCGGCGTGTCCTGGCGCGGTGGACACTGGAAAACCTGGCAGGTCGGCGTAAGCGATGGTCGCGCCCATTTTGGTGTCAATGTCTTCGGCGAGCGGTCCAAGTCCCGATCCCAAGATGATGGCAATTTCGGGTTCAAAGTCTGTGGTGGCTCGAGCCGCCTGCAAACTCGAGGCAATTCTGGTGGCAATTTCACTCATGGGTCACATCTTAGCCCAGGCGCAGGGCGTCTTGTATTGCCAAAAGTCGCTTTTGTATCACAAAACCAGTTAACATCAAACTGCTAAAACTCGAGCAGCACAGGGTTAAGGGTTGCTTAAGTTTCAAATCAGGGTTCTCACGGGTGCTTCACCGCTCCAATACGGGAATGGGCGACACTTTTAAAGGAATTCCAGTGGATTGATTTTGATTCTTCTCGCCTGAACCCGTGAATGGAAACTTGGAAACATCTCACCGGTAAAGAACTTGATGAATCCAAGCAATTTCACAAAATGTTTTATGCGCTCAGTATTTATGGTTTTATGGTACCCGCTCGGGGACGCTCGAGCAACGCGAACCACAGAATTGATTTTGTGGCGCGACACGTTGGAGGATGTCAATCAATGCCTAAAATCCGTCATATCGCTGCCCTCTTGCTGTGCTGGTTCGGGTTGACCTCGAGCCTGGGTACGGCATTCGCTCAAAGCCAACCCGTGCCGACAGGTTCTATCGATGAGATCATCGTGACCGGCACGGATGACGACACGATCAAAGGTCTGGTCAAAGTCACCATCGACATTTCTGTCGGTGATCCAATTGAAAATGTCAAAGTCGAAGAGATTCAGAATCAGTTGCTGGCGCTCGGGTTCTTTAAAACCGTCAAGGTCACACTTGAGGTTCGGGATTCTCGCAATGTGGTGGTGATTGCCGTCGAATCCAACCCCGTCATCGGCGAGGTGATCTTTACCGGCAATGCGATTGTGCCAAGTGCGCAACTGGTCGAATTCCTGGATAAGAACTTCAACATTGGCATCGGGGTGACCATCAACGAAACCAAGCTCAAAGAGGCTGCCGCCGCCGTTGGGCAAGCCTACCGTCAGGTGTTGCCCTTCGAGCCTGAAGTCAAACTCGAGCTTGGTGAGATCAAAGACGGCAAGCAAACCGTGACCTTTAACGTCACCGAATCCGCCAGCATCAAGTCAGTCGAGGTGGTCGGCGCGACCCTTGTGCCCGTCGCCGACATCAAGGCGTTGTACAAGTCGATGGTTGACGGTGGGGCGTTCAAAGCCGATGTCTACCAAAGCGCCGCCCAAGCCGTCCGAGCCAAATACACTGCCTTGGGTTACCGTTACAGCGGTCCGAGTTTTGAACTCAGCAAACTGGTTGACGGCGTGTTGACCATTCGAATTATCGAGTACAAGATTGCCGCCGTTGACGCCACCGCGCTCGGTGTGAATCCAGACGAACTCAGCCTCAAAACGGGTGATTTTTTCAATTACGACACGCTTTTAAAAGACATTGGACGTCTCGCCAAAGGTCGTGACAAGCAAATCGGGGTCAAGATCGAACCCGCAGGCGAGGACACCCTGATCGTGACCCTGACGCTCGAGGATGCGGCGGCGGGTCCAATCACCAGCATCAACATTCAGGGCAACACGGCTGTACCCAGCAGCGTCTTGCTGGCGCGGTTCAAGCAAAAAATTGGTGATACCTACAACCCCAAACTTGCCGAAGAGGACTTCTCGGCGATCAACGACGTGTACCAGGAGGCGGGTTACGGGATTGTGCCAGAACCCAAATTTGGTTTCAGCGACGGCATTTACACCGTGAGTATTCAGGAACAAAAGCTGATCGGTTTTGAGATCAACTGGCGCGGGTACCACCGTACCGACAACCGTGTCATCACCCGCGAATTGCCCAAAGTGGGTGGTTTGTTCAACATCACGGCGTTGCGAGCCAGTTTTGGACGCATTCAACAACTGGGTTTGTTAAAAGATTTGCAGGTGGGCGTGAAAATCCCTGATCCCAGCAAGCCTTACGAGATCATTTTGGTCTTGGGACTCGAGGAGGGATCGTCGGGCAACATTGTGCCTGGCATCACCTACAGCACCCTGGATGGTTTTGCGGGGCAACTGAGCGTCACCGAGCAAAACCTGTGGGGTCAGAATCACCGTATCAACCTGGGTATTCAGGGTGGTCCAAACAATGCAGGTCAAAATTTCTCGGGTGGCTTGTCATACACCATTCCGTGGTTGGACATTGACTTTCTGGACTTCCGCCAGACGCGCACCGAGGTGACGTTCAGCATTTCAACCAGCGTCAGTGCGGGAAACCCGATTCCAAATTACGTCGTTACAGATTCGACCAAAAATTCGGCACGATTGTACTCTGGGCGTTCCACAGGATTTGGATTGAGCGTGTCAAGACCGGTCGGTGAAAATTTTAGTGTTCGGGTCAGTTTTGATTTCAGTTACGAATCCAATTATCTCGAGAAAGACGACACCAAATTGCCTGGCGCGACAAATCCGACCTTGCCATATCAAGCCGACCAGGTGAATGTCGATCCAAACGTACTCAAAGTAAATGCACCAGATAACCTGACGGTTTTCACCCAGGTTGCGGGTCAGTTCAGCACCAAAAACCGTCAAGATTTCCCAACCCAAGGCGTGTTGGTCACTGGCACAGTCGGTTACGGTTTTGGCACGGCAGGCATTGGTTCAGGCACCGAAAAACCTTTGTCGTGGGAGCAAACCACGGTTGGTTTCCGCACCTACTTGGGTTTTGGTTGGGATCAAAACGGTAATTTTAACATCGGCGATGATCGCAAATTCGCCCTCGCGTTTAGGTTCAACACGGGCTTTATTGTCGGTGATGCGCCCGCCAACCGTTTGTTCCGCATCGGTGGCAGTTCGCAACTTGAGGATTACACCCTGCGCGGTTACGATTTTAACGACCTTCGTGGGCAGTTGTTTTACACGGGATCGCTCGAGCTTCGTTACGATTTCGGTTTGCAAACCTCGTTCACCTACGGTTTGTTGGGCATTGCCTTCCTGGATTTCGGTAACGCTTGGGGCGGCGGTCCTGGGGTGGAGTTCCGCGCTTCACGCAGTGGTGTTGCCATTCCTGAGGGTTTGCAATTTGGTTTTGGTTTGGGCGTTCAGATCAATCTGGGTTTTGGTTCGTTCCAACTGCCCGCCATTCGACTTGATTACGCGTTTAGTCCCTGGAATCCAGGTGGCAAGTTTCACTTCAGGTTGGGCTTTCCGTTCTAAGCAAATAGCGCATAGCAAATAGCAATTGGCATCTCGAGCCTCAATACTCGAGATGCTTTTTTTGTTATCCACAGGTTATCCACAGCACTTGTCCACAGCTTATCCACAGGCAAAAAGGACAACTCGAGTCAGATGTTAAACAGGTTACGCAACGTCTCGAGCATCAAAACAAAGCCTGCCAGAAACATTAAAATGCTCGAGAAGTACAATGCGGCTTTGTAAGATTTTGGGGTTAAGAACCGTTTGCCGCTCGAGATTAAAAATGCCAGACCGATTTTCATGCCGATCAGCAAGCTAAAAAACCCGAATAAAAACCCAACGGCGTGTATTGCACCCATTTGGTAGGCATTGTGCAAGGTCGGAGCGCCAATCCCAAGCCAGAACAACCACGGGTGTGGACTGAGAATGTTGACCAGTGCGCCGCGCAAAAAATCTTGGGATTGTTTGACAGGTTCAGGCTGCTCGAGGCTGGCATGCCCAGCGGTTTTGATGCCTTCAATGCCAAGGTAAATCACGAACGCCCCGCCGATCAAACCCAGCAGGGCGGCAAAACTGGTAGGCAAAGCGTTTACAATCATCAAACACAGGGCAATGATTGGAGCGTCGGTCAAAAGCGGTGAGAGTGCCACCCGAACGCCCGCCCAAAAGCCACGCTCGAGGCTGGTACGCATGACCAGACTGAGCAGCGGTCCTGGGCTGATGCCTGCCGCCAAGCCCAAACTCAAACCCAGCAATTCGGGCGGCATTAAAAGTTGGAATTGTTTTTGGAAGCGTTTTGACCGGTGTCATCCTTGCTCGAGTCGTCCCATTCTTCAAACAAATTGGCATGGGCGTTCGCGGTCTCTACAGGTTTTGCCACGTATTCAGCCTCGTCAAATTCGGCTTTGATGATCCCGCTGGGATTTTTTGCGATCAGCGTTTCAGAGGTTGTTTTGCTCAAGCTTGGCGGTGTACGGTCTGCGCTGGCATCGGCGAGGCTGCCGGTAAAAGCCGAATCGGTGAATGACTTTGGCGCGTCGGCTTTGTTTAATAACTCGCGCACCAAATGACGAAATTGTTCGTTGACAATGGGTTTGCTGACAAAAGCATCGGCTTTGGCAAGGTTTGCCGCGTCGTGGGTACGCTCGTCCATGCTGGCGGTCATGACGATCACACGGGTGTCGCGGAAGCGTTTGATGCGTTTGATTCTCGAGCAGATGTCCAAACCGTCCACGTGCGGTATCGTGACATCCAAAATGACCAGGTTTGGCGTGTCCCACTGCAAATGTTCCAGTGCCTCTTTGCCATCACCGACAATGCTCAGTCGATAATCTCGCCCGAGCAGTGCCTCGAGCACACTTTGCAATGAGGTGTCATCCTCAACAATCAGCACAGTTGGACGTGGGTCAGCGGCAGTCATCTTCGTACAACTATACCGCGTTCATTCTGGGGTGTGCGTGCAAAATGACCGTTCTTTAAGGCTTCGCTCAGAGATTCGCTCAAAATGGCGCGTTATGATCTCGGCATGAAACCTGCCTCAAACCTGCTCGAGTCAATTTTTGTCAGACTCGAGCGTCTGTTTGGTTGGAATCGCAATTACCTGTACGGTGTTTTGAACGGTTGGTTTGTGTCGATGGGTGACGGTTTTTTCAATCAATCCATTGTCCTCTCGAGTTTCGCCGCCAGTTTGGGCGCGAGCAACAGCGTGATCGGGGCATTGCCCGCCATTACCGTTGGCGGTTGGTTGCTGCCGCAATTGTTGGTCGCCAGCAAGATCAGGCATTTGCCGCGCAAAATAGTCATCTATCAAAAAACCGCTTTTGCTCGGACTGCCAGCATGATTTTCATTGTGCTCTCGAGCGTGATTTTCTCTAACAATCACACGCTTTTACTGGTGATGTTCTTGCTGGGCTTGTTGATCAATTCCCTGGCATCTGGCGTCAGTGGACTGCCCTGGTTCGAGGTGGCTGCCAAAACCATCCCTGCCGCCGAGCGCTCGAGGTTTTTTGGGATTCGCAACCTCTGGGGCGGTCTGCTGGCGTTGCTGGCAGGATTTCTGGTGAAAAGCATTCTCGCCTCGAGTTTGGTTTTTCCGTTCGATTACACCCTTATTTTTGCCTTGGGCGCACTGGTCTTCACGCTTGGCTGGAACGTCTACGGCTTGACCATTGAGCCACCAGACCCACCGCAAGACCCCTCGAGGTTCAGGGATGAGGTCAGAGCCATCCCAAACACGATCATGTCCGACCCTGGCTTCAGGGCTTACGTCATGTACCGCGTTGCGACTGCCCTCTCCAGCCTCGCTGACCCGTTCTTTACAGTTTATGCGTTGCGTGTGATTGGTCTGCCCAAAGCCAGCATTGGTAATTTTTTGATCGTCGTTGGCATTGTCGCCCCGCTCTCGAATTGGGTCTGGTCGGTGGTGGCAAGCCATTTTGGCTCGAGGCGAATCATTCGTTACGCGCTTGGATTTTCCATCGCGGCACTGGTCACGGCGCTTTTGATGCCCAAAGGCGCAGGCGACTGGTACGCGCTGGTGTTTGTGCTGTCCGCTGTCGCGCAGGCGGGTCTGAACCTTGGCAATGCCAACCATATTTTGGGTGTCGCCAATCCCCAAGCCAGAGGGCGTTATATCGGTACAGTCAACACTTTGGTCGGCATTGCGGTGTTCATGCCAGTGCTTGGTGGAAAACTGGCGGATGCCTTTAATTACCAGCTTGTGTTTGTGATCGGTGCAATGGCGTATGTTGGAACCTGGTTTTTGGCGGGCAAGCTGCGCCGTGATGTTTGAGCGCCGTGATGTTCGAGCGCTGTGATGTTCGAGCGCCGTGATGTTTAAATCCTCGAGTGGGTTTGGCGAGAATCTTTGTGTCGCTCGAGTTTGCTTGAAACGCCTTGGGCAAATAATACTTTAATAATTTGTGGTCTAATTCTGGAACTCGCGTGCTAAACTTCAAAATGTGAATCACACGAGCCGAATCTTGCTGACCACCCTGAGTTCAACGACCCTGTTGGTGGCTTGCAACACCACCCCCGCGCCGTTCGCAGCCCCCAGATTTCTTGGCACGCTCGAGGTCAATTTCGGCACTGATTTATCGCGCAACACCGCACGGTTTTTTCCAACCACCAGAACCTTGACGCCAAAACCGGACTCGAGCATCAGCGCCACGCCCAAAAGTTTTGTGGTGCTCGATGACCTCGGGGTCAGCCCGACGCAACGCACCCTGACGGCGGTCTACAACATCACCAACAATTCTGGAGCTAGCCTGACCAACCTCAGCCTCGTGGCGTATGCCAAAACGGGCAATGTCAATGCCAGCGCTTTAAAAAGCATCAACACCTTTGGCGGTATGCCCAGCAATAGCGATGTCAACAGTGTCAAACCTGCCCAAGGCACAAACGGCAGCGATCTGGTCAGCGAATTTCACTCGGATTTGCAAGTGTATACACCTGCCGAAAGCGTTGCCTTCACCAGCAGCGCCTTGAGCGCCAGCCTCATCGGTGCTGGCGAGTACAGCCTCGAGTACGGTTTTGTCGCCAGGGCAAGCGCCGTCAGCCACAACCGCACCATCGCCAATGGCGCAACGGGTCAAGTCGCGCTCAGTATGCGCCTGCCAGCGTCCGCCGATGTCAGTTCGGGCACTCGGTTTGTCATGACTTTTATTGTCGCGCAAAATGACAACACTCAGGTGGTGCAAAGCCTCGAAGAACCCATCAATGGCAGTGCCGCCCTGGCTCGAGCCACAGCCATAGGCACTGCGAACGTCCGAGCATTTCCCAATTCGACCTTGGTTGCCGCCAACCGAATCAACTTGGTTGGCGCTCGGGTGACCGGCGGCAGTTCCGCGCCGCTTTCGTACCTGACCAGCATTCCAAGCGCCATTCCCAGCGTTCTGGGGTCGGTCAACCTCGAGTGGAACACGACCAAAACCGCAACGACCAACGACTCGAGCAACACCTTTGCCTTCAAACCCTTGTCGTATTCGGACATTGATGACATTGGCGGCGGTTTTCGCTACTTGACCATGACATTTGAAGTCAGTAATTTGAGTAACACGAATAATTTTTCCAATCTGACCCTTCGCGCCGTCAATCAGCAAACCAACGCCAGCGGCATGGGCGTGAACAGCATGTTTGACTTTAACAGCCTGGCAATCACCAACACTGGTGTTTTACAAAGCTTGCTGCCCATCCACGGCACAAAATTGATCAGTTCGCCACAACCCGACCCAATTGCCAGCGATTTTCAAGCCTACTCGGGCTTGTACGACGGTACCCTGGAACAAAATGCCAGAACCGCAGGCGTCCTGGGCGCAAATGACAGCGTGCTCGATTACGGGTTTGTCGCCAAAGACATCAACAAAACCCGGGTCTTGCCTGCCTCTGGCAAAACCTACGTCACCATCGGTACAAAACTTCCACGGACATTCCCGTTTGCCACCAACCCAAGCTGCCCAAATCCGGCTGGTTGTCCAAAACCGTACCGTTTCAGCCTCAACTTTCTGGTCACGCAAGACCCCACCCTGCAATTTGCTCGAGGACTCAATGAGACCACCACGGCGGCGCTTACTCGAGCCACAAGCCTTGGCACTGCCCTTCAGCCCGCTCAACTCGTGCTGATTGGTTCGGATGCCGATGTGCCCAACGACCCAAAAATTGTGCTTCAACGCCTGCCCAGTGTGCGAATTGGTATTGCGCCAACTTTCTTGCCCGTGCCGTAATTTGTTCATCTCGAGCTGAGGGCTGCCCGCAAAAGGGGGTAGCTCTCCTTTTCTTGGGCGTTTGCATCGTAAACTGACACATGTTTTCCATTTTCATTCAAGAACTGTTCACCAGTCCATTAACCTACCTGATGGCGCTCGCGGCAATGGCGTTTGGTCTGGTGCTTCACAACGTCGTACAAGCCCTGGTCGCCTCGAGTTTGGGCGATGATACCGCCAAAAATCAGGGCTTTACCAGCACGGAACCCAGGGCGCACCTCAACCCCATTTATTTGATCTGGCTGGCGATTTTTGGTTTCGCCATTCCAAACACCATTCCTTTAAAGTCGTACAACCTTCGCGGTCGCTCGAGTTCGGAGGTGTTGATCTGGTTGCTCGGTCCGTTCAGTTTGGTGGTCTGGGCTTTTGTCTTGATTCTGGTCGGGGCGTTGCTCAATAAGTTCGTGGGTGAAAGCAGCCAGGCGATTGCTTCTGGTTTCTTTTCTGGCGCGGGCAACGTGATCAGTTTGGCAGCCTTGTTTATCTTCCCAGTGCCGCCCCTGGACGGCGCTCGGGTGGTACGGGCTTTTGGAAACCGTGAAATCAACCGTGTGATGGATCAAATCGAACAATTTACCAACAGCACGCCCTTTGGTTTTATGATTATTTTTCTGGTGCTCTCGTACTTGGGCATTACCCGAGCCATTTCGGGCGCGATCATTTCGCTGATTGTGGCGGTCTTGCAAGCCATTGGTTTGATGTAATGGGTTTGCAAGGTTTGCCGCCGCTCGAGGCGTTCAGCTATTTTCTGGTCTTGCTGGTTTCAGTCACCGTTCATGAATACGGTCATGCGCTCGCCGCGATTTTTGAGGGCGATTTGACCCCGACCAAAAACGGAAAATTCGTTTGGAATCCCCTGTATTACCTCAACTGGATCGGTTTTATCATGTTCTTGTTGATCGGGTTTGGCTTTCTGGGACAGGTGCGCACCCGCCCAGAATTGTACCGTCACGGCTTGCTCGGTGAAGCCCTCGTCTCGAGCGCCGGAATTTTGATGAATTTGACGTTGGTGCTGGTTGCCACGCTGGCATTGCGTCTGTCGGATGTTCATGTGGTCGGGAACAGTTTGATTGGTGGCAATGCGCCCGCCTGGATTGTTGATGCCTTGCTGACCTTGTTTCGCTTAAATGTGATTCTGGCGGTCTTTAACCTCTTGCCGATTCCACCGCTCGACGGGGCGCACTTTCTGGCGGCAATCATTCCTGGGTCAATGGGTGCAAGCTTGCGGCATTTCTTGCCCCGAAGCGGTTATCTGGCGTTTTTTGTACTGATCTTGTTGCAGCAACCCGTTGGGCAGTTTTTGGGTCTGGTGCTCGATTTTGCGTACACAAACCTGTTGAAGTAATGTCTCAAGCCAGTTCAACTGCCGACTCTTGCTTATTGTGAGTTTCGCTGGGAACTCGAGCAACCCAGACCGCGTATACTGGGATTATGGGAAACTTTCGCTGGATTTTAATTGGTCTTGTGGTTCTGGTCGCCGTGGTGTTGGTGCTCTCGCAGAGTACGGCGGTGGTGTCGTTTTTCAATTACCCGTCGTTTGTCATGAATTTTGGTATTTTGATTGGCATTCCGTTGCTGCTGGGTTTGATCCTGGGATTTTTCCTGGGAATGCGTCAGGCACGTCCAAGAATTATCAAAGAGGTCATTACCAAGTAAGAATTGCCAGAAGCCCTAAATTTGATTTTTTGGTGCACCAACCCTTAGCCCACCAAGGTCGGTGTTTTGTCTTCACGCGCCAGTGTCAACTCAAATGGTTGCTCGAGCGGCACGCGAAATTGCAACTGGGTTTGAATGCCTGGTTGACTGCTTGCCGTGATTTCGCCCCCGTGGGCGTTGATGATGGCTTTGCTGACGTACAATGACAGTCCAATGCCTTCGAGGTTGTGACCATTCTCAACGGTTTGCAAACCCGAACTGGTGCGTTCAAACAGGTGCGCCAGTTGGTAATCGCTCATGCCAATACCGTTGTCGGTCACGCTGACTTGCAGGTTTCCGGCTTCAAGGCTGGTGGTGACGCCAATGCGGCCACCCTTGCTGGTGAATCGTAAAGCATTCGAGAGCAGGTTTGCCAGCACCAACTCGAGGCGCATGGCGTCCACATTCACGACCGGCAAGGTCACCAGATGAACGTCCATGAAAATGCCCTGTTCGTCGGCGCGTTGCACAAAGCGCTCGAGCATGGCTTCAAAGTTGGGGCGGGTTGGTTTGCAGTTGATCTCGAACAGTCCTGCCTCGAGTTTGGAGGCGTCCATCAGGTTTTGCACGGTCTGCTCGAGGTTTTTGCTGGCATTGTAGGTGGTGGTCAAAAACTCGTACTGGTCGTCGGTCAGCTCCCCCGCGCCGCCTGAAATCAGCAAACTGGTGAATCCCTGAATGCTGGTCAGCGGGGTTTTCAGTTCGTGTGAGACGCGGCTGAGCAGCTCGGCTTTGGTGCGCTCGATTGCGCCGAAGCGTTCCAGGTCGCGCAAGACCAGGACGGTACGGTTTTCTTGACGGCTGATAATCACTTGCAGGTGCGTGTTGTTGATGACCAAATCCGAATGCCCGGGCGCGAGGGTGGCGCGTAACTGGGTCGGCAAATCTTGCACCCTGAAATCTTTGGGCAGTCCCAGCCAGGCTCGAGCCACCGCGTTGGCTTGGGCTTGGTCGTCTTCCAGGAGCACGATGCCCTCCGACAGGTGTTCGATGGTCGCGTCCAACCTGGCGCGTTCACCCTCGAGCGATTCGAGCAGTTGGGTGTTTTCGGATTTTAATTTGAGTTCGCGCTCCAGGCGTTGTTCGGCAAGTTGACGGGCTTGCTGTTCGCTCTGGTACATGCGGGTGTTCGAGACGGCGAGTGAGCTGGCGCGGACGTAATCGGTCAGGCTGGCGATGTCGTGACGTTTGCCTTGATACTCGAGTTCGAGCACGCCGAATGCGGCAAAATGCTCGCAGGAGAGGCAGGTGTTGAAGCGCTCAGACTTGGTTATTTTTGGGGTCAGCTTACATTTGCTCTCTGGCTCGAGCCAGCAGCGTGCGTTCGAGCCTGCCTTGGTGGCGGCAAGAATTGGCAGCACGATCACGCCCGGGACTTCCATGCCCTCCGGCGGGGCAAACAATGCCTCACGCATCAAAGCAATTCGTTCTGGGTCGCTCGAGGTTTCGCCCGATGGCGCTCGCATCTCGCGTGAAACACCGTCAAGCAGGTGCATTCTGGCTTTATTGAAACCCAAATTTCCAGTCAAGGCGCTGGTGATTCGGTCCAGCACCACCGGCAGGCTGGTTTCGTGGATGAGGGCACGGTTAAAGTCCGAGAGCGCCTTGGCGGCTTGCGTGGCGTCGATCACTTGTTTACGGGTTGATGCCCTGGAATGTGCCAGCAAGCTCGAGAGCAACAACGCCAGAATCAAGGCGATCACGCCAAAAAGGAGCGTGTTTTCAAGCATCGGCGCGTCCGCTGTTCCGTTGGGTTTGAAATCCTTGAGTCACAGTTGAGTCCTTATTCGAGGCAGAGTGACCCCGAACTGCTTTAGTTTAGGACAGCAACTCTGACAGAATTCTGACGCATATCATGAGGATCATGAAACTCGAGCTTTGATGTGTCTAGCGGCATTTGTTGCTTGCGCCAAAACTTCCAAGCTCCTTGCCATTCAAAAACGGTATTTTGCGGTCTAAATTGCTTAACAAATGAAGTTCCACAGTCTGGTCGTCCTTGAATAGAATCAATGCCACGCCGTTCCCCACAATCAAGATTTCCCAACGTCCATTCGAGCCATCCTGATTTTGGCTTGCGCCGCCCGCCGAACCCGTCGTGTCGCCACCGTTTGGCAATTGCACATTGAAAGCACTTTCGCTCTTGCCCTCAAAAAAGTAACGCCCGTTGCCGCACAAATCCCATTGGCGTTTGGATTCGCTCGAGAAACTGCCGGTGTTGCTTGTTGTGCCGCTGTATAAATAGGCAAACAAATACTTGCCCGAGAATCCCGCCCGAATGGTTTGAAGCGTGTTGTTCAGACTGGCACCCGAGAATTTGCTGGCGTTCGCCATTGCCAATGGCTCGAGGGCTGCGTTGCTGGCAAACCCGATCACTTGAAAACTCAAGCCATTGCCTTTTCCCAGCACCGACACGCCCACGGCGTTGGACGCGTTGCTCGAGTAATGAAACATCACGCGGTTGGCATTGCCACTTCCGCTGTCCGTCGGGCTGAAGCTGAGTTGTCCGTAATCAATCGGTTTTGACATCAAGGCGTAAACGTCCTCAAGGTTTGCGCCAACAAATGGAAAAATCAAAATGTTAATTCCGCTCGCATCGGTGCGTCCGTTGCCCAGCACCGTGATGCCTTGGGTGGTCGCCCCCTTAAAACCTTGCGGCACGACAAACGACACCCCGTGCTGGCTCGAGTTGACCCGCGTTCCGGCTTTGTACTGGGCTTGTTCGCGCAGTTCAGCTTTGCTGGATTCAGGTAAGCTCGAGCTTGGGGTGCTTGGTGCTGGCGTGCTGACGCCTGGTTTGGTGCTCGCGTTGGGATTTTGGACAGCCTGACGGCTCAGCGCATACGTTTTGCCGTTCAACAACACGGTCATGTTGTTTTGCTTGACTCGAGCCTCGAACAAAAACGTGCTGCCTTTTGCCACAAATTGCCCACGCAAAACGCCATTGCCGCCCTGTCCTGTCATGGCGTATTTTTGTTTGGCAAGCGTGATCGCGCCCTTGTAACTGCCATTGCCACCCAGCACCTCGAGCGTCATGTCCTTTCCAACAAACCGTCCGAGCAGTGGGTCTGGCAGGTTTGGGTTGGGGACAACGGTGTTGTTTGGGGTAGGCTTGCCTGGAGTTTGGTTGCTCGAGCTGGAATTGCGGCTAAATAAAAAGGTCTGGGCGGTACTTTGGTTGGCTTCACCCGTGTTCGGGTCAATCTCGGAAATCACCAAGGTCAAAGTGTTGCTGAGTAAGGTCAATTGAAACACGGCTTGTTCGGTCTGGCTCGAGATTGTCCCCTCGGCGCTGACCCCGTTTGAATCCCCCTCGAGTTGCAAGGTCACGCCGTTTCCCGTCAGTGTTCCCTGAATTTGCCCGTCCATTTCTTGCAAGACCAGCGTCAGTATTGAGCCGTTTTGCAGCTTTGCAACCCAAGTCCCACTCAAATTTTGCGCAACGGCAACGCCCAGAATCAGCGCCGTTAAAATCAGCGCCGTTAAAATCAGCAACCGGTGTTTCATATTGCCTCCTTGAATGCCTCAAGGATAGCGGTAAATTCAAAAAACAAACTCGATTCGCGCTTAAACCTCGAGCCAGTGCGCCCCGCGAGCCGAAAGTTTTAGAATTCGCTCGAGCAAAACGGGTCCAAATTTGACCAGGTGCGACAAGAAACTGATATAGCGTTCTTGGGGTTGCTGGTTGGGCATCAAGTGTTTCTCGAGTCGCAAAAACTGATTTTGCACGTCTGTATCAACCCTCGCGTAAGCGGCTGCCAGTTTGCGAGGCAGGTTGTTCTCGATTTGAAAACGCACGGTGGCTTTGGAGCGCCAGACGTTTTTGGCAAACGCTGGTTCAAACGCCAGCAACTCGGCTTCCATTCGCTCAAACGACGCCATGATGTTCGCCATTTCGGTCTGGATGCTCATATTGGCACTGGTTTGGGCAAACAGTTTTTGCTTTAAGACCTCAGTCCCATTTTTTTGGTACTCGGCGGCGCTCAAACTGTACTTTGCCAGGATGCGTTTGATTGGCGGCTCGAGCATCGTGATGCCCATGCGTGGATGCAGCAAGGGTTGTTTGATGCCGTGAAGTTCGTAGACGCCGTTCAACTCGAGGTGGTACGCCAGTTCGCCAGGTCCAAGCACGTTGATCGCGTTTGGCAGCACCGCGTCTTGCAAGATCGGGCGCAGTCCTGCGGCGGGTGTGATGCGGGCTGGGTCTTGCTCGAGAATGGCTTCGAGGTCGCCATACGAATAATGGCGGTCTGCCGTGAAGCCAGCGCCATCAAATTTAAGTAACCTTCGCAGACCGTCGTCGCCCTCGAGAAACAAGTTGGTTGAACCTTCCGCGCGACGCAGTTGCGGGTTAAACCCAAGGCGCTCGAGCTTTTTGGCGGCGGTTTCGATGGCGACACTCGAGGCGAGCGGCGCGGACAGTTCATGCTTGATTTGCGCCTTAAAAAGCGGTGCGAGATTCGCATCCATCGGGTCAAACAGTACCAAACCCTGATCGCCCAGCAGGCGCAATAGAATCCCCGCAAACCAATCCGCGAAGTTGCTCGAGGTTTCAAACGCGGCTTTGACCTCATTGGCAATCCAAGTTTTAAACTCGGGCGTCGCTGGAATCTGGTTCAAAAAACTTAAGGTTTGAGTCAACCATTCGTCTCGAAGTTTGATCCGAGCGATTGCCTGGTTTTGCGGCAAATCCAACTTGAGGCTGTACAATGCCTCGTCCAAACCGAGAAAGTGCGTGCTGGCAACCTCATTGACATCATGGTCTTGACTTGCCACCCAAAACACTGGAATCACGGGACGGTCTTGGGTATCAAGTTCCCTTGCCAGCAAAATGGCATTGACGGCTTTGGAAATCGTGTAGGCAGAACCAAGCAGCAACCCCGCCTGCTGCCCCGTCATGACCACCCTCGAGTTTGGATGCGCGATCCGTTTGGCGTTACTCAGGCTCGCTTTTGGTGCATTCAAACGTTTCAAATACATCCCGATACATCGCTCGAGATCAATGCGGTCAACATTGCTTTCGGTTGCCAGGGCTGCGCTGGTGTCGTCTGCCGACAGGCGGTGAAAGTCTTTCAATGTCCCATGTTGAAACGCGTCAAGCCAAGACTTTGGCACGGCTTGGACAGGATTGATGAACGTCGGCTTGGACATGATGGCGAGATTCTACGGTTTAAAGCCCAATCACAGCGTTTCCAGCACTACTATGTCAAACTCGGGTTCCGTAACGAAACCCTCAAAACTGTGAACCTGACAACGCAACGATTATTTTTTGGTATCAAAGTCATGCTAGACTTTCGCACAGTTGACTTCACCCTTAGAGATTAAATTGATGACCGCTTATTTCCACCAACCCACACCCAACCATCCTCCTCGAGATTTAAGGAACAAGATGCACCTGAAAGTAGATTTAATTCCACGAGGTCCATACCAAGGCGTTGTGATTGTTGTCGATGTCTTGCGTGCCACGACCACCACGCCGTTGTTGTTCGAAAAAGGCTTGAGGGAACTGTTCATCACCGCCAGCCTGCGTGCCGCCAGAGAATATGCCGCCCAGGGCAACCACTTGCTGCTCGGCGAACGCGACGGTTTGCCACCCGAGGGTTTCAATTACGGTGCCAGCCCCGCCGACCTGGCAAAATTTGATTTTACTGACAAAACCGCCGTCATGACCACCCAAAATGGACCCAAAACCCTGCCAATCGTCGCCAGCGCCCACACGGTCTTGTTCGGTTCGTTTTACAACGCCCAAGCCGTTTCAGACGCCGCGCTCGAGATAGCCCTGCAAAATAACCTCGAAGAAATTGCGATTGTCTGCGCGGGTCAAGAGGGACTCGAGGGACTGGACGACACGCTTACGGCTGGTTTCTTGGCAAAACGCATCGAACGCAATTTTAATGCCAAAAACATTGGCAAGCTCGAGCATCAACACGCCTCACAACTGGCAGTGCATTTGCTTCGCGCCTTCCCAGACCCGCAAGAGGCACTGGTTTTGAGCGCACCAGGGCAATTGCTGCAAAAACTCAATCTTCATGAAGACATTGCCTTCTCGAGCTTGATTTCACAGACCAACGCCGTGCCTGTGCTGCGTGAAGTGATTCCCTGGCAACCAAGTAACATTTACCGCTTTGAGAATTTGAACCGTTAATGCTGTGACTCGAGATTCGGTATTGGATTTCAGAAAGTGAAATTGAGTGGGGTGTGCCGTGCGCACCGTCTGTCACGCACTTTAGTGTGCACGGCGCATCCTACAACTTTTAGGATACTCGAGCCTGGTTATTTTGCAAGATTGTAAGCTTGCTCGAGCCAACCTAGAAGTTGGGCATCAATTTCTTTGGCGTCAGCAATGCGCACGCGGTGCGTGACCATGTTGTTCCAACTGCCTGCTGCCTCGAGCCGACCTTCTGGCGTTACACCTTTGATTTTGATGCCGATATCAAGCCGCTCCGTGCTGGCGGGTTGGACAATTGCCATTTTTTTCTTACCGACCAAAATATTGACGTAAGTTTCGTTGGGAAGGGCTTCAATGCCCGTGCCAAATTCCCCAATCCTCGAGATCAATCCTTTCACAGGCTCGAGCCAGACCGCTTTCTTGCCCGAGAACAGCTTCTCGAGTTTTTCGTCGGGGTTGGCGGCTCGAGATTCGGATTTTAAGAGCACATTCACGATGGCGTTGGCGTGACCATGCCCGAGTTCAAACTCGCTTTTGAGCCACGCGACCAGCTCACCGTGTTTGGTCAGTCCTTTATCGCTGGCAAGTTTGGCGAAATCACTGGGGGTTTTGCCCGTTTTGGCTTTCACAGTGTCCAAATACGCTTGAAATGACATTTTTTCTCCTTGTGAATTCAATCATAACCCACGCCAATCGGACGCTCGAGCGCCTGTAAATCCCATAGTAAACTCGAGTCATGACAGAGCGAATCAACATCCTTAAACTCCCACTCGATTTGGTAAATTTACCAGTGACCCTCGAGATTCTGCGCGAATGGCTCAAGGACAAAGATTCCAGACGCACCGTGATTACCTTGAATCCAGAAATTTGTGTTCAAGCCCAAACCGATGCCAAATTGCGCGAGGCGATTCTGGGTGTGGATTTGAGCACGCCCGACGGGGTTGGAATGCTCTGGGCGGCAAAACGTGCCGGCAAAACGATTGCGGGTCGTGCGACGGGCGTTGACATCGTGCAAGACCTGATGAAACTCGAGGGGCAAAACTTGCGGGTCTACTTTCTGGGGGCAAAACCAGGTGTGGCAGAAATCGCCGCCAAAAACTGCGCCGCAAGGTACGGCATTCAAATCGCTGGCGTTCAAGACGGCTATTTTAAAGCCCAGGAACGCACCGCCATCGCTCAAAAAATTCGGGAATCTCGAGCCGATTTGCTGTTGACGGGTCTGGGCGCACCGCGCCAGGAATTGTTTAACTTTGAATTTAAACCCGCTCGAATCAGTATTTCGGTGGGTGGCACCATCGATGTCTTGGCGGGAACGGTTGAACGCGCCCCAGATTGGACGATCAGGCTCAAGATTGAATGGGTTTGGCGCATCGTCAAACTCGGACGCTGGGACCGTGCAAAACGCCTGTTACAATTTGCCACTCGGGTCATGACTTCTTAACTTTCCTTCACTCGAGGTTCACAGCCTCATCACAACCTGGGCTAAAGTGTAACGTATGCGACTCTCAATTCTTGCCATCGTTCTGACCTTGTTTGGAAATGCCTGCTCAATGTTTCCCGCAAAATACAACGTCTCCGATGTGATTTTGTACGGCATTCAGGAACGCCATCTGATTTTTTACGGCGAAGCCAAGGAGGGACGGCACACGACCCTCGACGAGGTCAAGCACACCCTCACCAATGATGCGGTGGTGGGTGCATTTGCCGTACCAGGGGCTTTGGCAGTGGACGGCAAACCGACCCTGCAACTGGTGCCCAGAGCCTCTCGAGAGATTTTTGCCCTCGCCACGATCCCACTTTCAAACGAACTGAGCGTCCTGACCCGCGAAGCGGTCGAAAAAGTCGTGTACTTTGACGGCAAAACCTGGTTTGATGTCGGTGGTAGCCTTGAAGGGAACACCAAATTGCGCCTGCCAAAACTCGAGCGTCAGGGCTTGCGCGGGATTGGCAAACTTTCAGACCCCGAAGCCGATGCCCTCGCGGGTTACTTGCAAATCAAGTACAAGAATAAAGCCCTGGCAATCGGTTTGCTGACCTTCCCCAACATTCCAGACGATGTTGCCAAGCTCGACCCTCGCCCAGACCGTTACGACCTGACCGCCCTGTACGTGCAGGTGGACGTTCCAGTTGATCTTCTGGGTGGTTTCGCCAACAACCAACCGCTCGAGCTGAAAGCCTTACTGACTGGCACGAACTCGACGTATGGTGGCACCTCGAGCCTGGTGCGCTTGGACAGCAACCAACAAAGCTTTAATGAAACCTGGAACATCATGAACGGCAATTTTGTGCCCGTGCCGAGTGCGCCAAGCATCGATTTTGGACGCACCAAAGTGTTGAGCGTTTTCCTGGGGCAACGGTCAACCGGCGGGTACAGCATCGTGCTGGCAAATGCCAAACTCGAGGGACAAACCCTGGTGGTCAGCGCCAACGTCAGGCAACCAAACGCGGGAGCAATCACCACCCAAGTCCTCACCAGCCCATTTTCGAGCATCCAGATTTCGGGTGGCTCGAGGTTTGCCAGTGTTCGTGTGGTGAATGCCGCGACTGGCGAAACGATTGGCGAGATTGCAGTGCGCTAGGCGAAACGCGTCTCGTCCTTACCGCGTCAAAGATTTTTGGTATCTCGAGTTTTAAAATTAGCATGACGGGCGTACAATGCCCGTCATGCTAATTTATGGTCGAAACCCTGTACTCGAGGCACTGCGCGACAACCAGGTCGAACGCTTGTTCGTGGCAAACGGCATCGAAGCCAAATTTACCAAAGAACTCGAGGCTGCCGCCTTTGAAAACGGGGTGGAACTCGAGTGGTATGCCCGCATCGAACTCGACCGTGCGGTGAAGACCACCAACCATCAGGGCGTGATTGCCGAGATTCCCGACACGGATTTTGCCGAACTTGACGACGCGCTCGAGCTTGCCGCCAGTCGGAAAGAGGATTTGTTCTTGGTGCTTTTGGACGGCATCACCGACCCGCACAATTTCGGGGCGATCATCCGCAGCGCCGAAGCGCTCGGGGCGCACGGTGTGGTCATTGAGGAGCGCCGCAGTGCACCGCTCTCACCCGTCGTGGTGAAAACGGCGGCGGGCGCAACGGCGCACCTTCCAGTGGTTCAGGTAAAGAACTTGCCGCGTTTAATCGATGAACTCAAAGAAGACGGCATCTGGGTTTACGGCGCGGCGGGAGAGGCAACCGCGCAACTCGAGCAACTCGATTACAACCGACCTCTGGCGCTGGTGATCGGTTCTGAGGGCGACGGCTTGCGCAGGCTGGTGCGCGAAAAATGCGATGAACTGGTGAGCATTCCCTTAAAAGGCAAAGTGAAAAGTTTGAATGCCAGCGTTGCCGCCGCGATCTTGATTCACACCGTCACCTCGAGCCGCAAGTAGGGGCGCAGCAAGCAGCGCCTTGCTTGCTGTGCCTGCCGTTCGATCTTGTTGTTCGACCCACAAAAAACCGCCAACTTGTTAAGGTTGGCGGTTTCGATTTTAAAACCTGAGGAAAACTTAACGACCCTCTTTGGTACAAGATGGGAAGTCAATTGGCAACTCTCGAGTTTGGGTGATCGTCACACGGCAGCCAGGGTAGGTGTAAAACGTGTTGACCATGCGTGATTCGTTGTCGAGTAACCAACGGCGCAAGTCTTTTGGTGCGTTGCGCATCAACCAGGCTTTGGCGATTCGACCCTCACCGATTTGCAAGGAATTGGCGTAATAACCGAGCGCTGAAGCTTTTTGGGCTTCGACATCGTTTTGCTCGACCGCACGCAGAAAATCGTAAAAGTGAAACAAAATGGTGGTGCGCACGCGTTTGGGAAATTTGGCGGTGGCGTCATAAAAACGGAGTTTGTCCCAACTCAGAATGCTGGTCAAGAACGGGCTTTGCGATTGCTTCAAGCCGAGCATGAAGGTCAAAGGCGTGCCGAACATCACGACTTCGGCTTTGCCGTCCTCGTCCAAATCCTCGAGCGCCGTGACGCCCGAGCCCTTGCCGTCGATCACGCCGATGTTGCGCAAGCCCCCCTCGAGGGTGAAAAAGTAATCGGTGGCGGCACCGCCTTTTTGGGTGAAGGCACGAACCCAGAGTTCTTCGGGTTGTTGTCCAGTCATTTCGACAAAGTAGGCTTGGAAGTCTTGCCCGACGATGGTTCGCTTGACAACGTTGTCGGCTCCCACAATTTTGAAAGCCGAGGTGGTCTTGTCAATTGGGTCGATGCGCAGTCCAACCGCACCCCATTGCACAGGTTGAAAGTCAACACCGATGCTGACACCCAGCCCAACCATTGCTGCCAGCGCCAATCCCTTGAGAGCACGTTTCATCATCACAATGTGTAGTTTGACAGGTTTGACCCGCCTGAGTCAACTTTTGACGATCAAGCAGGATGAATTGACCTTCGAGGGACATTGATTGCCGGGCAATAAGGCTCGAAGTTGGGAA
Organism: Deinococcales bacterium; assembly: GCA_025352125.1. Classification (GTDB taxonomy): domain Bacteria; phylum Deinococcota; class Deinococci; order Deinococcales; family JAAFIG01; genus JANXTZ01. Next base: position 77,899 of record JANXTZ010000081.1, on the reverse strand, counting down.
GAAATACCATTTGAAAATCATTGGTAAGATTGAAAATTCACAAGCAAACAACAAAAAACGCGCCTTTTGCAGGCGCTGATTTTCAAAGAATGGCACGGTGTTCGTTATTCGTCAAGATTATGCACTCGGGTTCGTGTGGCACGAGTCCCTGAATTTTGTTAAAAACCCGAGATTTGGGATTGCGCATCAACTGTCATACAATCGCGCCGTGTCCCTTCCCGTGCTCGAGATCATGCCCGAATTGCGTGCCAAGCTCGAGACGAACCGCATTGTGATTCTGACCGCGCCCCCAGGTGCGGGCAAAAGCACGGTTGTGCCGCTCGAGTTGCTGAAAGAATCTTGGTTGGCGAATCAAAAGATCATCATGCTGCAACCGCGTCGTCTGGCGGCTCGCGCGGTGGCGGCGAGAATGGCGGCACAACTGGGTCAAATGGTGGGGCAGACGGTGGGTTATCAGGTGCGACTCGAGCGAAAAACCAGCGGCATCACACGGCTCGAGGTGGTGACTGAAGGCATTTTGACGCGCCGCGTGCAAACTGACCCGACGCTCGAGGATGTGGGTTTGGTGATCTTTGACGAATTTCACGAACGCAGCTTGCACGCCGATACCGCGCTGGCATTGGTGCGGGAGGTCCAAACTGTTTTGCGCGAGGATTTGCGGGTGCTCATCATGAGTGCCACGCTTGACGCCGAACAACTCTCGGGTCTTTTGAACGCACCCGTGATCTCAAGTGTTGGACGGGCTTTTCCAGTCGAGATTAAGTACGAATCTCGAGAGTCAGATGATGTTTTAAGATCGGTGCTCAGAACAATTCGTCTTGCGCTCGAGGCGCACGCAGGTGACATTCTCGTGTTCTTGCCTGGAGCATCAGAAATTAAACGCATCGAGGATGGTTTGAGTGACCTCGAGGGTGTTGGTGTGCGTCCACTGTACGGCGATTTGCCGCTTGAGGCGCAACAGGCTGCGATTTTGCCAGGGCATGAACGTCGCGTGGTGCTTGCCACCAACATTGCCGAAACCAGCCTGACCATCGAGGGCGTGCGCGTGGTGATTGACAGCGGTCTGGCTCGAGGATCAAAGTTTGATGCGGGCACGGGTTTTACCCGCCTCGAGACAAGCCGAATCACTGTTGACAGTGCCGACCAACGCGCCGGACGGGCTGGACGGGTCGCGCCAGGAATTTGCTACCGCCTCTGGACGGCTGCCATACACGCCAGCCTGAACCGGCAACGCAACCCCGAAATCCTCGAGGCTGACCTTGCCCCCCTGGCGCTCGAGGTTGCCGCCTGGGGTTCGGGAGATTTGCAATGGCTGACAGCCCCGCCCATTGGCGCACTGATGCAAGCCAAGACATTGCTCGAGGATTTGAACGCAACGGCGCAGGGTGCCATCACCGCGCACGGGCGAGCCATGCACGCCCTGGGCACGCACCCAAGGCTGGCACATTTGCTGATCAACGGTCACCGTTTGGGATTTGGCAACCTGGCAAGCGACCTCGCCGCGCTGCTCGAGGAACGCGACCCACTGCCCAGAGATTCTGGTGTGGATGCCGAATTGCGTTTGAATGCCCTGAATGCTTGGCGTGCAAAACAAGGCTCGAGCGGTGCAGACATGACGGTCTTAAAACGCCTTGACCAACTGGCGGCATCGTACCGCGCCAAATTGCCAAATGCCTCGAGCCGTCAGGTTCCCGCCCACACCGTCGGACGACTGATCGCGCTCGCCTATCCCGAACGCATCGCCCAGCGCCGCGACGCCAGTCGAGAACGTTACAAACTGGCAAACGGGCGCGGCATCAAATTGCCCCAGCACGACCTGCTATCGGGTGAGACTTGGCTTGCCGTCGCGCACATGGACGCAGGCACAGACGAGGGTCGCGTGTACTTGGCGGCATCGCTTGACACCAGAGACTTAACGCCAATCGAGCGCGACGTTGTGGCTTGGGACTCGAGAAATGGCGTTTTGCTGGCGCAGCGCGAGCAAAAAGTGGGAGAGATCATGCTCGAGACTCGGGCGTTAAAAGACGTGCCAATCGAAACTCGAGTTCAAGCCTTGTGCAAAGCCGTGAGGCTCGAGGGCTTAAAACTTTTGAACTGGACTGAGGGCGCACTGCAATGGCAAGCCAGAATCTCGAGCTTAAAGGTTTGGGGACACGACCTGCCCGATGTCAGCGGTACTGCACTGCTCGAGACGCTAGAGTTGTGGCTCGCACCGTTCTTGAGCGGCGTGCGCAGTCGGGAGGATTTCAAAAAAATCAATCTCGAGAATGCCCTACATTCGATCCTGACCTGGCAGCAAAACCAGCAACTCGAGCGACTCGCACCAAGCAAACTCGACGTTCCCAGCGGCTCGAGAATCAAACTCGAGTACGCCACTGACGGCAGTGCGCCCGTGCTTGCCGTGCGCTTGCAAGAGGTGTTTGGTTGGATCAGTACGCCCAGCGTGAATGACGGACGCGTTAAGGTTTTGATGCACTTGCTTTCACCCGCCTACCGACCCGTGCAAGTGACTGGGGACTTACAAAGTTTCTGGCAGAACACTTACCCTGGTGTGCGTCAAGAACTCAAGCGGCGTTACCCCAAGCATTCGTGGGCAGAAAATCCACTGACCGCCGAAGCGGTACGCGGGGTGAAGCGAAAAGCCTCGAGTTGATGCGAGTTAACGTACATGCTCATCGCAGGGTAGTGTACAAAATTTTCTGGTCGGGAAAGCATGGCTCGAGCGTATTGAAAACATGATGAAAAGGTTTTATATTTTTTGTCCTTTTGTCAAACGCGTTTGCAAGATCACCACCACCAACAAAAATCCGCCCCGAATAACCGATTGCCAGTACGAACTCAGGCTGATCAAACCGTAACCATTCTCGAAATTTAAAACGTTGAAAATCAAACCCAGCAACAGAACGCCAACCAAAGTCGTGCCAACCGAACCCTTGCCGCCAGTCAGCAACGTGCCGCCAACCACCACCGAAGCAATCGCGGCGAGTTCCCAGCCAGAACCTTCGGTGGGTTGCCCCGCACCAAATTCTGATGCCAGAATCACGCCCGCCAAGCCTGCCAGCGCACCAGACAGGGTGTAAACACCAATTTTGATCTGATCGACGGACAAACCCATGAGACGTGAAGCCTCTTCGTTGCCACCAATTGCCAGCACGTGCCGTCCAAAGCTCGAGAAGCGCAACACCAGCACGCCAATCAAAAAGGCTGCGAACATCAACAGCGCAGGGGTTGGAACGCCCAGAATGTTGCCCTGTCCAAAATCGGTGAAACCTGTGTCGGTTGCCACCGAAACCGATTGATTGTTGGCAGCCAGAAAAGCCAAACCCCGAGCCGCCAGGAGCGCCGCCAGGGTGGCAATGAAGGGCAAGATTTTCAGTTTGGCGATCAGCAAGCCATTGACAAATCCCAGGACCATGCCTGCCAGCACGGGCAAGAACAGTGCAATCCACAAGCCGTGCGGGCTGAGCTGCGCCGCGAGCACGCTGGTCAGCGCGGCAACGCTGCCGACACTCAAATCAATACCGCCGGTCATGATCACAAAAGTCATGCCCAGGGCGACCAGTCCAAACATTGAGTTGTAACGAAGCAATTCGGCAAAGTTGTACACGGCGAAAAAACCTTCGTAACGCAACGCGCCAAAGATCAACAACGCCACAAATGCCAGCAACGCGCCCTGCTGTTGGACAAACGCCAAGAATAAATTTGGTTTTTGAATCAGTGCTTTTTGCGCCACATTACCCTTTCAAACTCGAGTTTTTGGCTCGAGGGCTGCACCTAAGATTGCCGCACCCGCTGCGAATACACCGCCAGAATAATGATGACCGCTTTGACAATCAATGCCACGGCGTCGGGCACGCCTTTTGCCAGGAGTGTGTAACGAATGAGTTGAATAATCAATGCCCCGATCAACGTGCCAAAGACGTTGACTTTGCCTCCAGTCAAAGCCGTGCCACCCACGGCAACGGCGGCGATGGCGTCGAGTTCCATGTTCAGACCGACCTGGTTGGCGTCCGATGAGGAATTGATGGCAATCACGATCAAACCCGCCAAACCCGAAAGCAAACCACTGATGCCGTAAACCGCCAGTTTGACTCGAGACACGGGAACACCCGAGAGCTTGGCGGCGGCTTCGTTGCCGCCAATTGCCAGCACGTAACGTCCAAAAATGGTGGCTCGGATGACCCAGGCAATCAGGGCGACCAGGGCGAACATCAGCAGCACTTGAAATGGCAACCCAAGCGGTCTGCCGCGTCCAATAAATTGAAACGTCATGTTGCTGAAGGTTGTTAAATTGCCGTTGGTGACCACCTGAGCAATCCCGCGTCCGGCAATGAACAAGACCAGTGTGGCAATGATGGGTTGAATCGCGTAACGGGTGATCAAAAAACCGTTGAACAGACCAAACGCACCTGCGGTCAGGACGGGCAAAACAAATGCCAGCGCGACACCCAAAATGGGCGGCAAAGATTCGTTCAAAAAAAGCATTGGCGCGAGCGCCCCTGAGATTGCCATGAGTGAACCGACCGAAAGATCAATGCCGCCCGTGGCAATCACCAAGGTCATGCCCGTCGCCACGATCACAATGGTTGCGACCTGGGTAAAATTGACGTACAAGGTCTGAAGGTTCAAAAAATAGCGTGTGAAAATCATGTTGAACACGATCAAAGCCGCCAGTGCCAGCAGCGCACCGTATTTTTGACCAAATCCTTCACGGCTGCTGGCTCGAGCCACCCTTTGTCCAAGGACTGGCGCGGTGTCAGAGGGCGCTTTCAAGGTTCACCCCTGTTCCAGCATTGATGGTTGCGCCGTGCGCCATCGCTTGCATGATGGATTCTTGACTGATCTGGTCGTGCGTTAACGTGGCAACACTTTGACCGTCACGCAGCACCACCACACGGTCAGAACCCTCAAAAAGTTCCTCGAGTTCGCTGGAAATCATCAGCACGCTCAAACCGTCCATCGCCAGTTCTTGGATCAGGCTTTGGATTTCGGCTTTCGCGCCCACGTCCACGCCCCGGGTGGGTTCGTCCAAAATCAAAAGTTTTGGATTCAGGCACATCCAACGCGCCAGGAGCACTTTTTGTTGATTGCCTCCAGAAAGCTCGCGGATGGGTTGGTCTGCGCCTGCGGTTTTAATGCCCATGCGCGTGATAAAACGATTGACGATTTCGGCTTGCCGCGCCCGGTCCACCACACCATTTTTGGCGAGTTGCGGCAGCAACGCCAGGGTCAGATTTTCCCGAACACTCAAATACGGAATGATCCCCTCGAGTTTGCGGTCTTCGGAGCATAGACCAATGCCTGCCTGTATGGCATCGCCAGGGGTTTTAAATTGTTTTTGCCGCCCATCAAAGGCAACCTGTCCACTGCTCAATTGATCCGCGCCGAACAACGCCCGAGCCGTTTCGGTGCGTCCACTGCCGAGCAAACCCGCCAGACCGACTATTTCACCCTCATGGATGCTCAAACTGACGCCGCGCAGCGCCCGACCACGTTGCAAATCGCTGGCTTCAAGCCGCAATGCCCCGTCACTGGCATTCCTGGTTCGGGCGGTAAAACCAGTCTGCCCAGAGCTTTGCACGTCACTGAGATCACGGTTTAACATCTTCGCCACCAACTCGAGCTTACCAATGTCTTTGATTGGTGATTCGAGCACCGTTTGACCATCGCGCATGATCGTGACAAAATCGCAGACCGCGTACAACTCGTCCAGCCTGTGCGAGACAAAAATCACCGACACGCCACTGGCTTTCAGTTGCCGAATCACATCAAACAGCACCTCCACCTCGGCATCATCGAGGCTCGAGGTGGGTTCGTCCATGACCACCAATTTGGCTTTGACCGACACCGCCCGAGCGATGGCGGTCATTTGCTGAATCGCAATGTTGTACGAACCCAGAGGCTGGGTGACATCAATGAAAATGTTGAAACGCTCGAGCAAGACCTTCGCCTCTTGATTCATGCGTTTCCAGTCGATCAGACCAAAGCGTTTGGGTTCACGACCCATAAAAATATTTTCTGCCACGCTGCGGTACAAAACCAAATTGACTTCCTGATAAATCGTGCTGACCCCACCAATTTGTGCCGCCTGCGGCGACCGAAAATCGACGCTCGCGCCCGCAAAGACCACGCTGCCCGAATCACGGCGGTACGCGCCGGTCAAGATTTTGATCAGCGTCGATTTCCCAGCCCCGTTCTGCCCAATCAACGCATGAACCTCGCCGGAGCCAACCCTCAAACTGGCATTGGTCAACGCCCGCACGCCAGGGAACGTTTTGGTGATGTCTCGCATCTCGAGCAACAATTCTGATCGCATCGTGAAATCCTTTTAAAAATACATTCTCGAGATTTATAGACTACCGCAAAATATTTTTGATTGCCTGAGTTGAGATTCGATAAAAAGTGAGCGTTGAGGACAACCTCAACGCTCACTTTTAAAAATTTAGTACGAACTGGCGAGCGATGCTTTGGCGTTGCTGATGTCAAAGAAACGGTCATCATTGGTCAGCTTGATCGCAATTTTCTTGCCGTTGGCGTAATCGACCATCGCGGTCATGGCTTTGGGACCAAAGCGCGGATTGCATTCGACGGTTGCGCCCAGTTTGCCATCGATAATGGCTTGCAGGGCATCTTTTTCGCCGTCAATCGAGACGATAATCACATCCTTGCCAGGAACCTTGCCAGCCGCCTCCAAAGCGGTGATTGCTCCGAGCGCCATCTCGTCGTTGTGGGCGTAAACAGCCGTGACATCGGGGTGGGCTTGAAGAAGGGCTTCCATCACCTGACGACCCTCATCGCGGGTAAAATTACCCGTTTGCGAGGCAACAATCTCCAGACCTGGCGTGCCTTTGATGCGCTCATCAAAACCTGTTTTGCGATCATTGGCTGGACTCGAGCCGAGGCTACCCTCGAGTTCGATGATTTTGGCGGTGCCTTTGGTGGCTTTTATGAGCCAGTCGGCGGCGCGTTGACCCTCGAGGATAAAGTCAGAACCAATAAAAGTCACATAATCACGACCGGCTTTGGCGATGCTCTGATCAACGTTGCGGTCAATCACAAACACTGGAATACCGGCTTTTTTGGCTTTTAAAACCGCTGGAGCGAGCGGTTTTTCTTCGCGCGGCGAGAGGAAAATGGCATCAACTTTTTGGGCGATCAAAGAATCGACATCCGAGACTTGCTTGGCGGCAGAGCCGTTGCCGTTGGTGTAAACAAGTTTCCAACCGCGTTTTTTGGCTTCACCCTGCATACTGGCGGTCAACGCCAAACGCCAGGGGTTGTTGGTTTCGGTTTGGGCAAACCCAATTTTATACGTGGCTTTTTTCGCCAATTTGGGCAAACCAGCGTCTGCGGCGAGGGCAGAGAAGGCAAGGGCAGCCAGCGCTATCGGAATAAAACGTTTCATAATTTCTCCTTGTAAAATAACATCACGAAAATGAAATCAGTCATCACCATGTTTCAGACTCGAGTTTAAAAAATCTGGCTCGAGCTTTCCAAAATCCCAGTCAGGCTGACCTCCGTAATGTCTGACATTCGTTCAGGTTGGGAACAGCACAAGCCAAGAAATCCATCTCGAAGGCAGTTCGATATTGCGCTGTTTTGTGAACGATCACAACGCTAACACCGAATTTATTCTCCTGTCAATAGTCAAAAAATCTTGCGCCCCAAACGACAAAAATGGCACTGGTTTTATCAGACTCCAGATGTCTTTGAAACCCTCAAAAAGTTTCAAGATTTAAAATTGAGGAAATGGCTCTGTGCATGACGGCTAATTTGATTTATTGATCGTTCACATGCAATGCTGTTGGCAAAACCAGACATTGATCTGTGACGGAGTTACTTTGAGTCGTGTTTTGAAACCAAATCCAAAAACCCTTGGCAAACCCGCCACCATCAAAGACGTGGCAAGCCATGCGGGCGTGTCGTATCAAACTGTTTCCAGGGTCATTAACGAACATCCTGCGGTGAAAGCCGCCACTCGAGTTCGGGTTGAGAATGCCATTCGGGTCTTCAATTACCACCCCAACGGCGCAGCCCGAAGCCTGGTCTCGCAACGCTCCACCACCTTGGGCATCATCAGTTTTGGAACAGCTTTTTACGGACCATCACAAATGGTCGCCAGCATTGAACAAGCCGCCCGAGGACGCGGTTACGGTTTATCGTATGCCAACCTCGCAGCCTTATCGATTTCGGAGCTGACCGATGCCATCAAAACCTTGCGCCGTCAAAACGTCGGGGGCTTGCTGATTGTCGCACCCTTACTCGAGGTCGAAACCGCCAGTCTGGACAACCTGTACAAGAATTTACCTTTTGTGCTGATCGACGCCGAAACCAGCGCCAAACATCCTTTTAGCGCCATCGATCAATTCGCTGGCGGACGGCTGAGCGCCGAGCATCTGATTGCCTTGGGACACCGCAAAATTGCACTCTTGAGCGGACCCCAAACCTGGTACGACGCCAAGTTGCGCAACAAAGGTTGGCGCACCGCCCTGCACAACGCCAAACTCGAGCCAGTTCAAGATGTTGCAGGCAATTGGAGTGCAGGCAGCGGTTATCAAGTCACCAAGCAACTGCTCGAGCATCACAAGTTCACCGGGTTATTGGTGGGCAACGATCAGATGGCGCTTGGCGCACTTCGCGCCCTGCATGAACACGGTCTGCGCATTCCAGAAGATGTCTCGGTTGTCGGCTTTGACAACATGCCCGAAACCGCTTTTTTCGAGCCACCGCTGACCACCATCGAGCAAGATTTTGCCAGCCTGGGACAACGCTGCCTGGAGCAATTGATTGCCTTGATCGAAAAACCCGAACTTGCCCCCAGAATGCAGGTCATTGTTCCAAAATTGATCGTGCGCTCGAGCACCGACGTTCCCAAAACCCAGCCTTCAGCGGTGAAGGTGAAAAATTAAAATTCGAGCTGGCTTTGATGCTTGTTCAGTTCTGGTTTTGACAATGCCCTGAGTGTCACAAAAATCAGTGCGCCAAGCGGTCCGTACATCAAAATTGAAAACAGCACCAAGCCCATCAAGATTGGGTTGAGGTTGCGTTTTTGCGACTCGAGGTAGGCATAACGCCCCACGAACAAATCGAACGCCAGAAAATGAACCCAAGCGATGGTCGCCCCCGAACTCGAGCCGAGCAGTTTTGAGATACCATCCAGGTTTGGGTTGAGCAGCAACATGAAGGTGCTGCCAATGTTGGGAATGATTAACAAGGCATACAACAGCGCGGCGGGCACGATGATGTAAGGCGAGGCAATGATGGTTTTGGTGTATTTCCAGCGCGGCAAGAAAATCATCAAAAACCAGAACGGCATGACCAGCAGGCTCGAGAGTGAAAAGACTTGGTTCATGCCTGTAGTTTACGTCGTAGGTGGGTAACCACGCCCAGACTCGAGCACCTGTAATGAACTTAAACCCCTCGAGCGTATGATACCTGCATGACCTCTGCCAGATACGCCGGCGATACTTGGGTGTGCATCAAATCCTTGCCCCGCATGATTGCCGAATCCTGGCGGCGCGACCTCGAGGGTGAAGGCATTGAGAGCGTCCTGCGCACCCCTTATGGGTGGGTGGAGGGCAGCAACGTGCTCGAGATTGAAACCGGCATGTACCAGGGCGATGTTGACTTGTTTGTGCCAGAAATCAAGGTTGGGGCGGCAATGGAATTTTTGGACTTAAATCAGACCACGTCTTAAGCTTTCCTTTAACTTGACTCCCCCCAATGTCATGCGCGTAACAAAGCTTTGCAATGGTTGTTCTACAGTGACCGCGTGACCCCAAATGCCTTGTTTGATTACCTGTCTTCACTCGTCTCTCACGACATCAAAATTTCGGTGATGTTGTGGGGCGCACCTGGCGTTGGCAAGTCCAGCGTGGTTGCCCAGGTGGCGAACGCCAGAAACCTCGAGTTTGTTGACGTGCGCCTCTCGCAGCTTGCGCCGACAGATTTGCGCGGGCTGCCCGTGCCAGAAAATGGTGTCTCGAGGTGGTTTCCGCCCGAGTTTCTGCCGCAATCTGGGCAGGGCGTGCTGTTTTTGGACGAGTTGAACATGGCTCCGCCGACCATGCAGGGCATGGCGCAACAATTGATCTTGGATCGTAAGGTTGGCTCGTATGTCCTGCCGGATGGCTGGTTTGTCTGGGCGGCAGGCAACCGCAAAGAGGACCGCGCCAGCGTTTTTGACATGCCCGCGCCGCTCGCCAACAGGTTCTTGCATCTCGAGGTGGAAAGTGATTTGGAAAGTTTCAAACGTTACGGACTCGAGCGAAATTTACACGAGCAAATCCTGGCGTTCTTGTCGTTCCGCCCAAACCTCTTGCACGCGATGGATTCCAAGCACCCAGCCTGGGCAAGCCCACGCAGTTGGGAAATGGCGTCCAAACTCTTAAAAGCCGGACTCGAGATTGCGCCCGTGGTCGGCGCTGGGGCGCAAGCCGAATTTGATGCCTTTTGTGAGGTCTACGCGGCACTGCCAGCCCTGGAGCAGATTTTAGAGGGCAATTACCAAGCCGCCGAATTCCCAAGCGAACCCAGCGCCAGGTACGCCACCGTCATCGGTTTGATCTCGAGGGTCGAAACTGGCGAACACGCCTTTCACGCCATGCGCTGGCTCTCGAGCGTGGCGGGTCACGAATGGTTGAATTTGTTTGCCGTCGATTGCTTTCCCAAACTTCGCACCCGAGGTCAACTGGGGGCATTCACGACCTTGGCGTTAACCGACTCGAGCATTCAAGGGTTTTTAAAAGAATTTCGGGCGTTGGTGGGAATTTAGCAAAGCGGTTGGCAATTCGCAAAAACCAAGTTTCGAGCCACACGTGTAAAAGAGCAAAGCTCCCTTCTCCCGCCTGCGGGAGAAGGGTCGGGGACGAGGGTGAAGTAATCGCTCTTTTTCGTGTATCACAAATCGTCTTTTGGGTTTAAACTTTCATCAATCCGTAACACTGTATCTCGAGTTTTGAAGGGTTTTCATGACCGATCAATCCACACAATTTTTGCTCGAGGCATCCGACCCGACAACGACGCCAATTCGTTTGGAACGTCTGGCTTCGAGTGGTTCGCAGGCGCTTAAACATGCCGTGGCGGGCAATCCGAACACGCCCTCAACGGTCTTGTGGCGGCTTGCGGTGCGTGATGCGGATGCGGTGCTGGGGAATTCGGTGCTCGATTTTTTGATTCTCGAGAATCCGAATTTTTTGGCGGAATTACCTGCGTTTGCCAGGTTGAGTTTTGTGAGGTCTGCTCAAGTGCCGCTCGCTTGGTTGGATTGGGTGTTCACTTGGGGCGATCACGATGCGAAGGTGAGGGCGCTGCAAAATCCGCAATTGACCTCAGAAATGCTCGAGGCTTTGGAGCAACGCTTGAAGCTCGAGTTTGAAATTCCCGATTCAAGCCATCCTGGCAGTACAGAATTCTCAATGCTGGCATTTCTGGCGCGTGGGCATGTCAACCATCCGAACAAGCTGGCGTTTGGCAGTGCAATCCAGACCTTGCGTGACTTGCTGCCGTCGCTCGAGCATGATGCGGAGCACTTAAAGGACGCGGTGGCGCTCGGTTTGGTACCAGATTGGTTGCTCGAGGGTTTGAGTTTGGATGATGACACGCAACTTCGTTTGATGCTCGCCAAAAGCAGTTTGGATCAGGGTTTGATATTTCATTTGTGCTTTGATGATGACGATGAAGTTCGTGCTGCGGCTCGAGGCAACCCGAACATTGATACAGTGACACTTGAGAGATTGTTGCGGGTTGAAAATATTCAAATTTTGAACAGTTTGGATTTGGAATTGCTCGAGACGGCTGGCGTGCAAGCTTTGACTTGCTTGGCTCGCAATCCAAGTGTTGATCTGGCAAGACTTGCATCACTGACCACGCATTCAGATTGGCGGGTGCGGCAGGCGCTGGCATTTAATTCAACCCTTGATGCCAGGTTGCTCGAGCAACTCGCAGCCGACGAGGACAAAGATGTGCGCATGGTGGTTGCGCAGCATTGGAGCACTTCAACGTTGACCCTGGAATTTTTACTCGGTGACGAGATCGAAGAGGTGCGGCTCGCGGTGAAGTCCAATCCAAATTCTGATGCAACCTGGAATGCTTTGCTCGAGAAAGTTGAGCATGGCGATCAAGCCGTGCCGCTCGAGGTGCTGCAAAAATTTTGCAAACGCGGCGGCTGGTCGCGGCAACTCGCGTTAAAGCATCCAAACTTGACAAATGAGGTTTTGGAGCCGTATCTGACGGGTGAGAACTGGCACGACCGCGTGGCGGCGGCGCACAATCCAAATTTAAATGCGGCGCAACTCGAGATGCTGGCGCTCGATTCGGATTCGGACGTGCGCCAGGCAGTTGCACAGCACCCGAACCTTGCGGCAGATTTGCTCGAGAAGTTCTGTGGAGACGAACAATTCGAGATTCGTAAAAGTGCGGCTCAGAATCCTCGAATCTCTACCGCCTCGCTCGAGTTGCTCGCCCAAGACGATCACTGGGCGGTGCGCCAAGCCGTGGCGCAGCACCAACACACCAAGCTCACGATCTTAAAATCCTTCCTCGAGGACAGCGACAATGACGTGCGCATGGCAGCTCGAGCGGCATTGCATCTCGCCGAACCAAGCCAAACCGATTCACTCAGTGCTCAAAATCTGCTCGGGTTTTACCGTGGTTGGTTTGAAGAATCAGCCAACACACACGCCAAACTTAAGGTTGAACGGTTGGTGACAAGTTCAAAAACGCGTCAAAAGGTTGAACTCGAGTCTGGTGAGATGCACGAAATCACGGTGCGGTTCTGGCAAGAAAAACCTGTGCTCGAGATTCCAAACTTGATTCTTTCACAACTCGCAAGGGACGCCGAGTGGCGGATTCGTCAAGAGGTTGCAGCGCATCCTTTCACCTCTGGAATGGCGTTGGCGCGGTTGTGCTTGGACGGTGATTCGGACGTGCGGACCTCGGCGGCGAGCAATCCAAACTCGAGCCGCACCATGCTGTGCAAATTGGCTTGCGACGAGACTGGCAGCGTTCGTCTTGCTGTTGCGAGGCGTCAGAACCCACCGCTCGAGGCACTGCAATTGTTGTGCTGTGACTCCGAAGCTGAAATCCGCGAACTTGCCCTCGAGCATCCAAACTTGCCGCATCAGGTGGCAAAGAAATTTGAGCGCCTTCAAAGCCTCGACCCGACTTTAAACGCCGCAGAACTCGAGGAACTTGCCACCGTATCCACGGCTCATGCCTGGATTGCCAAACACCCGAACGTCACGACCAAACTGCTCGAGCAACTCGGTTGGCGCGAACACTGGCGTCTGCGTGAGGCTGCCGCCAGCAATCCAAAACTCGAACGCACGGTGCTTGAACAACTGGCTGGGGACACCGATCTGGACGTGCTGCGGGCGCTGGCGCGAAACTCGAGCACCAGCAACGAAGTGTTGTTGCAATTGATTGCGCATCCAGACTCGAGCGTGCGTTTGACGGCGCTGGAAAATCAAAACCTGGAATTTGAGACGCGCCACCAGTTGCGCCGCGCCTGTGTTCGTCAAGGTTTGCGCTCCATGCAAGTCTTCAACCGCGTTCTGGCGCTCGAGAGTGAACTGGTGCCAGTCTTGGAGCTTCGCAAACACCGCCATCTGTTCGCCGCGCATCCCGCCGAAAGAATCGCCTTGTGCCTGAACAGCAATTTGCCCAGTGAAGCTCGGGAAATTTTGTGTCAAGATGCCAACATTCTGGTACGTTCCGCCGCACTCAAGGTTCAACCATGAGCAGTCCAGAATCTCCAGCTTTAACGCCCCAAATGCAGCTCGAGCTTGTTGCGAAAACTGAAAAATTGGTCAGCGGTTCGTTGCTGCGCCTGCGAATGCGATCCCCATTTTTTGCGACCCTGGCGTTGTACGCGGGGTTCAAAGCCAGTTTTGACCTGCCCACCGCCGCCACCGACGGACGCGACGTGATTTACAACCCTGCATTCATCTCGAGCCTGTCACCAATTCAAATTGATGCCGTGATGTTGCATGAAGTTTTGCACGCCGCGCTGCTTCACGTTTCAAGGCGCAGCACCCGCAACCCCAAAGGCTGGAACATTGCCGCCGATATTGTTGTCAATGGTGTGCTCTGGCAGAACGGTTTTGAACTTCCAGAAAACACGATCCGCGACACCGATCTCGAGCATCACAGCGCCGAAGAGGCTTACGCTATTTTAGCCAAGCAAGCCGAAGACCAGGAAAAGCATCAACTCGAGCATCCAGATTTGCTCGAGCCTGCGAGTGAGGGCAGGGATGGTTCAAAAGAAGGGGATGCCAAAGCGGGCAGTCCTGGCGGGCAACTTTCCCAGGAACAACGCAAGGCGCTCGAGGCGCACTGGCGCAAGGCGATGGCGCAAGCCGCCAGCGTCGCCAGGGGTTCAAATCAGGGCAAGCTTCCGGCAGGGTTAACCCGCGAGTTCGGCAGCCTCGAGCCTTCACGCCTCGACTGGCGCAGCACCTTGTGGCGTTACCTGTCGCACACGCCCACCGATTTTGAAGAATTTGACCGCCGCATGATCGGACGCGGGTACTACCTCGAGAGTCTGTCGGGCATGAGCTTGCAGGTGTTCTTGTGCGTGGACACCAGCGGTTCAATCGACGAACCGCAAATCACAGCGTTACTTTCAGAGGTGCGTGGCATCCTTCGGGCGTACCCGCACGTGTGCTGCACCCTCTACTACGCCGACGCAACCGCCTACGGACCATTCGCGCTCGAGGTGGACGGCGACATTCCCGCGCCCCAAGGCGGTGGCGGCACGGATTTCAGACCATTTTTTGAAGCCATCAAACCTGACCTGGTGGAACTCGAGCACGGTGTGATCGTGTACTTGACTGACGGTTTTGGTGATTTTCCACTCGAGCCTCCCAAACTGCCCGTGTTATGGGTGGTCACGCCTGGAGGTTTGGCGATTGAGGGTTTCCCGTTTGGTGAGGTTGTGTCATTGTTTTTGGATTGAGCGGGTATGCAGATGTTTAAAACTTGGTGAATTCCAAAGTTTAATCTGAAATCTTTTATTTTCGAGTTCTATGGATACCACTGTGACCATGCCAACTCAGGATTTCCAAACAATGCAGGTTTCATGGCAACCAAGAGTTGTTTTCTATCTTCATCGAGTTCTGCTTCAATAACATCATCTACAAAAGTACAAGCTTCTGCGATTGCCTGCATGTAGTCAGACATTAACCAATTTGGGTATTTTTCAGTGCCTTCACGGTTGTAGTAGACACCGTGGGTGAGTCTGTTCGCTTCTACCAGAGCAATATCCGTCAAGTACGTAGCTCGCAATCTTGTATCACGCGTTCTGCAAACATGTAAGAGCCATGGTACGATGGCAAATGCTACATTTGTGATTGTCGTTTGATGTAAAAAAATATCGAACAAAATGTCATAGTAAATCTTGGCTTCGTTTTGGTCGAACCCAACAGATGCTAACCATTCTTCAAGAATTTTTGGAATGTCTTTCGGTTCTTTAAAAAACGTTGTCAATTGCTGCCATCGATCATCGTCTAGCGGTAGCATAACCACCCCATTCTGCTTTATGTTCACAATGAACTTGCATTCGCTATTTTATAGTGTTTGGGATTCGTCCAGAACTGACACACAAACTAACAAATGCCTCATTCCAATGCTCGAGTTCGCGGTCTTCGGGGCGTCCGTTTCGCAACCAAATGTAATACGCAGTTTGCTGGATTAAATCTTCACTCGGCAGGTTGGTCACGAATTCTCTGCAAGCTCCAAGTTCAAAGTCATACGGCAGTGCGCCGTAAGCATCCCGCCCAGGGTTGGGTTGCGTGTGGTGATAACACTCGAGGCGTAACGGGCAGTTTGTGCGTAAGACGTTGAGTTTCTCGAAGTGTTGGGATTTGCATGTGGCAAGGTTGAAGTTGTTTGTGTATCGGTATAATTTGGATATTGCTGAAAAAACATTCTAAAGTAAGCCACTACCAGAAGATGTTATCGAAGTGGCTTCTGTTGAAGATACACGACGTTCTGAACGCGGTTGGCTACGATAGTTGTCATTGTTGAGCTTCCCACAACTCCCTGAATTCTCGAGCATTTGTCAATCCCTGCCCACGCGTGGTGTTCTCAAGGAAAACAAACGCATTCTCGACTTTGGACGCTTTTAACGCCTTCACCCACGGTTCAAGTTCATTTGGCGTGTACAAATAATCGTGACGCTCGGCGGCATCTTTACCGTCAAACCAGTTCGCGCGGTTGCGCCCATGCAGGCGCAAGTACGCCAGTTTGTCACGGCGCATGACGGGCGCGGGTAAACCCTCGAGCGCGGGCAAATCGACGCTGACGGGATGCAAGCCGATGTCAGCCAGAAATTGATAAACAATGTCCTTGTCCCAACTGGCGTGCCGAAATTCCACCGCCACGTCCACCCCCGCGAACCATTCGGCAAGGTTCACCAGATAGGCTCGAGCGTCGCTGGTGTTCTTAAACGAAAACGGAAATTGCGCCAGCAACGGACCCAGTTTTCCAGCGTCCAGCATCGGTTGCACCGTAAATTTGAAACGCTCGGCGGCGGCTTGATCGGCGGCAAGCTTGGGATTGAACACGTCGTGCGTGAACGAACGGTGCAATTTGGCGCAAAACATCAAGCGCCCCCCAGATCGCTCGAGCATTGAGGCAAAGGTTTTCTGTCCTGGCACAGCGTAAAATGTGCTGTTGATTTCCACGGCGTTAAACTGATGGCTGTAAAACTCGAGCCACTGGGTTTTCTTGAGGCTTGGATCGTAAAAAATCCCGACCCAATCCTCGTTGGAAAATCCGCCCGTACCAAGATAAAGCGTTGTCATTTTGCCAGTGTAATCAATGGATTGTAAAAGTATCTGTGAGCATGTCCGCATTGAACGCAACAGCCTGCCCTCTGCCCCTGCGTTTGGCTTGGTACATGGCAATATCGGCACGGTGCACAATCTCATCGCTGCCAATGCCATCTTCCTCGAGCACCACACCAATGCTGGCATCAACAAAAACCTCAAATTGCTCGAGATGAAACGCGGGTTGAATCACTGAAATAATCCGTTCGGCAACCTGCACGGCTTCATCTAAATTCTCGATTGGGTCGAGTAAAACCGTGAATTCATCGCCGCCGATACGCGCCAAAGTGTCGGTTTCGCGCAGGCAAAACTGCATTCTCTGGCTGACCTGCACCAGCAAATCATCGCCAAGATCGTGACCGTATGTGTCATTCACTTGCTTAAAACCGTCCAGATCAATGAACAACACCGCCAGCAAACTTTCGGGCGGCAAGGCTCGGGTCAGTTCCGCCTCGAACAAACGACGGTTTGGCAGGTCCGTAAGGGGATCATGAAGTGCTTGGTAACGCAAACTGCGCTCGAGGTTTTTGCTGTAGGTCATGTCACGCACGTTGACCACCACGCCGCGCAACTCTGGAATGTGCAGTAAATTCGAGACTTGCAAGACCAGATCGCGGTCACCCAAGAGCAATTCAAACGGTTCGCTCGAGCTTTGAACCAGTTCCATGTCTTGGTGCGTTAACCCCAGCACATCAAACCAAAAATGCTGCCCAACAAGCGCTTCAGGTGACAGGTCTAAGAGTTTTAAACTGGCAGTATTTGCATAGCGAACAACACCGTTTTCCTCGAGCACCACAATCAAATCGCTGGCATGGTGCACCAGCATTTGAAACCAGGCATGGGCGTTGGAATCCGACACCTCAACATTCTACTCGAGACACCTGACCCATGCCTGAAGGACTACAGTGAGGATATGAAGATTCTGGACCCCAAACTCGAGCCTATCGCCGCCAAAGTCATGGCGGGTGAACGCCTCAATTTTAGCGAGGGCATGGTTTTATTCGACACGCACGACCTCAACACCCTCTCGAGGCTGGCGAACGTGGTGCGCGAGCGCAAGAACGGTGACAAAACCTATTTTGTGCACTCCATGCGCCTCGAGTTCACCAATATTTGCTACGTCGGTTGCACGTTCTGCGCCTTTGCCGCCAACAAAAACGAGGCTCGAGCCTGGGATTACAGCGTTGAAGATGTGGTCGCCCATGTCCGCGAGAAGTACGAACCAGGCTTGCAAGAACTGCACATGAGCAGCGGGCATCATCCGACCCGCCCCTGGAGTTACTACCCTGACATGGTGCGGGCTTTGAACGCCGAATTTCCTGGTTTGCAAGTCAAAGCCTTCACCGCCGCCGAAATCGAGCACCTCAGCCACATTGCCAAAAAAAGTACGCTCGAGGTCTTGACCGAACTGAAAGCCGCAGGACTTGCCGCCATGCCAGGGGGCGGGGCAGAGATTTTTGCTGACCGAGTGCGGCTCGAGATTGCCAAACGCAAGGTTAGCGCCGATGACTGGCTCAGAATTCACAAAGAAGCCCACAGTTTGGGCATTCGCACCAACGCCACCATGCTTTACGGACACATCGAAACGCTCGAGGAACGGCTAGACCACATTGACAGGTTGCGCACGCTGCAAGACGAAACGGGCGGCTTTCACAGTTTCATCCCGCTCGCGTTTCAACCCGACGCGAACGCACTCGCCTTCAACCTGGGCAAAACCGAATTTACGACAGGCATTGACGACCTGCGCAATTTGGCAGTCTCGAGGATTTACCTGGACAATTTTGATCACGTCAAAGGCTACTGGGTCATGATCTCGAGCGACCTGGTGCAAGTCGCGCTGGACTGGGGCGTCAGCGACATTGACGGCACGATCATTGACGAGCACATCGCACATGCCGCAGGCGCGGTTAGCCCGCTTGGGTTGACCACCCAGAAGATGGTGGATTTGATCAAGAAAGCTGGGCGTGTGGCAGTGGAACGCAACGCGTTTTATGACGAGTTGAAGGTTTATGACCTCGAGATGGCGGCGGATTAACGGCGGTTATTCAAGTAACGCGACATTTCATTCCGAACATGGCAGAATACAAACATGACTTCTGATATCACTTGGCACAACCAGATTTTTCAAGGCGATGCCTGCACTACTTTACAGCATTTACCAGATTCCAGCATAGATTTGATCGTTACGTCACCACCCTATGCCGATCAGCGTAAAAATACTTACGGTGGAGTTCATCCCGACGAGTATGCAGCCTGGTTTATGCCTATTGCGGCTGAATTACATCGTGTTCTCAAACCGACAGGTTCGTTTGTTTTAAATATTAAAGAACGAGTTGTCGCTGGAGAACGACACACTTATGTACTCGAGTTGATTCTCGAATTAAAAAAACAAGGCTGGCTTTGGACCGAAGAATACATGTGGCATAAGCGTAATTCGTTTCCAGGGAAATGGTCAAATAGATTTCGTGATGCGTGGGAGCGTTGTTTACATTTTACAAAAGAGCGTCAGTTTAAAATGAACCAAGATGCTGTCCGTGTTCCAGTTGGTGATTGGGCAGAGAGCCGTTTAAAAAATTTGAGCAAAACTGACAAACGCCGCGACGAATCCAAAGTTGGCAGTGGTTTTGGTAAAAACATTTCAAACTGGGTTGGACGCGATCTTGTTTATCCGACCAATGTCATCCATCTGGCTACTGAATGCGGTAATCGTAATCACAGCGCCGCATTTCCCATTGGTTTACCAGAATGGTTCATCAAACTCTTTAGTTCACCAGGGGATGTTGTTTTGGACCCATTCATGGGCAGTGGCACAACCGCTATCGCCGCTCATCGCCTCGGACGATATTATGTTGGTACAGAACTTAAACTTGAGTACATTGAAGTCGCACAACAACGCCTAAATGCAGAAAAAACCGATATTTCACCTTTATTTGAGGAAATTCATGGCAGTTAATCTCGAACAGGTGGCACTCTACGTCAATGCCCATATCAGTACTTTTCACAATGCGCGACTCGAGGGACTCAAAAAACTAAAATTGATCGGTTTGTTAAAGCGTAAAAATCCGTACTTGTTTCGTGCTAAAAATCTCGCTCCAACCACACTGGTTTCAAGTTTGCTGGACGCTTTTTTGTCGAGTTCAGAAGAAAAACATTTTGGTGATTTTCTTGAGGCTTTAGCTATTTTCGTGTTACAACAAACCTCAGATGGTTTGAAATCTGGTGTGACGGGAGCAGACCTCGAATTTGCTCGGGATGGCGTAAGATACGTGGTCAGCATCAAATCTGGTCCAAACTGGGGCAATTCGAGTCAGTATAAAGCCCTAAAAACGAACTTTAAAACCGCTGTCAGGGTACTCAAACAAGCAAAAAATATTGGTGAGGTACAGCCTGTTTTAGGAATTTGCTATGGTGCAACAGCCCCTGTGAACAATGGCGAATACCTGAAATTAACCGGACAAGCCTTTTGGCATTTTTTGTCTGGCAGTGAACAACTGTACATTGATTTGATCGAACCTGTTGGTTTTGAAGCCAAGCGCCATAACGAGGAATATGAACAGGAGCGGACAAAATTGTACACTCGTTTTACTCGAGAATTCCTGATTGATTACTGTAAAGATGATGAGATCAATTGGAATAAATTACTTCAACTGAACAGCAAATCAGGAATATTAAAACCCAACGACACAGAGCGATCTACATTCAATTAAAGGATTCACTTCACCTTCTCAAATTAATATCGCGCCAACTTAAAGCGGTTTTTTACATTAAACGCAGCATCACGCAATTTTTGCAGCGAACTCGAGTATCCCATTCACTCCAACAGCAATACCAAATCCGTACTGACAATAACTGGCATGGACACTCGAGCGCCCATGCCAGTCAAGACCATATTGATTTTAAATAAGCTTTATGGTTTGCACGTTCCTGCATCCATTTGACCACTGCTCGATTGACCGCAAGCATCAGCGTTATCAATGGCGATGGTGTACACGACAGAATCCGCGCCGTTCAGAATCTGTTGTGATTTCAAAGCCGATTTTACACCGTCGGTCACAGCCAATGAACCTTCGAGTCGAATGGTTTGTCCGACTTTGGTTTGAATTTTGTAATCCAGTTTGTCTTTACCAGTCGCTTGGTCTTTTTGTCCCTCGCCAGGGTAGCGTTTCAAGCCAAAAGCCAGGTCGGTGATGGCAACACCGTCAATGTAGGTTTCACTCTGAACGTTGTAATACGCGCCTTGGCTGGCAGGATTTCCAAAACCGCCTGTACTTCGGTTGAGGGTCAGGGTGACTGGTGTGCCACGGGCGAGGGTTTTGGAACGAATGCTGATGGTGTCGCCCCAAACGAGTTGAACTCGAGCTTCGGCACTACCAATTTGGTCGGTGACTTGGGCGATCATGGTTTCTGATTTGCGCAGGTTGCCAATGCGCAGTGTCTCAAGGCGGTGTTCGGAAATCACGAAGTTTCCATTTTCTTGTTCAACCCGAACGGCGGTACGCCCTCGAGCGGTCAGAATTTCTTTGGCATCGCTTAAGCCTGGGTAGGTTCGGAGCACTTGTGCGGGTATTGATTCTTGCGCTGTGCCCAGTCGAGCGTTGTTTTGGCGGGCAAATCCGACGTAATGGTTTGCGCCTTTGCAGATGCCGCACAGGGCAAAGTTTTTAGTTTGGTCTCCCAGGGCAATTGTGCCAGAAAATGTGCTGATGGCTGCGAATGTTGACAGACTGATGGCGACCAATACCGCTTTTTGCAGTTGATGTTTCATATTTCCCCCAAGTTTTTAAAATGCTCATCAACTTTACATTATTCTAATCACTTAATTTTGAAGGTGAGACTACAATTCACTCGAACGGCAGCACCAAATCCGTGTCCACACCTTCGGGCAATGGATGCTCGAGCACCCGTGCCAGTGCCAGCAATTGCCCTTTGTGGTGAAACTCGTGGGTGATCGGATGCAGCAGCAACCAGCGCTGGGTTAATTTCAGGTTTCCAGAACGGTGCTCAAACTCGAGCGGTTCGTCTGGGGTTGTGAATTTCTCGAGGGCTTCGTTCACAATTTTGTCCACAACCCCAAACCGTTCGCGCATGGCGGTGGCATCCGAAATTTGTTCGGCGGGTACAATCAAATCCTCGCGTTTGTAACCCAGTGCCACACCAATCCAAGCCAGGTAGCAAAAGGCAACGTGGGCGTGAATGTTGCGAATGCTGCCGTAGGCAAAATCGGGTCGCTCGAGGGTATAAATCTGGTTTGGCAGGCTTTCGGTAAACTCGAACAACACTTCGCGGGTGCGACGCACGAGGTCATACATGATTTTCAGGTCTTGGTTCATGCGCACAGCTTACGCCATCGCGGTTTGCTGTTTCTCGAGGATTTGCAGAACCTCTGTGGCGTGGCTGAGCGGATTGACAAACTTCCAGTGGTGCGCGAGGTTACCGTTTGGGTCAATCAGAAAGGTTTGGCGGTCTGCATTGCCGAGCAACGCCATAAAACCGTTGATGACCCCGTAGGCTTTGGCAATGCTTTTGTCGGTGTCGGGCAGCAACGGGAAGGTCAGGTTGCACTTCTCACGGAATTTGGTTTGCGAGGCGCTCGAGCCTGTGCTGACGCCGATCACCTGGGCTTTGCGTTTGGTAAATTCGGGCAATAACTGCTCGAATCGCTGCGCCTCGATGCTGCAACCCAGCGAGCTGTCTTTGGGGTAAAAGTACAGAATCACCCATTGACCGCGAAGTTGCTCGAGGTTGATGATTTGCCCGTTGTCGCCGCTGGCAGAAAAATTGGGGACGGGTTCGGAAATGTTCACGTTCGCAGATTACTTGCTTTAATGGTGATAAACCGTAATCAAAACTCGAGATACCATGTATTGCGGCGCACTCGGGTAGAATATTTTTAATACCATGACTGAACCTGCCACCATCCTGACCGATTTACGCCGTGTGCTGGGCGAGGCTCGAGTCATGGTCAAAGCCGCGCAACTGGCAGCGTATGAATCCGATGCGTTGACGAGTTTTAAAGCCAGGGCATTGGCGGTGGTCATGCCAGAGACCGAACTCGAGGTGATCGAGGTGGTCAAAATCTGTCACAAGCACCGTGTTCCGTTTGTGGCAAGGGGCAGTGGAACAAGCTTATCGGGCGGCAGTTTGCCCGTGGCGGATGGCGTGGTGATTGCCTTAAACAAGTTAAACAAAATCCTCAAACTTGATCCGCTCGAGCGCGTGGCGGTCGTGCAACCTGGCGTGACAAACTTGGCGGTATCGACGGCTGCCGCACCGTTCGGGTTGTATTACGCGCCCGACCCTTCCAGTCAGCAGATTTGCACGATTGGCGGCAATGTGGCGTTTAATTCTGGCGGGGCGCATTGTCTGAAGTACGGCATGACCAGCAACCACGTACTCGGTTTAAAGGTGCTCTTGCCCGACGGTGAAGTGCTGACGTTGGGCGGCTCGAGTTTGGAAAGTGTTGGCGCAGATTTGCACGGGTTGTTCGTGGGAAGTGAAGGTTTGTTCGGCATTGCTTTAGAGGTGACACTGCGTTTGCTGCCAAAACCGCAGCGCTACCGCACGGTGCTGGCGGCATACCATTCGCTCGAGGCGGCGGGCGAGGCGGTTGCCAGCGTGGTGTCCAGTGGGTTGCTGCCTGGGGCAATGGAAATCATGGACGCCTTGGCGATTCAGGCGGCAGAGGCAGCCGTTCACGCGGGGTATCCCAAAGATGCGGCGGCATTGTTGATTGTCGAACTCGAGGGTGAAGATCGCGCCATCGAAGCCGAATTTTTAGAACTCGAGCGGGTGATTCGGGCTTCTGGGGCGTATGAGGTACGAATCGCGCAATCCGAACTCGAGCGTCTGACCATCTGGAAGGGGCGCAAGAGTGCCTTCAGCGCCGTCGGGCGTTTAAGCCCAGATTACATTGTTCAAGATGGCGTCGTGCCTCGCGGCAAGCTTGGGCTGGCGCTCAAAGAAATTGAGCGTCTTTCGGGCGTGGCGGGGCTGCGGGTGGCGAACGTTTTTCATGCGGGTGACGGCAATTTGCATCCACTGATTTTGTTTGATGGGCGCGAACCTGGAGCGCTCGAAAAAGCCGAGCATCTGGCGGGTGAAATCCTCGGGTTGTGCGTCAAACTTGGCGGCAGTATCACGGGCGAGCACGGCGTCGGCGTCGAAAAACGCGAGCACATGCCGATCATGTTTTCCAGCAGCGATCTTGACGCCATGAAACGCTTGCGGCTTTCCATTGACCCGCTCGAGTTGAGCAACCCTGGAAAAATGTTTCCGAGCGGCGAAGCGCCCGCACTCGTGTCTCATGCGCCGCATCCGCTCGAGCGGGCTGGCGTCATCACGAGGGAATGATGGATGACATCCGCCCCGCTTACGAGGAACACGGCGTCACTGGCTTTTACCAGCAGTTTGGCTCGAGTTACCGCAACCCGCATGAAACCATTTTGCAAAGTTTACTGAAACGCGTGTCGCTCGAGTGGAAACTTGAACTTTCACACGTGCTGGATTTGGCTTGCGGCAGTGGCGAGGCGACCTTGGTGTTGCAAGAACTTGGCGGAGGGGTTTCGGGCATTGACCCGTACACAGGTCAAGCTTTTTTTGAACGCACAGGTTTACACGCCGAACCATTCTCGTTTGATGACATTGCAAATGGTGTGCTCGAGGGACGAAATTACAGTCTGATTGTCTGTAGTTTTGCGCTGCATTTGGTGGAGCTTTCAAAGTTACCAATGTTGATGTTTCAACTGGCGCAAATCACGGACACACTGCTGGTTTTGACACCGCACAAACGCCCACAAATCAAACCAATTTGGGGTTGGAGTCTCGAGCAGGAAATGCTCGAGGATCGGGTTCGGGCGCGGTTGTACCGAACTTTGGGAGACACGGCATGACAATTCTCGAAATTCAGGATTTCATCAAATCCAACGCCTCTGTCAAAGTGCGTGGCGGCGGCACAAAACCCGCACTTTCCAGTGTTGCAAACCTCGAGATGCACGAGCTTTCTGGGATGCTCGAGTACGACCCGAGCGAGTACACCTTCACGGCGCTGGCGGGAACTCGAGTTTCTGAGATTGCCCAGATTCTTGCCGAGCACGGTCAGCATTTGCCGTTCGACCCACCGTTTTTGATGGCTGGCGCAACCTTGGGCGGCACGGTGGCGGCTGGTCTGTCGGGTTCTGGGCGGCAACGTTTTGGCGGCGTGCGCGATTTTGTGCTGGCGGTACAATTTATAGATGGTCTGGGAGGGATTGTGCGGGGCGGTGGCAAGGTTGTGAAGAATGCTGCGGGATTTGACCTGCCCAAAATGCATTGCGGCGCTCTGGGCACGTTTGGCGTAATAACCGAACTGACCTTCAAGGTTTTTCCAGCGCCCAAAGCCTGGGCAACCTTGCAACTCGAGTGTGACACCCCGAAAACCGCGCTGGAAACCATGCAAAAATTGGCTGGCTCGAGCTTTGACCTGGAATGCTTGGATGTTTTCGGCTCGCGGGTGATGATTCGGATTGGTGGCGTGATTAATGCTCTGGAAACCCGACTCGAGAACCTTCAAAAATTCGTTGGTATTGAAGGGCAAGTCACGCGAGACGACACTGAAATCTGGCGTGAGGCTCGAGAATTTTTGTGGGTTGTACCAAACGCGGCACTGGTAAAAATTCCCCTCACCGCCAGTAAAATCCCAACACTCGAGGCAAAAATTTTGGAACACGGACGAACGCGTTACATCTCGAGCGGCAATTTAGCTTGGCTGGAATGGACGGATTCACTCGAGAATCTGGATTTGATCCTGCTCGAGCTTCAACTTTCGGGTTTGGTATTGCGCGGCAACACCCCTCGAGTGTTGCTTGGAAAACAAGTCGGCGGCGTGCTGCTCGAACGGGTTTTGAACACTTTTGACCTGGAGAGGAAATTTAATGCAACATGACATCCCGCTCGAGAAATTCGGCGCTCAGGGACCCGCAATGGCGGAGGCGGTTGAAGCCTGCGTACATTGCGGTTTTTGTCTGCCGACCTGTCCAACGTATCGTGTGCTGGGCGAGGAAATGGACTCGCCACGTGGTCGAATTGTCTTGATGAAAGAGGTGCTCGAGGGAAACCTGACAATGGCGGAGGCGAGTGTTCACGTGGATCGTTGCCTGGGTTGTCTGGCGTGCGTCACCGCCTGCCCGAGTGGGGTTCAGTACGGCGAATTGCTCGCGCCGTTTCGGGCGTTAAATCAAACCAACAAACTCGAGTTGAAAAACCTGACGAAAATCTTGATCTCGAGCACCTTGCCGCACCCAAGGCGGTTTCGGTTGGCGGCAAGCTTGGGGCGTTTTGGAAAGCCTTTCAAAACTTTGCTACCCAAACCCATGCAAGCCATGCTCGAGCTTTTACCAAACGCGCTGCCAAGCACTTACGAACTGCCAGAATTTGTTCCTGCGGTTGGCAAAAAACGTGCTCGGGTGGCGCTGCTGGCGGGTTGCGCCCAACAGGTGCTCGCGCCCGAAATCAACCGTGCGACGCTCGAGGTGTTATCCAAAAACGGGGTTGAGGTTGAGATACCCAAGTCCCAGGGCTGTTGCGGCGCAATTCTGATGCACACGGGGCAGCAATCGGAGGCTCGAGCGCTCGCCCGAAAAAATCTGAACGTTTTTCCAGAGGATGTTGATGCGATCATCACGAATGCGGCAGGTTGCGGGTCGGGCATTCACGAGTACGGTTTGTTGTTCGCGGGAGAACCCGAAGAAATCAGGGCTAGTGCCTTGGCGGCACGGGTCAAAGATGTCAGCGTTTTTTTAGCCGAACTCGGTTTGGTCACGCCCCTCAAACTCGAGAATCCATTGAAAGTTGCCTATCACGACGCCTGTCATTTGGCTCATGCGCAAGGCGTCCGAGTGCAACCCAGAAGCTTACTCTCGAGCATTGAAAATTTGACGCTGCTCGAGTTGACCGATGCTGAAATTTGTTGTGGCTCGGCGGGAACATACAACATTGAACAACCCGAAATTGCCAGGGAACTTGGGATGCGCAAAGCCAGAGCCGTGATCGAGTCTGGTGCACAAGCCATCTCGAGCGGAAATATTGGATGTTTGACCCAACTCAAAACCCATCTCGAGCGACTGGGGCATCACCTGCCCGTGCTTCACACCATCGAAATTCTTCGCGCCGCCATGCGGGAATCAAGCGCCTGAATCGAGGCGTCCATCCCGAATCTTGACAATTTTATCCGCCCTGGCAGCCACTTCCATGTCGTGCGTGATCAAAATAAGCGTTCGGGCTTCAGAACCCTCAGACCGTCCGGTCAGAAGCTCGAGAATCCCCGAGCCGGTGGCGCTGTCGAGGTTGCCCGTGGGTTCGTCGGCAAAGATCACGCTGGGATTGGTGGCAAGCGCCCTGGCGATGGCGACGCGTTGCTGTTCGCCGCCAGAAAGTTGATTGGGACGGTGGGTGATGCGTTTGCCCAGTCCCACCCGAGCCAGCAATTCTTTGGCTCGTTTGGTGCGCTCGAGACGTGGCACGCTCGCCAACGAGAGCGGCAATTCGACGTTTTCTTGGGCGTTGAGAATGCTGACCAAATTGTAATTTTGAAAAATAAAACCGAAATGCGCCAAGCGGTAACTGGCAAGGGTCGTCTCAGGCATGGCGGTGATGCTGTTGCCATTGTGCGTGACATTGCCGCTCGAGGGAACATCGAACCCCGCCAGTAAATTCAAGAGCGTGCTTTTGCCCGAACCACTCGGACCGACAATGGCGGTGATCCGACCCGCGTCAAACTCGAGTGACAGGTGGTTGAGCGCGGTCACGGTGTCCTCGCCGCTCGGATAGACTTTGGAAATATCGCTGGCTTGCAAAATGGTGCTCACAGGTGCTTAGTTCCTTCCCAGGGCTTGGGTGATGACCAGCCTGCTGGCAGTCCTGGCGGGCAGTAAACCCGCGAACAAGCCGAGCACCGCCGCCACACCAACCGCCAACAAAATCAACCTTGGTGTGACCGCCGCAATGGACACGCTGACCAGATCGCGCACGGCAAAATTGACCACGAACGAACCCAAGTAACCGACCAGCACGCCACCAGCGCCACCAATCAATGCCAGCAACATACTCTCGAGCACGACCAGGCTAAAGACAAAACTGGGTTTTGCGCCTATCGCCCGAATCACACCGAATTCTCGGGTTCGCTCGTAAACGCCCATCATGACCGTGTTTGCCACGGCAAGACCACCGACGATCAACGAGATCAAACTGATGCCGAACCGAAACGCGTCACCAATCGCAATGGCTTTGTCCAGAATACTGAGCACATCACCCTGGGTTTTGGCATTTAAATCTGTAAATCTTGCATTCAGGGCGGTCGCCACTTTGCGGGCATCGCCGGCATCGTTGAGTTTGATGGCAATTCCGGTGGCACGGTTGGCAATCCCGATGCCTTTCGCCAAGGCATTAAATGGCACGAAAATAAATGAATCGGTGAAGCCATCACCCTTTTTCAAAATCCCAACCACTTTAAAGCTCACATCACGGTTTAAACGCAGGGCGCTACCCAGTTTAAGGCTGGCATTCTTTGCCGCCGCCGCACCAACAACCGCAACATTTCCCAAAGAATCGGCTGGTGTGAACAGCCGACCCTCGAGCAACTTCAAATTTGGGTAAATGTCTGATAGTGGCACGCGCTCGAACGGATAACCGCCGATCAAATAGCCCTGCCCAGAAAAACTGCCTCGAGCCGTCAGAATGTACGGGATCACCTGTTTGATGCCGAGTTCAGACGCCACAGATTCAAACCGAGCCGCATTCTCGAGCGGCACATCAGGAATCGGGCTGCCGAAAACGCTCGAGCTTTCATTGCCCGCCAAGGTCACCTGCAAATCGGGTCCAACATTGCCGATTTCAGCCCCGAGCGCCCGTCTAAACCCTTCGCCCAAGCTTAAAAAAATGACCATTGAGGCAACCGCCACAACAATGCCCAGCACCGTCAGAAACGTCCTGACCGGACGGCGGAGCAAACCACGTTGCGCGAGAACGAACAAATCCGCGAAATTCATAACTCGAGTCTAACGTGCCAAGGGCGGGACGAACGTGACCTTGAAGCAAATGCAAAGACCAGAAATCCTGGTTCAGATCATTGGCATGTCGGTTGACGTATTTCGGTGGAAGATTTGATCTAAAATACCTGCACCTCATCCTGGTTTAGAAAGGAAAGAATGATGAAACACAGGCTGCTTGTTCTCGCCGTTATTCTGGGTTCTATCGTCCTGGCGCAAACCGCGCAGACCGCCTACAAACTGGTCATCAACAACAAAGCATTCTCGAGCAACGCCATTGTGGTGAAAGGCGAAACGTTTGTGCCGTTAAAAGCCCTGCAAGCTTCTGGGATTCGCTCGAGTTTGAAAGCTGGGACGTTGAGCTTGACCTTACCAACCGCTTCAACGGCTGGCGGCGCAACCCAGGTGGCGGCGCTCGAGGGTTGCCTGAACGAATGGTTATTGAACGGCATCTGGCGTTTTCGGGTGATTTCGGTTGCGTCCTATCAGGAGAATGACCAGGTGGGTTGGAAGCTGAAAATGGAACTCCGAAACGGCACCAAAGCCAACGGGATTGCCCTGTCTGGCACAGGTTTTGAGGGCTTCAAGCTGGCATTTAATGATGGCAACACCCTGAACCCGTACAACGTCAATGACCTGACCGACCCCGCGATTCCACCAGGGGCGGGCGTGGTGTCCGAGGTGACATTCGAGAACATCAAGCAAGTTCAGGGCGAGCCACAAAAGTTATTGTTGTTCATCAGACCCGATGCCTTTACCGCAAAGTACCTGCAAGACAATTACAAAATTGCCTACAGCGTCCCAGACCCCAGCATTCGCGTCAAACTCGACTGCAAAAAATAAATGATTGGGTATTCTCGGGTGACAGAAAACTAAACAGAGCATTCAAAAATGAATCTCGAGGACGTGATTTTTCACATCCTCGAGATTTCAAACTAGGAAACGCTGACGGGTTCGACCACCACCGCCGTGCCATACGCCAACACTTCGGTAATGCCCTCCATGATCTCGTTCGCGTCGTAGCTCATGGCAATGATCGCGTTTGCACCGCGAATCTTGGCGTGGTCAACCATCAATTCGTAGGCTTCCTCTCGGGCTTTTTCTGCCAAAGAGGTGAACAGCGTGATGTTGCCGCCGAACAAGGCTTGAAAACCCGCGCCGATGTTGCCCAGCACGCTTCTCGAGCGCACGGTGATGCCGCGCACAACTCCGAGTTGACGGGTGATTTTGTAGCCTGCCAGGTCATTTGCGGTGGTGACAATCATAATTGGCAATACGGTGGCTGAAGCGAAAAAGTTCCCGATGGTTTTCAAACCCGAGACTGACCTTCGTGATGCCGGTGCATGGGCGCTATTTTTGATTGAACACTTGATTGACACGTAAATGCCGTGCGGTATACGATCAGTTGATCATTTATCAGCTTGTTGTCACATGACCTTGCAACGTTGCGAATCAGAAATCTATTTTGAAGACTCGAGGTGCAAACTGATCATCCATAAACTCGAGCTTGATCTGGTTTAACTTGAGTGAATTGACTTGTGTTGAGGAGGTGGTGTTCTTTCCAACCGATGGTGCTGGTCGCTTGTTGCTCGAGTAAAGAGAGGATGAACATGAATCAAGTAAAAAAGTGGAGCGCCGGAATTCTGAGCTTGGCAGGAATCGCTGGTCTGGTCGGCATCAGTCAAGCCCAAGCGCCAATCAAATTGCGTCTGGTCGAAGTGATAACCGCCGAACCTCGCACCGTGGTTCTGAACGATATTCTCAAAGATTTTAAAGCCGCCAACCCTGGTATCGAAGTCGAGTTGATTTCCTTGCCGTGGGCGGAATCGTACCAGAAGCTTTTGAATCTGGTGCAGAGCGGACAAGCCCCAGACGTTGCCGAAATTTCCGAGAACTGGCTGGGCTTGTACGGCAGCCTTGGGGCGCTCGAGAATCTTGACCCCTACCTGAAAAACTTTAAAGACGCCAAAGATTTCAACAAGCCCACGCTTTCATTCGGCAAGGCATACAAGAACACCATGTATTTTTTGCCCTACGGTTTTTACGTGCGCGGCATGTTTTACAACAAGAACATGTTTAAGGATGCAGGCTTGAAGGCTGCCCCCCGCACCTTCAATGATTTTGCCAAATACGCCGCCAAAATCAGTAGCTCTGGCAGCAACAAGTACGGCTACTGCCTGCGCGGTTCTCGAGGCAGCTTCGACAGCGTGTTCTCGTTCATGAGCGGCTTCATGGGCAGCGCCGCCTGGTTCGACAAAGACGGTAAAAGCACCTTCGACTCGCCGGGCGCAATCAAAGGCATTCAATTCATGGCAGACCTCTACAAATCTGGCGGCGCTCCAAAAGCAAGCGTCAACTGGGGCTTCAACGAAATCGTTTCCGGTTTCGCCTCGAGCAACTGCGCCATGCTCGACCAAGACCCAGACGCCCTCTTGGGCATCCGCGACCAACTTGGCGCGGCGAACTTTGATGTTGCTCCGATGCCCGTCGGACCAAACGGCAAAGCCTTCGTCAAATACGGTACGGCAGGCTGGTCAATGTTCTCGAGCGGCAAGAACAAAGAAGCCGCCTGGAAGCTGACGCAATTCTTGATCGCCAAAAAGAACAACCTGAAGTGGGCAAACTTCATCGGCATCCTGCCAATTTACAAGGGCGCTGACAAAGACGCCGCCTACAGCGATTCGGTCTTCAAAGGCTGGTTTAGCGAAGTGAACAACACCAGCCGTTACGTGCCCGTGCAATACCCATTGTACCTGCCGCAACTCGGCGAATTCTTTTCCACCATCGCCCTGAACGGTTATCAGCAAGTGCTGCTGGGGCAAAAAACCGCCGAGCAAGTCGCCAAGGAATGGGCGGCGTTCCTGACCAAAGCCAATCAGGATTACCTGAAAGCCAACCCGACAAAGTAAGTTTTCTCGAGTTAGGGCGTGCTTTGGATACTGCAACTTAACCAAAAAATTGTTTGACAAACAAGAATAATCTGCTTTAGCTCACCTGAAACCCTCACCCGACTTCTTGCCCCTTACAGCAGCACCTGACGGGCTTGGGGCGCTCGCCTTAGGCTCGTCACCCTCTCCCACTTGTGGGAGAGGGTTGAGAACACAACATTTCAGTTTCTCGAGATAGAACCAAAACCCTCTTCTCCCGATGTTGGGAGAAGCGCGAACAGCCCGCTAGGTGCTGTCTTGTGAGCAAGAAGGGTCGGGGATGAAGGCAGAAAGTACAATCACTGATTTTCTTATACCTCAAGAGGCTTTTCAATGGCGACCACCATCACCCGCACCCCACAACCCAAACCTCGAGCCTTGCAGGTCTTGCTCGAGCCTTATCTGTACGTCAGTCCAACCTTGTTGTTGTTGGGCTTGACTTTGTTTGTGCCGGTGCTGATCGGGATTTATTACAGTTTTATCCATTTTGTGGTCTACGAGCCGCTCAACCATGGTTTTGCGGGTTTGGAAAATTATATCAAGGCGTTTAACGACCCAATTTTCTGGTTGAGCTTGCGCAACACCGTGGTTTGGACGTTCTCGAGTTTGGTGTTTCAGTTGTTGTTCGGGCTGGGTTTGGCTCTTTTGCTGGTCACGCCGTTTCCTGGGCAAAAGTTGTATCAGGCACTGGTTTTTCTGCCTTGGGCTGTTCCGGCTTTTTTGTCGGGTTTGACCTGGTCGTGGTTGTTCAATCCGGTCATTGGTCCCCTGGCACACTGGGCGGCGGCACTAGGTTTGCTGCCCAATGCCGATAACATTCTGGCTGACCCGAGCATTGCGCTCATCGGTCCGATTATTGCCAACATCTGGTTTGGCATTCCTTTTTTCGCCATCACCTTGCTCGCCACACTGACCGCCATTCCCAAAGAAATGTACGAGGCTGCCGACATGGACGGCGCGAGCAGTTGGCAGCAATTTCGTTTTATCACCCTGCCCTATATCGCTCCAACCATTGTGATTACCGCCCTGCTGCGAACGGTCTGGATTGCCAATTTCTCGGATTTGATCTGGGTCATGACCGGAGGTGGTCCTGCCGATGCCACGCAGATCACCTCGAGTTATATTTTTACGGTGGCGTACAACAAACTCGATTATGGTTACGCCGCCGCCATCAGCGTGATTCTGCTGATGTTGCTGATCTTGTACGCGGTCATCATGCTGCGCCTGCGCAGCCGACTCGAGGTCACGACTTGAAACGCAAACCCTTGTGGCTTGGCGCTCGAGCCGTGGCACTCACTGGGTATTTGGTGTTTGCCTTGTTTCCTTTGTACTGGATTGTGAAAATTGCCCTGACGCCCAACAAAAGCTTGTACTCCGAGGCACTGCTTCCGTTTCCAACTTCGGTGACTTTTGATAATTTCACCAACGTTTTTGCCAACACGCCGTTTCCGACCTATTTTATGAACAGCGTGATCGTCTCGCTCAGCACCGCATTTTTTGCCACGATTCTGGCGTCCTTAACCGCCGCCGCCTTCTCGAGGTACGAGTTTAGGTTTAAAAACACCATCGCTTTTATCTTGTTGTTGACCCAATTTTTTCCGCTGGTGATTGTGCTCGTGCCACTCTTTCGGGTGCTGGTTGGCATTGGATTGGTCGATAATTTATGGGGTTTGATCGTGGTCTACACCGCCATCAACACGCCGTTCGCCACGTTTTTGATGAAATCTTTTTTTGATGCCATCCCTCGAGAACTCGACGAAGCCGCCATGATCGACGGTTGCACCCGCATTCAAGCGCTTTGGCGCGTGATCCTGCCGTTAACCCTGCCTGGGGTCGCCGCCACGCTGGGGTTTGTCTTCACGGGCGCTTGGAGCGAACTGCTGTTTTCGCTCATGCTCATCAATTCCGAAAGCCAGAAAACCTTCGCGGTTGGCTTGCTGTCCTTCATTCAAAAAGGCGCGGTCAACTGGGGGCAGATGATGGCAGCCAGCACGATTGCATTGATTCCCGTGATCCTCTTTTTTGGTTTCATTCAACGTTATCTTATTCGGGGTCTGACCGCAGGTGCAGTCAAAGGTTAACCAGGAGTCACCGTGACCAAATCAACTCGAGTTGCCAGCATTTTGACCCACGACGACACGTATCCCTTCGGTGCGGTGGTGCCGCCAATTTATCAAACCTCACTCTTTACTTTTGAATCCTTCGAGGAGATGGAAGATTCATTCCGCAGCCTCGGTCTGGACGGACACCCGATGTACTCGAGGGGCAACAACCCCAGCGTGCAAGTCTTCGAGCACAAAGTGGCGGCACTCGAGGGTGGTGAAGCCGCCCGTGCCTTCTCGAGCGGGATGGCAGCCATCAGCACCGCGATTCTGGCGCGGTGTCAGGCGGGTTCGCGGGTATTGTGCGTCGAATGCGTTTACCCAGATGCGTTCAAGTTTTTCACCCAACTCGCCCCGCGTTACGGCATCACGGTGGAATTTGTGGACGGACGAGATTTAAACGCGATTCAAACCGCCTTACCTGGCGCAACACTGCTCTACCTCGAGAATCCGACCAGCATGGTCTTTCGCTTGCAAGATTTAAGCGCCATTGCCAACATGGCTCGAGCGCACGGCGTCTACACGATCATCGATAATTCTTGGGCGACACCACTCTACCAACGCCCGATTGAACACGGCATCGACATGGTGGTTCACAGCGCCTCGAAGTATTTGGGCGGGCACAGCGACACGGTGGCGGGGATAGCCATTGGAACACATGCGGACATCGAAAAGATCAACCGCCTCGAGTACAGCGTCTTGGGTGGCAAGCTCTCGCCGTTTGAGGGCTGGTTGTTGCTGCGCGGTTTGCGAACTTTAAATTTGCGACTCGAGGCACACCAAAAAAGTGCGCTCGAGATTGCGGGCAAACTCGAGCGACACGAGAAAGTTGCCAAGGTCAATTGCCCTGGTTTGAAGGGTTTTGCCCAAGCCGACCTCGCCAAAAAACTGGGCGGCATCACTGGTTTGATGAGTTTTGAACTGAATGCAGACCGTGAAGGGATCAAGCGTTTCATCAATTCGCTCGAGTATTTCAAGCTCGGGGTCAGTTGGGGCGGTCATGAAAGTCTGGTGTTTCCGATTGCGCTGGGCTTGCTGAATCGCGGCGCGTTAAACCCTTACGATTATTTTGGAATTCCAGAAAACACCGTGCGGATTCATGTCGGACTCGAGGATGTAAATGATCTTTGGAGCGATCTCGAGACGGCGCTGGGGAGGATTTGAGCGTTGATTACTTGAGTAACCTTGAACGCAGTTTCTCGAAGGTACTGGTGTCCAAACCACAAGCCTTTAAGTGGTTCTCGAGACTTCCAAAATTCTGCTCGAGAAATTTTAACGCACCCAAAATGGATTCGGGTTTGGAAGTCAATTGTGCCGCCAATTGCGCTCGAGATTCGTCATCGGGTTGATTGGAGAGCATTTCTTGGTACAAGGTTTGCAGGTATTGATCGCTGAGGGCGTAATCTTGGGCAATCACATCACCACGAACACCCACCAAACCCAGCATCAATGCAACGACCAAACCAGTTCGGTCTTTTCCAGCGTGACAATGGACCACCACCGCACCTGAGGGAGCATTCGCAATCGCTTGCAAAATCGCGGCAATCTGCGGTTTGAAACGCTCCAGCATCACCTCGTACATGGAAGCGGCATCTCGAGCATTTTGAACCAGTTCAAGACCCTCTTCATCGGCATCGTTCATCAATGGCAAGTGTCGGTAATCAATTGAATCTCGAGTGGCGAAGGGGTTGGCTTCAATCTCGAGTTCAAAGGCTGATCGCAAATCAATCACCAATGCCACGCCAGCCTGTTCGACAGCCGCGATTCCTGCCTCGGTCAACTTTGACAGGTTGTCTGAACGGATGAGCGCTCCAAATCGAACCTCTTCAGCCAAACCACCCAAGTCTCGAGTGTTGGAGCAACCATCCCAATTCAGGCGGCGTGTATCGTTCACAACCGTCCGGCTTCAATGATGCTTTTCAAAAACTGTTGCGTCCGTTCATTCTGCGGATCGCTGAAAATCTGGGCTGGCGCTCCCTCTTCATGCACCACGCCGTTGTACAAAAAGCAAACCTTGCTCGAGACTTCCTTGGCAAAGCCCATCTCGTGGGTTGCCAAGAGCA
Source organism: Deinococcales bacterium (assembly GCA_025352125.1). Taxonomy (GTDB): domain Bacteria; phylum Deinococcota; class Deinococci; order Deinococcales; family JAAFIG01; genus JANXTZ01. The sequence continues at coordinate 41,958 of JANXTZ010000081.1, read as the reverse complement.
TGGTCATGCCTTCCTGAGCCAGTTCGCGCACGATGTTCAAGACTTCACTCACCAGTTCTGGGTCGAGTGCCGAGGTGATTTCGTCCAGCAGCATCACCATCGGTTCCATCGCCAAAGCCCTGGCGATGGCGATGCGTTGTTGCTGACCGCCCGAGAGTTGGTCGGGGTACGCCAATGCCTTGTGATCCATCCTGACGCGTTTCAGCAATTCGAGTGCGCGTTGTTCGGACTCCAACTTGGACATTTTGAGGACTTGTCGCGGCGCGAGCGTCAGGTTGTCCATGACGTTCATGTGCGGGAACAAATTGAAGCTTTGAAACACAATCCCAACATCGCGGCGCAAACGGTTGACATCCACGCCAGGACCGGACACGCGGTCATCGTTGATCCGAATTTCGCCGAGCGTGATGTCCTCGAGTCCGTTGATGCAGCGCAAGAGCGTGCTTTTACCGCAGCCCGAAGGTCCGATCAGACACACGACCTGATGCTCCTCGACGTTCAAATTGATGCCGCGCAACACCTCGACATTGCCGTAACGCTTGTGCACATCGTTGATCTCGAGAAAACTCATCGTGCTCCCCTGGTTTTTTTCGCATCATTCTCGAGCATCCTGTCCACAAAACGCGCCTGCGGAATGGTGATGATGACGAACAAAAACGCGACTATCGTGACGGTGGACAGGTTGAAGTAATTGCTGGCAAGCATTTTGGATTGGTTGAACGCGTCAATCGTGCCGATGACGTTGACCAGTGCCGTGTCTTTTTGCAAGCCAATAAAGTCGTTCAAGAGCGGCGGAATGATGCGCCGAATGGCTTGCGGCACGATCACAAAGCGCATGGTCTGGGTGAACGAAAGCCCCAGGCTTCGCGCGGCAGCAAACTGGCTGGGGTGAATGCTTTCAATGCCGGCGCGGTAGACCTCGGCGACGTATGCGCCGTAGGTCAGGGTCAGGGCAATAATTGCCCAGAGCGTGGTCAGGTCATCGATGCCAAATTTGGCTTGCAAGAAAGAACTCAAACCGTCGGTCAAACCCGTTAAAGGCAAGCCAAAACCCACCAGGTAAATCGTGATGATGCTCGGCAAGCCGCGAAAGGCATCGGTGTACAAGGTTGCCAGCAGGCGAATCGGCTGCCCTGCCCGACCTGGAATCATGCGGGCAATCGCCACGACCAGCGCCCAGACCAGAATCAAGACCTCGGCGATGCAAAAAATAACCACGTTGGTCGTGAAGGCTTTTAAGACCAATCCGAATTTATCGACAATCAGAGACATTTTAAAGAACGTGCTGCCCACGGCGACATCGTTGGTGATCAAGAACCAGACGGCGACGGCGGTTAAAACCGCAAACACCCCGTATCCCAGCGCGAACCAACTCGAGCTTTGAGCGCTGGCGGTTTTGACTCGAGCGGTGATCAGATCGTTACTGCGCAGCGCAGATTGGGCTTGCATGGCTTCTCGCACGCCGCGAATGGCTGGAACAAACAATGCCAGCGGAATCAAACCCACCAGCACCATGATCGCGTCAAACAAGCCAGAGCCGATTTTGTTCTTCTCGAGTGTGAAGCGTAAAAATTGCAGCACAGACCAGCAAATCAGCACCGTCGCGGCGCACAACACCACCGCCACCAAGGAGAACGGCAACACATTGGGTGGAATTGATGGCTTGCGAAAACGTGATTCTCGAGCCGAGTCACTCATAGTGACCCGCATTGATTTGAAGATTATTCGGTTTGAGGGTCTTCATGTCGCATTGTGTTTTACCACGAATCGGACGGCAACGCCTCAAGCTCGAGCATCAAAACCCCCAACCAAAACTTGAGGTTGGGGGTTGCCTGTTCAATCTTTTACGGGCGGAAGTATTTGACCGACATTGGATCGATGCTCATGTATTTTGCCACCAGCTTGCGCACGGTTGAATCCTTAATCAAGCTTTCGATGACTTTGTTGACGGCTTTGTTGTTGGCATTGCCTTTGGGGAACAACGCGCCGTAAGCCTCACCGGTTTTGTACTGGGCAACCACCTCAAACTTGCCGTTTGATTGCTTGGCTTGCGCCATCAAGATCGAGGTGTCGGTCATGGCAAGGTCAATCTGACCCGCCTGCAATGCCGCAAACATGCTTGGGGTGTCGGGGAAAACCTTGACCTTGGCAATTTTTAAGGTTTTGGTGGCGAACGATTCGCCCGTTGTGCCTTGTTGCACGCCCCAACGCAAACCCTTGATGTTCATTTCGTCAATTTTCTTGCCTTTTTTGACCATCACGCCAGCATCAGAAGTGAAGTACGGCGTGCTGAATTCCACAACTTTTTGGCGTTCTTTGGTGATCGAAATCTGGCTGAGTGCCAAATCGAAATCCTTGGTTTGACCCGCCACCAAGCCGTCCCAAGCCACGTTTTTCACGACCAGTTTCTCGAGTCCCAAGCGGTGCGCGATGTTCGCCGCCAAACAATATTCTGCACCGTCCTTGATCAATTCTGGGGTGTCGCCGTTGTACCAACCTGGAGCCGGCAAGTTGACTTCAACCGTCAGTTGACCCGCCACGGCTGGCGTGAACTTGGCAGGATCGCCCATTTTGCCCGTGACCGTGCAATTGCCGTATTTTGAAGCCGCCATCGCATCCTGGGCGCTCGAGAGTCCCAAACCCAGCGCGGTCACGGCAGCCAAACCCAAAGCCATCAACACTTTCGTTTTCATGTCATTCCTCCTGAAATATTGCCCGCTCAGAATACTAGGAATCTCGAGCCTGTGCAATCGCGCTGAAAGAATCTTCAATGTTGAGGCTCGAGTTGCGGCGCTAATCTTGTTCCAAGGCTTTTGATAGAAGCGTGTGAAAGTGGTGCACGCCCTGTTCGCGTTTGGGACTGAAACGCCCCGTGTTGTAAAACCGTGATTTGACGCCGCGTTGCACGGCTTGGACAATCACCTCATCCTCGCGCTCGACGCGGTCTAGCCTTGCGCCCGCACCCTGCCCGTACTTTTTGTGATCCCAGACGTACTGAATAAAACTGACCTTGGTCAGTTCCTGCCCCAAGGGGCGCACCACGTTGATGCTGACGCCCCAGGGGTAAAAGTTGAACATCAGGTTCGGAAACACCCAGAAATAATACGCGGCAATTCGTTTGCCGTAATCTGGCGACTCTTTTGGCAGGTCAAACACCAGATCATCACTGCCGGCTGGCGCGAGTTGCAAATTGCAATGCGAAAAAATTTCGGAACTGTAATTTTCGTAATCGATCAACGAATTTAAACTGGCGTGAACGAACGGAATATGAAACCCTTCCAGGTAATTGTCGCAGTACAGCGCCCAATTGGCTTGAATCAAATAATCGCGTCCGTAATCAGGCTCGAGCAAGAAGTCTTGCAAGGGCAACCACCCCAGGCGGTCGTTGATTGGTTTCATGACCTCTTCAAAGCTCACGCTCGGGTTTAAGCTCGAGAATAAGAATTTGCCTTTCCCCCAGGTGGCAAACGGCACTTTTGCCAGGTTATCGCTGGGACTGGGGAAATTTTTGGCTTGCTCGAACTCGGGCATGGCTTGAAAGCAACCGTCCAAACCGTAACGCCGCCCGTGATAGCGACAGCGCAGGAAGCGGTCATTGCCGCCCGTTTCAGCAACCAACATGCTGCGGTGCGTGCAAACGTTGCTCAAAACGTGAAGCCCGTCGTTGAAGTCCCTGGTGGCAAGCAAGGGTTCGTCGAGGCAACCCTCGAGAAGCGTGAACGGCGCAACCGAACCTGGGGCTTTGAGGTGGTCGGTATCGCCAACGAACTGCCAGGAACGGGCAAAAACTTTTTCTCTCACCAGTTCAAAAACACTGGCATCTTTGTAAAAATTGGCGGGCAGCGTGCTGGCGGCGGTGATATCGGGATTGACAGCGAAACGGTTTGACATGAAAAAACCTCCAAATGAGTATTCTCGAGCGACGAGGGCAGGGGTTTAAATCCTGTCAGCGTGCCACGAAACCATTTGGCAGCAAATCCAAACCCCAAGATTGATGCGGGTTGTGCCGTTCACAAAATGGCAGGTTTTGATTGTTCATGATGCCATCCTTAAATTTGAAAGGTAACTCGAGCACCTCTCAACCCAGGTTTTCAACGAACTCGAGCATCGTCAACAGTTGCGCCCCAACCGCAATGGCGATCACTTCGGGTTGCTTGCCGCGAATGCCAGCAACACCAATCGGTGTGGTCACTCGAGCCAAGTCTACATCGGTAAATCCCCTGGCTTTGAGCTGCGCTTGAAACCGCGTCCATTTTGCACTCGAGCCAATCAGACCAATGTATTTGAGGTCTGCGCGGTGCAGTGCCGTCTCGAGAATCGTCAGGTCTTCGCGGTGGTCATGCGTCAAAATCAGCACAAACCCGCCAGGTTTCAGTTCATTCATGACAAATTCTGGTGACGGGTGCGGATAGCGAAACGTGCGAATCTGGGCGACACCCGAGAATTCCGTGAAGCGGTTCGCTTCCAGCATTTCACTTCGAGAGTCGGACAGTAAAAGCTCGAGCGGTAACGCCGACAGTATTTTGGTGAGTGCCAGTCCAACGTGACCCACACCAAAAATTGCCACTTGAGATCGTTCTGGAATCATCGGCTCGAACAACAATACCACCTCTCCGCCGCAGCATTGCACCCCAAATTCGGCTTGGGCTTTTTCGGTCAGCAGCACCTCAAGAACTTCTGGAACCCGAGCACCATTTTCCAGCATGACCCTCGCTTTTTTGACCGCCACCGCCTCGAGATTCCCACCGCCCACACTGCCAAAAACCGAGTCTCGAGCCACGATCATTTTCGCCCCCGCCGACCTTGGACTGTGACCCCGAACACTGGCGACTGTGACAATGACGCAAGGTTCACCCCGTTCTTGCAATGCACAAATCGCCTCGAGCCAGGTCAAACAATGCCCATGCGTTTTTCTTCTTCGTAAAGACGTTCCTGAACAAAAGTTTTCAGCAATGATTGATAAGGCAAGTGCTTTAAGTGGGCAAGGTATTTCAAACGTTTTGTTGTGTCCTCATCCAGCCTTAAACTGGTTGGGTGACTGGCTTTTGCTTGTCTGGGTGCTGGCAACTCGAAGTCGTCAATGACTTCTGATGATGGTTTTAACAGCGCGTCACCAAAACCATGTGTTTTCCAGAATTCGTGCTCCTGAGCTTCGGTCATGCCTTGCGGAATTTCATCAAGCTTTTGGATGATTTTTATTTTCATGTTTTACCTTCTGAACCGACGTTTTTCTGTGCCGTTTGAATCTCGAGCGGTAATCACCCGAAACAAACCATTTCGCACAGTCAAGACAACTGTTAAATAACGTCCATCAAGGGTTTTTCCGACAATGGCTTTGCGTTTTTCGTTGCTTGAGTTGTAAGCTTCTGTTACGATCCGATCAGGGTCAAGCACGGCTTTTGTTCAGCTTCTTCTGGGCTGACGTTGTGCTCTGCGATGTGGTCAATGTTGAAGTCATCCCAGTCAAACATGGTTCGCTAAAAAGTATATCATATTGTAGCTACAAAGACATCACAATTTCTCGAGCGGCATCTTTCACTATTTCTATCGCGTCCAAAATCGCCTCTGGCGTGCTTGGGGCAGCCAACTTGACCTCCAGCCCCCCAAAGCTCGAGATGGCGTCTTTTAACGCTTCCCTGACGCTGATGGCGAGCATGAGCGGTGGTTCGCCCACGGCTTTGGAACCGAACACGGCTTTCTCCTCCGTGGCTCGAGGCAGAAGTGAAACGTGAAACTCGAGTGGGATGTCGGCGAGGGTCGGGATTTTGTAGGTGCTCGGCGCGAAGGTGCGAAGCTTGCCGGTGTCGTCCCAAACCAGTTCTTCCATCGTCAGCCAGCCCATGCCTTGAACAAAACCGCCCTCGACCTGTCCACGGTCCACAAGCGGGTTGATGCTGTCGCCGCAATCGTGCAAGATATCACTGCGGCGCAGATGCCACATGCCGGTTAAGGAATCAATCTCGACCTCGCTGACGGATGCGCCCCAGGCAAAGTACCGAAACGGTTCGCCGCGTCCAGCAACCTTGTCGTAATGAATTTCTGGCGTGCGAAAAAATCCTGTACTGAAAAGCGAAACCCGTTCAAGATAGGCTTTCATGACCACTTTTTCAAACTCGAGTTTTTGCTTGAGGTGTACCGCAAAACCATTTTCAAAGCGCACCTCGTCGCTCGGGCATTTGAGCATTTCGGCAGCGACGTGCTCGAGTCGTTCGCGCAGAATTTCGCAAGCATTTTTCACGGCTGCACCGTTCAAATCCGTGCCGCTCGAGGCGGCGGTGGCGCTGGTGTTCGGCACTTTGTCGGTGCGGGTCGGCATCACGCGGATTCGCTCGAGGTTGACACCCAGGGTTTGCGCGGCAATCTGCGCGATTTTGGTGTGCAAACCTTGTCCCATTTCTGTGCCGCCGTGGTTGACTTGCACGCTGCCGTCGCTGTAAATCAGCACGAGCGCACCAGCTTGATTGAGAAAAGTGGTGGTAAAACTGATGCCAAATTTGACGGGCGTGATCGCCATGCCGCGCTTTAAGAACGGGTGACTGGCATTAAAATTCTCAATCTCGAGTTGACGGTTTTCAAAGTCGCTCGAGGTTTTTAAAGTGTTCCAGATGTTCCCGATTCGCACGTCCGAAATTGTTTGCCCGTAATGCGTGGTGTGCTGATCGAGGGAATTTTCGTTGTAAAAATTGAGTTCTCGCACCACTTCAGGGCGCTTTTTCACGGCTCGAGCGACCCTGTCCAGAATGTCTTCGATCAAGACCATGCCCTGCGGTCCGCCAAAACCACGAAACGCCGTGTGCGAGGTGACGTTGGTCTTGCAAACAAAACCTTTGACCATCAGGTTCGGGATAAAATAGGCGTTGTCGCAGTGAAACATGGCGCGGGAAACAATGGCTTCAGACAAGTCCAAACTCCAACCGCCGTCGGCGTAAATCTCGAGGTGCAACGCCTCGAGTTTGCCAGTCACATCAAAGCCAACACGGTATTTGCCCAGCATCGGGTGGCGCTTTCCGGTCAGTTGCATGTCAATGTGCCTGGTGAGTCGCACCCGAACGGGGCGTCTGGTTTTGAGCGCCGCGAGTGCCGCCAGCGCCGCGTAAGGATTGGCTTGGGACTCCTTGCCACCGAAGCCGCCACCCATGCGCAAGGCTTGCACACTGACCTTGTGACGCGCCCAACCGAGCACGTGCGCCACAACCGCCTGGGTTTCAGATGGGTGTTGGGTGCTCGAATGAACGACCATGCAGCCGTCCTCGTCCAGAAACGCCAGGCTGGCTTGCGTCTCGAGGTAAAAATGGTCTTGCCCGCCGACCAAAATTTCGCCCTCGAGCGTCGTGGTTTTCTCAAGAATTGTGTCTGGGTTGCCGCGCAAAATCCTCAGTGGTTCGGTGTGATAGGAATGCGCGTTGATCGCGTTTTGAATGCCCAAAATTGGCTCGAGGATTTCGTACTGGGGCTTAATTCTTGCTGCGCCCGCTCGAGCCGCATCGTCGGTCTCGGCAATCACCCACGCCAGGGCTTGACCGTGATACATCACGTCACTCGAGAGCAGTGGCTCGTCGTGTTTGACCGCGCCCGTGTTGTTCTCGCCTGGAATATCACTTTCAACAATGACCGTGACCACGCCCGCCACCTCGAGCGCCGCCGCGATGTCGAGTTTAAGAACCCTGGCTCGAGCATGAATCGCCTGAACTGGGTACGCGACCAGCACGTCCAACATGTCCAGATCGCCCGTGTATTTTGCCGTTCCGGTGACATGCAGTTTCGCGCTTTCATGCGCCACACCCATCCCGACAGCTTTCATGCGTTCACCCCCGTATTCTCGAGCCAGAATTTCTCGAGCAAATTGGGAATGATTCTGGCACGGTAACTGGCACTCGCTCGAGCGTCAGAAATGGGTTTAAACTCGAGCGCCAGCACTTTCTTGGCTTTGTCAATTGCGACACGATTCCAAACTTGACCAATCAAGGTTTTTTCTGTCTCGAGCGCCCGAATTGGTATTGCGGCAACACCACCAAATGCCAATCGCGCTTTGGTCACAAGATTGTTTTCCATCTCGAGGTGAAATGCCGCCATGACGGTGCTGATATCGTCGTGACCACGTTTGGCAATCTTGTACATGGCTTGCAAATATTGTTTGGACGCAAGTTCATGTGCGGGATTGATCGTCCCAAGATTCTCGATTGGAATGCGAATCGTTTTGATCAATTCAAATGTCCGTAGCAAGGTTTTACGGTAGCCCAGAAAATAATCTGAGAGCGGCACCGTTCGTTCACCCTGAATCGAGCTTAAAACCAGTTGCGCCTCGAGCGCCAGCAACACCACAGGCGCGTCACCAATTGGGGATGCTGTACCAAGGTTGCCGCCAAGGGTTGCACGGTTGCGAATCTGGCGACTGGCAAACCAAGTCCAAAGTTCGTCCAGAAGCGGCACGCGTCCACGCAACTCAGTCTCGAGTCTGGAGAGGGACACCCCAGCGCCAATCTCGAGGAAACCTTCTACCTCTCGAATCTCGAGCAGTTCGGGAATACCCTCGAGCGAGATTAAATTCTCAAATCTTTTGAAGGCTGTCGTGATCTCGAGCGCCATGTCCGTGCCGCCAGCAATCATGCGGGCGTTGGGCAGCGTCTCGAGCAGGCGTAAGGCTTCAGGTAAATGATCAGGTCTGTGAAAACCGTTCACTGAAAACGCAGATTTACTGACACTCGAGGTGTTTAAACGCTCAAAAAACGGGTCGTTTGCCTTTGGTTTGGGCAGGGCGTGGGCGGCTTCACGAATCGGTCTGTAACCCGTGCAGCGACAGAGATTTCCAACCAGCGCCGCCTCATCAAACTCGAGGTGGTCAGCGTAAGTTTCGCTGAACATGCTCATGACAAAACCTGGGGTGCAATAGCCGCATTGACTGCCGCCAGCGCTGGACATTGCCGCTTGCACCGCATGAAGCGCCTCGGGTTGACCGATGCCTTCCGAAGTCCAAACCTCGAGTCCGACCGCCATGCCTGCCAGCATCAGGCAAGCGTTGACGGCTTGATACTTGGGTTTGCCGCTGGCGTCTGGGGTCAAGACCGCCACTGTGCACGCGCCGCAATCGCCCTCGCTGCAACCTTCTTTTGTGCCTGTCAGACCACTGGCACGAATAAAATTGAGCAGCGTGGTGTTGTGATCCAGAGCGCCCAGCGAGACTGAAATACCGTTCAGTGAAAAATTGGCAGCCGTTTGATCTTGACCTGTCATAATGAATTATAGGGGCAGGAGGGATTCTCGTTCGTGAGCCACACCCGAAATCGTTTGAACTTGTCAGCTCGAGTGTTGACGCTTGGCATTTTGTTCTTGTTCGCCGCGTGCTCGGAGCCGTCCCAAACCACAAAAGACGCGACAAACCACCTCGAGCATCTGGGCAATCCGTTTCTCGAGAAACCCGTGATGGCTCGCAACGTCTGGGACATGAAGGTTTTTGAGGGTCAACTCTATTTTGGTCACGGTGACGCGGTGGCGAATTCAGGACCGATCAAGTTGTTTCGCTACGCTGAAGCCTCAAAACAGTTTGTCTCCGATTTTACCGTCGATGACGAATCGATTCACGATTTCGATGTGGTCGGCAATCGACTGGTCATTGCGGGTTATGACCCCAGAGAGGCTTGGGAATTGGGCAATTTTTACCGCCTCGAGCAGGGGGCTTGGCGCAAGCACCGCACAATTCCTTGGGGCATTCACGCGTATCAACTCAGCGAATTTGAGGGCAAGCTGTTCATTGGCATCAGCACCGATCATCTGCACCCGAGCTTGCTGTCCTCGAGCGACCAGGGCGCAACTTGGTTTGATGCCACAAACAACCAATTTCTGGATCGTGCCTTCAACAAGTTGATCGTTTTAAACCGTCAACTGTACGCCACTGGGCTGCTGGGTGCTGGCACGGTCAAACTCGAGAATGGCGTGTTCAATGATGCGAACATTCCTGTGGAACGCATTGCGCCAGGTTTAACGCCCGACGCGCCAATGCTGATCCAGAAGCTCGAATATTTTAAGGATGGCGTGGTCTACACGGTTGGGAAGCGTCAAATGTACACGACTGATCCCGATGAAGAGCGTTACGAGACAAAAGCCAAAGCCGCGTTTTTCAGCAGCAATTTTCAGGACACCGTGGCGATTCCCCTGCCCGAAAATAGCGTTCCAACCGATATTCTTTTGAAAGATGGGCGGGTTTTGATCTTGACCCACCGCAAACTCGAGGCTGGTTTTGAAAACATTGTGATCCAGAGCGGCGATGCGCGGTCTTGGACTGAAACCTTGCGCTTCTCGAGTCAGGGTTTTGCGCGGTCTTTCGAGTTTTTGAAAGCTCAATTCTATTTTGGTTTGGGTTGCTACTTTATCGAACAGTCTTGCAATGCCAACGGTGATGTCCTGCGATTGACACCATAAATTAAAAATACACAACCTCGAGCATCAATTGGGTTTACCGAACGTCACCACCCAGTACGCACCGCGTTTTGCCAGTCCGACCTGGGTAAAATCACCATCCATGACATTGTTGCAGTGACGGTTGGGGCTGTTCATGAAACCGCTCACACCATTTGATGAATCCTTGTTCACGACCGCCACAACGTCAGGCTGACCCGCCGCAATGTTCTCACCAATCGGGTTGCCAAGGTAGCCCGCCGCCGCAATTCTGCCGACTGCCGAGCCATCACCCGCGCCGTCGTGCGGGTCGCCGGTGGAGATGTTGATGTTGTTGTGCTCGAGCCAACGCGCGTGGCTGAGGGCGGCAACCTCGAGTTTTGGATTCGAGGTGTAATCTTTGCTGGCTGAAATCGCCTGAAACGTCTCGGTGTTGAAAGTACAGGTTCTTGCAGTATGCCTCGCGGCGTTTAATTCACTTAAAAAATCGGCTTTGACTTGTGTGGTCAGTTCATTTGCGCCGCCCTCAGTCAGTTTGAAGGTGTTGCATGAAACCAGCATTGCCAAGATCAAGAATCCAACGACGGGTTTTTTCATAGCAATCACTTTAGCCTCATGTTGAGCGTTTCAAGGCAAAAAACCAGCACAAAACGTTCAGCATAAACTGTAGCGCGGCTCGAGTTCGTGCCCAAAAGATTCTGGAACGCACACCTTCAAAACAACGTATCGTAATGGGTATGAAATTCCTCTCCTCGAGTTTACGATTTGGTTACATTGGCGCGGTCGCCTGCGTGGTGGCAGCAATCTTGTTCGAGCTGCTGTTCCCGAGCGCGACCACGACCCCAGCCGTCAACACGCCACAAGATGTGGCGTTATTGATTGACACCAGCGGTTCAATGCGCGATCAGGGCAAAATTAACGAGGTCAAACGCACCGCCAGCGATTATGTTGCCAAGCAGCCCAGCACGACCAGGGTGGCGGTGGTGCGTTTCTCGAGCGACGCCGAGATTGTCAGTTCACTCGGGTCGCCCATTGGCAATCACTTGAGCGCCATCAATTCGTTTAATGCTGACGGCGCGACCAACATGGCGGACGGCTTGCAGACCGCAGCCCAGGCGCTCGAGGCAGATGCTGGAAGCCAAAAAAGCCGCACCATTTTGCTATTTACCGACGGTGAACCAGGCTCGAACCTCGAACCCGCCGATGTTGCCAAACCAAAAACAGTTTCGGCAGCCGATGGTATTCGCAATCAGGGCATTCGGATTGTGGCGGTTGGCACGAACGATGCCGACATCAATTTCTTGGCGCAAGTCACGGGCGACAGAAACCTGGTGTTCGCCACCAGCGCCGGGCAGTTTTCGGATGCCTTCCAAAAAGCCGACAACGCCATTCGCGGGCTGTTCAAATCCAGTGGCGGCAGCCTGCTCGAGGTGCTGGGCGGTGGCTTGGCTCGAGGGGCATTGACGGCACTGATTCTGGCGGCGGCATTGTTGATTGCCGAGAACGTGCTGGGCTTGCGTGGACGTTGGTGGCGCGACCTGGCTTGGATTCCAGTGGTGGCTGCCGTCCTCGGGGCTGGCGGCGCACTGATCGGGCAACTGTTGTTTGGGTTGTTCGGCGGTGGCACAATTGCCCGCGCTCTGGGCTGGGCGCTGTTTGGTGCGGCGGCAGGGGCAATGCTCGGGCTTGCAGACCGATCAAAGAGCAAAGCCAGTCGGGGTGCGGTCGGCGGCGCGGTTGGCGGCTTTCTGGGCGGATTTGTCTTCGACCTTCTGGCGCAAGGCTTGCAGGGAGGTTTGGGTGAGGTGGTCGCTCGGGTGCTCGGTTTGGGCGCACTGGGGTTTGCGATTGGTCTGATGCTTCAACTGGCGCAACAGGCTTTAAAAACCGCCTGGCTGTCCGGCATCACCACCGGTCCTTACGAGGGCAAACAGTACATTCTGGGCAAGCCCATTGTGACCGTCGGGCGTTCGGATGGTAACGACATTGGCTTGTACCGCGAGAAAACCCTGGCGTTAAAGGCGGGGGCGTTTGCCTTCAATCAGGGACGTTGGACCTACGCTGGCGAAGCAGTCGAAGTGAATGGCTCGAGCACTACAAATGCAGCTTTGATGGGCGGTGACACCATTCAATTTGGCAACACGCAATTCTTGTTTGAAGAACGCGGCGCGAACTCGAGCATTCCAGAACCGAGCAACTCGAGTAGTGTTCCCGAAACACCCAAAATCTCAATTCCACCCTCTGGCAACATTCCCAATCCAAACCAAACCGATGTTTTCCCAATCAATCAAACCGTCAGCGCACCGATTGAACGCCCAAACAAAACGCCGTCACCGGCAAGCGCCTGGCAATTGGTTGCACAAGACCAAAACATTGCCCTCGAGATCGGCAAGACCCTGCAACTCGGACGCACGACGGCGAACGATATTGTCCTCACCGACTCGAGCGTCAGCAGCAAACACGCCCTGCTCGAGGTGCGCACTGAGGCGGTTTACCTGACCGATCTGGGCAGCACCAACGGCACGAGCGTCAACAAACACCGGATTCAGACCAACACCAAAATCATGCTTCACGCCCTCGACCAGATTGCTTTTGGCGCAAGTGTTTTTACGTTGCACAAAACAAGCTAAAATCACTGATACGATACCCAGGGCTTCACAGGAGAAATTATGGAATACCGCGAATTGGGAAAAACAGGTTTGCAAGTCTCGAGCATCAGTTACGGTGCCTGGGCAATCGGTGGCACGTGGGGCACAGTCGATGACCGCGACTCGATGGCAAGTTTGCACAAAGCCCTCGACCTGGGGATCAACTTTTTTGACACCGCCGATGTGTACGGCGACGGGCGTTCCGAACGCCTGATCGCTCAGTTGCGCCGCGAACGATCTGAGCCTTTTTTTGTCGCCACCAAAGCGGGGCGCAGGCTGCCCAAACAAACCCTGGCGGGTTACACCAGCGAAAACCTTCACGCCTGGGTGGCTCGCAGCCTGAAAAACCTTGAGGTGGAATCGCTGGATTTGCTGCAACTGCACTGCCCATCACCCGATGTTTATGAATCCGACGCTGTGTTCGAGAGTCTGGACGAGATGGTCAAACTCGGCATGATTCGACATTACGGAATCAGCGTCGAAACCGTTGCGGAAGCCATGCGCGGTATTCAACACGAAAACGTCAAAACCGTGCAAATCATTTTCAACATGTTCAGGCTCAAACCCACTGAGGCTTTCTTCGCCGCCGCCAAAGCCGCCAACGTCGGCATTCTGGCGAGGGTTCCGCTCGCCAGTGGAATGCTGACCGGAAAACTCTCCAAAACCTCGAGTTTTGCACCCGACGATCACCGCGCTTTCAACCGCAACGGCGAACATTTTGACAAGGGCGAAACTTTTTCTGGTGTCGATTACGACGTGGCACTGGCGGCAGTCGAAGAACTCAAAAGCCTTGTGCCCGAAGGTTACACGCTGGCACAACTGGCGTTGCGCTGGATTTTAATGTTCCCAGAGGTAAGCTGCGCGATTCCAGGTGCAAAAACCACCGCGCAGGTTGAAAGCAACGCCCACGCCGCAAACATGCCCGCCTTATCAAGTGACACCATGCAAAAAGTACAAGCCATCTACGACTCGAGCATCAGGGCTTTGGTGCACGATTTGTGGTGAGCATGACCTTGGATCAACTCAATCAAATTCCCGAAACTGAATTTGTCTCGAGCCTCGCCGCAATCTTTGAGCACTCGCCTTGGGTGGCTGAAAATGTTGTTCCAGAACGTCCATTCTCGAGTTTGGACAATCTTCATACCGCAATGGTGGGCGCTGTCAAAACCGCACCGCTCGAGATGCAACTGACCTTGATTCGCGCCCATCCAGATTTGGGCGCGAAATTAAAGATGAGCGATCAAAGCGTTTCGGAACAGGCGGGACTCGGGCTTGACCGCCTAAGTCCAGATGAATTCAAGCGATTCTCGGGCTTGAACACCGCGTACCGCGAAAAATTTGGTTTTCCGTTCATTGTTGCAGTGCGCAAGCACACCCGAGAAACCATCCTGGAAAATTTTGTGATTCGGCTCGAACACAGTGTTGAACTCGAGATTGAAACCGCGCTGAAAGAAATTTCGACCATCGCCAAATTGAGGTTGCAAGACTTGATTGCACCTTGAATCATGCCCTCTCGAGCTGGAACTTTTAGCAATACTTGCCTGTAAAGGTATGGTAGCCTAACGCCGAAGAATGGTGTCAGGATGAGGAGTATTCATGAAAAAGTTTTTGGGATTACTGGTATTTGTCAGTTTCGTTTTTAGCGCCTGCGCCCCAAGTGTTCCGGGCAGCTCGAGGTACACGGCATTGGATGCTCGAGACAACAATGAAATTTCGATCACGGCGGGTCCTGAATGGTTTGCCAAAACAATGGGTCCTTCGCGTTTGATCAGCCTTAAAACCCGTAACGGTTCACTGAATGAATTGATTAAACGTGAGGACGCCAAAAAAGGAACGGTAAAATCAACCAGTGTTAACTGGTTTAAAATCCAAGATATTAAAGCACCTACAGGTTGGGTCATAGAACTAGCTGTGCAAACTGGTATTCGTGAAATTGCTGATGACGACGACGATGGAAGCTATTCGTATTTTGACAGGGCAGAACTCACTTGGTTGGTTAAAGCACCACCAGCCACTGCTGCGGGGACTTATCCTGTGCTGATTACCGTGGTGAACCGTGACGACACTGAAAAAAACGCTGGCATATTCCTTACCGTTAAAGTCATCACACCAGTCCAGTAACCCAAAGTCAAATAAGACATCCGCGTTTTAGAAACGCGGATGTCTTTTGTTGAACCTGTTACGACCCCAGTCACGCTTTCAAATTACGCTCCCTCGAGACTCGTGATAGCCTGTTGAGGCATTTACAAACGGAGGCGACATGAGTTACCAGAAAATTGTGATTCCTGCTGGCGAGAAAATCACCATGCAGAACGGTGTTCTGAACGTACCAAACAACCCCATCGTGCCATTTATTGAAGGTGACGGCACAGGTGCGGACATCTGGCGTGCCAGCGTGCGCGTGATGGATGCCGCCGTCGAAAAGGCGTATGGCGGCAAGAAGAAAATTGCTTGGATGGAGGTCTACGCGGGTGAAAAAGCCAACGAGGTCTACGGAGAAACCGTCTGGCTGCCCGAGGAAACCAACGATGCCATCCGCGAATATCTGGTTGGCATCAAAGGACCGCTGACCACCCCCGTCGGCGGTGGCATCCGCAGCATCAACGTGGCACTGCGCCAAATCTTGGACTTGTACGCCTGCATTCGTCCGGTGCAGTATTTTACGGGCGTTCCAAGCCCAGTCAAGCAACCCGAACTGGTGGACATGGTGATCTTCCGCGAGAACACCGAGGACATTTACGCGGGAATTGAGTACCAGGCGCAAACCCCTGATGCCATCAAGTTAATCAAATTCTTGCAAGAGGAACTCAACGTCACCAAAATCCGTTTCCCTGACACCTCGAGCATCGGCATCAAACCCGTGTCGATTGAAGGCACGGAACGTCTGGTGCGTGCCGCACTCAAATATGCGCTCGAGAGCAAACGCCGAAATTTGACCCTGGTGCACAAGGGCAACATCATGAAATTCACCGAGGGCAGCTTTAAGAATTGGGGTTATGCCCTGGCGGAACGCGAGTTTGGCAGTCAGGTGTACACCTGGGCGCAGTGGGAACGCACCAAGGAGGCGCAGGGCGAACCTGCCGCGAATGCCGAGCAAGACGCCGCCCTCAAGTCTGGCAAATTGCTGGTCAAAGATGCGATTGCCGATGCCTTCTTGCAACAGATTTTGCTGCGCCCCAGCGAGTACGATGTCATCGCCACGCTCAACCTGAACGGCGATTACCTGTCCGACGCGCTGGCAGCCCAAGTTGGCGGCATTGGCATTGCACCAGGCGCGAACATCAATTACATTTCGGGTCATGCGGTCTTCGAGGCAACCCACGGCACAGCGCCCAAGTATGCAGGACAAGATAAAGTCAATCCCTCGAGCGTGATCTTGAGCGGCGAGATGATGTTCAGGTTCTTTGGTTGGAATGAGGCGGCGGATTTGATCCTGTCGAGTCTGTCCAAAACCATTGGGCAAAAACGCGTGACATACGACTTTCACCGTCTGATGGAAGGTGCGACGTTGCTGAAATGCAGCGAGTTTGGTGACGCGTTAATCGAGAACATGTAAGCAGAAAACAAATTGTAAAAAGCTCGAAAGGCAAAATCTGCTTCTCGAGCTTTTTTAAAATTCGACTCTTGCCGTCAGTGAATCAAAAATCTAGTAGCGCTTGCGTTGTGGTTTGTACGGTCCACGGTTTGCATCTCGAGGAGCGCCACCTTCACGCGGTGCGCCGCCCGAGCTTTGAGACGTGCTGGTGCTCGAGTTGGAATCTCGGTTGCCACGGTATCCGCCGCGACTTCCACCGCTCTGATAACCGCCCTCCCTTGGACGACGGTCATTTGACGAGCCACGGTCTTGGTAGGCGCGGTCATTGCGCGGCGCAAGGTCAATCAATTCGGGCAATGTTTCCGCGCGTTCGATTTCGATTTGACCCTCGAGCGGATTTTGCGCCAAGAGTGCCTCGACTGAACTGGTTGGCACGTCGGCAGCCACACCGTCTTTGAACGGTTTGATCTTGCCCAAGGCTTTGGACGGTAAGTTCATGACTTGCGCCAGAACCGCCACAGCCCTTGGAATGCCCAGACGCGGTGCACGCAGCAACACGGTGGTCATGCCCTCTTCGCCTGTAATGAGGCTGGCAGGTTTTGGCGCTTGGTGAATACCGGCAATCCAAGCCAAGGCGCGAGCCAGAGCGTCAATGTCAAATTCTTCCGCCAAGGCTTCAGCTTCGGCACGAAATTGTGCGATTACGCTTTCAGGCACACTGCGCACCACTTTTGCTGCATTCTTGGCGGCGCTCGCCTGGACTTCGGTTGGCTTCGGTGGGTCTTTGCGCTCGAAAAACACGCCCGCCTCATGCTCGAGGGTCTTGAGTTGGCGTTGTTCGCGGTCGGTGTACAGGACAACCGCCGTTCCCGTGCGCCCAGCCCGACCTGTACGACCCGAACGGTGAACGTAAGCCTCGGAATCGTTGGGGAAGTGATGCTGCACCACAAGCTCGACATCGGGAATATCGATGCCCCTGGCGGCAACATCTGTCGCCACCAAAACCCGTGTGCGCCCCGCCCTGAAACCCTCGAGCGCCCGTTCGCGTTGGCTCTGCGCCAGATCGCCGTGAATCGCTTCGGCTTCCAGACCACGGTGAATCAACTCGAGCGCCAGTTCGTCACAATCTTTTTTGGTGCGCGTGAAAATGATCGCCCGTTCTGGAGCGAGCACCGTCAGCAAATCTGCCAAGGTTTTGGTTCGCGCCGCAGGGTTGACCCGCACGGCAATGTGCTGCGTGGTGCTGGCTTGCGCCGCGCTTTCCTCGCCGACCAGATCGACTTTTTTCGGGTTGTTCAAATAACCTTTTGCCAGTTTGTCCACCCAACGCGGAATGGTCGCCGAGAACAACATCGTCTGGCGTTCCTTTGGCGTACTTTTTAACACCCGTTCGACCGCATCTTGAAAACCCATAGAGAGCATCTCGTCGGCTTCGTCGAGCACCGCAATCTCGACCTCACTTAAATCGAGCGTCCCGCGATCAAGGTGGTCAATGACGCGACCAGGCGTGCCCACCACGACATCGACGCCGCGTTGCAAGTCGCGCTCTTGAGGACCGTAACTGGTGCCGCCGTAAATGGTGGTCACTGCCAAATGCGCCGCACACAACTCGAGTTCCTTGGCGACTTGTTTCGCCAATTCTCGGGTTGGAGCCAAAATAATGGCGCGGGTCTTGCGACCGCGTTCACGGCTTGCCTCAAGGCGCATTGAAATCGGCAGTCCGAACGCCAGCGTCTTGCCCGTACCTGTGCGGGCACGACCCAGCACGTCACGACCCTCGAGCGTGAACGGCAGACTCTCTTCTTGAATTGGAGACGGAACGGTGATGCCTCGGGCAGTCAGCCCTGAGACAACGCGCTCGGAGAGCGCGAAATCAGAAAAAACCATGTTTTGATCCTTTCCAGGCGATTAATGCCACCCGAAAAGAACGCTTGATTCCCCCAGATAATGTGGCAGCGAAAACGCCTGACCGTCACATCGGGACGGCACGAAGGGTAACTATACACGAAATTGAAGCGCAAAAAAGGTTTTTTGTCCCACTTTCGCAAAAACCAGTGGTTTTGGGAAAACTCGAGAGACTTGCAAAAGTTTTCTGGTCATGCAACAATCCTTGGGCTATGGGCGGTTAGCTCAGCGGTAGAGCACTCGCCTCACACGCGAGGGGTCACGTGTTCAAATCACGTATCGCCCACCATTTCAGGGACGCAAGTTTAAGTTTGCGTCCCATTTTTGTTGAATCTGCTGGTTGTTTAACCTGACTTCGAAGCATCAAGAACAACTTTTGGATTTCGTTCGGCAATCCGCAACAAAACACCAACTGCACCACCTGGAACACGTCGCCCTTGTTCCCAGCCCTCGACAGTCCGAGGGCTTACCCCCAAAACTTTAGCGAACTCCAAACGGGGCAAGTTGAGTTTGTGGCGCACACTCGAGACAACAGTTTTGCGGGTGGTTACACGACCTTGCAATTCGCCTTTTGCTATCGCAAAGGCTTGATTTGCACTCTCGAGAAGCAACTTTTCAAGTTTTGGTTTTATCAACTTTGTTCTTGGGCATCATGTATCTCCTTGTTATTTTACATCTCAAAGATTGACCACCGTTTTCGCTGCAACATTCAAACCATCATTAACCGCCAAAAACCATACCCCACGCAGTTCCCTCAAAGGCTCAAATCATGTTCTTCGCGTTGCGCCGCAATCTCATCAGTGACGCTCGAGCCATCCTTGGTTTTGATGGTGGGAAACTTGGGGTATCTGCTCATCGGTAACGCAAATTGATGCTCGAGTCGAGGTAGACAGGATTTTCGAGGCTTTGGGCAGCGTGGTTGAAACCTTAAACAAATACCTCGAGCACACTCGGTGGTCATCAACGACCGCTTTGGAAATGGGTTTTATACAGTCATTCTCGAGCATTGGGCGCAAAAGGTCAAAAGGATTGAAGGAAATGCTTTCGTCACGGTTTTGCCATGCTCGAGGTGTACGAT
The DNA here is from genome assembly GCA_025352125.1 of Deinococcales bacterium. Taxonomy (GTDB): domain Bacteria; phylum Deinococcota; class Deinococci; order Deinococcales; family JAAFIG01; genus JANXTZ01. Next base: position 22,400 of record JANXTZ010000081.1, on the reverse strand, counting down.
CAAATCCGATATTTGATGCTTGCCTTTGCCGCGCCATTGTTCTTGCTGGGGTTGCTGTTCGTACCCGTGGTGATCGCCTTGCATTTTATTCGGCAAGCCAGACGTGAACGCATGGTCAGCGCCTTGTGGTTGTGGTCGCGGGAGGAAGCGCCGAGTCGCAAGGCTCGGTTCTCGCCGAACATTTTGTTGCTGCTGCAACTCTTGACCGTGATCGCCGCGAGTCTGGGCGCTGCCAGTCCTCGATTCGAGCTTCCAGGGCGCGACATTGCGCTTATTTTGGATGCCAGCGCGATGATGCGCAGCAGCGATGTCAAACCGTCTCGTTTTGAGGTTGCGTTGCTCGAGGCAAAAAAACTATTATCGGGTGCTCGGCGCGTGGTGATCGTGCGGGCTGGTTTGGGCGCAACCGTGGTTGCCAGCGCAAGCGTGTCTGAAGCCCGTGCCAACCTCGAGAAATTGCAGGCTGGCGATGCCAGCAGTGATCTTGAGGGGGCAATCAAACTGTCGGCGGCACTGCTGCCCAATGCGGAGACGCATGTCTTCTCGAGTCTCGAGCCGCCAGCAAATTTTGCAGGGGTTTTTCATGCGGTGCGTGGCAACGGTGACAACCTTGGCATTACCGCGTTTCAGGTGCGCGGCAAGCAGTTGTTCGCCGCGATTGAATCCAACGCAAACAGTCCCAAAACCGTGCAAGTCAGGCTCGAGCGAAACTCAAAAGTCATTGCCAGCGAATCGTTGCGGGTTTCTGGCGGGACACGCACGATTTGGACGCCAAAGATTGAGGTTGAACCAGGCGAGTACAAAATCAGTTTTACCAAAAATCAGGATGCGCTCGAGTTGGATGACAGCGCATTCGCGGTGCAAGGCGCGGGGCGGGTGCTGGTCAGTCCACAACAAGACGACGTGCTTCGTGCCGTGGTCAGCGTGCCTGGGGTTCGTGCCGCCGTGCAGAACCTGCCGCCAGCCTCGAGTGCAGGATTTGACGCGATGGTGCTGGTTGGGGTTGTGCCCAGAAGCTTGCCTGCGGGCAATTACATTATTTTCGCGCCGCTCGCACCGCAAAATCCGATCAAAGGTCAAACGCTGCCCAAACTCGAGGTCGTCTCAGGTTGGGATGCCACATCAGGTTTGCTGCGTTTTGCCAACCTTGAGGGGGTGCGTGCCCGAATCTCGAGCGTTCCAGCTCCAGAAATTCTGGACGGTGGGTGGAGCGTTCTGGCTCGGGTTGGTTCGAGTGCTTTCATTTCACGCGGTGACGCGCCAGGCGTGCGAGCTGTCTACATTGGGGCGCATCCGCTCGACAGCGATTTGCGATCCAACCCAAGCTTCCCAGTTTTAATTTTTAACGCGCTCGAGGAATTTATTGGCGTCGAAACCCTCAAACTCGGCGCGAACTTGCCAGGCAGCAACGATGTGGAAGTGATCTTGAACAACTCGAGCGCCCCAGGTTTAACCCGAGCGCTTGTTCCAGGCGTTTACAACGTCGCGGGGCGACGTTACAGCGCCAGCCTCAACTCGAGCCTGCAAACCAAAATCATCAAAGGTGAAAGCAAAGTGTTCGAACTCGGAAGCGCCAAACCATCGAATTTAAGTGCCGCACCCATTCAAGACTCGAGCGCTCGAGCCTGGTTGTTGCTGCTGGCTGTCATTGCCTTGGCGCTCGAGGCGTTCTTGCGCGGTGGTGGAAAGATTGATTTGAATTTCTGGCGTGCAAGGAATGTATCGTGAGCTTTTTAGACACAAAAATCAGCAATTGGCTGCCCACCCTCATCCCCAACCCTTCTCCCGCTTGCGGGAGAAGGGAGTCTATTTCCTATTTAAAAAAGCAAAAAATTAACTTTTTAAAAAACATACAAGGCAACATTCCGGTTTCTCGAGAAATCAATAAAGCTCCCTTCTCTCCAAGGAGAGAAGGGTCGGGGATGAGAGGGGAACGGAGCAACCCATGATCTTGCACCTCGAGCAACCCTGGATTCTGATTCTGGCTGTAATCATTTTCATTGCGGCGTTGATCGTGTCTCGAGCGCAAATTGTGCGTGGCGTGACGGGTGTGCTGCGTTCTATCGCGTTGCTGGTTTTGGCATTCGCGGCGTCCAGTCCAAACCTCGAGACGGCACGGGCGGGTTTGGTGATTTTGACGGATGTCAGCGATTCCGCGAGTCCCGCGCCGCAAGCTTTGGCACAAATTCCTGCCAGCGCGAGGCTCGAGTTTGCGGGTCAGGCTGGCGTGGCTGGAACGCCGCGTGATGCGCTCGAGACGGGTCAGACCGATGTTGGCAATGCGCTTCAGGTGGCGCAGGCTTACGAAGGCACAAGGGTGCTGCTGGTTTCGGATGGCAACAGCACAACCTCTAACGCGCTCGAGCGGCTGCCTGGCGTGCCGGTGGACGTGCTGCCGCTCACCTCGCGGGAAAATGCAAGCGTGACGGATTTGATCGCGCCCAATTCTTTGACAAAGGGTGCAACGGCTCGAGCGACAGCGGTGATTGGCTTGTCGCAGTCAGCTCGGGTGCGAATTTTGCCGAGCCTCAATGGGGCGCCGCTGCCCGTGCAAACCTTGACACTGCCGGCAGGTCGCTCGAGTGTTGGGATTGATTTTGTTGTGCCTGACCCTGGCGAGGCGGCGCTCGAGGTCAGGATCGAACCAAATTTTGAGCAACCCAAACTGGACGACACCAAAACGTTAAGTTTGCGCGTCGAGGGTCGCGGCAACGTGCTGGTGATCGGCGATCCCGCCATGTCAAAACTACTTCGCGGTCAGGGTTTTGTGGTGCGTGAGGGCACACCCGCCAGCATCCTCGAGCCTCTGTCTGCCAGCGCGATCATCATTCGGGGCGCGGCGACGGATTACTCGCGGGGGCAGTTGCAGTTGCTCGAGCGATTTGTGGGTGACGGTGGCGGTCTGATGTTCACGGGCGGCGCAAAAAGTTTTGGGTTGGGCGGTTGGGCGCGAACCAAACTCGAGGAATTGATGCCCGTCGCCAGCGATTTGCGCACCCGGGTCGATGTGCCGTTGGTGGCAATGGTCATGATCGTGGATCGCAGCCTGTCGATGATGGGTTCGAGCGGCAACGCGCAAAAACTCGAGTTGGCGCTCGAGGGGGTCAGCAACGTGATCGAACTGGCGAACCCGAAGGATTTGCTGGGTTTGATCACCTTTTCGGACACGCCAAAATGGGTCTTCAAACCTATTCGCGCCACCGACAACAACAAGTTGCAGATGTTGCGTGCGGTGCAGGATGTGCAACCCGAGGGCGGCACAATTTTAGGACCCGCTTACACGCAAGCGATTCAGGCTTTAAAAGACCGCAAAGCCTCGATCAAGCACATTATTTTGCTGACCGACGGACAACTTGCCGACGCGGAAGAGAACAATCCCAATCCCCCAGATTTTCCAGGACTAGCCAAAGCCGCCAATGACGCTGGCATCACCACCTCGAGCATCGCGGTTGGGTCGGATGCGGACGTGCCGCGTTTGAAAGCGATTGCCAAGGCGGGCAAGGGACGCTATTACGAGGCGCTGCAAATTGACACGCTGCCACGAATTTTCACCACCGAAGCCTTAACGGCAACCCGCAGCGTCGTGCGGCTCGAGGTGTTTAAACCGACCTTGGTGCGGCATCCTCTGGCAAGGGTTTCCAGCCCTCCGCCCGCTTTGAGCGCCTACATTGCCACGACCTTGCATCCTGACGCCGAAGCGATTCTGGTCGGGCTTGACCGCGAGCCCGTGCTTGCGGTGACCCGCAAAGGTTTGGGGCGCACGGCGGCATTGACTGCCGACCTCTCGAGAAACGATGCGTTCACGCGCTGGTCAGAATTGCCAAATTTGCTCGGCACAATCACGCGCTGGCTCGAGCTTGCACCGACGCCGTACTCACTTTCAGTCTCGAGCGACGGCGCGAACGCGATAGTGGACGCGGTGGACAGCAACCGTTACCTCAACAATCAACGCCTCGAACTGCGGGTGGGCGGCAAGAGTTTGAACATGACCCAAACCGCGCCAGGGCGTTACGAGGCGCAAATTCCCAAAAACACCACGGGCAGTTTGGTGCTCGTCAAATCTGGGGCGGTGCTGGCTCGCACGACTTTGCAAAGCGAAAACCGTGAACTCGAGATTGGCGGTGGACTCGAGAATCTGCGTCGTATCGCGCAGGCTTCTGGTGGGCGGATGCTCGAGAATTTGAACGGTTATGAAGCCAGCCGTAAAACCTCAGGTTTCTCGCTTGCGCCGTGGTTGGCGATTCTGGGGGCATTGTTGTTGGTGCTCGAGTTGGCGTACAGGCGTTTTCGATTGTGAGTTACCCGTAGCGGCGCTGCTCGCTCCCGTTAACTCCGACTTAATCCAGAAACTCGAGCATCACACCAGAAAATGCACTTTGCCTCGCTTGAAGCTCTCACCCGACTCGCGTAGGCTCGTCACCCTCTCTCGCTGCGCGAAAGAGGGTTTATAACGCAATATTTTGATTTCTCGAGAAACCACTTAAACTCCCCTCTCCTGATGTTGGAAGAGACGACCATGCCCGAAGGTGCGTTTTATGGTCAAGAAGGGTTGGGGGTAAGGGTAGAATCGAGTTTGCAATTTTAAAAATCCAAAGATGTCAAACGGTTTTTATAAACAAACATTGGCTTGCACGTTGTCCGGTATCGGGTACAACTGCGACTTCCCGTTCCCAACGCGGTATTTCACCACGGGTTGCAAAAACACAGCCTCGAGCTTGGCGTTCAATCCTTTTTTGCACAACAACTTTTCTTGAAACGATGCGGCGACCACGGCGGCAGAAAAGCCTTTTCCTGGCTCGAGTTTCAAATTCAGGTTGCTCGAGTTGGCAAAGTGTGATCCTGCGGGCAGCGCGGCTGCGTTGTTGGTTTTTGACCATCCCTCGAGTTTGGTGAACCATTTCGGGTCGTAATTTGGATTCAAGAGAATTTGGTTGGTGATGGCGGCTTTGGGGGCGTAGATCAGTTGTTCGATGGTCACGGTTTTGGCGCTGTCGTTAAACATATTAATGCTCAAAAACAAGCGTTGATTTGGAATTTGTTCCAGAAGTTCAAAGCTGATTTCATAGTCTTTTTTGGGCTTCAAGTACATGATGCGGTTGGGTCCAACGTAAATTTTTTGAGTCATGTTTTTACTGTCCGTCACAAGAACTGAATCAAATTCGGCGTCCATGTTGGGTTCAATTTTGAATTCCAGCTCGAGCAAATCTTTACCGAATGCAGTCAAGTAACCCCAGCGTTTTAAGCTTAGACCTGGCACGCGCACGGTTTTAAACTCGGGTTTTTGGATGCGTTCAAAGTAGACGCGCACGGGGTCGCCAGTCTCGAAACCGTACATCAGGTACATGCGAGGCTCAAGGATTGGTTTGTTGAGGCTCGAGCTTAAAGACGCTCCAAATGCGAGTGTCATCAAGAGGCAAGCGAGGCGTTTCATGGTCAGTCGCTCGAGTTGCGGCGAATGACGGTCACGCTGGCGAAGGCGACCAGGGTGAACAAAAGGGTCAGCAGGGCAATGCCGTCAAATTTGAAGTTTCCAACAAAAATACTGCCCAGAAACGACCCGCCGATTAAATTTCCACCAGCCAGAAAAATGCTGTACAAGCCGACGACCACGCCTCGGTCTTCGGGAAAATCTTGGGAGATATCGGCGAGGTACGCCAGCGCCACGGGCGTGAAACCCGCCTGGAAGAACGCGCCGATCAACAGCAGCAGGAACCAACCTCGGGCGTAAATTTGGCTGAATCCCAGGTTGATGTTGAAGCCAAACTCGAGTCCCCATTCTGGGTGGTTGAGGATGAACATGCAGATACTCAACCACAGCAGTCCAAAGCCCGCATAAAGCATCGGGGTGCTGCGGCGCTCGGTCGAGCGCGAACCGTAGTACAAGCCTGCCAGGAACACCACGCCAAACGCGCCGAGCACCAAACTGATGCCCGCACCCGTCAACGATCCGACCAGGGCTTGACCGGCAACGCTCGAGTTTTTACCGGCGTACAATTGGTTTTGCACGTGAACCAGCCACAAGCCGATCACGCCAGTCGCGGCAACCCAGGCGGGCATGAAGCGCAGCAGGCGTTTGCTCGAGAGGACGCGAATGTAATCCGCGAACTTGCGGCGGTGTTGAACGCGCAAGCCCACATTGGGCAAGAAAAACCAGAAGACCATCGCGCCCAGCAAGTAAATTCCTGCCAGAATAGGGTAGCTCGAGGTGTGAAACGCATCCCAGACTCGAGGTCCGAGCACCGTGCCGCCGAGCAACAGTCCGAACAGGGTGGCAATCTCGAAGAATGCCATGATCCGACCTCGGTATTTGGAACCGTCGGTCAAATCGGACAGATAACCGAGTGTGGCGGGGGCGGCAGCGCCAGCCGAGACGCCCTCGATCAGGCGAATCAAGAACAACACCAGCAAACTCGAGCTTAACGGATAGAGCAACAGCGCCACCGCGCCCAGTAACGGCGCGGCGACCAGAAAGATTTTACGCCCCATGCGGTCTGAGAGCGCCCCAAAGACGGGTGCGAGCAGCAACTCGGCAATGTAGTAACCCGCCGCGACGAAAGCCACCTCAGCGCCCTCAGAGCCTAAGGATTTGAGGTACAAACCCAAGCTCGAGAGTGCCACGCCGCCGGCAAGCCGCAGCAATGCCGTGCCAATCAACACCGCAATGGCGGCACGAATCAATTCAGAACGTGGCATGGAGTGGTTGAGCGGTTGATCGACTGGAGGATTCACACGTTTGAACATCCTAACTGTTTGAGGGCAATGCCGTACCAGTAAAAAACACACAATTCAACTCGAGTCTTTTAAACCGTTAGGATGTAGGGCATCATGAAGCCCTCCCCCTCTCCTTTTGAAACCGCCTTTGAACATGCCGCCATCGGCATGGTGGTGGTTGGCAACGACGCCAACGCGCTCGAGGTCAACGCGGCGTTCGCACAGCTTTCAGGTTTTTCGGAGACACAATGGCGTTCGCGTTCAATGGTTGACCTGGTGCATCAAGACGATGCCGCCAAACTCAAAGACTTGCTGCATCAGGGTGGGGTGTACGAGTTGCGCCTGTTGCGTCACGACGGAAGGTTGTTCTGGGCGCGGGTCACCGCCTCAAAAGCCGTGGGCACCCAGAGCATTTTTACCTTTGAAGACATTTCAGATCGCAAACGCGCCCAGGACGAACTCGAGTATATTTTTTACTACGATGCCCTGACGGGTCTGCCAAACCAGACCATGCTCAAAAAGCACATTGAAACAGTCATCAACAACACCCGTCACAGGCTCGAGCCTCTGTCGCTGGCATTCATTGACCTGGACCGTTTTAAGCTGGTCAACGACACCCTGGGTCACGACGCGGGCGATGCGCTGCTGGGCGTCGTCACCAAGCGCTTGAAGACCTGTTTGCGCAGCACGGATTTGCTGGCGCGAATGGGCGGCGACGAGTTCGGCATTCTGATGCTCGGCGACCGCGAGTATGTCACCAGGGTCACGCGCAAGGTGCTCGAGAGTTTCAACCAACCGTTTTATCTTAATGGTCACGAGGTTTCAATCAGCGCCTGCATGGGCGTGGCGAACTTCCCAGGCGATGCCGAAACCACCACCGATTTGATCGCCCGTGCCGACCTTGCGATGTTTCGCGCCAAGGAAACAGGACGCGGACGAGCCAGGTTCTTTGCCAGCGACACAGACCATCACGAACTCGAGATTCTCGAATTTGAAGCCCAGCTCCGGCGGGCGCTCGAGCGCAACGAATTTGAAGTCTTTTACCAGCCACAATTTCATTTGGGCGAGGAACGCCTGATCGGTTTTGAAGCCCTGGTGCGCTGGCATCATCCAGAACGCGGTTTGGTGCTGCCAGACAGATTTATTGGACTTGCCGAAGCCAGCGGTCTGATCGTGCCACTTGGCGCTCAGGTGCTCGAGACAGCCTGTTTGCAGACCGCAAAATGGAACAGGGCAGGGCACGATTACAAGATTGCGGTCAACCTTTCAGCCGTCCAACTCGAGAACACCGATTTGGTTCATAATGTCTCAAAAACCCTCGAGCGCACTGGGTTGTCGCCCAAGCACCTCGAACTCGAGGTCACAGAATCCCAGGTCATGTCCAGGGACACCGCCCCAGAGAACATGATGTTTGAAATGCGTAAACTTGGTGTGCGTTTCTCCATTGACGATTTTGGCACGGGCTATTCCAACTTGGTGCGTTTGCAGCGCCTGCCACTGGACATGCTCAAAGTGGATCGGGCGTTCACCTCCGGCATTTCTGCCAACCGCAACGACGCCATCCCGCTGGTGCAAACCATCATTGCCCTGGCGCACAACCTCGGATTGGAAGTCCTCGCCGAAGGGGTCGAAACCCAGTATCAGCTCGAGAAACTGCATTTTCTGGGTTGCGACCAAGCCCAGGGTTATGTTTTTGCACCGCCATTGCCCGTTGGAGATGCCACCGCTTTGATCGAAAAACGTTGAGGGATTTTCGGGTGCTCCTCCATAGACCGCTCTTGTCTATCAGGGTAAACTGCGCATCCAACATCGCTCGAGCCATCTCAAGGAGTTTTATGACACAGACAGTTGAAGCACCCAAAGGCAGCGTTGGTGGCGACACCGGCATCAAGGCGGGCATGATCTGGTTTAACGGTGGACTCGTACCGCAGGAACAGGCGACTGTTTCGGTCTTGACCCACGCGCTTCATTACGGGACAAGTGTTTTCGAGGGTGTGCGGGCGTATGAAACAGATCGTGGCGCAGCCGTTTTTCGCCTTGCCGACCACACCCAGCGCCTTTTTGACAGCGCCCACATCCTGCGAATGCCCATCCCGTTTTCCCAGGAAGAAATCTCACACGCCCACCTCGATGTGATTCGTGCCAACGCTTACAAGTCGTGTTATTTGCGTCCACTGGTCTGGCGTGGCGGTCAAACCTTGGGCGTCAACCCACTGCCCTGCCCAGTGCTGGCGATGGTTGCGGGTTGGGAATGGGGCGCGTACCTGGGCGAGGAAGCCCTTCAAAAGGGTGCTCGTTTAATGACCACCGCCTGGACACGTTTGCCTGCGGGGGCAATGCCAGGCAAAGCCAAAGCGGGTGGCAATTACGTCAACAGCGCCCTGGCTCGGATGGACGCGGTTTCGGCGGGTTTTGACGAGGGTTTGCTGCTCGACCAGAACGGTTTTATTGCCGAGGGCACCGGCGAGAATTTCTTTTTCATCAACAAAAACACGGTTTACGCCATCTCGAAAAGCGTCAATTTGACCGGCATCACCCGCGACAGCGTGATTCAAATTTGCAAGGACATGGGTCTGGAAGTGGTTGAAACCATGGCAACCCGAGAAGAACTCTACTGCGCCAAAGAGGTTTTCATGACGGGCACGGCTGCCGAAGTCACTCCGGTTAGCGAAATAGATTTCCGCAAGATCGGCAACGGCGTGGCGGGGAAACTCTCGCTCGAGATCAGAAAGCGTTACCTCGAGGCGACCACTGGCAAAGCCAAAGAGTACGAGCACTGGTTGACTTACGCGAATTAAATCTCGTCCATAACAACCCAAATTCAGTGTTTTTAGTTCTCCCCTGCGCAGTAGGACACTCCTGCACTGCGTGCAGGAGGTGGCTCGAGCGACCCAGCCCGTCAGGTGCATGTTTTGGGTCAAGAGAGCGAAGCGAGAGACTGAGGGGTCATGTAGCATTGGTTCGACAGTTTAATGCGGCAAGACCCCCCGCCGCAATAAACTGGATACGCTCAAATCAACAAAATTCCAAGAATTGTTTTACAAGCGGCGACCCCCTACCTCACGGCAGGGGGTTACTTTTTAGTGCTTGATACTCGAGAGAACCCAAGTTGTGTTACTCGAGTTTTAACGCCCGAACAGTCTTTCGTCGAACTTCCAGTCCAGACGGAAGTAAAGACCTTGGTTGGTGCCAAATAGATTTGTGGCAACAAGGTTATAACCAACCGTGAACAAGAGGTTTGTCAGTGGTTTCAGGCTGGCTTCGACACCAAAACCCAAACGCGTCGAGTTGACACTGGGTTGCCATGCAATTTGAGCATTTGCGCCAACGCCAATAAAGTCGGTCAGGAAGTAAGTAAATCCTGCTCCAAGTTGCACCGTGAAGACGCTTGGGAGGCTTGGCGTGCTGAATTCGTAACGGTAATTAAAGTTGCCGCGCAGGAACAGGACTTCGCTGGTTTCGTAGCTGGCGACGAACAAACCTTCAATAAAATCGCTGGCGTCGGCGGCTGATCGGTAAATACCAAACTTGCCAAAGTTATTGCCAATTAAAGTGAATTGATCGGCGCGGAGCGCCAGGGCAATCCCGAACTTTCCACCATCGGCATAAGTCTTGCCTGATGCCCAAGCCGCTGGGTCTTCGGCGTACTCGAGGTTCGGGAAGATCACAAAGCTGGGGCTGATTTGGGCGAGCACACCGACTTGGTAAACTTGTTTGACCGAACCGTTGCTGGCGACTGACAAGCCCACGCTGGCGTTGGCTTTGACGGTGGCGTCGTCGTAACGCAAGCCCACCGTGCCGCCGTAAGAAGTGGTTGTTCCGAAGCTGGCTTGACCTCCGAGTTGGGCGCTGAAGTTGCTGCTCAAGGGAATGTTGGTGTCAATGCCAACAATTGCTTGGGCATTTTCAGGGCTTGCCGTGTCAATGCCGTAACTGGCGGTGATGTTGGTCTGTCCAAACGCGTCTGGAATCAGGGCATTGTTGCCTGCGATGGTGCGAATCAATTCTTGGTTGGTGAACGTGCCGCGCACGCCAAAGTTGAGTTGTTGGCGGATGGTGTCGCCGTAGCTCAGGGTGTCGGAGAAACGCAGGCTGAAGTTCTCTGAGAGTGGCAACTCGAGTCCAATTTCGGTGCTGGTGTTGGTCTTGCCAATCAAAAATTGCTTGTGCAGCAATGTCAGTTTGAGTGCACCCAGCGGAATTTCTGCGCCCAGGGTGGCGAACATGTCAAAGTTATTTAAAGCTGGGTTGAGGGTGGCGTATGCACCCAGGGACAGTGCCAGTCCGCTGCCGAAGTTGTTGCGGGCGTTCAGGCTGAAAGTGTTGTTCGCGCCTGGGGTGGCGTTCTCGTAAAGTTGGCTGTGGGTGATGTTGGCATTGACGCTAAAACCGTTCGGGTCGCCAAGGCTGGCGGCAATGTTGAGGTTACGTCCGGCGGTGGCGGTCAAGCCGTTGCGGGCTGGGTCGAGATAACCGATTGCCAGGTCTTGGTATCGCACACTAAAGTTAAATCCGCCGCCCGTGTAATTGACTTGAGCGCCAATCCCCATTGCGCCGCCGCTCGAGGTGCCTTCAAGCCCGAGGTCAAAACCGCCCGCGCTGTAACCGACGCCAACGCCGTACAAGATGCCTGGGTTGACGCCTGGTTTGAGTAAAATGGCTGTACCCGTGATGTTGAACGCGCCTGTGGTCAATCCTGCCTGCACGCCAAATTGCAAGTTGCGGTCTGCCTCGGAGCGGGCAAAGTCGATTTCGACAAATTGTGGGTTGCCGTTTGAATCGCTGGCGTTCAGGCTCTTAAACAGTTCGATACGACCTGTTTTGTAGTCAATCGTGTAGTCGGCGCTGCGATCCAAAACTTTTTGGCTCAAACGCACGGTGCAAGAACCGACAATCAGTTGTCCTGCTGGGCTAAAACTGCATGAGCTGCGGTCATAGACGGCAATCACAATGCGTTCGCTCGAGTCAAAGACTTGGGTTTTGTACGGGGTGCTGGCGGCATCGCCCGTGTCGAGCACATAGTAAAGGCGCGTGCCGTCGCCTTGCAGGGAGAAGAACTTGTTGGCATTTGGTCGGTAGGTTGCAAAGGCATTCAAGTTGATGCCACCAGCGCGGTACTGACCTTGAAAGCCGTTAAAGTTTGGACTGTAATTGGTCAGAATGCCGGTAAAACCTGGCGTGATCTGTCCGTACATCAGGTACGAGTTGCCAGACTCGAGTTTCAAGTAAAAGCTGTCGCTCGAGCGCACGTCACTGCCACCGGTGCTGCTGTCGCCGAGCAAGGGGAATCGGGTGGTGTCGTATGGGTTGGCTGGCGGTAGGAGGCTGCCGCCAAAATTAAAACCTGAACCCTGCTCGGTGGGGTCTTTGACGCCGTTTTCGTTGGCATCAATGTAATCTTTGACTTGCAGGTTCACGCCTGCGGTCAGGGTGACGCCCGTGGCAATTTCACCTCGAGCAAACAGTCTTAAACCGCCTGAGATACTGAAGTCACCGCTTGGGATGCCCAGGTCGCCCTGAGCGCCGATGTTTCCGACCAGCAGGAACGGACGCGCTGGGGCTTGGGTGTCGGTGCTGTTTGGCGTCAACGGGTCGCGGCTGCCGATGCTTAATTCTGAGACTTTAAAGTTGCGGCTCGAGCTGATCGTGCCATTCGAGTTGCTGACTCGAGCCTCGATTTGGACTTCGGTGATCGGGTTGTTGTTGCCTGGTTGTTGTGACAAGCCAGACAGTTGCACGCGTCCGACGCCGCCGACCAGTCGGACTTGATAGCCCGAAATGCCAGGTTCGGCATCTGGCGTGATCGGGTCAACGTTTAACTCGAGGGTGGCATAACTGTCGCTGGCGGCAAGCCCGTTGGCGTCAAAAGCTTCGACCAGAACGATGGCATTGATGCCGTTGTCGGTTTGTGGGTTGATGACGCTGACTTTCAGAACGGTGGCTTCGCCGCCAATAGGGCGGTTGCTGGAACTGCTGGGCGCTCCAGCCAGTGGGATGGCTGCGTTCAAAGCGGGTAGCAACGTGGCTGGGTCGCCTTGCAGGACACGAACCACGCATTCATTGCAAGTTTTGCCGATACTGCTGGTGGGGTCAAGCGCACTCACGCCCGCACCTGGCTTGCCTGGGGACAGCAACATCACGCCAACGCGGTCTGTCGGCATGAGCAGCGCACCCGTGTGGCTCAGGCGGTAGGTCAGACCGTAAACGCTGCTGGCTTGGGCGAGGCTCATTAAAACACTCGATTTGCGGTTTTGCTTCGCCAGCATGGCTTGGTAGGCTTTGGCTGAAATCACCCAGAACAACCGGTCACCAGACACATACGGGTCGGCAAATGGCGTTCCAGCGTCGCTGGCGTACTGGGTCACATCAAAGGTTGGGTTAGAGAGCAATCGGCTCGAGCCTTTGATGTAGCTCGCGTTGGCAGGAATTCGGTCTGACAGGATCACGCTGCTGTTGCCGCCGAGCACTTGGTCCACCTTGCCCAGCACAATGACTTGGCTTTCGCGGGTTTGGGCAGGAAGCGGAGCGCGGGCAATCTCGAGCTTGCTGGTGTCGGCGATGTTGCAGTTTGGCTCGAGGCTGACGCGAACATTGGCGTTGCTGACCGACCGAATGGCTTTGACGCCGATGCTCGAGGTCAGTGGTTGTCCGGCTTGGACGCTGCCCGCCGAGGTCAGCGATCCCGTGAGCAGTTGCAAGCCCTCTGGCAGGGTGAAGCTCAGGCTGGTTGGGATGGCGTAGGGGAATTCGGTGCTGACCGTGGCGCTCATGTTGGCGCTCTGACCGACAGTTAAGTTCAGGCTTTGCGGGTTCAAACTCAGGCTTAGTTGCACCGCGAACTCGAGGTTGACGTTTGAGAGTTGATCGCTGCGCACGGCAATCGTGACGGGTTGGCTGCTCGAGCCTGGTTGGGCGTCTGGCAGCACGGTGTAACTGCCCGCCTCGAGTTGCAGGCTGGCTGGCGTTTGGTAATGCGTGCCGTTGATGGTGAAACCCGCACCGACGATTGGGGTGCTGGTGGCGCAACTCAGGGCGCTGGCGGTCACGTTCAACTGACCTTTGGTTGGGGCTGGCGCAACGGGTTTGAGTATCTCGAGGCTGGCTTGGGCGCTGTTGTTGACCAGGGTCGTTTCGGTCTCATTTCCTTTGACGGTGGCGGTGTTGACAATTTTGCCAGCGATTGTGGCTTTGGCGGTCACGGTGATGGTGACACTCGTGCCGACGGGCAGCGTTCCAATATTGGCGGTCACCGTATCGTTGCTGGCGCTGACCGTGCCTTGGCTGGTGGTCGCCTTGACATAATCGAGTCCGGCTGGCAGGTCATCGCTGACGCTGACGCCAGTGGCGGCGCTCGGTCCGTTGTTGGTGGCGGTGATCGTGTACAGAACCGTGTCGCCAATGTTGACTTGGCTCTGACTGACGCGTTTGGTGATCGCCAGGTCAATGATTGGGTTGACCAGCACCTTGGCGCTGGCGGTTTGGGTCGTGCCGTTCCATTTGACGGTTGCCACGTTCTCGAGTTCGCCAAGTGCGTTGTTTGAGGTCGTGGTGACCACCGTGAAGGCGCGACTCTGACCAGGCTCGAGGCTGAAAGTTTCAAACAGGTTCTCGCCGTTCAGACCGGCGGGCAAAACGTCGGAGAGTTGAATGTTGCTGGCGCGGGTTGCGCCCGTGTTGACCACGGTGATCGTGAAGTTGACCTTCTCGTTTGGTTGGACGGTGCTGCGGTCTGCGGTTTTGGTCAGCTTCAGGCTGGCAGGCTCGAGTACGCGGATGCTGGCGCTGGCTTGTTGTTGTGTGCCGTTCCAGTTCAGGTTGGCGGTGTTGGTGATCGAACCACTGGCGTTGTCGGCGACGGTGGCTGGCACGGCAAAGGTCTTGCTCTCTCCTGCCTTCAGGTCAAAGGTCTGGTTGAGGTTTTGACCGTTCAAACCGACCGGCAACACGTCAACCAGTTCGATGCCCCTGGCGGTGCTGCTGCCCGTGTTGGTGACGGTCAGGCTGAAATTGACTTTGTCACCCGATTGCACCACGTCTTTGTCCACGGTTTTGGTCAGTTTCAATTGTCCTGGCTCGAGCACACGCACGCTGGCTGGCGCGGTGAATTCTTGTCCGTTCCAATTGACTTTGGCGGCGTTGGTAATCACACCTTTTGCGTCGCTGGCAACGGTGGCAGGAACGGTGAAGGTCTTGGTTTCGTTGGTTTTCAGGTCAAAGTTATCCAACAATCCTTGACCGATTAACCCCGCAGGCAACACGTCGGTCAAACGAATGCCTTGTGCCAGCGATGAACCCGTGTTGGTCACGGTGATCGTGAAGTTGACTTTATCGCCCGCCTCAACCACGTCTTTGTCCACGGTCTTGGTCAGTTTGATTTGCGCTGGCTCGAGCACACGCACACTGGCTGGGGCTTTCAGGGTTTGTCCATTCCAAAGCACGTTTGCGGTGTTGGTGATCGTCCCTCGAGCCGCACCGCTGGCGGTGGTGGCAAGCGTGAAGATCTTGGTCGTGCCTGCCGCCAGGTCAAAAGTTTCATCGAGGTTGGTGCCGAGCAAACCGGCGGGCAGCACGTCGGTTAGGCGCACCGCTTTGGCGGTGGCTTCACCAGTATTGCTGACAGTGAGTGTGAAGTTTGCAATTTCGCCCGCCTCGAGCACGTCTTTATCAACGGTTTTGGTCAAGGTCAACTGCGCTGGCTCGAGCACACGAACGCTGGCTGGGGCTTTAAAGGTTTGTCCGTTCCAGACCACTTGCGCGGTGTTGGTGATCGTCCCTCGAGCTTTACCATCGGCGGTGGTTGCCAGTTTGAAAATTTTGATTTCGTTTGGTTTCAGATCAAACGTCTGGTCAATGTTCGCACCGCTCAGACCGACAGGCAGCACATCGGTCAAACGAACGCCTGTAGCGATTGAACTGCCCGTATTTTGTACGGTGATCGTAAAGTTTGCGGTCTCGCCAACTTCAAGCACGTCTTTATCCACCGTTTTGGTCAGTTTCAACTGGGCTGGCTCGAGCACGCGCAGGCTGGCAGGCGCACTCAGTTTTTGAGTGTTCCAGTTCACAAAGGCGGTGTTGGTAATCATTCCTCGAGCCTCACCGTTGGCGGTGGCAGCAAGTTCGATGGTCTTGATTTCGCCTGGGTTCAGGTCAAAGGTTTGATCGATTTTCTCGCCACTCAAACCGAGGGGCAAAACGTCGGTCAAATGAACATTTGTAGCGACTGAACTGCCAGTGTTGGTCACGGTGATCGTGAAGTTGACTTTATCGCCTGCCTCAACCACGTCTTTGTCAACAGTTTTGGTCAGTTTCAACTGGGCTGGTTCGAGCACCCGAACACTTGCAGGAGCATTCAAGGTTTGTCCGTTCCAGACCACTTGCGCGGTGTTGGTGATGATGCCTCGAGCCTCACCGTTGGCGGTGGTCGGCAGGCTGAAGGTCTTGCTTGCGCCCGCCGCCAGGTCAAAGGTTTGATCGATGTTGTTGCCCGTCAAACCTGTTGGCAGCACGTCGGTCAAACGAACCCCGTTGGCGCTGCTGCCGCCCGTGTTGGTCACGGTGATCGTGAATGTGGCAAGGTCGTTCGCGGACAGAATATCTTTGTCAACAGTTTTGGTCAGTTTTAATTCGGCTGGGGCGGCAACGACCACAGGGATGGCATTGACGCTGGCGCTGGCGACCACACCACAGTTTGGCTCGAGGCTGGCACGCACGGTACCGTTCACAATTTCGCCCGTGGCTTTGACTGGCACGACCAGAATCAGCGGTTGACCCGCTTGGGTTGTGCCTTTGACCCGCGTTGGGCTTTGTGCCTCGAGTCCATCGGGCAAACTGAGGTTGATGGTGACTGGAATGGCGCTCGGGAAGTCGGTTTTGGCGGTCACGGTGTAACTGCCAGTCTCGCCAACCTTCAAGTTCAGTTCAGTTGGGCTGATCTCGAGGCTTTGGGACACGGCGTACTCGAGGGTGACGACTGCGGTCTTGCCCACCTGAGCATTGACGGTCACGGCTTGGGTGGTTGCGCCCGCCAGTGGGGCTGGGGTGATGACGGTGTTGCCAGCTTGCTTTAAGGTGATGGTGGCTGGCGTGCGCAAGTTTTGCGCCTCACCATTGATGGTGAAACTGGCCTCTGTCAGTGGGGTTCGCGCACCGCACACCAGGGTCACGGCATTGACTTGAAGGTTCGCTTTGGGACATGTGGCAACAAACCTGATATGTCCCGAAGCCGAGGTGATACTGACTTTGGTGCTGCTTTCAACTTTGCCTTGACCCTCCAAGATCGTGGCGCTGACGGGTTGATAGCAGTCGGGCAAGATCGGTTGCACGATCCGAACCGCGCCGCCGCCGACGGTGTAACTCGAGCCTGGGATTGGTTTGCCTTGGGTATCCACCACGTCCACGATCAAGGGTTGAACCGGTTTGGCATCGCTGGTGAAGCCTGGAATCTGGGCGAACAGCGGTTCGTCATTCAAACGCAACCGAAACGCAAACGAGTTCGAGAATTGCTTGGTGGTCGGTTGAATCGCCGCCAAAATTTTCCAGTTGCCGAGCAATTGGTCTGTCACCACAAAAGCATTGGTTGCCCACTGGGTATCCGGCGAGCTGGTGAGTGGGTAACGCTGACCATTTGGGGCGACCAGGGTCAGTTTGAGTTCGCTCGCGCCGTCGGCGTCGTAATTTGAGAGCTTGACGGTCTTACCCAGCGCACTCTTGCCGATGCTCAAAAACGCCACCAGTTG
The DNA here is from genome assembly GCA_025352125.1 of Deinococcales bacterium. Taxonomy (GTDB): domain Bacteria; phylum Deinococcota; class Deinococci; order Deinococcales; family JAAFIG01; genus JANXTZ01. Next base: position 4,953 of record JANXTZ010000081.1, on the reverse strand, counting down.
ATCTTGCGAGAATTGTCCTCGAGCATTGACCGTGAACTGGCTGGCTTCGACCTTGACACCCGCCGTGGCACGAACCGCGAACGAGTTTTTGCCGTTGCCCTCGGACACCACCGAGAATGGGTACAAGCCAGCCTCGAGCGGACCTTGGAACAGGGTTTCGTAACTGTGGGTTGTGCCTGGGGTGTAAGAACGGTTGAAGAGTTTTGCGCCCGTTGGGTCCGAGAGCGTGAAGGTGGTGGTGAGGGTCGCATTTTTGCCGTACAACTCGTCGCCGTAATAGGTTTTGCGATCTCGAGCGTTGGCGTAATCGTTGCGGTTGATTTCTGGGCTGAAGACCTCGACCGAAGTCTGTCGTCCAGCCGCGCCCGCTGGCACGTTGATACGGTAATCTTCAGCGCCGATTTTCCAGCCGACTTGACGACCAACGCTTGCCAGCGGCAGGTAAATGCTTTGCCCGGTGCCTTTTGGTGCGTTCAGGGTTGTGCCGTCTTGAACTTTGGGGGTCGTTGGGGCAGGCGTGACGGCGGGTTTTGTTGGCGTTGCCACAGGTTTGGTTGGCACTGGTGTGACAACGGGTTTTGTTGGGGTGGCGACTGGCTTTACTGGTGCTGGTTTTACTGGCGTCGCTACTGGTTTGGTTGGTGCAGGTGTGACAACAGGTTTTGTTGGCGTTGCCACTGGTTTAACGGGTACGGGGGTTGGAGCAGGGGTCACCACTGGCTTCACTGGAGCTGGAGCAGGTGTTGGTTTAACAGGTGTTGGAACAGGAGTTGGCTTCACCGGAGTCGGCGCTGGAACTGGTTTTGTTGGCGTTGGTGTGGGTTTTGTGGGGGCTGGAGTTGGCTTGGTTGGAACTGGGACTGGAGTTGGAGTCGCTGGTCCACCGATGGGTCGTGGTTTGGCTGGCACAACCGGTTTGGGTTTTGTGGTTTGAGCAAACGCCAACGCACCGAAGACCACCAGACCTGCCAGCAAACCTCGAGCAACCACACTTGGGTGGGTACTCGAGCCTGTGAGATTGCGGGTGGGGAATAGGGTTTTGATTCGTGCCGCCAGATTGCGGCGAAGAGCGCTTGCGCGGTTCATCGTGTCACCTCGTCGCTTGTACGGCTTGTTTCAAAAGCTGGAAACGCGCCGAGCAGAATTTCTTCGTAATCAATATCGGGGTCGGTCAGCACTTGATCTGGCGGCAGGGCGGTAAAGATGGCATAGGTGATTTTATAGCTTCCGGCTGGGATTGTACCTGGGATGGTGATCGTCTTGCCATCTTTGCTGACTTCAAATTTCACGGCTTGACCAGCCGCATCGGTGATCGTGATTGGACCACGTTCTGCGCTGCCGTTCGGCAATGGATCGGTGATCGAGAGGTTACTGACTGCTTTCTCGAGCGTGATCTGTTCATTCACGGCGTAACCTGCGCCGCCTTGGATCAAGGACTTATTTAGGGTCACAGGACCACGTTGCACGGTGGTCGAACGGGCTTTGACGGCTGCCGCGCTCGGCTCGAGCAGCAAGAAGTCCTCGTTGATAATGCCGCCCGCGTCGTTGGTTCTGACATAACGTGTGCCTGGCGCACCCTGATCGTCTGGAACGTGCTTGACTGGGTACGGTGCGGTGATTGGATCGAGGCGGATGGCATACACGCCAGGAGTAATCTCTGGGATGCTGTAATTGCCGTTCACATCGGTCACGGCGAAGCGACCGTCACTCAGATAAACTCGAGCGCCTGGAAGCGGTGCGTCGATGCCACTGGTGTAATTGTTGTCGTTGTTGCGATCAAAGTAGACCCGTCCAACGATCACGTTCGGTGTTTGGAAGACGCCAAGGTTGACTTTCACGGCGGCAATCGCGGTGTCGGAATTGACTTCGGCGGTACCAACGCCACTGCCTGCCGATGCGCTGGCTTTGGCTTTGTTGATCACAGCGTTGCTGGTCGAGGCATTCGGTGTCACAACCGTGGTCAGGCGCAAGCTCAGGCTTTGACCAGGCTCGAGCCTGATCGTGGCTGGCAAGGTGTAGGTCAGGACCTTACGGTCTTTGTCTGCGCCTGTACCGTCGGTCACCACTGGTTCTTCGAGTTTGACGCTCGAGTTGACCAGGCTGCTCGAGCCTGGGACGTACACCAGACCCAGTGGCAGGGTGTCGGTGATCTTGATGTTGTTCAGCGTCACAACGCCGTCGTTGGTGACTTTGATCTGGTAGCGCAGGGTGCTGCCGACCATGACCTCAGGTCGTTGTTGTTCGGCTGGAATCACCGTGTCGCCTTGGACCACGTTCTTGGCGATGGCAACGCTTGGTTTCACCAGACCGACTGGCAGGGCGTCAACCGCGCCACCTGTTGGAATCGTGACCGTTTGTGGGTTGCGTTCTGGGGTGGTCGTGACATAACCGGCTGGTGGGGTGACAATCACTTGGACTGGTCCGGCGGGCAGTGTTGGGAAGGTGTATTTGCCGTCTTTGTCGGTGGTGGTTGTGGTTGGTTGGATACCTGGTTTGACTGGGTCGCTGTCAATGTCGTTGCCTGCCACATCTTTGAGCGTGACAACTGCGCCCGCAATGCCTGGTTCGGTTGGTTGTTGGGTCTTGTCACCATTCTTGTCTTCGAAGACCACACCGTTCAAGGTGCCGCGTCCTTGGAAGCCAACTGGACTTGCACTTACAGGGTTTCCTGACGTGACCGTCACGGTTTGTGGGTTGTTGCCTGTGGTCAAGACCGTGCCATCAGGCTTGGTCACAACCACTTGGTTATTGCCCACAGGAGCATTTGGCACGGTGTAATTGCCGTCTTTGTCAGTCACGACCGTAATAATTTTGCCGTCTGGGGTGGTGACCGTCACGGTTGCCCCTGGAATGCCTGGTTCATTGGGGTCTTGCTTGCCGTCGCCGTTTGTATCTGTAAAGACCTTACCGTTGATGGTACCGAGCGGTTGAAAACCGACTGGGCTTGCGTTTGTGGGTTGTCCTGCTGTTACAGGCACAGTTTGCGGATTGTTGCCCGTGGTCAGCACTGTACCGTCAGGCTTGGTCACAACCACCGTATAGTTGCCAACAGGCACATTCGGCACGGTGTAATTGCCGTCTTTGTCGGTGATGACTGTAATAATCTTACCGTCTGGGGTTGTCACGGTGACAGTTGATCCAGGAATGCCTGGTTCGGTTGGGTCTTGCTTGCCATCGCCATTGGTGTCTGTAAAGACTTTGCCGTTGATCGTTCCAAGTGGTTGATAACCAACTGGTGTTGCTGCGACGCTCGAGCCAGCAGGCACGGTGACGGGTTGAGGGTTGTTGTTTGTGGTCAGTTTTGTCCCTGTTGGGTCGGTCACGGTAATTGTGCCTGCACCTGCTGGTGCGTTTGGAATGCTGTACGTGCCATCAGGGTTGGTGGTCACAACAATTGGCGTGCCGCCCGTTGGCGTCAGGGTGACGGTCGCACCTGGAATGCCTGTCTCGCCATTGTTCTGAATACCATCGCCGTTGGTGTCGGTAAAGACCACGCCTGTCACCGTACCCGTTTGCGGCAGTTGTTCGGCAAAGCGGTAATTGGTGGCGTTTGTGCCGATTGGCAGGACAATGTTGGCAAACTGGTCGTTGCTAAGAGTACTTGGAATGCTGCCGTCGCTGTCTTTACCGTCAATGAAGCTGACAGGTTGGGTTTCTTTGACCGTGTACGTGCCCGAAACCAGATCGCCGAACTTCCAGTCACCGTTTGCATCGGTGGTGGTCGTCAAGCTGACTGGGTTGTTGTTGGCATCCTTGCCCGTCAGGCTCACAACAACACCTGCAATGCCGTTCTCGCCTGGGTCTTTGATGCCGTCGTTGTTGGTGTCGTTGAATACCACACCCGCAATGCTCGAGGGGGTGTCACCGAACAAGACGGTGGTTGGGTTGCCGTTGCGCACGTCCACTGGAACCGTGTTTGGGGTGCTCGAGCCGAGTCCGTTTGGCTGCGTTTCGACCACTTTGTAATTGCCTGCTGGCAGGTTCGGGAAGCTGTAACTGCCGTCTGGCTTGGTGACGGTGGTTGTCGGTTGCACGCCTGGGGTGGTTGGGTCGGAATCAATGTCGTTGCCGTTGACATCTTTCAGGGTAATCAGTACCCCTGGAATGCCCGTCTCGGTTGGATCGAGCGTTCCATTGGCGTTCGAGTCCTTGAAGACTTGACCAGTGACGGTATTGCCAGTCTCACCGAAGTTGTAATCCTTGCCTTGTGCCGCTGTCGTCTTGTCTCCTAAGACAATGCTCGAGATGACATCGTTGCCCAGCGTTCCAGTTGGGGTTCCAGCAATACTACCCAAGGTGTCTTTACCGTCGTTGTACGCGGCTGGTTGCGTTTCAGTAATCGTGTATGTGCCAGCCTTCAGACCCTCAACCTTCCAGTCACCGTTGGCATTTGTGGTGGTCGTGGTTGAAACGTTGGTGCCCGTCACGTCCGTTCCCGTCACCAAGATTGTGGTGTTTGGAATGCCTGGTTCTGAAGCTTGCTTGATGCCGTCGTTGTTGTCATCACGGAAAACCGTGCCAGCAAGGCTCGAGGGTGTGTCACCGAAGTTCGTGGCTGGGACTGCTTGACCTGCCGTAATTGTCACAGGAACACTGTTTGGTGTGCTCGAGCCGTAACCATCGGGTTGGGTTTCTTCAATCGTGTAATTGCCTGCGGGTTGTGGTGGGAAGCTGTAATTGCCGTTGGCATCGGTCACGGTGGAAGCCACAATCGTTCCCAGATTATTCTTCAAGACCACTGGCACGCCTGGAAGCCCTGGTTCGGTTGGTTGCTTCACACCATCAAGATTGTTGTCTTTGTAAACCGTGCCCGTGATTGGGGTTCCAGTCTCGCCGAACAAGTAACCAGCACCATCTGTTCCGACTGGCAGCACGATGCTCGAGATTTTATCGTTCGTGAGCGTTCCCGCTGGTGTGCCGTTCGTGTCTTTGCCATCGTTGTAAGCACTTGGT